>NZ_JBIDFM010000003.1:0-156665 GCF_046635805.1 Gilliamella sp. CG13
AGCCCTAATCGAAGGATGGCAACAATACTACTGTCAGGTCATTGCACCTCAAAATAACACACTGTTTATGTGTAATAGATAATTGTTTTATTAGGTGTAGATAGCCTTTTCTAATCGAATTTATTGAATAAATTTAAAAAACTCTTCCTTAATTTCTGAAGTTTTTATGAAATTTATAAGCAAACAATAATTAACAAGATCTATTTTTAAAATGTCGCTAAGGAGATGATAATTTGATTTCAACAATCTCAGCATTGCTTGAATCTCACCTTGATATTATTGCAAAAAAACTAAACTTACCTGTTTTCGATGAAAATAGTGAAATTCTTTCTCATTCCGATATTTATCTCAGAACTTATATTTTACCAGAAGTAACAACAAGCGTTGATTCAGAAGGAAAATTGAAGGTTTATCGAGGTGTTTATCAAATTTCTGTTGTCGCACCTATCAATAGCGGTAAGTTAAGTTCTCAACAAATATCTGATGAAATTATTCAGCATTTTCCACTCAATTTAGAGTTAACAAGTCATAACTTTTCACTTTATGTAAATTCTATACCAAGTGTTTATCCAGCAAAAATGGATAATGCTTGTTATACACTACCGATCAGCTTTAACTATCGTGCTGATTCTATATTTTAAATAAAATTTAAGGAGATATATATTATGGGTTTTGCTTTACCTAATGGTTCACGTGTGTATGTGCAAAAATCACACAACGAAGTAACTAACTTTAATTCAATTTCTAATGCTAAAGAAGCAGTGGTAACGTTAAATTCAGGGCATGGACTAGTGGTCGGGGACGAAGTCATGCTCACTTCATCATGGACTAAATTGAATAATATTGTCGCAAAAATTTCTCACGTAAATAACAATGAAGTGACTTTGGGCAATATTAATACTAGTAATACAACGGTATTCCCGGCAGGAGAAGGACAAGGAACTATCACCAAAATCACAGAATGGGAACAACTACCTCAAATTAAAGAGGTTGCTACTGAAGGTGGTGAACAGCAATTTATTCAAATTCAGTTCCTTGATGATGATGCAGAACGTCAATTACCGACTATCAAATCAGCGAAAAGTAAAAGTTTTACCATTGCTCATGACAGCTCATTACCTATCTACACATTGTTACAGCAGTTGGATTTAACCAATAATGTTGTTGCAATGAAAATGTATGTTCCTAAAGCTAAAGAAACACGTTATGACTCTGTCCGTATTGCTTTTGATCCGACGCCAACAACAGCCATTAATGATATTGAAACTGTAAAAGTAAGTGCGACAGTTGAGTCACCAGCAATTACTTTCTATAAAGATTAATTAGGACATTTTAATCATGGCAAAATTTAAACTTATTGCAGATCCGACATTTAGATGTGAAGTTTCCATTCCGCGTCCTGGATTGGACGATGGTCAAATTAGCTTTGATTTCAAACATTATTCAGTTGATAAACTGACCATGTTTGAGACCGATCTTAAGGATAAACCTATCATTGAATTTATGATAAAAATTGTATCTGGTTGGAATTTGGATGAAGAGTTTAATCAAGAAAATTTAAATATCTTATTAAATAACTATCCTGCTGCTTGGCAAGCAATAACTAATACTTATTATAAAGAGATGTTGGGACAACGAGAAAAAAACTCATAGAGCTTGCCACTGCACTTTATTCATCAACGCCTTCAAAAGCTGAACTTGATTCTTTTGGGCTATCGGAAGTCGATTATGAAGATGAGTATATAGAAATATGGTCAGATAACTGGGATGCTTTCCAGTTATTCCAAGCCATGTCAACGCAGTGGAGAACAAGCATGAGTGGTATTTTAGGTCTTGACTATAATTGCTTGCCTTGGGTAATGCAAATGCTTGATATTAAAGGAAACCAAAAAATTTTTAATGATATTCGGTTAATGGAAAGTCAGGCCTTAACAATCATACACAAATCAAAATAACCGACGAAAGTCGGTTTATTTAATATGGGTAATCTATGTCAAAAACAACTACATTATCATTAAAAGTTGAAACAGGTAATCTTGATAAAGAGATTAAAAGAATTAACGAGTTAGATGTAAAGCTTAAAACCACTGATAAAAGTTTGAGAACACTAAATACATCTAAACTAATGCATAACAATATTAGTAAACGTCAATTGGAATCTTTATATAACCAAATTGGTGTCTATAATAAGTTATTAGGAATCATTCATCCGGTCAACAAAGCATTGGATAATCTGCTTTATGTGCAACAACAATTATCTGACAATAATGGAAATGGATTTATTGATGCTCATGCTTTTCAAGTTTTTAATTCAATAATTGAAAGCTCTAAGTATCAATTAATTGGAATAATTGAATCGCAAGAAACATTTGCTAATACAAGTGAAAAAATGAGTGCGGCATTAAATCAGATTTCAAATCAAATGAAAGAGATGTCAGCACAAGCTAATGTAAAGAAAAATCCATTAATGACACTGGCTGAACATGGAATAGAAATTGGTGAATTGTTCGGTCCTGTTGGGAAAGCTATTGGTACGATAGTTAAAGTGGGTGCCGTTGTTGGTAAGGATTTGTTTGACTATTTTGATAATGCTGTATCTGCCACTGATAGTTTAAATGAGTCTCAAGAAAAACTGTATAGTATTGTTAAACTAAATAAAGATGGAACAGTTTCATTTACTGATGAATTAAAGGAACTAGCAAATATAAATCCCAAATTTGCGACTGCATTTATTCAGACTTCAAAAAGACTTTCAGAAAAATCAATTGCGTCTTCAAAAGGTGTTTTTGAAAAAATTTTAAAAGAATCAAAGATTAATTTTAATCTCATAACTTATCATTTGGACTATATTCGACAGCATCCTAATGGTATTGAAATACCTGAAAAAATTGATAATGTTTGGGAGAGTAAAGAACAATATAAAGAGGCAATGACAAATGTGCATGAACAAATCTTTAGTTTAGTAAAATCAAGCACTGAGCAACTTGCTAAAACATGGAATATAACTAATGAAGAAGCTAAACTTTTTTTAAATAAATTGTTGGAAATTAAAAATGCATCAAATTCATTCGAGTTTGAAGCAAAATTAAATGATCTTGGGGCTTATTTTGGAGACATTTCATCAATAGCTGGAAAAGGAAATGATAATTTAGATAATTTTATAATAAAATTTAAAGAAATTATTACCAAAGTCACTAATTCAACAAAAATACTGAAGTCATCAAATGATTTAAATGGCAACCCTCAAGGCGATAAAGGCAATAGAAATAAAATAAATACTTTATTTTCTTCAAAAAATAGTGCGCCGTCATTATTAAAAACTAGTCAACGTGATGAGAAAAATCTTCAAATTCAATTAGAATCATTAAAAGAACAGAATGCAACGATCGGTGCGATAACGGCAGAACGTAAAAAATACTTTGATTTGCAAGCTCAGATTAACATCTTGGAACAAGAAAACAATAAAAGTAGACTAACCGCAGAAGAACGTTATTTACTAGCCAATAAAGCGTCGTTACTTTCTCAATATGAAAAAAATGCGGCAATTTCTGAAGAAATCAATGGTCGAATCAAAGCCCAACAGATTTTACAAAATATTACTCACAATTCTACTCAATTACAAAATGAGATTGCAGATAAAAAAGCGACCTTTGGAATGACATCATCTCAATCATCAAGGTATCAAAGTCGAATTAATTTAGAAAGAAATAAGAAACAAGATTTAGATCCGAGTAATAATCTAAGTCAAGAAAACATCATCACTATAACCCAAAATTACCTTGAGGCAGCTCAACTTTTAGAAGAAAGTTTTGTGCAAGAAGATTTACAAAAAGGAGATTGGATAGCTGGTTTAACAACCGGTTTGAAAGAATTTGCTGAAACATCTCAAGATGTTTTTAGTGTTGCTAAAGATTTTGCGCAAAATTCAATTGGATCTATGTCTCAAATGATGACAACGCTTGTCACAACAGGCAAAGCAAACTTTCAAGAGTTTGCAAAAACTATCTTAGTTAATCTAATTGAAATTATTAATAAATTGATTTTAGCACAGATTATTCAATCTGCTTTAACGAGTTTTGGTGGTGGAGGAAAAGCAACCGGAGGGCTTCAACAAGCTTATACAGGGGGTGAAATTCTTGGATATGCTTCGGGTGGAAGTGTGGGATATGCATTGGAACCGGGCGGTTTTACCGGACGAGGTAACAAGTACCAACCAGCAGGAATTGTTCATAAAGGCGAGTTTGTTTTTACAAAAGAGGCAACTAAACGATTAGGTGTAGACTATCTTTATAGTCTGATGAATGATTCTCATAAAGGATATGATAGCGGTGGTTATGTTCATACCTCTATTTCGGCTCCGATAGCATTAGCCCAACGCACAACTCCTTCTTCAAATGCAATCACTGTTAATCCCAATATTGTATTAAATATGTCTTCAGAAAATAGTACTTCTACTCATGGCAATAATACCGATCCAAAACAAGTTCAATCTCAAGTAGATGCGGTTATTAGACGGCAAATGAATGAGATGTTTAAAAAATCAGTTTCACCGGGAGGAGAGTTATACAACGTCATGTATGCAATGAAGTAACGATATTAACCATTATAGATTCTTTTAAAAATCTCTAAATGGCATAATTTTAACACTTATTGAATATCAAAACACAATAACAACTCATTTTTAATCATCCCTATTTCTTGGAATATCATCGTATTTTAGTCGTCTATAGCGCGTAAATGGATTCAGTTCAACACAATTAACTTAATTTTTTATTGCAAAGAAAACATGAAGTTCAAAGTTAAAATTGATCACATAAATAAATATCCGTTTTGATGTTTTTAATTCAACTAAATTACCTAGACATATTCAAAACCAAATTTTGTTTGAGGAGTATATGAAAGTAGATAAATTTAAATGGAAAACAATGCATTCCCCCAATGGAGGGGAAAAAATGAGTATCACAGAAGTAAAATTTAATGATGGATATTCGCAAATTTGGAGTTCAGGAATCAATAAATCAGGTGAAACATGGGATTTGTCCTATACGGGTCATTGTAACGAATTGGCTGAAATCCGTCAGTTTCTTAACAGCCATATTATTCATTCCTTTCAGTGGGTTAACCCTTGGGGAGAAGAAAGATTATATCGTGTTCAAAACGAATCAATCAAATCTGAATTTATCTCTTCGAATGTGGTAAAGCTAAGTTTTACTTTTGTCCAATCTTATGCACCTTAATTATTCAAATGTAGACCTCAAAAAATTTTCTTAATTAAGTTTTGGGGATTGATGGAGAGAACATGTCAATAACACAAGATTTACAAGCCATTGAAGGCAATGAGCTGATACAACTTATTGAAGTTGATTGTACAAAATTTGGGCTTGATGAGGTTTTACGATTTCATTCTCATAATATCTCTGCTGAAGGGTGGGCTTCCTTTGCTGTTGGAAATTTACCTTCTATAAAATGGCAAGGTAAAGAATATTTACCTTATCCGTATGAATTAAGTGATCTTGAATTAAGTAGTACGGGTGCACAACCTACCCCTAAATTGTCAATCGGTAATATTGACGGAAGAGTGACTAGATTGTGTATAGATTATGATGATTTAGTTCAAGCGAGAGTAAAAATTCATACCACAATGGCAAAATACCTTGATTCAGACAACTGGTTAGCAGGTAATGCCACAGCCGATCCAACTCAAGAAAGAGTTCAATTATTTTTTATTAATAATAAACGCGAAGAAACGAAAGCTATTGTTGAATTTGAACTTTGTTCGCCATTTGATATTCAAAATTTACAATTGCCTACCAGGCAAATCACAACAATATGTACTTGGTGTATGCGTGGATGGTACCGCTCAGGTACAGGCTGTGATTATGCTGGAAATAAGTTTTTCACCAAAGACGGAATTGCCGTCGATGATCCGGCAAAAGATGAATGTGGAGGACTATTAAAAGATTGTAAAGCCCGACATGGTAATAAACCTCTTCCGTTTGGCGGTTTTCCTGCGGCTAATCTTCAAGGTAAGTAATATGCGACAAAAATTACTAGATTCAATCAAAAAGCATGTGGATAGCGAATACCCAAATGAAGCTTGTGGATTCATTATTGATACGGGAAAAAAACAGATCTATCTACCTTGTAAAAACATTTCAGATAATCCAAAAGCGCATTTTTTAATATCACCAGAAGAACAGTTAGCTGCAGAAAAACAAGGTGAAATTATCATGATTATTCATTCTCATCCTGATGTTACGTCACTGGTTCCGTCAGAGTTTGACCGTATTCAATGTGATTATACAGGTATTGAATGGGGAATAATGTCTGCCCCTGATGGTGATTTTTGCACAATATCGCCACGAATAAATCGAGATTATACCGGACGGCAATGGTTGCTTGGTCACGCTGATTGTTGGTCATTAATAATGGATTATTATGATCGTGAATATGGGATTAAATTAAACAATTATTCAGTGCCTCGAGAATGGTGGGATAGTGGCAAAGAGCATCTTTATGATGATAATTGGCAAGCAGAAGGATTTGTTGAAGTCGGTCTGAATGATATGAAAGTCGGAGATATGATTATGATGCGCATTGGTTCGCAAGTCACAAATCATGCTGCTATTTATGTGGGTGATAATCTTATTTTACACCACCTGTACGGTCAATTATCTACACGTACACCTTACGGTAAATATTTTAGAGATAGAACTGTTCGCATTGTGCGGCATAAGGAGTTATTGAATGCTCAGTAAGTTAACATTGAAAGGTGCAATGGCAAGGCAATTTGGAAAAAAGCATACGTATGACGTAAACAATATCCGGGAATTGCTACGCGCACTTTGTGTGACAATAAAAGGGTTTGAAAAATATATGAGTACGGCTCATTTAAAAGGCATTAAGTTTGCCTTTTTTGTGGATGGAAAAAATATTGGAATTGATGAGTTTGATATTAATGTTAATGGCAAAAATTATGTGATTATGCCGATAGCTCAAGGCGCAAAAAGTGGTGGTTTATTACAAGTTGTGATCGGAGCCGTTGCTTTAATTGGTGCTTTCTTTACTGGTGGTGCCTCTTTAACGCTATTGGGTGCTGAAATTACTGCATCTTCAGTTTTAGCTAGTATTGGTTTGAGCATGGCATTAGGTGGCATTGTGCAATTACTTACCCCTCAGCCTAAATTTAACGCAGGCGGGGCATCAAATACTGAAAATAAACCTAACTATGGTTTTGGAGCGCCCGTTAATACCAATGCGGTAGGCTATCCTGTTCCTGTTTTATTAGGTAACCGTGAAATTGGTGGCGCAGTGATTAACGCGGGTATTTATTCAGAAGATCAACAATAGGTGGATTATGCAATTAATAGAAGGTCAAAAGGGCGGTAAAAAAAAGCAACATAGACCTTATGAACAACCCGATAATTTGCTTTCAACAGCAAAGCTCAAAGTGCTTTTAGCATTAAGTGAAGGGGAAATTCAAGGCGATCTAACAGAACAAAATATATTCATTGATAATACTCCACTAGCCAATCTCGATGGTACACGTAATTTTAATGGTGTTGCATGGGAATTCCGTAATGGTGCTCAAACGCAAGATTATATTCAAGGAATACCTGAAATAAGTAATGAGTTAAAAGCCGCTTTTACAGTAAAATCTGACAATCCTTGGATACGATCATTTAGTAATCTAGAATTAGATGCCATAAGAATCAAATTAAGTTTACCAAGTCATTTACATTATAAAGAAAATGGTGATACGGTAGGAACTGTTACCAAGTATACTATTGACTTATCAACAGATGGCAGTGCGTTTGAAACGGTTATTCATGGTGAATTTAATGGAAAAACTACCTCAGAATATCAGCGAGATCATCGCATCAATTTACCAAATGCATTAGAAGGGTGGAGTATACGTGTTAGACGACTAACACCTGATTCGAAATCGAATAAATTGATTAATGCGTTTAGTGTTTTTTCATATGCGGAAATTATTGACAGTAAATTACGGTATCCTAATACCGCTCTACTTTATATCGAGTTAGATGCTAGCCAATTTAATGGTTCTATTCCTAAAATTAGTTGTAAACTGAAAGGAAAAATTGTCCAAGTACCAGACAATTATGATCCGGTAAACAGGACCTATTCAGGCACTTGGACTGGCGGATTTAAAATGGCATATACCAATAATCCTGCTTGGCTTTCTTATTATTTGATGCGTGATGAGATAGCAGGTATGGGGGTCAGAATTGATTCAACAATGCTCGATAAATGGTCAATTTATCAATTAGGTCAGTATTGTGATCAAATGGTACCTGATGGTCGAGGTGGCATGGAACCTCGCTTTGCTTGTAACGAATATATACAAAGTCAAGAAGAGGCTTATAACGTTCTAAAAGATTTAGTGGCTTCATTTCGGGGTATTATATTTTGGGGTAATGATCAGATCTGTTTAACCGCAGATATGCCACAAGATGAACCAGATTTTATCTATCATCCTTCTAATGTTATCGGTGATTTTACCTATTCTGGTGGTTCATATAAAAATCGTTATACATCCTGTTTAGTTGCATATTCTGATCCTAACAATCATTATTGTGATGATGTTGAGGCTGTGTGGGATCATGATTTGATGCGTCGTTATGATGTCAATGTCATGAAATTAACAGCGATAGGTTGTACTTCGCAAGCTGAAGCGCAACGACGTGGACGTTGGGCTTTACTTTCTAATGCAAAAGATGAAGTGATCACATTTTCGGTAGGACTCGATGGCTATATTCCTTTACCTGCACGAATTATTGGGATTGCTGACCCTTCTCGTTCTGGCAAAGAAAATGGCGGGCGTATTCACGCTGTTGAAGGACGAAAAATCACATTAGATAGAGCCGTTGAATATGATGTGGGCGATCGGTTAGTCCTTAATTTACCAGATGGTTCTGCGCAAAGCCGAACAATTAGAGCGATTAGTACAGATAAAAAAACACTCACTGTTACGGCTAATTATAAACTGACACCAGTTGCTGGTGCAGTATGGTGTATTGATAGTGATAATATCGCTATTCAGTATTATAGAGTAACCTCAATATCATCGTCTAATGAAGGTCACTTTACAATTACGGCTATTCATCATGATCCAAATAAATTCAAATATATAGATCAAGGTATACGATTAGAGTCAAAACCAATAACTGTTACTCCACCAAGTTCAGTTTCATCCCCCAAAAATATTGTTTTATCAGAAAGTAGTTATATATCTCAAGGCCTGTCAGTGGCATCATTACAAGCTTCTTGGGATGTGGTAGAAGGTGCGACAAACTATATTGCTCAATGGAGAAAAGATAATTCGTCTTGGATTAATATTGGGCGAACTAATGGAACGAATTTTACCGTCGAAGGTGTTTACGCTGGTGTTTATGAAGTTCGAGTACGTGCAGTAAATGCGATAGATGCATCTTCACCCTGGGCTTATTCACAAGCCAAAGCAATCAAGGGAAAAGTTGGTAAACCTGACAGACCAGTAGACTTTACTGCTAGCGAAAGTGTGGTATTTGGTATTGACCTTAATTGGTCGTTTCCAATTGGAAGCGGTGATAGTAGTTACACAGAAATTCAATATAGTACGACTGAAAATGAAGAAAATGCCCTGCTATTAAGCAATGTTAGTTACCCAACTTGCAATTATTCTCAGACCGGGTTAGCTATAGGTCAACAGTTTTTCTACCGTGCTCGCCTTGTCGATAAAATTGGTAACATCAGTGATTGGACAGATTGGGTTAGAGGTGTTTCAAGTACCAATACTAACGATTTGACAGACCATATTTTTGAAGAAATAAAAGAAACAGACGCTTGGCAATCTCTTGTCGACTCTGCAGATAATGCTGCTATTAATTCAATAGCGAATGCAAAATCCATTATTGAAAATGCACTGGCTATAGACGCTGAGACAAAACAGCGCAGAGTTGAAAACGGCAACTTATTCGCTGAAATTCATGAAACCCATTCAGCGTTATTAACTGAGAAAGCAGCAACAGCCATTGCTTTAAAAGAGTTGAACGCTAAATACGGTAATATAAATAGCAATTTATCAGAATTAAAACAGACAACAGCTGAACAAAATGCCGCTACTGCCAAATCAATACAGGCAATTAACACAAAAGTTGGAGATGTTTCTACCACCATTTCAGATGTCAGTGAAACGGTAAATAATTTAAATGGTAAAGTTTCAGCTCATCGTACAATGAAAGTTGAAGTAGATGACAAAGGTCAACAGTATGTTGCAGGTATGACAATGGGTGTTGAAAATACTGAACAAGGAATGCAAAGTAATGTCATTTTTCTTCAAGATCGTTTTTCAATCATGAACTCAGCCAATGGAAATCCTCAAACAGTCTTTACGACACAGGGTAATCAAGTTGTCATCAATGATGCAGTTATTGGTGATGCTTCAATAACGAACACAAAAATTGGCAATGTTATTGAATCAAATAATTTTAGAGAGGGTGTATCTGGTTGGCAATTATCCAAGCATACAGGAACATTGAAAGCCATTAATGCTGACATTTCAGGGAGATTGCGTGCCACATCAGGAGAGTTGAATAATGTCGTTATCAATGAGAATTGTGAAATTAAAGGTACTCTAAATGTTAATCAAATCAAGGGGAATGTGCTTTCGGCCGTTTCATTTGTGAAAGATGTCACATTGCAAGAATTAAATCCGAATCAAAATGTACATATAATGAGTGTTATTGCAAATGGACAATGGCAAAAACTTTGTTTTGCTAATGAAATCATTGTTAAATCTCAATTTTGGTCTAAAAATATCATAGGTAATAGATGGGAAATTGCGGAAAATTTTCGAGGTAATCCTACAATTTTATTCAATAATCAATATCCAATGGATTTAAAAAAAATTTACACTAAAAATAGGCTTCGAAATTTATGTCTATATATTCCGCCATTTACTTATGGTGAAAAAGTCGATATTTCGATCACAATTAATAAACCGGGTGAAGGTCGACCAATATATTTATTTAGTTTCAATACGCTAGTATTTTTAATGAAAAACTCAGATGGTTTCATAATCAATTAGTAGTAAATAAATCTCAAAGCATTCAATTAAATTCGAGGGAACTTATGTCGTGGTATAATACAGGTACGATAGCAGTAACAAATGGAAGTAAAATAGTAACGGGAGTTGGTACAAAATGGACCAATTCATTAATTGGTATTTGTGCTGGTCAAATGTTGCTGTTACATACTGAAGGTTTTATAGAAATTTGCGAAATAGCTTCAGTTCAATCTGATACACAATTAACGCTAGCAAATAAATACAATGGAAAAACAAGGAGTGGTATTAAATACCAAATTCCAACATCGCCTAATGTTTCTATTGAGGCATTAGCATTGCGAATATCTGAAATGTTAAACTATTATCAAACACAACTCGATGCATGGCAAATGATATTAACGGGTGAGGATGCGGTTACCCTAACCGCTCCTGATGGTAGGCAAGTCACAATAAAATCACAGTATTCAATTGCAAATGAACTCACCAAATTACTGGAACAGAGTAAGGTCTACGCTGAACAGACATCAAAAAATGCCGATATAGCTAAAAACGCAAGCTCATCATCGAACAATAGTGCAGCATCAGCAAAAAGTAGCGCAGATAGTGCTAGTTCATCAGCCACAGCGTCACGTGATTCAGCTCAAAAATCTAGTAATAGCGCAAATGCTGCCAGCTTGTCTGAGAACAATGCTAAAACAGCTGAACAAAATGCTAAAAAATCAGCAGAAGACGCTAAAAATGCCGCATCTTCAATTGATACTACCGTTTTTCTTAAAAAATCCGGTGCAAATGATCAGTCAATTAATGGTTCATTAAATGTTAAAACGCTAAAAGAAAATGATGTTCGTGTTTATTCGCCTAATAATAAACCAACGGCTGATGATATTGGTGCTATTCCTGCTGTTAAAAAAGATGTGAACGGCTTACCTATTTATATGGTAGGTAACCATTTAGTGTGTTCTGACTGGGTGGGAAAATGGGATTTAATGCCATTTCGGCGTGATGAATTGCCGTTCGGTTGGTATTTCAGAAATGGTGATAATTATCTGCTCAGTTCGCCGCAGGGACAGGCTTTAAATAGTTTATCAGTTAACTATAAAAACGATCATCGCATTACGATTAAAACTATTAACGGTCTTCAATATATTAACGTGCCAACCGCATTTGCGCCAGATGGACGTGGATGTTTTATGCGTGCAGTAAATGGAACTACTCGACAAGTAGGTAGTTGGGAGGATGATGCTATTCGCAATATATGGGGTGAATTAATACATGTGATGCAGTGGAGCGGCACTGTCCCGTACGGTGTTTTTAGTTTAAGAGCTGCAAATGGTGGGTCAGGATTAAATAACAGGCATGTATCGGTTGTTTGTAATTTTGTAGATTCTGATTTCCCAGAGCGACCAATCACATTTGACTCATCACGAGTAGTACCTACCGCGAATGAGAATAGACCGATCAATATCGGAGGGACCCCTGTAATTTATCTTGGCGTTTAAACTCCTAAATAAATAGTTGGAGTGAGCCCTATATTGATCGATCGGTTTTCATATGATGTTGGCACTACTCTTGATAAATCAAACCCCATTGATCTAACAATACCAAGGCTTGCGGTAGCATATTTTGCTATTGAGTGATTAGTTCCATTTTCATAAAATGGACCATGTCCACCCCAAACAACACCAGTATCGACACCATTCATACCATCCGCTCCAAATCCACCTGTGATGTTGCGAATAGCGTCATCCTCCCAGCTACCTACTTGTCGAGTAGGTAAACAAAAATAGGAAAATTTATGATTAATTATTATTACGATAATTCAAACGATTCAAAACCATTTACACATCAATTAGAAGCGAACGATGACACATTACCACCTGATAATGCACTACGAATTGCCCCTATATTTAAAGATGGTTATTGTCCGTGCGAACAAGATGGAAAATGGATTCTTGTTGAAGATAATCGAGAAAAAACAGCTTACAACATAGAAACAAAAGAAGCAGTTAAAGTTGATTATCTTGGTAAAATTAAAGATGGCTTTACATTACTGGAGCCATTCGAATGCTGTAAATGGAACGGTGAAAAATGGGAGCTTGATGAAGAGCAAAAAAGTACTTTTATCATTAAACAACATCAATTAAATATTGCAGATTTGTTATCTGAGGCTAACAATGAGATAGATATTCTAAATGATAAAATAGAGCTAGAAATAGCAACAGATGGTGATGAAAAACTATTAAAAAAATGGAAACTTTATCGCATTCAATTAAAATCGATTGATGCAAATAAACCAGATATTGAATTGCCAATCAAGCCCGTTTAGGGCTTTTGGGGGAATACGACATTAATATCTGATGTATCAATACGAGTAAGCATAATTCTATATTTTTTCCACTGTTTTAGTTGTTCATCTTCGTTTGATTCCTGCATATCTAAATCTATGACATCCTGTAAAAAAGCTATTTTTTCGTTAACTTCATTAATTAATGCTGTTTTTCTTGATTGATTTTGCAGTATAATTTGCTCATCGGATATCTGAATCGGTTCAGGATCAACGAGCATTAACTTGCCATTTATGGTATTTAATACTTTACCTTCTTTGTTCGCTTTTATTGCCATTTCGGCGTATTCTTGACTTGTATATGTCATATTAATAACCTCTTACAGTCCATCTTATCCATGCTTCACCCGTCGTATGTGAATACGATGCTAACCAAAACGAGGTTAAGTATAGTTCTGCATAGGCATATTCAATATCACCCCACAGTCCATTATTCACCTTATCAACGCTTACACCATAATTGCCTGTTTTCATGGGTGTTAATAAATTAATCAAATTACCACAAACAGCATTTGCATTTGGAGTTCGTGCAATAATAACGCCAGATTGTTCAATAAATCCATTTGAATATTTGTTATACCAGCTATCGCCGTTCACATAGGATTCAACGATATAAATTGGTTCAATACCTGCAACTTTTGGTTTTATAGCAAAATCAATTAGATTATCTACCATATAAATAGGTTTAATTTATTCTCAGTTTTTTATACTCACGACCTCGACTATCATTATATTTATCAGTCATTTGCTGAGATTTGTGACCCAATAATGTCATGGTGTCAATGCGTTGTTCTCTATATAAACGTTCTGATAGTGATCTGATTTCGTGAAATGTGGTAGGTGTTCCGTTCCAGTAATTTCGGCTATAAACTCTATCACGTAACCGTGAAAACTGACGCGTTATATCGTCTAATTTTATTTTTTCATTGTTGAGACATATTAAATAGTCATTATCAGTTGATTCAATAATGTCTCGTAAACTAGTGCTTATTTTTTTACATTCCAATTTTATCGGTAGTGCGATTTTTGCACCTGTTTTATATTGATCTATTAATAAATAATTTCGTTTAATATTTGATTTTTTCATTTCTACTATATCAGAACGGCGTTGCCCTGTAACTAGCGCAAGCGTCATAGCATCATGCATTATTTTATTTCCTGTTTTTTCCGCCTCATTTAAAATTTTCTTAAACTCAACAAATGTCATTCGTGAACGTTTCACAGTAACTTTAGGACATTTTATTGGTTCGGCGGGGTTCCTGTCATTCCAGCCCTGTGCGTATGCTTCTCGGAAGATATCTTTAAGTAAGTGGTACATGCACTTAGCGGACGGAGCTTTATCTTGATCTGTATAGATTTTGATAATTTTTGCAATATCGGGTGGTGTTATTTGGGAGATCGGTTTAGCGCCTATTTGCTGACGGATAACTTTTAGCAAATACGTTTTTATTTCGATTGTTTTGGGTTTTAAATTACGTTCGGCAAGAATTTTAATATATTCATCAAGCCAATTGTTAACGGATTTTGGATGAGTATTTTGGGGTTTAAATAATTTAGAAAGAAAAAACATGATTGCCTCATTATGCAAAAATGTTTTTTATATCTGTTAAATTCATATTTATCAAGTCATTATTAAAAAAACACTCTCTATGACTCACTATTATGATTGTGAATGAATAATTGAATATAATAAAATACTTTGATAATATTTCGCGTAGTTAAAAAATTCATAAATGAATTAAAATTAATTCTTTAATGATAGATTATCATAATGAATCTATTTAATTTATTTAACTTACTTTCTTCACCCTATATTGCGAATAATTAAATTGTTGAAATAAATGAGTGATACAATTTTAACGGTTTGTTTAAACACTCGATTTGCGATATTTTTGAGAATAAGATGACCTTCATTGACGAATGATATCTTCCTCTCCTCGATCTTTTGGAGCCATTATGGAAAACTTAAGTACTGTTCAGGACTTTATTCGCTGGACAACTTCACAACTCAGTCAATCAGATATTTATTTAGGACATGGAACGGATAATCCTATCGATGAATCAAAACAACTTATCTTAGCCAGTTTAGGATTATCATTATCTATTCCTCCCGAATTTTACGCGGCCAATCTGACGGAAGAAGAAAGACAGTTTCTGTTTGATATTATTCAAAAGCGAATTGACGATCGGGTTCCAACTCCTTATTTAACAAATCAAGCGTGGTTTTGTGGACATAGTTTTTATGTTGATGAACGAGTTTTAATACCTCGTTCACCGATTGGTGAATTAATTGATGATCATTTCAAAACGCTACTTACCACACCGCCTGGACATATTTTAGATCTTTGTACCGGTAGTGGTTGTATTGGTATTGCTTGTGCTTATGCTTTTCCTAAAGCGCATGTTGATATTACCGATATTTCGCTTGAGGCAATCGATGTTGCTCAAACTAATATCGACTTGCATGAAATGAACTTTCAAGTTACTCCTATTTTATCGGATCTCTTTAATGATTTGCCGGTTAAACAATATGATCTTATTGTCTCCAATCCGCCTTATGTCGATGAAGAAGATATGAATGATTTGCCAGAAGAATATTTATACGAACCAAAACTGGCGCTGGAAGCCGGCTTTGATGGATTGGATTTAGTAAAACGAATTTTGCATGATGCGATTAATTACTTAACTCCCGACGGTGTCCTTGTTTGTGAAGTAGGAAATAGTTGGGTTAGTTTGCAAGAACAGTATCCAGATGTTCCTTTCAATTGGATTGACTTTGAGCGTGGTGGATTCGGGGTATTTTCAATCACACAGCAAGATTTGGTGAAATATCATCACTATTTTAAATAAATTTATGCATTAATCGGGATAAGGTTATTATGTCTGGAAACTCAATCGGAAAATTATTTAAAGTCACAACGTTTGGTGAATCGCATGGTGTTGCATTAGGATGTATTGTTGACGGTGTACCACCGGGATTAGCATTAACTGAATCAGACTTACAAATAGATTTAGATCGCCGTCGCCCAGGCGCCTCTCGTTATACTACCCAACGCCGAGAACCTGATCAAGTTAAAATATTATCTGGAGTATTTGAAGGGGTAACAACCGGAACCAGTATTGGATTAATGATTGAAAATACCGATCAACGTTCACAAGACTATAGCCAAATAAAAGATATTTTTCGACCTAGCCATGCAGATTACACTTATCACAATAAATATGGGATAAGAGATTATCGAGGGGGAGGGCGTTCTTCTGCTCGTGAAACAGCGATGCGCGTAGCGGCAGGAGCAATAGCTAAAAAATATCTACACGAAAAAATGGGTATTCAAATTCGTGGTTATTTAGCACAAATGGGGGATATTGAGTGCGAATTAAAAGATTGGCAGCAAGTTGAACAAAATCCATTTTTTTGTGCAGATGAATCAAAACTTGCGTCGCTCGATCAGCTACTCAGATCGTTACGAAAAGAGGGAGATTCGATTGGTGCTAAAGTGTGTATTGTGGCTGAAAATGTTCCTGTAGGATTGGGGGAACCTGTTTTTGATAAATTAGATGCTGAACTTGCTCATGCTTTAATGAGCATCAATGCGGTAAAAGGGGTTGAGATTGGCGACGGATTTGCGGTTGTCACTAAACGAGGAAGCGAAAATCGAGACGAAATTACACCAAATGGTTTTTTATCTAACCATGCTGGTGGTATCTTAGGCGGGATAAGTTCCGGACAAACGATAATCGCCAATATTGCCCTTAAACCCACGCCAAGTATTGAAATATCAGGTCGTTCGATAAATGTATTTGGTGAATCGGTTGACGTCTCTACGCATGGGCGACATGACCCATGTGTGGGGATTCGTGCGGTTCCGATAGCTGAGGCAATGGTGGCTATAGTGCTGATGGATCATTATCTTCGTTATCGAGCTCAATGCAGCGATGTGAAATTATGATGAGCAATCATTTATGAGTGATGAAATACTCGTATTATTATTTGCTATCGCCGTTGTAGCTGGCTTTATTGATTCAATTGCTGGTGGTGGAGGCCTATTAACTGTGCCAGCTTTATTAGCTGTTGGATTGCCACCCGCTAGTGCGTTAGCAACAAATAAGTTACAAAGTTGTGGTGGATCTTTTTCAGCTAGTCTCTATTTTATTCGTCAACGCATGGTTGATTTAAAACAGCAAAAGTGGGCGATTGCATTTGCCTTTATTGGTTCTGCTATAGGTACGATTTCAGTCATCCATGTTCAAGCTGAATTTTTAAAACTTTTACTACCCATACTAACTATTAGCGTAGGCATTTATTTTTTACTTACGCCAAAAGTTGGCGAAGATGATCGTAAAAGTCGTTTCTCTATTATTCAATTTGCACTTATACCTGCTTTGGGAATCGGTTTTTATGACGGATTTTTTGGCCCCGGTGCGGGTTCATTTTACGCTGTGGCTTATATCACCCTTGCAGGTTTTAATCTCACAAAAGCAACGGCAAATACTAAAGTTTTAAACTTCACCTCAAATTTAGCTGGTCTAATCTTTTTTATTTTAGGTGGCGAAGTTGTTTGGTCAATTGGTCTGATTATGTTATTAGGTCAATTTATTGGAGCAAGGGTAGGCGCTAAAATGGTAATCACTAAAGGGCGCAAATTAATCAGACCTATGTTAATCACCGTTTCGACCATTATGAGCATCAAACTAATCTACGAAAATTTTTTTATTTAATGGCAAATAGATAGGAACAAGGATAAGTCAACTTTGTTCAAGGTCGATTAATAGGTAATTATCATGATTCATATACATCTTTATGGAATCAAAAAGAGGCTATAACTGGTCAGCTAGACAATTTTAAATCGGTAGAATCAATTGGCTCTATTCATTAACACACGCAATTACGTTGCAAAATTAATCCTTTCATTTACTCCTTTCACCCATCACTTATAAAACCTGTTAGTCTAGATTTTCAACTCCTCATTCATTTAACTATCCCAATTACATTTCATTTGGTAAACAAATAAATTAAATAGTATTGTGCCTGTATGTCAGATTTAATTTTAAACAATCAGTTAGTGCACATCTGCTAATTTTTGGTATATAGTTAATAAGACATTATCCCGTAATGGGCTTATACGACTAAATAAGTGACGCTATGAAACTACAACAATTACGCTATATTTTAGAAATTGCTCGTTCAGGTTCAATTAATGAAGCTGCAAAAAATCTCTATATTACCCAACCAAGCTTATCCACAGCAGTTAAAGAATTAGAAGCAGAATTTGGTATTGAAATTTTTGTACGAACGTCTAAAGGAGTTTCATTATCCACTGATGGCGTTGAATTTTTAGGCTATGCGAAACAAGTTTTAGATCAAGCTGAATTATTAGAACAACATTATTCAAAAAAAGTCCCTTCAAAACAACTTTGTAGCATTTCCACTCAACACTATGCATTTGCTGTCAATGCATTTGTGAATCTCATCAAAAAAAATCATACTGATGAATATGAGTTTACTCTCCGAGAAACCAGAACTTACGATATCATTACCGATGTGGCTAATTTACGAAGTGAAGTTGGGATTTTATATTTAACAGATTTTAATCAAAAAGTGATTCTACGCTTACTGAAAGAACATCGATTGACATTTCATCCGCTATTTGAAGCCCACCCACACGTATTTATCAGCACCAATCATCCTTTATCATCAATGAAATCGTTAACGTTAAGTGATCTTGAAAATTACCCTTATTTGTCTTTCGAACAGGGAGAATATAATTCATTTTATTTTTCTGAAGAGATTTTAAGTACTGTTTACCATAAAAAAAGTATTCATGTGAGTGATAGAGCCACCTTGTTTAATTTGTTGCATGGGTTAAATGGTTATACGATTAGTACTGGCGTATTAAGTACGGATTTAAATGGGTCTGATATTTTATCCATACCACTTGAAGTTAATGAAAAAATTTTGATAGGTTGGATTACTTCGCAAAAAGCCCAATTAAGCCTGTCTGCACAAAATTATATTGAAGCATTGAAAAAATTGATTCAAGAAGAGTATGGCTTTGAACTTAAGTAAACTTATAGTTACGTAAATCAAATTGCTATTTTAATAAAATTCAGTATAATTGCGCCCAATTCATATTTATATGAATACCGAGGTTGTCTGAATTAGAGATCGGACATGCCATGTTTTATACTAATTTTATGAGGTTTATTATGTCTCTAACTGTAGAAGCTAAAGCGAAAATCGTAGCTGAATATGGTCGTGGAACTAACGATACAGGTTCAACTGAAGTTCAAGTTGCTCTTTTAACTGCGCGTATTAATGATTTACAAGGTCATTTTTCTGAGCATAAAAAAGATCACCACAGCCGTCGTGGTTTATTACGCATGGTCTCTAGCCGTCGTAAATTATTAGACTATTTACGCCGTAAAGATATCGAACGTTACAACCAATTGATTCAAAAATTAGGCTTACGTCGCTAATCAAAATCTACTTGAAAGAGGCTTAGGCCTCTTTTTCGTTGTTAAAAATTTGAGCTTTGCTATAATGCTCAGCTCGAAAGTAAAATTAATTCGTTTTTGTAAATCAACACATTAAAAGATTGTATCTCATGTTTCGCGCGACTAATGAGAGCTCTATAATTTATAGATCTGTCATTAGTCGTGACAGTGAAATAATCTTTTGTTGATGACCCTACATTGTTGAAATAAAAAATCAATAAGTTGTACTTAAAACTACTGCCTGTCGAGCTTTTCATTTCAACAGCATTATTAACAAGAGGATATTATTTTGTTTAATCCAACATATCAAAAATTTCAATATGGACGCCACACTGTTACTTTAGAAACAGGTATTTTAGCACGTCAAGCATCAGCTGCGGTCATGGTTAATATGGACGATACCGCTGTATTTGTTACGGTAGTTGCTAATAAAAAAGTCAAAGAAGGACAAGACTTTTTCCCATTAACAGTTAATTATCAAGAACGTACTTATGCTGCCGGTCGTATTCCGGGTGGATTTTTTAAACGTGAAGGTCGTCCAAGCGAAGGCGAAACGTTAATTGCACGTTTAATTGACCGTCCATTACGTCCATTATTTCCAGAAGGATTTGTTAATGAAATTCAAATCATTGCAACAGTCGTGTCAGTCAATCCGGATGTTAGTCCAGATTTAGTTGCAATGATAGGTGCTTCCGCTGCACTTTGCTTATCAGGTGTGCCTTTTCATGGTCCAATTGGTGCTGCTCGAGTTGGTTTAATTAACGATGAATTTGTATTGAACCCATCAGTAAAAGAACTACAAAATAGCCGTTTAGATTTAGTGGTTGCTGGTACGAAAAGTGCGGTATTAATGGTTGAGTCTGAAGCTGATTTATTAAGTGAAGAACAAATGTTAGCTGCAGTCGTATTAGGTCATGAGCAACAACAAGTGGTCATTGATAACATTAATGAATTTGTGGCGAAAGCGAATCGTGAAAAATGGGATTGGGTTCCACCAGTTAAAAATGAAGCATTATATAATGCTGTGTCTGAATTAGCCAAAGATCGTCTTGGTGAAGCTTACCGTATCACAGAAAAACAAGCTCGTTATGCGCAAATTGATCTGATCAAAGAAGATGTGCTAACCACTTTAAAAGCGCAAGATGAAGAACTTGATGAAAACGAAGTGATGAACATTATTATTGATTTAGAAAGTCAAATTGTTCGTCAGCGCGTTATCGCTGGTGAACCGCGTATTGATGGTCGTGAGAAAGATATGGTTCGGGCACTGGATATCCGTACTAATTTATTGCCAAGAGCACATGGTAGCGCCTTATTCACGCGTGGTGAAACTCAAGCATTAGTAACGGCAACATTAGGTACTGAACGTGATGCGCAGATTATTGATGAATTAACTGGCGAATACACCGAACGTTTCTTATTGCATTATAACTTTCCGCCATATTCTGTCGGTGAAACAGGTATGGTTGGATCACCTAAACGTCGTGAAATTGGTCATGGGCGTTTAGCTAAACGTGGTGTAGCTGCGGTCATGCCTAGCCAAGAAGAGTTCCCTTATACCGTTCGTGTCGTGTCTGAAATTACCGAATCAAATGGTTCATCTTCTATGGCTTCTGTTTGTGGTGCTTCACTTGCCTTAATGGTTGCCGGTGTGCCAATCAAATCATCAGTTGCAGGTATTGCAATGGGATTAGTTAAAGAAGGCGATAAATTTGTCGTATTATCAGATATTTTAGGTGATGAAGATCATCTTGGCGATATGGACTTTAAAGTAGCTGGAACTCGTGAAGGTGTGAGTGCATTACAAATGGATATCAAAATTGAAGGTATCACCAAAGAAATCATGCAAGTTGCCCTTAATCAAGCGAAAGGTGCCAGATTGCATATTTTAACGGTAATGGATCAAGCGATTAATAAACCGCGTCAAGAAATATCTGAGTTTGCCCCACGTATTTATACAATGAACGTTAATCCGGATAAAATCCGTGATATTATCGGTAAAGGTGGCGCAACGATTCGTGCATTAACTGAAGAAACAGGCACAACCATTGAAATCTCTGACGATGGCACAGTTAAAATTGCAGCATCAGATGCGAACAAAGCTAAAGATGCTATGGAGCGTATCAATAATTTAGTTGCTGATGTTGAAATTGGTAAAATTTATACCGGTAAAGTCACTCGAATTGTTGATTTTGGTGCGTTTGTTTCTATTATTGGTGGTAAAGAAGGATTGGTTCATGTTTCTCAAATCGCTGATCACCGTGTCGAAAAAGTAGCTGATTACTTAAAAGTAGGACAAGAAGTCAATGTGAAAGTCCTTGAAATTGATCGTCAAGGTCGAATTCGTTTAAGTATGAAAGATGCAATTGAACCAACAACGGAACATTCACCAATTACTGAATAAAAAATTAATCATTAGGGGTTTTAAAATGAAACTTTTCAACCTGAGGATTGTCTGCTTACTTATAGCTGTTATTCTATTGTCAGGTTGTTCAAGTTCACCGCTCCTTTTGGCTGTTCCTGAGCAAGTTTCGTATAATGATGAATTGAAAATTGCTCAGATTAGCCAACAATTATCCCAAAAAAATATTGATACTGTAACCCGAATGCAGCTTATTTTTGAAAGGGGAATTGTTTATGATTCATTAGGTTTTAAAGCATTTGCGCAAATTGATTTTTCTACCTTATTAGGTTATAGCGCTGACATTCCAGATATTTATAACTTTTTAGGGACTTATGCTTTAAGAGAAGGTGACTTTGATGTTGCCTTAATGTCTTTTAATACAACTTTAGAAATCGATCCAGCTTATGCTTATGCATATCTGAATCGAGCAATCACGTTGTATCGTACAGGTCATTATCAATCTGCTAACCGAGATGCACTTCAGTTTTATCAATATGATGTGAATGAGCCAATTAGATTATTATGGCTTTATCTAATTGAAAATGAGATTGATAAGAAAACAGCATTAAATATGCTACAAGACCGTTATAATCGGTTAAATGATAAATCGATTTATAGTAGCCATATTGTTGCATTTTATTTAGGTAAAATTAATGAATCTAAATTGATGCAAAATCTTCAAGAAGGCGTTGAAAATAATCGGCAATTAGCTGAGCGTCTTTGTGAAACCTACTTTTATTTGGGTAAATATTATCAGAATAAAGGTGATAATGAGCGTGCCAAAATGTTATTTAAATATGCTTTAGCTAATAATATTTATAACTTTGTTGAACATCAACAGGCACTCTATGAAATGAAGTTACTTGAGGAAAAGTAACATGGGTCATGCCAGTTTTAAAAGTGAAAATATTGTTATAGTTTAGTTCTGATTGACTATTAATACTTGTTCAAGTTATTGATGAGTCGTTAATTAGTTATATCCTTAATCGGATCAGAGTATTGCGCAAATGTGATATTTGTCCATATAACATTCACAACAATAATCAATTATAGTATCGGTAATTAATTTTTGATGTGAATCGTAAATTTTCAATTTAGTGAGCTGGCATAAATTTATATATAGCTTTCTTTTCAAGGAAATGCAATTAAACATTTAACCATATTGAGATTAATTACTTTATTTCATTAAGCTTAATTGTTTAGCAATTAAAATAGAAAGTTTATATATATGATAAATTTATAAGCGAGTTTACATGACAAATGAAGTTTCTTTTATTGACCTTGGTTTATCCGAGGACATCCTTAACGCATTAAATGATCTTGGTTTTAGCAAACCATCACCCATTCAAGCTGAATGTATTCCACTATTATTAGATGGAAAAGATGTGCTTGGTATGGCGCAAACCGGAAGTGGAAAAACAGCGGCTTTTTCCATTCCATTTTTAATGAACATTGATGCAAGCTTAAAAGCGCCACAACTATTAGTATTAGCACCAACACGTGAACTTGCAATACAAGTTGCTGATGCCTGTTCAGAATATTCAAAATATATAAAAGGGGTGAATGTATTAGCCCTATATGGTGGTCAGCGTTATGATGTGCAATTGCGAGCGTTAAAACAAGGACCGCAAATTGTAGTTGGCACGCCTGGACGTTTATTAGATCATTTAAATCGTAAAACATTAGATCTTTCAAATCTTAAAGGTTTAGTTCTTGATGAAGCCGATGAAATGCTAAGAATGGGCTTTATTGATGATGTTGAAAATATTATGGCTGCCATTCCCGAAGATCATCAAACAGCGCTATTTTCAGCAACAATGCCTGCGCCAATTCGCCGTATCACTAAACGATTTATGCATAATCCAAAAGAAGTACAGATAAAAGGGACTAATCAAGCAGCGCCTGATATCGATCAAAGTTATTGGTTAGTGCGTGGAATGCGTAAAAATGAGGCAATAATACGTTTTCTTGAAGCAGAAGATTTTGATGCTGCAATTATATTTGTACGAACAAAAACAGCAACGCTTGATGTCGCCGAAGTGCTTGAAAAACACGGGTACAGTTGTGCTGCATTAAATGGAGATATGACTCAGCAATTAAGAGAACAAACACTTGATCGATTACGTAATGGCCGATTAGATATTTTAATTGCAACGGATGTGGCAGCGCGCGGATTAGATGTTGAACGTATTAGTTTAGTTATCAACTATGATATTACCTTAGACTCAGAATCTTATGTTCACCGTATTGGGCGAACAGGTCGTGCAGGCCGTGCAGGTCGTGCAATTTTATTTGTTGATAGCCGTGAACGTCGTTTACTAAAAAATATTGAACAAACAATTAAAAAACCAATCCCAGAAGTGGGCTTACCTTCTAAAGAATTATTAGAAAAACGTCGTTTAGTTAAGTTCAATCAGCAAGTTCAACAACAGCTTGAAAGTAACGATTTAGAACAATATCAAGCAATATTAAGTCAAATCCAAACTGAAAGTGGTGCGGATCTTGAAACTATTGCAACTGCATTATTGAAGCTTGCCCAAGGTGAGCGTCCATTAATTTTACCACCTGATCCGGTATTTAAACCATCTCGTGAAAATCGTGATCGAGATAATCGTGGTGGCGAGCGTCGACTACGAGGTGATAATCGAGAATCACCAAAACGTCGGGAACGTCGTGATGTGGGTGACATGGATATGTATCGTATTGAAATTGGTAAAGAGAACGGTATTGAAGTTCGGCATATTGTTGGTGCTATTGCTAATGAAGCGGATATTAGTAGTCGTTATATTGGTAACATCAAACTTTATGAAACCCATTCAACGGTTGAGTTACCAAAAGGAATGCCAAAAGATATCCTTAAACATTTAGAAAAAGTACGGGTACTGAATCAACCAATGAAAATGAGCTTGGTCAGTGGTGCTCAGTCAGATGCTAAACGGGGACGTAAAAGTAACCGAACAGAATCGAACGATAAAAGTTTTGCAAAAAAACGAGGTCGTTCATCTGCACCTAAATTTTAATCATATAACCTCTACCATTTGGTAGAGGTTTTTTTGCTTTTTTTATGATCTAAATCTTTTTAAGATTACCAAAACATTAACTATCTCAATTAAATTCAATCCCAATAACCTAAATTGAACGCCTTTCTGGTTAAACGGATTTGGATTCATAACAAAAGAATACCTTAACAGAACTGAAAAAGGGCATTGAGTTAACTACAAATTGAATCGTTGATTTGCTGGTGAAGGTTACTGACATATAGACAAGATTTATTTTAATTTTCTCAATTTCAAAAAACTCAAATTACAACTCGGATTCTTGATTCCGTTTAGTCAATAACAATGTCGTTTTATCTTTCAAAGAATGTTATCAAAGTAAAGCTATTCTAAATAAATCCTGATGAGAATTTTGCCCTTAGATATGATTGAGAGTATACTACTGTCAATTTAATCGGTAAAACAGAGGTATGGCATGACAGATTCTTTAAATAAATGTAAAGCAAATGATACTCCGGCGTGTTGTTGCGTAGATGTTGGCACAATCATAGATAATGAGGATTGCACGGCTGAGTATGAGCATGTCTTTGCGACAGAGTCAGAAGCACAAGCTAAATTAGCATCTTTAACTCAAGCAGCAAAAGATGTGGCAACTGAGCCTTGCGAAATTAATAGCAGTGTTGATAAGGTTGACGGTGGTTTTAAATTAACGGCAAAATTTACCTTTTGTTGTGGCGCTGAATGCTTGATTTTTCAATTAAAATTACGCTAATTGGATATAAATGAAAGTTTGTATAATGCGGCATGGTGAAGCAGGTTATTCTGCTTCATCTGATTCAAGCCGTTCCCTTACTCCTTATGGAATTCGTCAGGCAAACCATGCCGGGCTGTGGCTTAAACAGCAACGTTTCCAATTTGATCTTGGTTTAGTTAGCCCTTATTTACGTGCTCAGCAAACATTAGCAGAGTTATCATCACAAGTTTCTGTTTCAACGGTAGAAACAGATAAACTGTTAGTACCTGGCGGTAATCCTGAATATATTGCGAATTTGTTATCGACATTTCCTTCTCAAGGTATTGAGCAAGTGATTATTGTTTCGCATCTTCCTTTAGTTGGATATTTGGTTAATGAACTTTGTCCTGATATCTCTCCGCCCATGTTTCCGACTGCATCAATTGCATGCATTGAGTTAACATCAACTACTGGTAAGCTTGAATGGTTTCATCAGGCGGAATAAAAAAACTCAATCTTTTTGATTTACCGTTAACAGGCCGAACACTGATTGAAGCATCGGCAGGTACGGGTAAAACCTATTCGCTTGCCTTTATATATTTAAGGTTACTGCTTGGCATTGGTGAAAATAGCTATTCTACACCGCTTGATGTTAGCCAAATTTTAGTGGTGACGTTTACCAAAGCGGCCACTCAAGAGTTACGTTCACGTATACGACAAAACATACAAGAATTAAGATTGGCATTATTAAACGGTGAACATGATGATCCTATTTATCAGCAATTAATAGCATTGATTATTGATCGTCAACAAGCCATTCAACGTCTCACTGAAGCCCAACAATCAATGGATGATGCAGCAATTTACACGATTCATAGTTTCTGTCAAAGAATACTAACTAGTCATGCGTTTGAGTCTGGCGTGTTGTTCGAACAAAAATTAATTACTGACGAGTATCAATTGCAATTGCAAGTCGTGCAAGATTTCTGGCGATACTATTTTACACCTCTTGAAAAATCGTATGCTTATTTAGTTCGAGACTGTTGGAAAGAGCCGGCGGAATTATTAGCCGATATTACCCCTTATTTATCCAATACCTTTAATGAGAAAACTGAATTAAACCCCAATATTACCGAAGCAATAGCTGAGTTTTATCAGCAAAATTTTAACATGATTGAAACGGTAAAAAAATCATGGTTAAAGCATGTTGATCAATTATCGGATATTATTAATCAATCGGGTGTCAGTAAACAATCTTATAGTAGCCGATATCTGCCTAATTGGCTTTCAAAAGTTTCACAATGGGCTAACAGTACAACGCTTACGTTTGCATTACCTAATGAGCTTGAAAAATTTTGTCAATCAGTTCTGGCGAGCAAAACAAAAGAAGGAAAAATCGTTCCAAGTCATTTTGTTTTTACTGAAATTGATACACTCTATAAGTGTAAACTGGATTTGCGAAGCCATATTTTAATGGATATTGTAACCATAATCCAAAAAGGCATTTATGATGAAAAAATTAAACGCACTGAGATAAGTTTTAATGACTTGCTTTGGCAGCTTAATCGGGCGTTAGTGACACGAACAGGAAAACGATTAGCACAAAGTATTTCAACGAAATATCGGGTTGCGTTAATTGATGAATTTCAAGACACCGACCCAACTCAATACCAAATTTTTGATCGTATTTATGATAGCAAACGATCTGATATCGGACTATTATTTATCGGCGATCCGAAACAAGCTATTTATAGTTTTCGTGGCGCCGATATTTTTACTTATCTTAAGGCGAAACGTTCAACCGGTGATAACTATTTTACCATGGATGTGAATCACCGTTCCTCATCAGCTATGGTAAATGCGGTAAATCAATTATTCGCCCATCATGAAAATCCGTTTGTTTTTAATGATATTCCCTTTTTACCAATGAATTGCGCTGAAAAAAATAAGCAAAAATCATTGCTAATTAATGATCAAGAAAGCAATGCTTTAACCGCTTATTTATTGCCAGAAGAAGTAACAACCAAAGCTGATTATCAAGAGCAGATGGCAAATTGCTGTGCCAAGCAAATAGTCAAATGGTTATCGGACTCTTCAATATTAATTAATGATAGCAAGGGTTGTCGCCCAATAACGACGTCAGATATAGCCATTTTAGTACGAACGGGTAGAGAAGCAGAAATTATTCAGCAAAAATTAGCCGTTTGTGGCATTAAAAGTGTCTATTTATCCAATCGTAATAGCGTGTTTGAGTCAGATGAGGCTAAGGATGTGCTTTGCCTTCTGCAAGCGGTATTGATGCCAGAAAATGAAGCCGCTTTACGTTTGGCTATGATGACGGCGTTATTAGGACAGACGATGTCTGAACTTGAACAAATCACTGATGATCAAGATAAATGGGAAAGCTTAGTAGAAGAATTTAAGCAGTATCAGGTTATATGGCAATATTATGGCGTATTGGTGATGTTACGTCGAATGATGAAAAAACGTCAGCTAGCGGAAAATATTCTTGCTCGACAAGACGGAGAGCGTATTTTAACTAACTTTATGCATTTAAGTGAGTTATTACAAGAAGCGGCAGATGATTTAGATAGTCCACATGCTTTAATACGTTGGTTAACCAAACAGATTGTTAATCCTGATTTTAATATCGAAAATCATGAGCAGCGTCTTGAAAGTGATGAAAATCTAGTCAAGATTATCACCATTCATAAATCAAAAGGTTTAGAGTTTCCAATCGTTTGGTTACCTTTTATTTGCCAATATCGTGTGTCTGATACACAATTTTATCATGATAAAAATAACGATTTTCAACAAACTTATGCATGGATGTTAACAGATGAAATAAAACAACAGATTGAAGATGAACGCATGGCGGAAGACTTACGTTTATTGTATGTTGCTATGACACGATCCGTTTATCATTGTAGTATTGGTCTTGCTTCTATGAAGAAAGACCAATCAGCTATTCATTATCTGTTAAAAGGTGAGTTAAACAATATAGCAGCAATGGCGGATCTCATTAATGTGGAATTACCCCTTGAAAATGATAAGTACACTGCTCATTGTCAGCTAAATCAATCTTTAACGGCTAATGTATTTAAACGGAAACTTTGTCATCAGTGGCGCGTAACCAGTTATACGGAACTGCAAAAACATCACGCTGTTTTAACAATCAATCCAGAAATTATCAGCGATTGGGATGAACAGACGCCAGAATCCCAAGCCACTTTGCAGACCGAATTAACCTATGATATTCACCATTTTCCCAAAGGGGCGTATGTGGGGACTTTGCTGCATAAGATAATGGAAAATGTTTCTGAGAAGAATATCGAAACCTTGTGTAGTGAAACAATAACAAAACTCAATTTAGATCAAACTTGGCAAGCTATTTTATTGGAATGGTTACAACAAGTGTTGTCCACAACGCTTAATCAACAAGGTTTGGTGTTATCAGATGTATTAACAGGGCGATGTATCAATGAATTACAATTTTATTTTCCGATTCGTGAAGCAGTAAGTTGTGAACAACTTGATAGCATTTGTAAAACCTATGACAACTTATCTTATCAATGTCCAACACTTGATTTTGAAACAGTACAAGGCATGCTGAAAGGATTTATCGATTTGGTTTTTGAATATCAAGGGAAATATTATATTATTGATTATAAATCAAATTGGTTAGGTTATTCAGCTGAAGATTATGGACAAAAAGCATTAGAACAGGTGATGTGTGAGCATCGTTATGAATTGCAATATCAACTTTATAGTCTAGCGTTACATCGTTTTTTGAAAAGCCGCTTACCCAATTATCAATATCAAACCCATTTTGGGGGAGTTTATTATCTTTTTCTACGAGGTATGCCTGACCATGGTATTTTTTATCATCTTCCTAAACAAGCTTTTATTGAAGAGTTAGATAAGCTATTTGATGGTGTTAGTTAAATACATTGCTAGTTGTTGTACCTCAAACTGAATTTTTGATATTTGAATCGATAACTTTAATTGCATGTTGAGCAAATTACGATAAAGCATAAATTTATTATGCCTTATCGTTGTTCTTTTTTTATCATCGTAACTTTTAGTTAACCTCGAAGGTTAATTGATAACGATAATGTTTTTTAGTTAATAAAAATTCAGAATGGACATTTGGTGTCCATGAATCATCACCACCAATCCCCATATGGAAAGCATCAATACTCACATAAGCACAAGGTTCCGCCACTAAAAGGTGACGATGTGTGACCGCCATTAACTGTTGAGTACCATATTGGTTGATGTTAAATTGAAATTGCTGACCGGTGATCGTCATTTCATTCAGTATTAATTTCTTTACATCACAGCGTAAACCATTTTCACAAGGATAGATATAAGGTGTATAGAGTTCAGAAAAAGGTAATGACCATTTACAAAAAATGGCAGAGTGTTTACGGTCTGGATAGTTTTCGTGTGGTCCTAAACCTAGCCATTTAACTTTTTCTGGGATTTCGTTAAGTTGATATGTTAAACCAATACGCGCAGGCGCAGGCATATTGTTGGCAATATCAACATCAACCGTTAGCGTTAAATAGCCTTGCTGATCAAATTGATAAATCCATTTGCTTTGAATCACTCTTTGACCTTCATAAAAATAACCATGCAACGCTTCGATAATGATAGTGCTGGATGATTGTGAAGCTTGTATTCCAAGACATTTATGGGTTAAATCAAAATAACCTGCTGCTTTCCACTGTTCAACCCAGGCAAATGGATTGTTATTGCTATCATAGTCACCACTAATTCCAATATCGTTATCAATTGGCGCTCGAATAAATTGATCACAAAACGGCGAAGCCAATAATGGTTTATCCTCTTTAGTCCATTGATTTAGAAAACCAGTAGTTTTATCAAATAACCAATTTTGATTTTGATGAGAAATTAAATAATTATTTTTATTTTCCTTTAATGTCATGGGGGTTTTAAGCTTGTTAAGCATAAGAGGCGGAATAAAGACATTCTCAAGTTGCCATTGTTCCCAAGCGACAAGATGACCAATTGGTGACCATGGAGTTTCTTCTTTTTGGATTATAATGACAGAAAGATGAACATCTTCACAATTGATATAGTTAGGTAAGCTATCAAGTAATTTTATTCTGATTGTACTATCTGGTTGCATATCAAGGGTAATTTGACCACTTCGTTGTTTATTACCATCGATTAAGATCTCCCATTGTAATAGTTCATTATCAGTACGTCGAAACAAATATTCGTTGGTTATTTCGACAACTAAAGGTTTTTGACTAATGAGTTTGAATTGAAAAGGTTGCTGAACTTTTTTGGCTTCGATTAAGCTTGGATGCGGTTTTCGATCGGGAAAAACTAAGCCGTCCAAGCAAAATTGCCTATCGTGGTAAGCCTCGCCAAAATCACCGCCATAAGCCCAATAACTTTCTCCTGATGATGTTTGGCAACGAAGACCATGGTCTGCCCATTCCCAAATAAAACCACCTTGTAATCTTGGATATTGCCTAAATGCTTGCCAATATTTATAAAAAGCACCAAGACTATTTCCCATAGCATGTGCATATTCACATAAAATAAGTGGGCGGTTTTCATCGGGCAGGGATATCCATTTTTTTATAGCCCATTTAGGTACCTTTGGATGAAGCTGATCCTGATCGACTCGAGCGTACATAGGGCAAATAATATCGGTGGCAGCCGTATTTGCGCCTCCTCCTTCATATTGAACGGGGCGAGTTGGATCATTACTTTTGATCCAAGCATACAGTGCATCATGTGATGAACCGTGCCCGGATTCATTCCCAAGTGACCAGATAATAATAGATGGGTGATTGCGATCTCGTTGCACCATGCGTGTAACCCGTTCACTGTATGCTGCGAGCCAATAGGGGTCATCTGATAAACGGGACATAGGGAACATGCCGTGAGATTCTATATTCGCCTCATCGACTAAATAAAGTCCATACTGATCACAAAGTTCGTACCAACGAGGATCATTGGGATAATGACTGCAACGTACTGCATTGAAGTTGTGTTGTTTAATCAGTTTTATATCATGAAGCATGGCTTCTTCAGTGAGAGCATAGCCTTGATCCGGATAAAACTCATGGCGATTGGTTCCTTTAATAAGTAAAGGTTGACCATTAATACAAAGCTGACCATGTTTGATCTCAACCACTCGGAAACCAATATTATAAGCTTCGGATTCAATAAGCCCAGATTTTTTATGATATAAACTGATTACGACACGATAAAGATTAGGTGTTTCAGCACTCCATAATTCAGGTGAAATAACTGGAATATGACAAAACAGGCGATCATGATAGACCCCTTTTTCATCAATGGGTTCGGTACCAATCAGTTGAAATTGTCCGGAAATCAAATCGCTATTTTTCCATAATTCAATGCCAATATTTAATTGATCCATATTGTCATTGTGTTTTACGTCAACTTGTATCGATAACGTAGCATTCCGATAACAGGCATCAAGTTCTGTCTTAATTTGGATATTTTTTAGGTGTGATTTAGGTTTATTAAGTAGCGAAACATTTCGAAAAATACCGCTTAATCGCCACATATCTTGATCTTCAAGATAACTTCCATCACACCATTTTAAAACTAAGACTGCTATTCTGTTTTGCCCAACTTTTAAGTAAGGGGTTAAGTCAAATTCCGCAGCGATTCGACTGTCTTGTGAATAACCCACCCATTGACCATTACACCAAAGATGAAAAGCAGAACTAACACCGTCAAAAATGATTCTAGTTTCCCCTTTATCTAACCATGCTTGCGTAATATTGATATAACGAGAATAACAACCTGTTGGATTATCGTCAGGAACAAAAGGGGGATTATAAGGAAATGGATAACGTATATTGGTGTAAATTGGTGCATCGTAACCGTGTAATTGCCAATTAGATGGAACGGGAATGGTATTGGTGTCTATCTCTCTTTCTAACCATGATTCTGGAACGTGTTTGGGGTTATCAAAATAGCTAAAAAACCAATCCCCATTTAAAGATAATATTGATTCTGAATCAATATTATTTTTAGCTTGTAATTTATCACGCCAACTGTGGAATTTAGAATGTGTCGGAAGCCTATTAATACTAAGAACTGATAAATTATTCCAATCATTTCTACTTATGATTGTATCTAAAGAGAGATTCATTTTTTCACCATTTTAATCTTAACAATTTAGTACTAAATGATTTACGTTAATCTAACCAATTTTTGAATGCGAATTATTATAACTAAATTAGGACATACAACAGTGAACAATATAACATTTGTCTAATCGGAATCATGTATAAAATTGTAAGTTTCTTAATTCTGTTTATTTTTTTTTGTTTACGGTTACATTTTTTATCTTTAAATAACTTTTAATTACTGTGACTTAAGTCACAACATCAGGATTTTATTTTTGAAACCATTTTTTTATTTGTTATATTGAAAACGCTAATTATTAGCTTTTGGATTGCTACCGATATTAAGCGGGCAAAACCTAAAGAATAGTTGTTGTTACCTATTCTTTAGGTTTTTTTTTGTCTTAAATTTATAAGACTACTGAATGAACAATTAAATTATGAGTAGAGAAAAATGAAATATCTAACAAAATCATTAATAAAAGTAAAGCCTAAGCGAATTGTTTTAATTACCATGCTCGGTTTATTTTATTTGCCTAATGCGATAGCTGCTACTCAAGATGAGTTAGAGGCAAGAATTAATTTATTAGAGCAAAAATTAATTGCGCTGAGTAATGAATCTATTGATTTGAAAAAACAGCTGATTGAATCGAATAAGCAAATTGCTGAGTTAAGTCTTAATTTAGAAAAGCAACAGTTAGTGATAAGCAATCAACAAAAAGAGATAAAAATACAAACCGCCGCACTTAAACAACAAAAATCAGTTAATCTACAACCTGTTAGTGTTACGCATCCTACTAACAATAACGCAATTGTGTTAGTCACTGATAGCCAAACTAATGAAGAACAGAATAGTAATATTGCCACTAAAAAATCGTTTACGTTAACAGAATTCAAAGATTATATTAAAGAAGAAATTGGATTTTCCTTTAATGGGTATTTTCGTGGTGGTTGGTCAACTTCGATGAATGGTAAACCCAAAAATTATGCCGAAGGCGCTCTAGGACGATTTGGGAACGAATATGGGGGGTGGTACGATCTTGTCTTCAGACAAAAAGTGTATGATCAAGATGGTCGTCGAGTGGATGCAATTGTTATGATTGATGGTAATGTGGCAACCGATAAAGCGGCTGGATTGTTTAATACGCAAGACGACAATATCATGCAATTTTCTGATATATACTTAGCCACCAAAGGATTTGTTCCTCTTTTTCCTGAAGCGACTTTGTGGGTAGGTAAGCACTCTTTACCGTATAATGAAATTCAAATGCTTGATTGGAAAACCCAAAAATCGCCAGCTGGTGGGGGTGTCGGTATTGAAAATTTGGAAATTGGCGTAGGAAAGCTAGATTTAGCATTGTTACGTGCTGATGTGAATGTTAAGGTCAATAAAAAAACAGCGGGAACAGATATAGCTAAAGTAAGGCGTGAAGAAGTTGATATCAATGAAATTGAATTGCGTTACCGAGATATCCCATTATGGCAAGATGCATTGTTTGCTGTTAATGCCCGATACTCAGCGCCGAACAAATCGAAACTACAAGATAATATCACTGTTAAAAATGCTTGGTTAGGTAGTGTTGTTCTACGTCAAAATAACTTTTTTGGTGGTTTTAATCAGCTAACGCTACAGACTGCAACCAATTCAGTCGCTTCACATTTGGGCAATATCAATACCAATAATCCAGAATTTGCCGCTAATGCTGATAATGATTATATAGGTAAACACACTGGAGGTAAGGCTTATCGATTAGTTTCTGAAGGTGAAGCATATTTTTCTGATAATATTATCGTGGCGCATGCATTAGCTTTAACAACAGGTAAAGATGTTTATTCTTATGATTTAAACTTACCTCATACAGATTTTACCAGTTTTAAATCAGCAGTAAGACCTGCTTATATTTGGGATCAATACAATCAAAGTGGTATTGAAATTGGTTACTTTAAACAAAAAAATAAAGTTAATGGTCGAACTTATAAAGAAGAAGGCTACAAAACAACCCTGTATCATTCATTTAAAGTAGGTGAAAGTATTTTATCCTCTCGTCCCGATATTCGTTTCTATCTATCGTATATTGAGTCATTAAATAATGATATTAGTAAATTTGAATTTAATGGTAAAAAACATCAAATTAGTTTTGGGGTGCAAACTGAAGTGTGGTTTTAATTTAAGTGATGAAATAGAGACCTAAATTCGTGATAATAGGTCTCTATTTTTTCGACGTTTAAATTTTTTTAAAAGCCCTTATCATTTGTTTCTGGACACCAAAATAACCTATCATTATTAGCAGCTCAAGCTATTTTTTTGATACTTTGACTGAGTGATCGCCAACATTTTTTTTCACTATCGGCAACTTGGTGTAATAACTCAGATACCTCATTAAATCCAGTTTCGTTCAAATTTCGGCATAATTTTACCGTACGGCTAGCAAATTTACGCCACGCATCGCCAATATTAGTCATATTAACGGCAGCCTCAATCAATAATGGTTTATGATTTGATGAGAAATGATCTGCTGCCTCTTGAAGAAATGAAGCATACATATAACGAAAACCAGCTCCACCTGTTCCGATTTCCTCCTGCATTCTAACAATATGACCTAGATAAAGTTTTTTATATTGATCACTTTTCATCGAATTTTTTAGTTTTTGGATTCGATTAGCTAAAAGATGAATACCTTTAATACCAATAAAAGGTAAAGGGGCTTGCATTTGGCGCGCATTTTTAAGGATTGCACTGCGAATCACTTGAGATAGATTTACATGGTGATCCTGTTTTTGGGTATCTTCTAATGTATACATTAATCCTTTTCCTGCCAATGCACCTTTAGCAAAACGAGCCCGTTCCAAGTCTGATGCTGAGCATTGAACTGGTAATTCCATAACCGGATCACTAATCAAATATTGTTCTGCTTCTTTCCCATAGACAAGAATATTATGCGCATTGAAATGAAAGCGCAAAGCATCGGGAATGTAAGGTAACCAAAAAACAGAAGTTTGTAGTCCAACTAATTGATTGTTGTCTAATGCTTGATCCAATTTTTGCATGCCTTGTGTTGCGGAGACAAATTTTTGCATGTTCAGTTTAATGCCTAATCGTTTACAAGAATTACGAATAATTGTTTTTGGTGGCATACGATAAGCGATGAGTGGCATACCCGAAAGTTTTATAATCGGTAAATAGGCAAATGTAAGTGCAGAAGATAAACCAAAGAGCATGGGTTCACTGTAATCAAAACCGTGGTGCTTGAGTAGCGTCGACATAACACCGCTTTCACAGTGTGCGGTGTGCTGATGTTGAAAATGATGAATTGTCATTATGTTGCCTGATTATTATGATTATACAAAGTCTAATAAGTTTATTTAAATGGATAATTGTTTTGCGTTTGATTGTCTTCAGCCGGAAGTTGTTTTAGCTGTTCAATGGATAAATTAAAGACTTGTGCATAACGATTTAATTTTTTATCTGATAATTTCTTGAAAACCTGAGGTTTGAAGTGCCGTTTGATTTGCCAACGAAAAAAACCACTTGTTTGAGCAAGGCTAGTGATATCATGACGATATAAAAACATATAGTAAAAGAGTGATGAGCGTTGTTCATTCTTCACTGCATGAAAAGCCAACTGAGTTTGTTCTGCTAATGCATCTACAGCTTGTAATGTTACAAACTCTTCATCTTCCCAACCGCTAGTAGTTGCTTTTGTATAACTTCCATTTTTAACAGCATAAACCACTTTGGCATGACCGCCATAAGTTTTACTCTTATCTTGTGGAATTTGGTTAATATCCATAAATTCTAATTCTCTTGGTTAGCATCAATGACTTCAAGTAACATAAAACAAGATGAGAATCGCCCACTTTCTGGGATATAGCATAATATTTTTTGCCCATGCTTGAGTGAATGCGTCCGCAAAAATTCCTCAAGTATAATATAGATAGAAGCTGAACCTGTGTTACCTTTTGAAGTAAGATTGGTAAACCATTTTTCATAAGGAATTTCAAAATCAATATTTATCAATCCTTGATAGAGTTTTTCACGAAAATAATGAGAAGAGTAATGAGGTAAAAAATAATCGATATCATTTTTTTTCAAATCATGTTTTTTAATTGAGTTAGCAAGCATCTTTTCAACGGTATACTTAACAATATTTTCATTTAGCATTTTTACATTCTGTTTAACACTTAACAAACTTTGATTTTGTTGATCAAGTTGAGTAAATTGCTTCCAACCTATGAACTGATCCTGATCGTAGTCACCGCCTGCATACATGCATGCTGGCATCTCATTTGCGTAGGATAAAATATCAATCCAGTGAATTTTTAATGATAATTGATGACTATTTGGCTTACTACTCAATAGCATAGCCCCAGCTCCATCAGATAGCATCCAACGTAAAAAATCTTTTTCAAAGGCCAGTTCAGGTTGTGTAGACAACGCTTTCACTTTTTGTTCTATTTCTGCTTCAAAGTTCTCACTTCTCATTACAGCAGATGCAGTTTCAGATGCACAACTAACGGCGGTACAATGATCACCAACTTTTACAGCATTAAACGTGTGTTTCAGTGCTGACATACCTGCAACACAAACACCTGAGCTGCTGTGAACTTCGCAAGGATGAGTTTCATTGAGTTCGCCATGAACCATGACTCCATGACCAGGCATAATCTGATCTGGATAAGAAGTACCACAGGCTAAAAAAGTCATTTCATTTATACCAAATTGATGGTTATCTTTGAACAATAACTTTATGGCTTGTGCTGCTAAATTGGCATTGCTATGTGTTGCTTGACGAGTATGCGGGTCAATCGCATAGTATCGCGTTTTTATCCCATTACTTTTTAAAATAATTGCTCTTGCTCTGGACGGTTTGTGACCAACTTGTCCAAGGACATTTTCCATTGATGAATTATCAACAGGATTATTCGGTAAAAATGCGGCAATTTTATTAATATAAACATTATGTGTTTTCATTGTCTTACTCTTATATTTTATTCGCCTGAAGGCCAACTAAATAAATGTTTTTGTTTACTGATTTTGTTTTTTAACCATGGGGATAGTAATGTTTTGATCAGTGCACTAATTGGCACAACGGTTAAAATGATTACTACCAAGAAAATAATATAAAAATGAAGTAAACCTTGACGAAGTGGTCGAGCGATTTTACCTGCTTTAATGATCAGTTTGCCCCATAAATAGAAGCTGCGATAACCAAATTTTTCACTAAGAATCAAACGTTCATTGACTTTGACTGCCCCCATGTTTTTTAACATTGGCTCAGTGATTTTGGGTTGTGTTAGCAATACGGTTTTAATTTTTTCACCATATTTAGCACAATCATTAATGTCCTCATCAGATATGCCCGCTTTCGGTAGCCAACGTACGGGCTGTTTTTTCCCCGTAAACATCCAAAGCGGTGTAGCAATAAAACTTGCAGGCCCGCCACAGCTATCTATGCGAACAACATTGTCAACTAAATTAGCATTTGCTTCTTTTAAGTATTTCTTCACGGTTTCTTGTGCCATTAACCACATGTTGCGACATCCAATTAACGTGACAACAGGGGTATCGGCTAAGAGTTGTTGCGTGTTTTTATCTTGTAAAAATGCGGTGATAGGCTGAGAAGGGGATAAAAACCACACAGTATAAGCTAGAATGATTAAATCATATTTTTGCTGTTTAAATTGTGGGGCAACAATGGGTGAAGGCATTAAATGAACCGTTTCTGGAAAAATATTAAAAAAGTGGTTAAAAGACCATGGAAAAGAATAGGCTTGTTGAGGTTCAATAGCAAGCGTTTCTAAATTAATATCTTCATGATTAGCTAAAGGTGATACGAAATGTCTAGTAAGTTGTGTTAATTGACCCGTTTGTGAATAGTACACTAATAGAACGTTTTTTTTGTTACTCATTGTTATAATTGATTTATTAGATTTTAGCGTTAATTGTTTACCTAACATGCATTTTGTTATAATAGCATAATATGTTAACATTCTGTTTATAAAAATTAAAATTATTTTAAAGAATTTTATGTTAAAGCTCCAAAATGTAACTCATCGCTATAAAAATGCTAATAATTATGCGGTGTGTGATATTAATTTAGAAATTGAATCCGGCACATGCTTTGGATTATTAGGGCCTAATGGCGCCGGCAAAACAACATTGATATCATTAATGTCGGGTTTACTTTCATTACAATCCGGGCAAATTTATCTTAATAATCAGATCTTCTCTCAGTTGTCACGTCAACAGTTGCAACGTATTTCTTTAATTCCACAAGAATATGCTTTTTATCCTCAATTGACGGTTTTCGAGAATTTACAATTTTTTGCTTCGTTGTATAAAATTAAAGATCCTAATTTTCTAATTTCATTGATGAAAAAAGTCGATATTTTAGACTATAAAAATAAGTTGTCAGCGAATTTGTCGGGTGGATTAAAACGTCGATTAAATTTTGCTATAGGGCTAATTAACTCGCCAACGCTAATTTTTATGGATGAAATTACGGTCGGGGTTGATCCTGCATCCCGCCAATTTATATTAGACAGTGTGAAGCAATTAACTAAAGAAGGGGTAACTGTCATTTACACTTCTCATTATCTACACGAAATAGAAAGTTTATGTCAAAAAATTGCCATTATGGAGAGCGGTAAAATTTTGTATTGCCATTCCATTGATCAGATATTGACACAACATGCTCAACAACAATGTATTATCACGTTAGCGCAAAGTGTGCCTTCACATGTGCTTGACCAATTTAATGCCACTTTAATTCGACATACCCCAATGCAAACAGTTGTCATTGATTCATCGCCTGAGCAGATCACAACAATATTACAAGAATTTCAACAATACCAAATACAAAATATTCAGTATGGTCATGGTTCTTTAGAGTCATTTTATTTGGACTTCTTGAATAAGTCAGTATTGAGGCATGGAGGGCAAAGCAATGCTAGCTGCAATCGCTAAAGAATTTCGTCTGTTGAGTCGTGATTTACATGGTATAGCTGTTCTTTTTATTATGCCTATGTTGTTTATGTTCATTATGTCTGTGGCATTAAGCCAACGTGATGATTTCAATCAAAATACTAAAATAGCCTTAGTTGGTGAATCATCCAATTTATTGAACTCGCAGTTAATAGCGATTTTGGGCAATCAAGAAAATATGAATGTTGATTTTTTTGATATAGCTGATAAGGATAATGCAAAAGCTAAATTAATTGAGGGAAATTATGATTTTTTATTAATTAATCCCAATCAAAATACCGGAAATTTGAGTAATGAATCGCCTTTAGCATTATTAACCTTAGCGGGGATCGATCAACTAAGATTGATGAATTTACAAACAATTATCCAGAAAAGTTATTTACAGCTACGGCTTAAAGATATTTTTTCAACGCCAAACAATGATTCTTCTATAATGGATGAAAATGCAATCGAATTAAAACGGCAACAACAACTAGATAACTATTTGTCAGGAAAAATAATCACTGAAGAGTTTATCAATGTAGAAGGCACTAAAGTGGTTAAACCGAGTTCGGTACAACAAAGTGTTCCTGCTTGGTTAATTTTTGGTATGTTTTTTATCATGATTCCTTTATCAAATGTCATGACTTGTGAAAAACAAACGAACACTATTATTCGATTACGACTAGCAAAATCATCGGCATTTTCTTTACTTATCGCAAAATTGTTACCTTATTTTTTGATTAATCAATTACAGTTTATTGGCATGATTTTGTTAGGTATTTATATTTTACCTTTAATCAATATTACAGGATTTGTTTTAGAAGGCGCTTATTGGAACTATGCATTGTTATCGATAGCAATTAGTTTATCTGCTTTGGGATATGCACTGTTAGTTAGCGTTCTTGCAAAATCGGCAGAACATGCTGTGGTATTAGGTGGTGGAGGAAATATTATTATGGCAGCCTTAGGCGGTATTATGGTACCGAGTTATATGATGCCCGAAACCATGCAAATAATTTGTTTAATTTCGCCTATGTCTTGGGCTTTGAAAGGCTTTCATAATCTTTTGCTTGATCAGTATGATTTTGTACAAATATTACCACAATGGTTGTCGTTAATAGGTTTTGCGCTAATTTTTTTATTGCTAGCAGGAATTATTTACTATCGGCAATTAAATAATAAGCATTTATAAATTTTTAATTAAATAATAAAAACAAGAGGTTAAATTTGGATAATTTAATTTTTAAATTAAAACAGTTAATTATTACCGAATCTGAAAAAGAAGATATCTTAACTGCCGAGGAGTTAACAGATAATGAGCCGCTGTTTGGGCCTACCAGTCGATTAAATTTAGATTCTTTAGATGCATTACAAATTTGCGTAGCGTTAAAAGAGCAATTTGGCGTTCGTTTACAAGGTGACCGAGAAGTAAGAATACATATGGTCACGGTTTCGAAACTCAATAAATATGTACTTGAGCAAATAAAAAAATAATATTATGGACAATGTTTACATTAATGGTTTTTCAGCGGTGTGTGCACAAGGTGATAATTGCCATGAGATTATTAGTAATATTCTTTTTCATCCAAGAAAACCTAAATTGATTCCTTTAAATACAGCAAGTGAATCACTATCTGTTAATTATTTTCCAGCCTTTGATAAAAAACGGCTAAGTTTAACTGAGATCGTTGATCGTATAGTATTTCAAATTCTGCAAACTTTACAGGCGTGTCAGTGGCAAGAATCAGAATTGGAACAAATCCCAATTTTTTTAGCTTCCACTTCTTTTGCAATGTCTTCGCATGAAATTACTTTTTTTAATAAGGAATTATTAGAATTAACAGAAGCATGTTATCACCAACCTTTTTCTTTAAATGAAATAGCAGAACAACTTAAATTAAAATGGAAAAATCTTGATGTGATCAATGTTGCGACGTCTTGTACTTCAAGTTCTAATGCATTACTTTATGCAAAAAATTACATTTCCCAAGGCATAATTGAACGGGCAATCATTGTGGGATTTGAATCATTTAATTCTATCACTTTAGAAGGATTTAATGCTTTAGGATTACTAACAAATAATTATCAACCACCATTTTTAAGTGTTAGCCAAGGACTTATTTTAGGGGAGGGGATTGGTTGTATTGCATTAAGCAATCAACCACGATTAGCAAACAATAATCAATTTATCTTAAAAGGCGGTAAAACGATATGTGATACCTCTAATATTACCACAACGGATCCTAAAAATGTTAGCGCACTCATTAAAGACACGTTAACGCAATTCGATATGACTGAAACCGATATTGTTGCCATTAAAACTCATGCGACAGGTAGTCCAATGAATGATAAAGTTGAAATTGATAGCTTAACAAATGCTTTTACAGAGCGAAAACCGTTGATATTTTTTAAACCTTATCTTGGTCATACATTAGGGGCATCTGGTGTACTTGAGATGATAATATTATTGTTGATATTCGAATCAAAACAGACGCCTAGTTATCCAAATTATCACATGGCGCAATCTGAACCTATTTATACAAATGGTTTTACAGACATTTCAAAACCTTATCCTCAAGGTTATTATTTATTAAATTGTATTGGATTTGGCGGTAATAACGCTGTGTTATTGTTGGAGATAACAGAATAATGCAAAGTGTTTTTTTACTCAGTACATCACAGTTTATCGCAGAGAGCCATAGTGAAGAAAGTAAGTTAAAAAATTTGCTTAAACAGCAATTTAATATTAATAGTCGACGTACAAGTCGTTTAGCGTTGTTATCATTGTTAGGTGCGCTTTCCATAGAAAAGATTAATGCTCATTGTGGCGTGTATGTGACCTCAATTTTTAGTTCACCCAGTAATATGTATGAACTGGAGATGGATATTTTTCAACGTAAAACACCACGACCATTTAATTTTATTAATAGCATAAATAATGCGATTTCTTTTTATGTTGCTGATGCATTGAAAGTGAATGGACCCAATATTTTTATTTCGACAGATATTTGTAATTGGTCACAGATTTTACTCCCAGCCATAACGGATTTACAACAAGGTGTGGTTGATCAGGCATTGGTGGGGTGGTGTTATGAATCACGTCGTTATGATGAATATTCTAAAGAAGGCAGTTTTTGGTTATTGTTGACTCGGCATCCTGATACTTCAGCTTTAGCCAGTTTAACCATTGCCAACAAACCTTGCCAGGGTGATGTCAGCAATCAACCAATAATGACCCATGCGAATTATTTTTATGATTATGTTTTAAAAACGTTTGATTTAAATAGCCAACTAAATTGCGATGTAATTTCGGTTGATCTGATATTAAATAAATTATTATTAATAAAAAAATTACCTTTACATAAACATTGATTGTTCAATACGATTATTTAATCGTGGCTTAACATTTTTCTTTATTGTTAAGCCGCTAATATTGAAACGCTTTATTGAATGTTTATTTCTACCTTAGCCTATAGAATTGACAGAATAACGTTTAGTTAATGTTGGGGTAAAAATATTAATTAAGTTATTTGAGGGAGCCTCTCCTTTAGCGAGGGATAAGGCAAGCTCAGCTGCTTGTTCTGCCATTGCTTGTAAAGGATACCGAACCGTTGTCAGTTTAGGATGTAAATAATTAGCCATTAATAAATCATCAAACCCAATAACAGAAATATCAGCTGGGATTTTTAAATCATTATCATACAGGACTGACATGGCACCCGCAGCCATAGAATCATTATAACAGGCTATAGCGGTGATGTTTCGATTCCTTTCTAATAAGGATTTCATGGCTTCTTCTCCACCTATTTCATCAGGCGAAGAGTAGGTAATTAGATTCTGTTCTATCTCGATATTAAATTCACTCAACGCATCTTTATAACCATTTAGTCGATCTGAAGCGTCTGAAATTTCGTGATTCGAACATAAATAACCTATTTTCGTATGTCCATTTTGAATTAAATGTTTGACCGCGATATACGAGCCATAACGGTCATCAAGTGCAATACAACGTGCTTCAAACCCTTTCACTATACGATTGATGATAACCATGCCTGGCACTTGTTGCATCAATTTTATGAGTGTTTCATCGGAAAGTATTTTGGCATGAACAACTAATGATTTACAGCGGTGCTCAATAAGCTGAGTAATGGCATTGTATTCTTGTTTTTCTTTATGGTATCCATTGCCAATTAGCAAAAAATGACCAGTTCGATAAGCTACTTTTTCAACCGTGCTAACCATCGCCCCAAAAAAAGGGTCGGACACATCGGCGACCACAATGCCAATTGTATTAGAGTGTTGTTGAGATAATGCGCGAGCGTTAGCATCTGGATAATAGTTTAATGTCTCCATGGCTTTTTTTACGACTTCACGTGTATTTTTACTTACATTATTTGCATTATTTATAACTCGGGATACTGTTGCAACTGAAACTTCAGCTAAATATGCAACATCTTTTATTGTCGCCATAAAAAAACCTTTTATTAAATTACTATCGCTAAAATAATTACTCAAACTAAATTTATTTCATGTAAATTTTTATAATTTAAGATTGCCAATATAGAGCTATGTAGACTACCAACGAAATAAAAATGAAAAGTATTTGTAAAGCGGGAAGTAATCTGTACTAAAATATCTTTTACTTTACTTACATCTTAAAACTTCTTTTAGTTGATCCAGTTTGTTTCTCTTAATAATTGACTATAACTATTTATTATTCCTAACTAATTATAATAAAGGAAAAAAAACTATTTGCCAATAATTCGATTAAATTCTGATCATACAAACTTAATTTAATACAAAGGGAAAATTGCATTATGGCCTTTTTCCCCCTTGTTATTTTCAAAAAAATATTAATTTTTTGTAAATTTATTGTGTGCTTTGTAAGTCAAAAGTTTTTATTGAGCTACCACTCTAATTAATATTGCTGTTGCAGGATCTAAAACGGGTAAAGGTAGTCCAATTTGCATTAACCAGTCGCCTGATAATATCGTTTTGTTGACCATCCAATAAGGTAGAGCTTTCATTACATGTCCATTTATTTTCGGATCAATATTATCAGGTAGATCAAGTATTTCAATCAAATATTGTTTTTCGGGCAGTAGACCAGTCAAGCGTAAGTTACCACTTAAAGCATAAGTTGGTAAGGTTAATTGGGCAATGATAAACGCAGCATCTTTTTTATCTTGGCTTACTACTCCATAACTTTGCATTGCATTGCTGTCATCAACATCCAATCGATAATTGTTACCACTATGCAATAAATTTCGTAATTGTTTATGTAGTCCAATATAATGTGCAAATGCATGCTGTTCAACTTCTGATTCTTTTACGGGGTCAAGTTCAACGCCCATATGACCAAATAAAGCAGTTAATCCCCTAAGATTCATGTTCAGTTCACGATAAGTTGTATGACACAAAGCGCCACCAATATGTGCGCCCATGACTTCTGGTGGGAAGAAATAACTCATTCCGCGTTGAATGATTTGTCTGTCTAATGCATCGTTAGAATCTGAAGTCCAGAATCGTTGTGTTCGTTTTAATATTTCATAATCTATCCGTCCCCCCCCTGATGAACATGATTCGATTTCTACGTTCGGAAATTTTTCTCGTAAAATATCGAGTAAACGATACAATGCTTTTGTTTGTCCAACAATAGCTGGATTGCCATTGTGACCCGCTTGAACAATTTCTCGATTCATATCCCATTTGATATAATCAATATCATAACTACCCAGTAACCATATTAATCTTTCAAGTAAATAATCAAAAACAGCAGGATTTTGCAAATCTAATAAATATTGATGACGTCCTTCAGGTTGTTGATAACCCGATAACTCAAGTAGCCAATCAGGGTGTGCTCGATATAAATCCGAGTTTTTGTTGATCATTTCAGGCTCAACCCAAATACCAAATTCCATGCCCAAATTTTTCACGTGCTCGATAACCGGTTCAAGTCCATTGGGGTATTTTCGTTCATCAAGGTACCAATCACCTAAACCTTGGTAATCGTCATCACGCTTGCCAAACCAACCGTCGTCGATAATAAAGCGCTCAACGCCCATTTGTGCCGCTTTACTTGCCATTTTCATAATGTAATCTGGATTATGGTCAAAAAAGATACCTTCCCAAGTATTAAGATGAACAGGACGTGCTTTGTTTTGTGGAAAGGTGATAATATTGTTACGCAGAAATTGATGAAAGTGGTGACTCATTTTATTTAAACCTTCATCACTGTAAGTGGCATATAACCAGGGTGTTGTAAGGGTTTCACCTTGGGCGAGTGATATTTCACCCGCGCAATATAATGCTTCGGCTTGAATAAAGCGTTTACCATTACTTTTAACCGCAACTTGAATACGATGATTTCCACTCCAACCTAAATGAATTCCCCACACTTCGCCTGTTTGTTCTTTAAACCCTGTGGTACCAACAATCATACCAGGAAAATATTCATGTGAAGTTCTTCCTCGGCGATTTTCTTGTAAATAGCTACAATGTTCAATTTTTATTCTGTGAGGAAAAAATTCTTTAATCCAGCGTCCACTAAAAGCCATTAATTCTTGTGCACGTTCAGGAATAGGAAGCGTTATTGATAATCGATTGACTGAATAAGGTTCTTCACCTAAATTGGTCAGGCTATTTTGACATTGTAATACCCCACAATCATCCAAAATAAACTGACTGGTTAAACGTAATTTTGCAATACTGTCTTCACTGATAATTGTTATTTGATTGTCTGAATTTTTTACATCTTTAGTAACAAATACGGGAGACCAATCTTTTCCATTCCTGTGTCCTTCTAATCCTGGCGTACTAAAATTACCTAATCCTTCTTCTGGACAGAGAGTAAAAGGGACGTGAACATCAATGCGTGAATTTGGCACTGCCGGAATAAATAAATCATAATTTTCAATGTGATCATTATGTAATCGTTTACCAAAATAACATAATTCTGCATAGGGTTTTGTTCGAATAAGAATATCTAAATTTTTATTGTTAAGACGGCAGTTCATAATATCTCCCATTGTTAATTGCTTTGCTAAATATAAATTAGCGATTATTCTCTTTTATTTAAATAAGAAATTTTTTAATCTGTGATTAAGATCGCATAAAAAATGTAATCGTTTTCAGTTGATGAGGCGAATTAAGTATTGGATAATTAAGAAACATAAAATGTAAAATGATTATGCGAAATATCCAATTTTTATGTTATTATGTAATTATTTATGGATGATTAGTTGAAATTTTATGAAGAAACAAAATATTTTTACCTTAATTTCTCTTATTGCAGTTGCTTTTAGTGCAAATGCTGTTGATAAATATGTTATTGATGAGGTTGATGTTTACTTACGTCGTGGTCCTAGCCAACAACATGCTTTCACAAATACGATCAAAAGTGGTTCAAAAGTCAATGCGCTTGAAAGAAGTGCGGATGGTAAATACACTAAGCTGCTGCTGAAAAGTGGCAATGTGGCATGGATCGAAACCAATAAATTAAGCGATACACCAAGCCTTAAAGAGCGTATTCCTTATTTGGAAGCTAAAATAGCCGAATACAAAGATAAAGTTGATAATGCGGATAAATATCAACAGAAATTAGTGACCGACTATGTGCAACAATTACGAACCTCAGAAGAATTAGTTCAGAACTTGAAAAATAAAAATATCGAATTGGAAAAACAAGTAAAAGAACAAGCAGCAATGTTAGACTCAATGTTAAATCAAGTAGATGATAAGCGACGTGACTTAATTGTGACTTGGTTTACTTATGGTGGTCTTGTTGCAGGTGGTGGACTTATCTTAGGTCTTATTTTACCTATTATTATGCCTCGCCGAAGTAAAAAAGACCGTTGGATGCGTTAGATGAGTGAAGTCTATCTTGTTGGTGGAGCAGTTCGGGATAGATTATTAGGTCTGCCAGTTTTCGATCGAGATTGGGTTGTCGTTGGCGCAACCCCCGAAGAACTTATTTCGTTAGGTTTTGAGCAAGTCGGTCGAGACTTTCCGGTATTTTTACATCCAAAAACGAAAGAAGAATATGCTTTAGCGCGTACTGAACGTAAATCAGGAAAAGGGTATTGTGGCTTTATTTGTGATTTCAGTAAAGAAATTACCTTAGAACAAGATTTAATTCGTCGGGATCTCACCATCAATGCTATTGCCATGGATGAGCAGGGAAATATTGTCGATCCTTACCATGGCGTAGATGATATTAATCAAAGATTGTTGCGTCATGTTTCAAGTGCTTTTCGCGAAGATCCCTTACGTGTTTTACGCGTAGCCCGTTTTGCTGCTCGGTATCATCATTTAGGATTTACAATCGCTCAAGAAACAATGGATCTTATGAAAGAGATGATATCCATAGGCGAAATAAGCTATCTCACTCCTGAAAGAGTGTGGAAAGAAACGGAAAAAGCATTAGCCAGCGAAAATCCACAAATTTATTTCCAAGTCCTTGAGCAATGCGGAGCACTTCAAATTTTATTTCCTGAATTAGTGTTAACGACCAATATAATCTATGCTTTAAAAAAATCAGTAAATCTTACCCATGAGTTAACTGTGCGTTTTGGCGTTTTATGTGGTGATTTAATCAGTAAAGATTCCGTTGAACGTTTATGTAAACAGATAAAAGCACCAACTTCATTTTCTAAAATTGCCAAAATAGTTCAACAATACAGAAAGGTTGTTAGTCATATAACAGTGCAAAGCGCTTCACAAATTTTAGAATTATTAAATGGTATTGATGTTTGGCGTCATCCTCATCATTTAAAGCAATTGATTATTGCCAGTGAAGCTTTCAATGAAAGCGCAACTTATCCGCAAGCTCAATATCTTGAACATGCTTATAATTTAGCCTATAGTGTGAATGTGCAAGAAATTATTGCTCAAGGGTTTACTGGACAATCCATTAATCTTGAGTTGCAAAAAAGGCGAATTGAAGTGATATTAAACTGGATTCGCTTGCAACTTAATCAATCATAACTTTTTTTTAAAATATCTAAAAAAAAGGGTTGACGATTTGCCTCAACACAAGCATAATGCGCCTCGCAGTGTTGGTTATGACGTTGCGAATGAAATGGCTACGTAGCTCAGCTGGTTAGAGCACATCACTCATAATGATGGGGTCACAGGTTCGAATCCCGTCGTAGCCACCATTAAGATTAAGTTATACTTTTACCGGAAGTATATCATGCGGGTGTGGCGAAATTGGTAGACGCACCAGATTTAGGTTCTGGCGCCGCGAGGCGTGGGGGTTCAAGTCCCTTCACCCGCACCATTTTAATCTTAATGTTATCCTTTATTGGGGTATAGCCAAGCGGTAAGGCAGCGGGTTTTGATCCCGCCACGCCCAGGTTCGAATCCTGGTACCCCAGCCATTCCAATCTGCATATTTTGATATCTATTAGTTAATCTGTTTTATCTCTGTTTGTTACTTTCTTGAGTATTCCAATACGGGTATGGCGGAATTGGTAGACGCGCTAGATTCAGGTTCTAGTTCCGAAAAGGTGTGCGAGTTCAAATCTCACTACCCGTACCACTAGATATCTTTTTCCTGAATAATATTGGGGTATAGCCAAGCGGTAAGGCAGCGGGTTTTGATCCCGCCATGCCCAGGTTCGAATCCTGGTACCCCAGCCATTTATTCTTCTTTTCTTATTACAAAGAATCAATCGCTTCTATTTTCCAATAAGATCTAAATTTAAATTTCAATAAATTTTGTTCAAATTGGCATCGCTTCAGTAAACTTCAATATTTTATATTTTAAAAAAATCAATTTATCACTATTATTTTTTAAATCATCAGTTCAAATAAGCGTATGATTACAGCAAAATCCTCGAACAGACGCGTTATCATTTAAGCACACAAACAAAATTGATCGGTTCATCTTTCGCTAACCATTCAATCGCACCAATAGATGGCCCCACTGCATATTGATGATTAGTATCTCTTTCTTCCGATGTCCAATATAAAATATTTTTAGGAAAGTTATTACCCGGATAAGCATGGTAATACTGGTTTTGTTCATTGGTGATATCGCCCCATTCAGCAAAAAGACTCTTTCCAACTTTTCGATAATAATGATTACTCTTAATTGCCAGACAATTGTTAGAGTTGTTATCTGATTTACATGCTCCAGAAGTGATAATTGTTTGATCACTATTGGTAAAGTCTTCAATCGTTGGAACAACATAATTGCCTTGGCAAGCTTGTGCACTTTGGTCATAAGTGGTTGCATTTAAATCAGACGCAGCAAACCATTTATTAATTGTAAAAGTGTATATTTCGTTCCCATTGGACTTGATTGAAAAAGTAGGCTTGTCGATCGCTTTTCCGGATAAATGAAATTGCAGAGAAGTATTAACTAAGTAGTCATCAATATCATTGTTTTTAAGAAGATTAGTTGTCAGATTTACACCATTTGAATTTGTCGATGTTGAAATGGTGGATAAATCAAATGGAACACCTGCAAAAGACATGGTGAATTGAGCATGGTCAAACCCTGTGGTTGGAAAACCTTTTGAACGCACCTTATTAACCAGACCAGAGTCATACGTGTATTCATTATTTTCACCCCAAGTTAGTTTAGCCCAGTCTCCTGTATAATCCCGACCTTCAAAAACAAATGAGTAAGCAATAGAAGGTTTGGCTGCGCATACGGTGGGTCTAATTGCATTATAAATAAAAAAGTCCCGTTTAGGCGATGCATAAACTCTGAAGTTTGGTTCTCCAAATTCGGTCACTAAAACAACAGGACCTGATATTCGAATATAGGGATTCCAACCTAATCGAGCCAATTCACAAAAAGTTCTATTTCTATCTGATTCCAGCAACAAAAAAGATTGATTGATAGAGCGATAAAACCAATCGATTTTTAATCCTGCATCAGGAGGATTTATTTTAATTGGAATATCACCTTCATCATCAGCAACATTATTCCTATCATCGGCAACTAACAAAGGGTTAAATGGAAGTATAGTCCCTTCTAATCCATAACTGGATTTTAACAGCGCTAACAGTTGATTGGGTGTGGTTGTGTTTGGATCGACGGCGGAAAATCCAGATTGTTTTATCGCCATGTTTAGATCATTCATTCCCGAATACGTTGCACCTTTGAATTTAACACCAAAATAAATAAAATTTGCTTTATCGTAATCACGAGCACCTTCAACCCCTACTTTGTCAGCTTGAGTAAAATAAGGCGCAGTGCCTTGAATAACTTGCGCTGTTTTAGCACTGAGTGCATCAGTTGTTGAACTAACAAAAATGAGGACAAAAGAACTGTGTTTTAATATTTTTTTCGTTACATTGATATATCGTTTAATCCTAACATTTTTTAATAACATACGTTTCCCAACCGTTTTAATGCAGTGATTGAAAATGAGAAAAATCAGGTGTTTCTTAAAATTATGTTTTGTAATGAATTTTGATATATTTTTTTAACAAATAAATTATTAAACAGATAAAGGTTGGCTATTTAAACAGCATTATTCACTATTTAAGTATTGTAAGATTTTATGTTTTCCACGGGTTAAAGTGATTGAGTTCTCTAACACGTGGAAAATGCAATTAAGATATTTTATTTATATAAATTAACATAAACTGTTTGTGCTGTATTGGCTGGGTTGGTTGATACCTCTTTTACGTAATAAAATTGAGCGCCATTTGCAATTGCATGTTTCTGTGCAGCAGCACTTATTTCAGTAGTGTTGTTAAAGACGCCATGGAAAACAATTGTGGTATAAGGTTTCATCGTTTTAAATGCATCACTACTGATTTCATAAGCATCTTCACCTTCAATTGCTTTGGTAACGATATAATCTCTTACTGGCGCATCTTTTTTATATAAAGCCACTTCAACATCTTGAGATTGATTTTTTAGATTAGAAGGCTCGATAGAGCTGATATAAAATGCATAAGCATCTTTATCTGCTGCGATTTTACTTGCTTCAGTGGTGATTTCAGATGTGTTGTTAAAACTTCCTTTAAATTTGACAACTTCAAATGGTAAATAATAAAGTGCTTTGTTACGTTCATAAGCAACTATACCATTATAAGTTGTTTCTTCTTTATTTAATGCAATCGGTGCATTAGATTGATAAATATCAGCATAGACAATAGCAGAATCAGCTGAGCTTGATGTTTCTGCCGCTTCAAGTGCTTTAATATGATAATACTTAGCTCCAGCTTCATCGGCTGCTTTTGAAATATCATCTTCCGCATTTTGCGCTTGCAAATAATTACCTGTTACCGAAATCTCTTTCATTGGAATTAAATTACTACTTTCTTCATCGGTTAAAGGTAAGGCAGCATAAACACTAACGAACGGTAACGATAATACTACAGCTAATGCGATCGATGATTTATTGAAACGTTTCATGATAATACCCTTATTTTTTAAATGATTGAAATTAATAATCAATGTTTAACAATTATTCAATGGGTAGAGATGAAATCTTTAATAGAGAGTGTAGAAATCTTAATTAGCTCTCAGATGTTGTCTTTTTTTAACTTTCAAAAGTGTTCAGACGTAAAGTTGTTAACGAGAGATAAATTAAACAACGCTATCTATTTAAAATATTTACTGAGTGATTCTCAAGGATTTTTTGTTACATGGACATATTGTTTAGCATTAATTGCTAAAATTACTACAAATTGCTACAAAAAAAGCTTTAAATAAATGAATAATTAAATTGGTTTCGAGTTATCCATTTTAACTAACGACTAATTGTATTGATAAAATTAGATAAAATTTGGGCAGTTAATCCCCAAATAATACGATTATTATATGAATAATACAAGATATTATGCTCCGATCTTTTTTGCCAGTCAGAGCGGATATTTGGTAATAGATGAAAAGGAAAGTTATCTGATGGTTTATGCCCGATTAGCATTACAGCTTGTTGCGGGGGATTTTCAATAAACCAATCAATCGGTACGGTAAATATTTGTTCGACCTCATCCCGATTAAGCTGTAAATTATCAAGGGAATCTATTTTTGCAACAAACGGATAAATGACTAGCCCCAATGCGGCGATAAATTTAGGCATTTTTCCTAAAATAGTCATTTGACTCATTGGGATACCTAATTCTTCAAATGTTTCTCTTTTTGCGGTATATTCTGGATCTAAGTCAGTCAATTCTACCCGACCGCCAGGAAAACAGATATCGCCTGGTTGCCATTTAAGTTTGTTCGATCTGACCTGAAATAACAATTGAGGTTGTTTGCCATCGTTAATAATGGGTAAAAGTACTGCAGCTTTGTTATCAATCGAGCTCGCGTTACTATTTGTTTTAAATTGATTCGTAATTTTTTCTATTGTTATCATAATAGTTCACTTAACAAATTTTTATATTTTTTATTCTATTTACCTTCTACTCATAAAATGTTAGATTGAGGCAGTCCGTTAGTAGTACACGTGTTTCATCCAGATAAAGTTATGCTATATTATATTAATAACATAAAAAAAGAACTTAAAGATCTTGTCCATCTAAAACATGAACGTGCTTTGACTGGGATGTCAATTGAGTTTCAACGTGTATTTTCTTTGCTACCCGCCATTTTTCATTTTCATCACCCTAAATTGCCTGGCTATCTTGCTGAAGATACTCCATCAGGAATCGCTTATTACCAGACAACCGATGAGATTTGTTTGCAACTCAAGAACTGTTTTGAATTTGAGGCTATTCCAAATGTGAACAATCCCGAAATATCGGCACTCTACTCCATGGGTAGTACATGTTCGATTGGACAATCAGTCGAATCCGATTTAGATATTTGGCTTTGTATTGAAAATAATTTATCCGAAAAAAGAAAGCAAGCCTTAATTGAAAAATGTCGTTTAGTCGAAAATTGGGCTAAAGAACAAAATATAAAATTAACCTTATTTGTCGTTGATGTCGATCGCTTCATCAATAAACATCATGAATGTTTAATGGGGGAAAATTGTGGTTCTGCGCAACACATTTTATTACTTGAGGAATTTTATCGAACAGCCACACTATTAGCAGGAAAATATCTGTTATGGTTTGTGGTGCCCTATAACTTCACCGTGAATAACGTTAGCTATTCGACTTATGAACAGTGTGTGAATGCTTTGGTTGATTCAAAGCTAATTAAGCGGGAAGAGTGGATCGATTTTGGACCTTTAACAGGTCTTTCTGCTGAAGAGTATTTTGGAGCCAGTTTATGGCAACTCTACAAAAGTATCGATTCTCCTTTTAAAGCGGTGCTCAAAACGTTACTACTAGAAGCTTATTCTTGGATATATCCGCAAAATAGACCCATAGCTTATGAAATGCGAGAATGTATCCAAAAATCGCTAACTCAAAAGGGAATAAATTTAGATTCTTACTATATGCTTTTAGATAGGATCACTCAATATTTAATCGAGATTAAAGATTTTGAAAGGCTGGATCTGATCAGAATCTGTTTTTATCTAAAAGTAAACGAAAAACTTTCTCAAACAAAAAAAGCTGTTTCCTGGCGTCGGGACGTTTTGAATGATCTGGTAAAAGAGTGGGGCTGGACGTCAGAGCGTTTAGCTAAATTGGATGCGAGTCATACTTGGAAGATAGAGCAAGTTCGAGAAATGCATGAAATATTACTGCAAACCATGATGACAGGATACCGAAATTTACTTAATTTTGGGCGCCGTAATAATTTGGATTCTCTCATTAGTCCACAAGATATGGCAATATTAACTCGTAAGCTTTACGCTTCTTTTGAAGTATTACCCGGAAAAATAACGACGTTAAAGTTAAATATTGCTAATAATTTGCAAGAACAAACATTAACGTTTATCCACGTAAAAGAAGATAGAATTAATCGTGCCGGTTGGTATGTGTATAATCAAAAACCGGTATTAAACTCAATTTCAGGTCATCAATATTTAGAATATAGTAAATATCTGGTTAAACTAGTCGGTTGGTGTTATTTTAATGGCTTAATCTCAGATAAAACTCAATTTTACTGTCATGACGGTGAAAAAAGAGATAACTCGAAAATCAATAAATTGATTGAGAACTTAAAAGAATATTTTCCTATAGAAATTCCAAAGGCGACGGAAGAACAGTTATATGGGCCTTGTGAAATTCGTCATTTAGCAATCATGTTAAATCTTGAAGATGATCCTAGTACTAATCTAGATTTTGAATTTGAGTTTAGCAACAATGTGTTAAATTACGGAAAAAAAGAGTTAAGTTTAGTGGGATCGGTTGATTTGCTTTATCGCAATTCATGGAATGAAATACGTGTACTACATTTTAGCGGAGCGTTGTGCGTACTGGAAGCGATTAAAACGTTATTAAATCGCATGCACAAAGATGCGGATTTACCTAATCCTATGGAAATTTTTTGCTACAGTAAATATTTAGGTAATGAAATTAAGCAACAAATGAAAACATTAATGGATGAATGTATAGAATTACGATTAACCACGACACAAAATAATTCGACACAAGTTAAACCATTACGGATAGGTGGTTCTTCATGGTATCTCTTTTTTGAAAGGTTAGGGGTCTCTTTTCATCAGTTTGATAATGCAATCGATTTTTATGGGGCAGTATCGAACAATAAAGTACAAGGTCGCCCGTTAAATATTTTGGATCAAACAAATGAGTTACCAAAAGAAATTGACAGTGTTGCCTATGAGGGAATCATTCAATTCTTTTTTGAAGATACCGATTCAGGATTCGATCTTTACATTTTGAATGAAAATAACCAAATAGAAATTTACCGTAATTGCAACGGCACAAAGGAGAGTATGGTTAAAGATATAAATGATTTTTATGTGCTATCCGATGATCGTTTTACCTTTAAAACGAGTAGTTCAGTCAATTTTAATCTACCTCAATTCTACCAAATCACCTATAATGATGCTGGTAAGCGTGAGATCTTTTTATTAAATTAGCATTATTTAAAATGTCATTACACAATAGTGTTATGAAAAATAGTTAAATAAATCAACTGGTTTTAATTCTAAAAAACTTTAATTTAATTATTAATAGATCCCAAAATAAAATTTCTATTAAAATAATGGAACTTTTTTTTAATTTAAGAATCTAACTGTGTGAGTGCAGCGTTTTGGCCGAGCAACAGTTATTAACATAATGAGGAATGGCCTTTAATGGGGGAGCAAGTAACAGACCAAGTTTTAGTTGACCGTGTATTAAACGGAGATAAAAATGCGTTCAATTTACTTGTGGTTCGTTATCAAAATAAATTGTCTCACTTGGTTTCTCGTTATGTACTCGCTTCTGAAGTGCCAGATGTTGTACAAGAAACCTTTATCAAAGCTTATCGTTCGCTAAGCTTATTTAAAGGGGAAAGTGTTTTTTACACATGGTTATACCGCATAGCGGTTAACACAGCAAAGAATTATTTAACGTCTCAAGGTCGAAGACCACCTTCATCGGATATTGATGCAAGCGAGGCGGAAAGTTATGAAGGAGCTGATTCGCTCAGGGATCTTGATAATCCTGAGAATTTAGCGCTTTCTGATGAAGTTAAAAAAGCCGTATTTGAAGCAATTGATGCGCTTCCTGATGATTTAAGAATAGCAATTACATTACGTGAAATTGATGGTTTAAGTTATGAGGAGATTGCAGAAATAATGGATACGCCGGTTGGAACAGTGAGATCACGCATTTTTAGAGCAAGAGATGCGATTGATGAAAAATTAAAACCATTAATTGGTTGAATACAAAATGATAATGAGTAGTCATAAATTTAAGGTATCTACTATGCGAATTGAACAGAAAGAGCAACTTTCATTGCTTATGGATGGCGAGTTTACAAGTGATCATTTCATTGATGAAATATCAAATGATGAAAGCCTTCAATCATGTTGGCATCGCTATCATATTGCCAGAGAAGCAATGCGTGGTGACTTGCATAGTAGCGCATTAACTTTGGATATTTCTAAACAAGTGGCAAACGCCATTGCTAAAGAAGATATCTATAACAAATTAACCAATCAACCTAATCAGGATGAAATATCGCGACCAAATAAACAAAATCTTATTTGGATTCGTCTCAAAGACGTCATGGCAAAAGTCAGTCAAGTTGGTCTTGCTGCTTGCGTTACTTTAGCGATTATTGCGGGTGTACAATATCAACAACGTCAATCTGATAGTGATAGTAATATCCCAACTTTAAATACCATCCCTGTTGGTGTCAATGTTGCGCCTGTTGGAGGACTACAGCAACAGAATGATCAGCAACTTCTAGAAAAAAGACAATATGATAAAATCAGATTACTTGTACAAGATTATGAACTGCAAAAAAGGTTAAATGCTCAGTAATCCGAAATGAAATTAAAATTTTATTCAAATTTCCAAACAATGATAAAACAGAGTAGCTATATATTTGCTAGTCTGTTTTTTCTGCTAATGTCCCTGTCAATTCAAGCTAGTGAAAATAATGATCCTGTCGCTCTGCTGAATAAAATGAGCAAGGCAGTGCAAACTCAAGATTATCAAATTCACTTCTTATCACAAGATAAAAATCAATACGTTACCACATATGAATACACGCATTTAGGTGCGGAAAATAAAAAAGATGTCAAAGCGTTGTTACTTTATCTTGAAGGTGCTGCGAGAGAAATTATTTTACATGAAAACGTCATTAGCTACTTCCAACCGGATAGCGAGTCTTTTTCGATAAGCAGTTCACGAATTGTTGAGGCTTTCCCAGATATTATATATAACGATTTTAATGAACTTACCGATGTATATGACTTTACTTTATTAGGAAAAACACGGACAGCAAATCGTAGCGTACAATTGGTTAAAATGGTCGCAAAAGATAAAGATCGTTATAGCTATGTTATTTGGGTTGATGATGAAATTTACCTACCGATTCGTATAGATTTATTAGATCAACATAGCGAAATTATCAGCCAACTTAAAGTCGTCGATCTCGACGAAAATTTTGATAAAAAAGCAGTAAAGGAATACATCGAAACTCGAAGCTACCCTATTTTATTATCTATTGAAAAACAAGAAAACGTACTCGATTCATGGCGATTAGCATGGCTACCCAAAGGATTTAAAGAAGTGGCAGCATATAATGTCAATTTTTATAATTCAGATATAGCCACAAAGCTTTTTTCAGATGGCGTTTTTTCATTTACAGTCAATGTTTCTTCCGAAAAAGCAAATCAGGCTAATCAGTTTATCCAACAAGGTGGACGAACCATTTTTTCAACCAATATTGCTAAAAAGAATATTATCATTATTGGTAATCTACCGCGAACGACTATAGAACGTATTGCACAAAATATTATTGAGAAATAGTGGCTAACTTCTCGATAACGCTATGCTTAGCAGTGATAAATGTGTAAAATGCTACTCTTTCTAGCTTTATAATTATTATGAGATACTGTTTATCACTATTCGGTATTTAAATAGTTAATAGTTTACAACTAAAATACAAAATATAATTTATTGATATGAATAAAAATATCCGCAATTTTTCAATTATTGCTCATATTGACCATGGTAAATCTACACTTTCAGACCGCATCATACAAATTTGTGGAGGCCTTTCTGATCGTGAAATGGCAGCACAAGTTTTAGATTCAATGGATCTTGAACGTGAACGTGGTATAACAATTAAAGCACAAAGTGTTACGCTCGATTATCATGCAAAAAATGGTGAGACATATCAGCTTAATTTTATTGACACCCCCGGTCATGTTGACTTCTCTTACGAAGTATCGCGATCGTTAGCGGCTTGTGAAGGGGCGTTGTTAGTGGTTGATGCAGGTCAAGGCGTTGAAGCACAAACTCTGGCAAACTGTTATACCGCTTTAGATATGAATCTTGAAGTTGTCCCAGTGCTAAATAAAATTGATTTGCCCGCTGCTGAGCCGGAACGTGTGGCAGAAGAAATCGAAGATATTGTTGGTATTGATGCCTCTAATGCTGTTCGCTGTTCAGCAAAAACAGGTGTGGGGGTTATTGATGTACTCGAACAATTGGTTAATGATATTCCGCCACCTGAAGGCGATTCAAATGCACCTTTGCAGGCATTGATAATTGATTCATGGTTTGATAATTATCTTGGTGTTGTGTCTTTAATTCGCATTAAAAATGGTGAACTAAAGAAAGGGGATAAAATCAAAGTGATGAGCACAGGAATGACTTACAATGTTGATCGCCTTGGAATATTTACCCCAAAACAAGTCGACAAAACCTGTTTACAATGTGGTGAAGTAGGTTGGGTTGTCTGTGCAATTAAAGATATTTTAGGGGCTCCTGTTGGTGATACATTAACTTCTGCTAAAACGCCAGCAGAAAACCCATTACCGGGGTTCAAAAAAGTAAAACCCCAGGTTTATGCTGGGTTATTCCCGACTAGTTCGGATGATTATGAAGCCTTTCGTGATGCACTTGGAAAATTAAGCCTAAATGATGCATCGCTATTTTATGAACCAGAAAACTCAGGTGCATTAGGGTTTGGTTTCCGTTGTGGTTTCCTTGGATTATTACACATGGAAATCATTCAAGAGCGGTTAGAGCGTGAATACAACTTAGATTTGATTACGACAGCGCCAACAGTAGTTTACGAAGTGCTGACAACGTCAAACGAGATAATCTATGTTGACAGCCCTGCTAAACTACCTGCTGTTAACAATATTCAAGAATTGCGTGAGCCTATTGCCGAGTGTAACATTTTGGTACCACAGACTTATCTTGGCAATGTTATTACACTTTGTGTTGAAAAGCGTGGAGTACAAACGCATATGGTTTATCATGGAAATCAGGTGGCGCTAACCTATGAAATCCCTATGACTGAAGTGGTCTTAGATTTCTTTGATAAATTAAAGTCAACTTCTCGTGGTTATGCTTCATTGGATTATAGTTTCAAACGTTTCCAAGTTGCCGATATGGTCAGGTTAGATGTACTCATTAACGGAGAACGTGTTGATGCGTTAGCGTTAATCACTCATAAGGACAATGCACCTTACCGTGGTCGCGAATTAGTTGAAAAAATGAAAGATTTAATTCCACGTCAACAATTTGATATTGCTATTCAAGCAGCAATCGGAAATCATATCATTGCGCGTTCGACCGTTAAGCAATTACGTAAAAATGTATTAGCAAAATGTTATGGTGGTGATGTTAGTCGTAAGAAAAAACTTTTACAAAAACAAAAAGAGGGTAAAAAACGCATGAAACAAGTGGGTAATGTTGAATTACCACAAGAAGCGTTTTTAGCTATTTTACATGTCGGTAAAGATTAACCAGTAAAAGAGGAAAAAAAATGGCTAATACATTCGCCATCATATTAACAATAGCAACATTGATAACGGGTATCTTTTGGTTTTTAGAAAAATACCGCTGGAAGCCTGCAAGACAGCGTAAAGTTGAGGAAGTCCGTAAACAATGCAATGGTGAAATCGATGGAAAAGTGCTGGCTCAAGTCGGTAAACCAAAAGGCTGGGTAGAAAATTTAGCCTCATTTTTCCCCGTTCTTTTTGTTGTCTTTTTCATTCGCTCGTTTCTATATGAACCGTTTCAGATTCCGTCTGGTTCGATGATGCAGACACTTTTGATTGGTGATTTTATTGCTGTTCAGAAATATTCTTATGGATTGCGTGATCCCATTACTAATACGGTCATTATATCGACAGGGCACCCTAAACGCGGAGATGTTGCCGTTTTTAAACACCCAGATGGTTCAAAAATTGATTTAATTAAGCGTGTAGTTGGATTGCCTGGTGATAAAATTGTTTACTCAGTTCAAGACAAAAAACTCTTTATTTATCCTGCTTGCCAAAGTAGTGATATCAACTGTGTAGGGCAAAAAACGCAACCACTGGATTTACATTACAGTGAACCAAAATTAAGTAATTGGAAACAAGTTTATCAGCAATTCAAATCAGGGCCTAATTTTTATACTTTAGAACAGTATAAAGAAAAAGGTATTGCTGATTCAAACTCTGTCGAATCATTAAATATAAACATACAGCAAGAAACACTAGGTGATGAACCACACGATATTTTAACAACGGAAAATATAATTGAAAAACCTCAATACTTTTTCCATCAAAATGGACAACCGCTTGCGACTTGGGTTGTACCAGAAGGCAATTACTTTATGATGGGTGATAATCGTGATAACAGTGGCGACAGCCGTTATTTTGGATTTGTGCCTGAATCAAACTTCGTTGGTAAAGCGACAGCAATATGGATTAGCTTTGAAAAACAACCCGATGAATGGCCTACGGGTATTCGCTTTAGCCGTATTGGAGGCATACACTAGTCGCCATGAGTATTAAAAATTTAAAATCATTGCAACAGTCGATTGGCTATCAGTTTCAAAACCTTTCGTTACTTGAATTAGCCTTAACTCATCGAAGTGCGAATAAACGACATAACGAACGCCTAGAGTTTCTAGGCGATTCTATTTTAAGCTTTGCCATTGCAGACGATCTTTTTCATCGATTTAAACAGCAAGATGAAGGTGATTTAAGTCAGATGCGAGCAAGCTTAGTTTGTGGCACAACATTGGCTGAAATAGGCAAAGCATTTAATTTAGGAAATTATCTGACTTTAGGACAAGGTGAATTAAAAAGCGGTGGTTTTCGTCGGGAATCAATTATCGCTGATGCAGTTGAAGCCATTATTGGTGCGATCTATTTAGATAGTAATATTGAAAATGTCAGGCGGTTAATATTGTCTTGGTATCAGAGCCGGTTAGCAGAAATTAAACCGGGTGTGAAACAAAAAGATGCGAAAACAAGACTTCAAGAATACTTGCAAGGGATACATCAAGAACGTCCCTGTTATTTGATCCTCGAAGTCACAGGTGATAAACACGAGCAAGAATTTTTGATTCAATGCAAACTTGAAAATGATGATCATCAATATTTAGGGCGAGGACTTAGTCGCCGTAAAGCCGAACAAGCTGCTGCTCAACAAGCACTCAATCAATTAGGTATAAAATGACAGAAACAACACAACATTGTGGATTCGTTGCCATCGTAGGTCGACCAAACGTCGGCAAATCAACTTTATTAAATCAATTATTAGGTCAAAAAGTTTCTATTACCTCGCGTAAAGCTCAAACAACACGTCATCGTATAGTGGGCATTGATACTCAAGGTAATGACCAAATAATTTATATTGATACACCCGGTCTTCACATTGAAGAAAAAAGAGCGATTAACCGCCTTATGAATCGAGCGGCAAGTAGCTCTATTGGTGATGTAGAGTTGGTGATTTTTGTCGTTGAGGGGACACACTGGACCGATGATGACGAAATGGTTGCTAACAAATTGAAAGATTGTAAGTCTCCAGTCTTATTAGTGATCAATAAAATTGATAATGTTACCGATAAAACCCAATTGTTACCTCATATTCAAGAAATCAGCCAAAAAATCAATTTTCTTGATGTCGTACCAATTAGCGCTGAAAAGGGTGAAGGCATTGATATCATCAAAGATATTGTGAAAAAACATTTACCGGTTGGTGAACACCATTTTCCAGAAGATTACATTACTGACCGATCGCAACGGTTTATGGCATCTGAAATCATTCGTGAAAAATTAATGCGTTTTTTAGGGGATGAATTGCCTTATTCGGTAACCGTTGAAATCGAACAATTTAAAGTTGATGAACGTACAGGCATGTATCGAATCAATGGGTTGATATTAGTCGAACGTGATGGTCAAAAGAAAATGGTCATTGGCAATAAAGGTGAAAAGATCAAAAAAATTGGGATTGAAGCTCGTAAAGATATGCAATCTTTTTTTGATACTAAAGTTCATTTAGAGTTATGGGTTAAAGTCAAAGCAGGTTGGGCTGATGACGAGCGTGCATTACGCAGTCTTGGCTATAGTGACGATTAAACCTCATTGCTTAGTTATTTGATGAGTTATCAATTTAGTTTAGGTTATGCCGCTTCATTAATAACTCATTTTTTAACCAAATAAATTTTATTGCGATAGTCATACATTAAAACCGTCTACCTATCAATTTATCGGTTACTACCAATCAAACAATACTTTTTATTTTACAAAAAATCAGATCACTTTTATAACTAAAAAAGCTTGTTCTATTTTTCAAAGTGAAATTTTCAAATGCTCCATATGCTAGGCTTAAAATGTTAGATTCGCTTTGCAGGATATAATTAAATTTATCAGAATATAAACTAATCACTAAACATCGATGATGCTTTTCTATATAATACCGATTCAATTGATTTGGATTTAAAGTATTAACTTCGGAGCCCCATCATGCAGCAGTTTCGACCTATTCATCGCGCTTTACTTAGCGTATCTGACAAAACCGGTATTATCGAATTTGCCCAAGCTCTTCATCAACGAAACGTTGAACTTCTTTCTACGGGCGGTACCGCTAAATTGCTTATGAAACACAATATTCCCGTCATTGAGGTTTCAGACTATACCGGATTTCCTGAGATGATGGAGGGAAGAGTCAAAACGCTTCATCCTAAAATTCATGGTGGAATTTTAGGGCGGCGAGGTTTAGATGATGATGTGATGCATCAACATCAAATTGCACCGATTGATATGGTCGTGGTTAACTTGTATCCCTTTGCTGACACCGTCGCTAAATCAGATTGCCGTTTAGAAGATGCCGTTGAAAATATTGATATTGGTGGCCCCACCATGGTACGTGCCGCGGCTAAAAATCATCAAGATGTCGCTATTGTTGTTGATTACAATGATTATGCGGCCATTATTGAATTGATGGATCAGCAACACAATTCCCTGAGCTACTCATATCGTTTCAATTTGGCGATTAAAGCTTTTGAACACACAGCAAAATATGATGGCATGATTGCCAACTATTTTGGACAGTTAGTGCCGCCTTATTATGGTGAAATCGATAAAATGTCTGGACAATTTCCACGAACATTGAATCTTCAATTTATCAAAAAGCAGGATATGCGTTATGGTGAAAATGCACATCAAAAAGCGGCTTTTTATATTGATGAAGATATAAACGATGCATCGATTGCGACAGCTAAACAATTACAAGGTAAGGCACTTTCTTATAACAATATTGCGGATGCGGATGCAGCACTTGAATGCGTTAAATCCTTTGATGAGCCAGCGTGTGTGATTGTCAAACACGCTAATCCTTGCGGAGTGGCTGTGAGTGACACCCTTTTGAATGCTTACTTAAATGCGTTTAAAACCGATCCAACGTCTGCTTTTGGTGGGATTATTGCTTTTAATCGTTCTTTAGATGCAAAAACGGCAACCAGAGTTATAGAAAACCAATTTGTAGAAGTGATTATAGCACCGTCAATTAATGAAGATGCACTTGCCATAATGCAGACAAAAAAAAATGTACGTGTATTAGCATGTGGTCAATGGTCGCAATCATCGAATAGTCGTTTAGATTTTAAACGAGTAAATGGTGGACTGTTAGTTCAAGAACATGACTTAGGTATGGTCACCGAAAATCAATTGACAGTGGTGACCAAACGGCAACCAACTCAAAAAGAACTATCTGATGCACTGTTTTGCTGGAAAGTGGCTAAGTTTGTTAAATCCAATGCCATTGTTTATGCCAAAGACAACATGACCATTGGAATTGGAGCAGGACAAATGAGTCGTGTGTATTCGGCTAAAATAGCCGGTATAAAAGCGCAAGATGAAAATTTAGAAGTAGCGGGTTGTGTGGTCGCATCTGATGCATTTTTTCCATTCAGAGACGGTATTGATGCTGCGGCTAAAGTAGGGGTAACTTGCGTGATTCAGCCAGGTGGATCTATCCGTGATGATGAGGTTATTCAAGCTGCTAATGAACATAATATTGCAATGATTTTTACTAATATGCGTCATTTTAGACATTGATCGTATAATATAAATGTCAGTTAAGAACAAATTAAAGGAATGGGTATGAAAGTATTGGTTATTGGTAATGGTGGTCGTGAGCATGCTTTAGCATGGAAAGCGGCACAGTCCCCCTTGGTTACAAAAGTTTTTGTCGCACCGGGTAATGCAGGTACAGCACTTGAGCCTAATTTAGAAAATATTAATATCAAAGCAAATGATATTAGTGGATTACTTAATTTTGCCCAGCAACAGCAAATTGATTTAACCATAGTGGGGCCTGAAGTCCCATTAGTGCTTGGTGTTGTTGATAGTTTTCAAAAAGCCGGATTAAATATTTTTGGGCCAACTAAATCGGCAGCTCAGCTAGAAGGTTCTAAAGCTTTTACTAAAGATTTTTTAGCGCGTCACCAAATCCCCACTGCTGAATATCAAACTTTTACTGAAATTGATCCTGCCATTGCCTATATACGTGAAAAATGCGCCCCCATTGTGATTAAAGCCGACGGGCTAGCGGCCGGTAAAGGGGTTATTGTCGCCATGACCCTTGAAGAAGCTGAAAATGCTGTACGCGATATGCTAGCGGGTAATGCATTTGGTGATGCGGGTCATCGAGTGGTTATCGAAGAATTTTTAACGGGCGAAGAAGCTAGTTTTATTGTCATGGTTGATGGCAAGCATGTCGAGCCAATGGCAACAAGTCAAGATCACAAGCGAGTCGGTGACGGTGATACGGGTTTAAATACGGGGGGAATGGGCGCTTACTCTCCAGCACCTGTTGTGACAGATGAGGTGTTTACCAAAGTTATGGAACAAATTATCTATCCAACCGTAAATGGCATGGCTCAAGAAGGCAATGTTTATGTTGGTTTTTTGTATGCAGGTTTAATGATTGATAAACAGGGTAATCCTAAAGTAATTGAATTTAATTGTCGCTTTGGCGATCCCGAAACCCAACCCATTATGATGCGTATGCAATCAGACTTGATTGAGTTATGTTTGGCGGCGGTAAATGGTCAATTAAGTACGGTTAAATCCAAGTGGGATAGAAGACCTGCATTAGGTGTCGTTATGGCGGCTGGTGGTTATCCAGGTGAATATAATACCCAAGATACAATCATTGGTTTACCTACTGAATCGACAGCTGATTGTAAAGTGTTCCATGCAGGTACGAGTTTTGAAAAAGGGCATGTGTTAACTAACGGTGGTCGTGTACTTTGTGTCACTGCTTTAGGAGATACGGTATTGGACGCTCAGCAACGTGCTTATCAACAAGTTGATAAAATCCATTGGCACGGCTGTTTTTATCGTCATGATATCGGTTATCGCGCCATTGAGCGTGAAAAAAACACTAAATAGATGAATAAAACATAATTGAATTTATATCATTTATAGGCTTAGAAATGGCGAATTAGATTCGGTTTTGATGTTAATAATTTAGTTTTGTTTAGCTATGTAAATTATATCGATAAAGATTAGTAGTAAAAAGGAATGTTTATTTTAAGTTACATAACTCTATGTTATGCTACCGATTAAATATGATCTCTGGATATTCCTTATGATAAACGATCCATTCTATGAACGAGAAGCGCAGAAATATGATTCACCGATAGCCAGTCGCGAATTAATATTAGATTACCTAACCAAAGAGGCGAAGCCTGCTAATTTAGAAAAAATTGCCCAAGCCGTTTCCATTAAAAATGAAGAACAAAAAGAAGCACTACATCGCCGCTTACGTGCAATGGAACGCGATGGTCAAGTCGTGTTTACACGCCGTAAATGTTATGCATTGCCTGAAAAGTTAGATATGGTTAAGGGGAAGGTGATTGCACATCGTGATGGTTTTGGCTTTTTACGTGTTGAAGGAAAACCTGAAGATTACTTTTTATCGCCAGAACAGATGAAAAAAGTCTTACAAGGTGATGTAATTTTAGCCCAACCACTGAGTAATCAATATCGTGGAAAAACAGAAGCACGTGTTGTGCGTATTTTAGAGCCTCGCAGTAATTTAATTGTTGGTCGTTACTTTATTGAACAAGGCGTTGGATTTGTGGTGCCTGATGATAGTCGCTTAAATTTTGATATTTTAATCACTGGTAAACCGAAACGCACAGTACGCATGGGAACGGTCGTCGTTGTTGAGTTACAACAACGCCCAGAACGTCGTCAAAAAGCGGTCGGTGTCATTAAAGAAGTCCTTGGTGAAATCATGGGGACTAACTTAGCCATAGATATTGCTCTTCGTAATCATGAAATCCCATATGAATTTCCTAAAGCCGTTGAAAAAGAGGTGAGTAAATTTGGTGATGAAGTGCCCGAAAAAGCCAAAAAAGGGCGTAAAGATTTACGGGATCTACCTTTAGTTACCATTGATGGTGAAGATGCACGTGATTTTGATGATGCCGTGTATTGCCAAAAAAATCGTGGTGGAGGTTACCGATTATGGGTGGCAATAGCCGATGTCAGTTATTACGTCAGACCCGATAAAGCACTTGATAAAGAAGCCTGCTTACGCGGTACATCGGTGTATTTTCCTTCTCGTGTCGTGCCGATGTTGCCTGAAGCTTTATCAAATGGACTTTGTTCGCTTAATCCACAGGTAGATAGACTATGTTTAGTTTGTGAAATGACCGTATCAAACAAAGGCCGTTTGACCGGTTATCAATTTTACGACGCTGTGATGAATTCACATGCCAGATTGACTTACACGAAAGTTGCAAAAATTTTAGACGGTGATAAAGAACTACGTCAACATTACCATGATTTAGTGCCACATTTAGAAAACCTATATGGCTTATACAAAATATTAGATAAGTCACGAATTGCTCGTGGAGCGATTGGTTTTGAATCGGAAGAACCGAAATTCATTTTCAATGCCGATAAACGGATCGAAAGTATTGAGTTAGCACAACGTAATGATGCACATAAAATTATTGAAGAGTGTATGATTTTAGCTAATGTTGCAGCAGCAAAACTGGTGATTGAAGCGGACGTACCTGCTTTGTTTCGTGTTCATGATCGTCCTGATGAAGAGCGAATGAATAACTTACGTAGCATCTTACAAGAACTAGGATTATCGTTAGGTGGCGGTGGTAATCCAAAATCAAAAGATATTGCCGAATTGATGCTAGCGATTGAAGATCGTATTGATAGTGATATGTTACAGACAGTTATTTTACGTTCGATGAAACAAGCGATTTATGATCCAGAAAATCGGGGTCATTTTGGGCTTGCACTTGAAGAGTATGGTCATTTTACCTCGCCAATTCGACGTTACCCTGATTTACTGTTACATCGAACTATTAAGTGGATATTAGCCAATGAACAGCATAAAACCAGTAAGACAGGCGGGCATCGTTATTCCATTAACGAAATGCTCTATTTTGGCGAACATTGTTCACTGACTGAACGTCGAGCCGATGAGGCAGTGCGTGATGTGGTTGATTGGCTCAAGTGCGATTATATGCAAGATCATGTGGGTGAAGTCTTTAATGGTACCATATCAAGTGTTGTGAACTTCGGGTTTTTTGTCAGATTAGATGATCTGTTTATAGACGGTTTGGTACATGTTTCATCGCTTGAAAATGATTATTATATATATGACGCATCTCGAAATCGTTTAATTGGTGAAAATACCCATTACAGTTACCGTTTAGGTGATAAAGTTAGCGTTAAAGTAGAAAATGTTAATCCTGAAGAAAGAAAAATTGATTTTGCCTTGGTCAGTAGTAATAATAAGCCTAAGCGTCATGGTAAAACCGCAAAAACTAAGGCTAAACAGCTAAATGATAAAAATAATAACGATATTGCACCGGCTAAAAAGCGTAAAAGCAAAAAACAAGTAGTGAGTGGCAGCGTTAGAAAAAAGGTGAAAGCGACAAATAAAAATAAAGGAAAGCGCAAAAAGGTAGATAAAAATGCGGTTCAAATCGCATCGACATCAACAAGTAAAACGGCTAAAAGTAAGAAAGTAAAGAGTAAAAAATAGATGAGTGAAACAGTTTACGGTATCCATGCTATAGAAGCACTTTTAACACGTGCCCCTGAAAGAATTATTGAGGTTTACATCGCCAAAGGGCGGGAAGATAAACGTCTTAATAGTCTTGTGCATGAAATAGAACAACTTGGTTTAATCGTGAAAATAACCCATCGCCAGTGGTTAGATGACAAATCTAAAAATGGTGTACATCAAGGTATTTTAGCAATAGTAAAACCCTGTCGTACCTATCAAGAAAATGACATTCCATTACTAGTTGAACAGCAACCCAATCCCGTTATTCTGATTTTAGATGGCGTAACAGATCCACATAATCTTGGTGCCTGCATCAGAACAGCAGACGCCGCAGGGGTTAATTTTATTATTGTCCCGAAAGATCGTTCGGCTCCGCTTAATTCGACGGCACAAAAAGTGGCTTGTGGAGCCGCTGAAAGTATCCCTGTTGTTCGGGTAACCAATTTAGCTCGTACCATGCGAATGTTACAAGATGAGTATCAAGTGTGGATTGTGGGCACGGCTGGAGAAGCAGAACGTACACTTTATCAAACCGACTTTTACAAATCATCAACAAGTATTCCACTGGCTCTGGTTATGGGCGCAGAAGGGGAAGGCATGCGACGTTTAACCAAAGAACATTGTGATGAATTGGTCAGTATTCCAATGGCGGGAATTGTGTCATCGCTGAATGTCTCGGTAGCAACGGGCGTTTGCTTATTTGAGATAGTCAGACAAAAAAATAAGTAGTTAAAAAAGGACAATAAGCTTGGTTTAGTTAAACCACTAACCAAGCTGAAAATAAAACAATATTTGATTGTTTTCTCAAGAAATTCTTCCAAATAACCAGCAAAACAGTTTTATATTTATCTATAAATTTTCAACAATAGGGTTAAGTCCTGTTCGCCAGCCAAAATAAGAGTAAATACAAATAAATAGCCTGTTTATTTAACTTAGTGCTAAATTTATTAACCATACAGTGCCGATTAAGCAAAGTCGGCACTGTGGTTATATGGTGAACTAACTTTTGATAAGATCGATTTCAATTCCTAACCCATTGGCAACACCAGAACCATAATCAGGGTGGACTTTATAAAAGTGTTTAAGCTGTCTAATTTGGATATCACGATCAACGTTTTTCATTGAACCGACAATATTATCAATTAGGAGCTGTTTTTGATCGGGACGCATTAAATTGAATAATGCTCGTGGCTGTGAATAGTAATCATCGTCAACACGATGATCATGTCTATCCATTGTACCAGCAGGCACATGCATCGGTGGCTCAGCATATTGTGGTTGTTGTTTAGGTGCGCTATCAACACTATTTGGCTCATAATTAGGCGCATTATCTGGTGTATAAAAGCGCATAGCTCCATCACGTTGATAATTGTGTACCGGACATTTCGGCGCATTGATCGGTAATTGTTGGTAGTTTGTGCCTATACGATAACGATGTGCATCGGCATAAGCAAAAATTCGCCCTTGTAACATCTTATCTGGCGATAACCCCGTTCCAGGCACGACATTACTTGGTTCAAATGCGGCTTGTTCAACTTCAGCAAAATAGTTTTCTGGATTACGATTAAGTTCCATTACGCCCACTTCAATTAATGGATATTGTTTTTGTGACCACACTTTTGTCACATCAAAAGGGTTTTCAGGATGATGATTGGCTTGTTCTTCAGTCATTACCTGCATGTAAAGGCGCCATTTAGGATAGTCGCCGCGTTCAATTGCATTAAATAAGTCTTCTTGTGCTGAGTCGGGATTGCTACCATCTAATTCGGCTGCTTTTTTAGGATGGATATTTTTAATACCTTGTTCCGTTCTAAAATGCCATTTAACCCAAGTCCGAACATTATCTTTATTAATAATACTGTAAGTATGACTACCAAAACCATGCATATGTCTAAAGCCGTCAGGAATACCACGGTCAGAGAACAAAATGGTAACTTGATGAAGTGACTCCGGTGACAAAGACCAAAAATCCCACATCATTTGCGGATCTTTTAAGTTGGTTTTAGGATCACGTTTTTGGGTGTGAATAAAATCTGGGAATTTGAGGGCATCACGTATAAAAAATACCGGTGTATTGTTACCTACAATATCCCAGTTTCCCTGATCGGTATAAAATTTTACAGAAAATCCTCTAGGATCACGGGCTGTATCGGATGAACCTCGTTCACCGCCAACAGTTGAAAATCGGGCAAACACAGGAGTTTGTTTGCCTACTTTGGCAAAAATACTGGCATAAGTATATTGAGTGATATCATTAGTCACGGTAAATGTACCATGTGCACCCGAACCCTTAGCATGTACACGTCTTTCAGGAATGTTCTCACGATTAAATTGTGCAAGTTTCTCAATAAGCTGATAATCATCAATTAATACAGGGCCTCGAGGGCCAGCAGTACGGGAATTTTGATTATCGGCTATTGGAGCTCCATTGTTGGTGGTTAAGGCTTTTTTTTCTGACATTGCTACACTCCTTTTTATTATAAAAAAAAGTCTTAAGAAATAAAATTCCACCATGAGTTAGAATATTTATTCCCTAAGACTTGAGTATGAAACAATAATACAAAACAAAAAAAGAACTAAAAGGATGAATAACATACTGTAAAAAGAAAGATTGTAATTTACAAATTATTACTTTTGAATAGCCATTGTTTAAAAAAACAAAGTTAAGAAATGAAGCGTAAATAAGTATACAACTATTCAATTTTAAATGATACAAATTTCAATCACTTTTTTTAATATAATTGTAAAGGTGATTCAGGCATAAATGATTTGAGGTAATTGGATATCCCAAGGTTGGTTGCTTAGTTGCTGAACTTTTTGGCAGGCAAAACCTAAACCTATAGGTAAAATTTGGTCTGCTTTATAATTAGCTAGCAAACGATCATAAAATCCGCCGCCCATTCCTAAACGATAACCTCGATCATCGAATGCAACTAAAGGAGTGAAAACAATATCTAATTTTTGATGGGGAATGACATTTAATACATTTAAAGCGGGTTCTAAAATACCATACTTATTTTTGATTAATTGACTGTTAGGCGTGTATTGAATAAAAAGTAAGTGAGTGGACACAAAAGGATGAATTATCGGTAAATAGACAGCTTTATTTTGCTGCCATAAATATTCAATAATAGGTTTAGTTTCAATTTCGCCATCAAAAGAGAGAAATATTGCGATATTCTTGGCTTGTCCAACGGCAGTATAATCAGCAATTTTTTGGTAAACTTGTTGCTGGGCAATTTGACGTTCATGAGGCGATAATTGACGCCTTTTTTGGCGAATAATCTGTCGGATGTTCATTAAGTTATCACTTATGAAGAAAAGGAAAACTCCAAGATGTCGTTAGGGTCGTAACCCTTGAACCCAAGGTTCAAGGTGAACAACGTGTTTTAATTTTTAGGTTTCCTTAACATTAAGGCATACACACCAATTAAAAGTCACATCATTCTAAAGTAAAGAATATCGGCTCAGGGGACTAACCCTTAATCGCGAACATCCCAGAGATGGGTAACATAATACAAAATTTGAAAAATCATACAATAGTATTTTTATTAAATTTACAATTAGAGTGATTCATTGTTAGAGTTTAAAGCCGAATCAAGTAACTGTTGTAATAATTTTAAGCGACCACTAAACTGATCACTCTTTTCTTTTTCTTTAGTCAGTTCGTAAGAGATATTCAGTGCAGCCGTCATAATTAGTTGATCACTTCCAACTTGTGGTGATTTTTCACGTAAATTTGTCAAGCGTAGATCGAGATCTCTCGCAGCATTATTGAGGGCGTCCACTTCATCAACTGGACAATTAAATTTTAACGTTCGTCCAAAAATTTGAATAGTGACAGCTTGAGTTTCCATATTTTACCTATTGATTTATAAATTTATTGATTTTATCGATAATATGTTCTGAGTTTAATCCCATTTCAGCCCTAATTTCACTTTGTGATCCTTGTGGAATAAACCTGTCAGGTAATCCAATGTTTAAAATATCACATTTTATTTTTTTCGATAACAGGAATTCATTGATGCTACTTCCTGCTCCGCCTTTAATACTATTTTCTTCTATTGTGACTAGTATATTATGGGTTTGGCTAATCTGCAAAAGTACTTTCTCATCTAATGGTTTTACAAAGCGCATATCAATAACTGTAGCATTAATTTGCTCGGCAGCTTGTAAAACTTCAGGGAGTAATGTGCCAAAATTGAGTAAAGCTATTTTTTCGCCTTCTCGGCATACCTTAGATTGACCTAATGGAATGGCATTTAAAGGTGCTAGCGGTGTTCCTGTTCCTTCTCCTCGAGGATAACGTACCGCTGCAGGCCCTTGATGAAGATAGCCAGTATATAGCATTTGACGACATTCATTTTCATCACTTGGTGTCATGATAACTAGATTTGGTATACATCTTAAAAAACTTAAATCAAATGCCCCTTGATGGGTTTCTCCATCTGCACCCACGATCCCCGCGCGATCTATTGCAAACAAAACAGGCAGATTTTGTATTGCAATATCATGAATAACTTGATCATAAGCACGTTGTAAAAAAGTAGAATAGATTGCCACAATCGGTTTAAAGTCACTAATAGCAAAACCTGCCGCTAACGTTACCGCATGTTGCTCAGCAATAGCCACATCATAAAACTGGTTGGGATAACGTTTAGCAAATTCAGTCATACCAGAACCTTCACTCATTGCGGGGGTAATAGCGATCAATCGCTCGTCCTTTTCTGCCATTTCACACAGCCATTCACCAAAAACTTGCGAATAGGTGGGTGCAATTTTTTTATCTAACGGGAAAGTTCCATCAATAGGATCAAACTTTGGTACACCATGCCAGAGTGTCGGGTTCTTTTCAGCAGGCTCATAGCCTTTCCCTTTTTGTGTAATGACATGCAATAACTGAGGGCCTTTTAATTGTCGCACTCTTTGTAATGTGGAGACTAAATTTTCAATATCATGTCCGTCAATGGGGCCAATGTAATTAAAACCCAGTTCTTCAAATAAAATGGCAGGAGTGATTAAACCTTTTAAATGTTCTTCTGTTTTTTTAACTAACTCTTTTAATGGCGGAATATTGGAAAGAACACGTTTGCCACTTTCTCGAAAAGAAGTATAGGCCTTACTGGATAGAATTTGCGTTAAATGTTGATTTAATGCTCCGGTATTTTCAGAAATGGACATATCATTATCATTTATAATCACTAACATATCGGGTTTGATATGACCTGCATGATTCATTGCTTCAAATGCCATGCCTGCTGTTAATGCACCGTCTCCGATAATGGCTGCAACTTTTTGACCTGATTGTTTTTTTTGTTCACTAATGGCAATACCCAATGCTGCACTGATTGAAGTTGAAGAATGTCCTGTAGTTAATACGTCATATTCGCTTTCTTCTCGATGTGGAAAAGAATGTATGCCGTCTTTTTGGCGAATAGTCAGCATCTGATCACGGCGACCCGTTAAAATTTTATGTGGATAGGCTTGATGTCCAACATCCCAAATAATTTTATCGAATGGCGTATGATAAACGTAATGGAGGGCGACCGTTAATTCAACTACGCCAAGACCGGAAGCTAAATGTCCACTGGATTGACTTACACTAGTTAACAAAAATTGCCTAAGCTCACGACAAATCGCAGATAATTGCGAAAGCGGATAGCGCCTAAGATCGGTTGGAGAGTTAATTTGTTTTAATAGCGGATAATTATCTAAATTCATCTTTATTATTGAGTGAGTGTGTTAACTATTACGATTAATAATATAACTAGCAAGGTCTTGTAATGGCTTACTATTATAAGGTATTTGCTTCACACTATCGATAGCTTGTTGATAAAGTTGTTGTGTCAACTGTTGCGCATTTTTTAATCCCATTAAGGCCGGATAAGTGCTTTTTTCATGTGCAATATCTGAACCTTGTCGTTTTCCCATAATGGCTTGTTCGCCAATAATATCTAAAATGTCATCTTGAATTTGAAAAGCAAGTCCAATTGCCTTTGCATAATGATCTAAATTAGCATAATAAGGGATAGCTTGATTACCGCTCGCATAGGCGCCTAAGCGTATCGCTGCTTTTATCAAAGCGCCAGTTTTGTAGCAGTGAATTTTTTGTAGATGCTCAAGTGATATCGATTGGTGTTCAGCTTGTAAATCAAGTGATTGTCCTAAACACATCCCATCTAAACCACTTGCTTGTGCCAGCTCGGTTATCATTCTAATTTTGGCTTGATCATCGATGAATTGGCTTTCAGCTAATAATGTAAATGCTAATGATTGTAATGCGTCTCCGGCTAAAATAGCCTGTGCTTCATTAAATTGAATATGGCAAGTAGGTTTACCTCGCCGTAAATCATCATTATCCATAGCAGGTAGGTCATCATGAATAAGCGAATAGGTATGGATCGATTCAATTGCGGCTGCCGGTTCGTCCAAATTAGCAAGTGGACAACCAAACATTTGACCTGTTAAATAGACTAAAATAGGGCGTATTCGCTTACCACCAGCAAGTAAACTGTAACTCATAGCTTGTTGCAAAGTCGATGCCGATTTTTCGGATAAATACGATGTTAAAAAAGCATCAATACGATCTTGCAACGTTTTTAAGTTATTCATCATCATCCACTAAAAAATCTGACAATTCAGCATCACTATTTTCAGATAATAAAATTTGTATCCGTTGCTCTGCTTGTTTTAACTGTTTTTGACCCGCTCTGGCAAGCTTGACCCCTTTTTCAAATTCATTCAATGCTTCATCTAGGGGGAGGTCACCATTTTCTAAATGTGTGACGATAGTTTCAAGCTGTTTCAGTGTTTCTTCAAAACTCGGTTCTTTAGTCGTTTTTTTGGGCATAAGGTAATCCTCTTTTTACTCAGTGAGTATACACGTTATTTTAAGAATGGTGAATGACACTTTATCTGTATATTCTCGCATTTAGCGATCTTCAATGCCTGACGTTCTTCGTTATCAATACAATACCTAGTTACCGTGATTATTTGAAATAGTCTCTTGCTTCTGCTCCAATTCATCTAGTGACACTAAAGCAAGATCAGGATCGATCGGTTTTTTAACTTCAACACCTAATTCCCGAAATTTTTCAATTTGACCAATGACGTTACCTCGTCCTTTAGCCAATTTATTCATTGAATTTTGAAATGTTTGTTGTGCTTTATCTAAACAGTTACCCAAATTTTCCATATCCTCAACAAAACCACGGACTTTATCATAAAGTTTACTTGCTCTATCGGCAATTAATTCGGCATTACGATTTTGATATTCAAATCGCCATAGATTATGAATAGTTCGCAGTGCCACTAAAAGCGTGGTTGGACTGACTATCATAATATTATTTTTTAGTGCCTCATTGATTAATGAGGGATCCTGATCTATGGCACATAAAAAAGCGGGTTCGACGGGAATAAACATCAGAATATAATCTAACGAATTAATGCCGATAAGTTTATGATAGTCTTTTTGGCTAAGTTGTTTAAGATGATTACGGACTGCTATCAAGTGGTCTGACATGGCTTTAGCTTTGATGACGTCATCTTCGCCATTAAAATAGCGCTCATAAGCAACAAGGGTGACTTTTGAATCAATCACAACATCACCACCTTGAGGTAAATGTACAATAACATCAGGCTGTAATCGTCGATTATCGTCATTGGTTAGATTTACTTGTGTTTCATATTCATAACCTAAACGTAATCCAGAATTATCCAAAATTTGACTGAGGATAAATTCACCCCAATTTCCTTGAGTTTTATTATTTCCTTTTAAGGCATTGGTAAGATTAATCGCTTCTTTAGTCATAAGCTCATTGAGTTGCTGCAAATTACGAATTTCGTGTGTCAGTGTATGACGCTCTTTCGCTTCTTGACCAAAACTATCTTGAACTTGTTTTTTAAAGCCTTCTAACTGCTCTTTAAGTGGTGACAATAAAAAATCTAAACTTTGTTTATTTTGTTGTTCAATTTTTTTACCACTGTGTTCAAATATGCGGTTAGCTAAGTTTTCAAATTGGGTTGTAAGACGTTGCTCGCTTTGTTCAAGAATAGTTTGACGTTCATGCGCAGAATTAAGCGTTTCTTCTAAGCGAGTTTTCAGTTCGCTAATTTTCATATTTTGAGCAACGTGTTGTTGTCGATACGCATTAAGTTCATTTTCTAACTGCATGACTTGTTTGACAAGAGTCTGCAATTCCTCTTTTTTCTGTGACAATTGAATATCAAATAATTGTTTGAGATTATGGCTGGTAAATTGGTACTTAAAAACGATTATCAATAAAATTAAGGATACACAACAAAAAATAATTGCAATCCAATCAATTAATCCCAACGCAGCAAGCATAATTAAGCCCTTTCAAAAGTAAATGATACCACATCCGCTAAGCTTTGTGACTCAAGCGCTAGCATGATTAGGCGATCTAATCCTACCGCAACGCCTGCACAATCAGGCAATCCTGCTTCCATTGCTGCTAATAATTCAACATCAATATTTTGTTGTGGTAAGTTTAATTTGGTGCGATCCAGATTATTTTGTTCAAATCGTAGCTTTTGTTCTTGCGCATTTGTCAGTTCTTTAAATCCATTGGCAAGTTCTACACCTTTATAATAGAACTCAAAACGACTTGCAACACGATGATCTTCGGAACTGATAGTGGCTAATGCTGCTTGAGAAGCAGGAAAATTAAAGACAGCTATGGGTCTATCTTTCCCGATATGCGGTTCAACGCCTAAGGTAAACAAGCACTGTAATAATGAATCTCGATCATAATCTTCAGTTTTTATACCCATGTTGAGTTGATTTGCGGCAGTAATTAATGTTTGGTGATCTGCTTCGAGCGGGTCGATATTTAAATGACGTTGAAAAGCTTTTTGGTATGAAATCCTTTCAGCAGGCTCACAATCTAAGACGTATTGTAATAGATCGTCGACTTCGTTGATCATTTGCATCATATCAAATTGAATTCGATACCATTCAAGCATAGTAAACTCGGGATTGTGAATTCGACTCACTTCTTCATGATTACGAAAGGATTTACAGATTTGATAAATAGGACCACTGCCCGCAGCCAGTAAGCGTTTCATATGGTATTCAGGACTGGTAATGAGCGTCATTTTTTGTCCTTGAGATAGTTCAAATTCGCCTGGTTTATAAAAAGTGGTATCAAAGGAACTTAAATGCACATCCGTGACAGCATATTGGCTTAAAGTTGGAGTTTCAACTTCTAAAATACATCGGTCAGCAAAGAATTGTCTTACTTGAGAAACGATTTTTGCGCGCTTAAGAAGGTTAGTGATAGATGCAGAAGGTTGCCAAGTCATAAAAAAATCCATGAGGGTTGATAATTCATAAAAAGAAATAGGGCTAAAGCCCTATAAATTACTATTGACGCTCATTTTGCCATAATTGGAACAAATTGTCGTATTTTTCTTGTTGCAGCCAAATATGGCGATGCAATTGAGAAAGGATGAAAGGATCTTCTAAAATTGCTAATTGTTGCTCTTTAGTAATTTTTTCAAGATCTGTGTGTAAATAGTGATGAACTAATTCGTCACGTACTAATTGATTTTTTTCATTCGCTAAATGACGTGAAGTAGATAATGCACATGCCAGCGCATTATAAACCGGATCTACAAGTGCCATAATAAAGCCATGTTGCACAAAAACAGCCTCGGTTTGTTGTAAATAATCGTCTGTCAATGTGACGGCACGAGTTGGATGCGTTTCTTCAGGGGTTAAAAATAAACCTGCTTTTTGAGCTTTGATTCCCACACTAGAAAGTCCCGAAACACGAATAACCAATGGAGAAATAGTTAACGGTATCAGGATTGCAATGTACCAATAGGTAAATTGCGGGTTGAGCCAAATTATTATCGCTAACCAAATAATGCCTAATATTGACAGTGGCCAGCAAAAATAGAATGACTCGCCCCATGTTAACGCGTCATCATTTCGTGAAGGGGATTTCCACTGGATTTTACTACCCAACCATGCTTTTACCACAAATTTACTATGAAATATCATGCGGATAGGGGCTAAAATCATCGACCATATCATTTCAATAAGGATAGATAAGGTTAATTTAAAAATTCCACCTACGTCTTTTGCTCTGGTTTTGGCAATGATAATACCGTAGCTAAAAAATTTTGGCGCAAATAATAATATTAACGTTGTCGATAATAGTCTTATTGCTAACTGTTCATCCCATTTAGGCCAAGTAGGATAAAATTGATTGGATTGGTAAAAATATTGTGGTTCTGAAATGTTAAATACCAATAATAATAATGTAGAAAAGATTAAAAAGACCAACCATAAAAGTGACGATATATAAGCCATACCACTGGTCAAAAACATAATGCGGTGGGTGAAGGTAATTCCACTTTTAAAGATTAATCTTAAATTGATTAGATTTCCCATACACCAGCGATTATCTCGTTTAAGATCTTCAATCATGTTGCCAGGAAGCTCTTCATAGCTACCATTAAGATTATAAGCAATCCAAACTCCATAACCAGCCCGTCGCATTAATGTCGCTTCCACAAGATCATGTGACAATATATGAAGAGGCCCTTTACGTTTTTGTAAAGGCGACAAAATACAGTGTTCAATAAAAGGTTTTAAACGAATCATCGCATTATGTCCCCAATATTGTGCTTCACCCAATTGCCAAAAGTGAGTACCTGAACAAAATATATCACTATATATTTGATTAGCGAATTGTTGAATACGCCCATAGAGTGTTTTCATTCTGACTGACTTCGGAGGGGATTGCAAAATACCTGCATTAGGTGTCATTTCCATCATGGCAATCATTTTTAAAATACAGTCGCCAGTCATAATACTGTCTGCATCAAGAATCATCATATATTCATATAAATGACCCCAACGACGACAAAAATCATCGATGTTACCACTTTTACGTTTTACGCGGCGTTTGCGGTGACGGTAAAAAATTTGACATCCGTTATCGGCTTTTTTAGCGTTGAAATCAGCCCAAGCTTTCAGTTCATTAACATAAAGATCGGGATCATTGGTATCACTTAAAATGTAAAAATCACAACATGCGGCATGACCGGTTTCGACGAGTGATTGGTAAGTTGCTTCTAATCCGGCAAACACACGTGCCACATCTTCATTACAAATTGGCATAACTAAAGCAGTGCGATGCGTATTGTCAATATGGGATACAGGATCAGTTGGAATCGGTATGGTGAATCGATCTTTACCTATGACCGCTAAAATTAATCCCATAATACTTGTCCAAAAACCAATTGAGATCCAACAAAACAAGATAGCAAACAGGACTATTATAATTCCTTGAATAATATAGGGAATTACGTTATATATTGCCAGTTCAGGATTTAGCTGCCAATTAGCCATAAAATTAATTTTGTCCCAACTTTGATAGGGTAGCAAAGAAGATAAATAATTTGTGCCTAAATAAGTTTGAATGGCAATCAACAAAAACATGATCAAACGCCGAATTGTGGCAATAAAACTTCTATTTGGCTTGGATTTTGCTTTGAAAGGTTTATTCCAAATTTGAGGTTGGATTGCTACACGCTCAATGTCTGGATAGGTAGGTTGTTGCTTTCTGTCATCATTAAAATCACGAGTATCACTAATTTGATGCAAGCGATACTTCAAAAATGCCACATCATCAGAAGGCATTTCCTGTTGATTTGATTTCTGACACCAGTTATCGGCGTCAGAAAGATGTGAAAAGTAATCATTTTTCATAGGATTATCACTATTGTGCAGGGTATTGACCACTCCATGTTTCGGATAAAATTTCGTTAGTTTTCTCAGAAGCTAATTGAATACGAATATCAGTGGCTTTTTTGTTATCTTCAACATTAAACCTTACAATGACACGCCATCCTTTAGTGACTGAATTATATTGTGAGTCTGTGCTAACAATCGATCCATTGGTGATACTTGAAATCACCTTAACAGGTATTTTATTGGATAATTGAGGTCCTGCAAAATCAATGACGTAAGCATTAGAACCATCAAGTTTACGAATTAGATTTGCCTGTTTGATATCGCCTAGCGATAAACGCGTACTAACTGCTCTGGCAACATTACTTGGATAACGTTGCTGATCATTTAACGTATAGTGTAATCGATAGCTAATATCAAGAACATCACCAGCATTGTACTGTTTTTTCGGAACCCAGAACGTTACGATATTATCGTTAGTTTCATCGGCGGTCGGTATTTCAACGAGTTCCACACGACCTTTTTGCCAATCGCCAAGAATTTCTGTCCAAACACTTGGTCTTTGCTCATAATGGTCGTCAAGGTCTTGGTAATCTTGAAAACCATTATCACGTTGAATCAAGCCAAATTGTTTAGGGTTTTCCAAGCTATAAGATGAAAACGACAGACGCTTAGGATTGTTTAACGGACGCCAAATCCATTCATTATTGTTGGTTAAAATGGATAACCCATTGGAATCATGCATAGCAGGGCGATAATTCAAAATTGGCGAAGGTTGATTTGGCCCGTATAAAAACATACTGGTTAAGGGTGCAACACCAAGTTTTTTTACTGATGTACGGAAGAAAACTTTAGCTTCAACCGTGACAGTGGTATCAACACTTGGGATTAACGTTATTTTGTATGCACCTGTTACACTAGATGAATCAAGAAGCGCATAAATCACTAAATGTTTCTGATTCGGTTCGGGTCTTTCTATCCAAAATTCTTTAAAACGTGGAAACTCTTCTCCCGATATTTCACCTGTATCGATAGCAAGCCCTCTCGCTGAAAGACCATAGATTTGGTTTTTACCTATTGCCCGAAAGTAACTACCACCGAGTGCAGTAAAAACTTCATCATCGGTTTTGGTTGGCGAATTGATAGGATAATGTACTTTAAATCCCGCAAAGCCTAAATTTTTAGTATCTAATTTATCTAAGTGAATCTGACTAAGATCAAAATAACTAGGATCATATTTTATTTCTTGAGCGTGATTATTGACGACCTCATTAATCTTAACGGGGGTATCGAAATACATGCCTTCATGATAAAACTCAAGTTTAAAACGAGTATCTTCATCATTCCAATAAGCTTTTTGATGATTAAATTGAATTTTCTGATAATCTGCAAATTGTAATGATGCAAGTTCACTCGGGATATTTTTGGATGGTTGCTGATAAGCTTTTTTTGACAAGTCTTTAGCTTTGTTTATCACATCCTCATACGAAAATGCCCAAGAAGAAAAGCTAATTAACGAAACAGCACACACGCAAAATATTTTGCATGTGACTGTTTTATAAAATTGGCTGTTTGGCAATAAATTGTGCATAAAATACTCACATTGGGTTTATCTAAATATATTGAAATAATTAATAATATTATCTTTTGGATTGCCTAAACACTTTTCAACATAATCGTTTTTCATTTCTAAAATAATACTTGGGTTTTGGTCAATCAAAAAGTGAGCATAATTATCTTTATTGATTTTAGAATAGAGTGCTGACATATCTTGCTCAGACATTTTAAATAAGGGTTGATAGTAGTTGGCAATCTTGGTTGTATCTTTTGTATAAATTGCCGAGACAAAATCAGCAGAAAGATCACAATAATTTTTGATATTGCTGCGAGATGCCTTGATTTTATTCAGTTCAATTTGACGCTCAGCTTCGTTTTCTTCAGTTATTTTTTTGAGTTGCAGATCAGATTTCAGCTTATAATATTCAGTCAAATAAAAATTTAAAACACAAAAGGCTGAATTATTATCATTTTTACACGTTAGCAATCCTCGCTTAATAACATAGTTATTAAAATTTTTGTTGCCAATTAATTGAGCTAGTTGATTTTTTGCATTAACAACATAGGGATTGTTATATTCAGTTTTATTTTGTAAAGCCAATAATTGATCTGTTTCAGTATTCCCTTCAGCTTTTTTCTGTGACAAATCAGATCGAAGTGCGCAACTTGAAACAAGAATAGCAACAATGGCACATGTTAAAATATTACTTATTTTCATATATAAAATTCCATGAACTTATTCTTGAGTTATAATTCAATAGGATGCTATATAGCTATTATTAAAAAAATTATATACTTTTTTTTATAATAACACTTTATAACAACGTATTTTTTTGTAAAAAATGTGATAGAACTTACAACTTTATCATTAGTGGTGACAGATCTTCTGAATATTAACTGTAAATTGTGTATTTGTTACAGGTGAAAATTTTGCTTTCGCTTTCAAAAAAGCAATCAGTTCAGATGCATTCATATCTGTTTTAGAGCAAGTATGAAATTTAGCATGTTTTCCAAATCGTTGTTCAATAGCTGCCAGTAGAGATAATTCTGTGTAGCTATTCCCTTCCATCATTTGTAAAACTTCATGACCATGAATTGATACCATAAATCCCTCTTGATGTTACCGATTAATGCTATAACAACGACACTTTTATAACCCATTTATCTTATAAAAGCAATGTTTTAACAAGGTTGGGAAAGATATCAGATCTTATCACGAAACAAAAGGATTTAATCGTTAAGATATTGTCAATATATGATGCCTTGATGCTAAATAATTACAGCATTAGGTAAAGATTAATTATCATTAATCTGCAAGGCATCATATTTTTAATTATTCATTAATATTTGTTAATTTAACGATAATTGATTGATTTTCATTTTTTACTTGAAATATAGAAACAGGGATAATATCTGTGAGTTTATAACCGATGTTATCGTTTATTTTAATCACGCCTTCATCGGGTAATGAAACGATTTCTTCCCTTACAGAATGTAGCATGGATAAAGGTAAAAAAGCATAAGCACCAATATCGGTAAGACGAACTCTGGCACCGCCACGATTGATATCCACAATTTCAGCTGTGTATGTTTGACCAATTTTATCTGATAAGTATTGAGCAAATAGATTTTCGGCCATATCTCGTTCTGCCAATCTTAACATTTTTCGCCGTTCATTCATGGTTTTGAGTTGATTTGTATCCGGTGGTGTTAACGCTTTCTGGCGCATATAAGCTTTCAATAAACGATGATTAACCATATCGCCATATTTACGAATTGGTGATGTCCAAGTTGCATAAGCGTCAAATCCCAATCCAAAATGAGGTTGAGGTTCAATTGAAAAATCAGCCGGACTTTGGAATTTTCGTAATCGCATGGCTAAAAACGGATCATTATCAATGATGCGACGAAGTTTTATATAACCTGCAAACGAAGTTAGTGACGTTTTATCAAACTCAGTTATCCCGTTGTCGGCTAGAATTTTTAATATTTGATCCAGATATTTGGTATCAAAACCGGTGTGAATATTATAAATACCAAAACCAATTTTTTCATTTAACATCGTGGTTAATGCTTGGTTTGCAATCACCATGACTTCTTCAACAATTTGATTAGCTATGCGACGCGGTTCTTTTATAATAGCTTCAACTTGGCGATTTTCATCAAGTACGAAACGGTAGTCGGTTACATCCTTAAAAACAAGTGCATTTTCTTGTCGCCAATTTATTCTGACCTTAGCTAAATTGGCTAAAATATTAAGTTGTTCGGGTAAAGATGAATGACTTGAAGATAATTGCTCATTGTTTTCCAAGAAGTCAGAAACATTGTGATAAGCAAGTTTGGCTTTCGATTCTATCCAAGCAGAGGTAAAACTGATGCTATCAAATAAGATATTCCCTGATGAATCAAGTTTTAGCTTGCAGACCATTGCCGGGCGTTTTACATTCGCTTGCAAAGAACATAAATCATCGGCTAACTCTTTAGGTAACATTGGGATATTGAAATCGGGAAGGTAGGTCGTAAAATTCCTCATTTTTGCAATATTATCAATATCACTATCTTTCAAGACAAATGCTGTGGGATCGGCAATGGCGACATGAAGATTAAAATTACCTTGTTCATCCATATTAACCGAAATCGCATCATCCATATCTTGAGTGTTTTCACTATCTATGGTAAAAAAACAGATGTCAGTTAAATCTTGACGATTTTCAAGCTCTTTTTCAATAATCGATAAAGTATCAGCTTGCGGTACTGTTGTTTCTAAATTATAACGTGCTAGTGTTTTAAGCCATAATTTGTATTTTGAATCATCTTCAACGATGAAATCGGTAATGGTTGCAACAAATTTTTTTTTGTCTGCGTTCAAAGGATGTGAAATTAGTGTTGCAACGACCCAGTCATTTTCTTTCAATTTTTGTGGAAGTTGACTATTTACTTTGCAGGGGATCGAAAAACTACTAGGCATGTTTTCTGGATAGATAACCATTGAACGGTCTTGGAAACCTATTCTTCCAATAAATGATTCTAATGCGCTTTCAAGTAATACTTCAGGTTCAAAAGATTCTTTATCATTGCTTTTGACAACGATTCCAGAAACTTTGTCGCCATGACAAACGGTTTTCATTTTAGCCATTGGTATAAAATAACTGGTTTTGTTATCAACGTCTAAAAAACCGAATCCTTTCTCATGGGCTCGGACTGTGCCTTCAATGCGTGGCGTTTGTTGATGAAGCTCTTGCTTTAATTGTGCGAGTAATGGGTTATTTTGAAACATATGACTTAATATATAATGAAAATAAGTGCTGAATTCTAACACATTTATAGCTTATATTGTTACAGAATTAATCACTAAATTATTATCAACTATTGGAATAAATTTTAAACATAAATATTAGAGTGGAAATATGAAACTAAACTATAAAATTCAGGGCGAAGGACAGCCTATTTTATTTTTGCATGGTATGTTTGGTAGCTTGGATAATTTGAATATGTTAGCAAAAGATTTTGCTCCGCATTATCAAACTATTCAGGTCGATCTGCGTAATCACGGACTTTCGCCGTGGTCAGATGAAATGAATTATGACGCTATGGCTAATGATGTTGCTGAGCTTTGTCATGAATTACAATTGAAAAATCTTATAATTGTCGGCCATTCAATGGGTGGAAAAGTAGCAATGCAATTAATTCGAATTGTGCCTGAAATTATACAGAAAGTTGTCGTCATGGATATTGCACCCGTAAAATATTTACAGTCACCTAATTTTGATGTTATTCAATCATTAGAAAAGTGTTGTTCACAGCATATTACTGATAAAAAACAGATTATGCATATTATGGAGCAACAAGGTGTGAATACAGCGACTATCTATTTTTTATTAAAATCATTTAAAAACGATCACTGGCTATTTAATGCTAACATTATTGTTAAAAATTATTCTGATTTAAGTGATTGGCAAGCAGGCTCGCCCAGTATGAAACCCATTTTATTTATTCGTGGTGGGAATTCAACATACATAGCTGATCAATATTTGGATACACTGTTTTCGCAATTTCCACAGGCTAAAATTGTAACTATTGAAGGAGCCGGTCACAATGTTCATGCTGAAAAAACGGCTCAAGTGTTAATGGCATTGCATGAGTTTATCGAAAATAAGATTTAATTGTTATTGGCAAAATAATCGTTGTTGCTCACTTTTATCATAATTAGGTATAGTAACGGTTATGATTACCAGTGTACATTGATTATTATAGGTTTTATTTTGTACGAGGTATGTCCAATGTGTTGGAATAATATGTTGGGCAATATCAGGATAGCTATCGAGTAATTGGAAGATAACCTGATCAGCATGTAGTTTGTTGGTAATGTAATGGCGCTGATGAAATAAGGCTTTTTCCAACTGCATAAAACTAAGAAGAATGATTGAAAATAGTAGTGAGGCGATCAATACTTCAATCAAACTAAAACCGCCAGCATGTTTATTCACAATCATGACTTCTTTTCTCTGGGCAATAATCAAGCCACTGTCCTTTATGAACGATGAGTTTGCCATTGTCTAAATGCGCTAAAGTATAAAGAAAAAACCCATTAGCTTCTCCTCGTACTAAAATGGCATTATCGTGACTCAAGTTCGATTGTTTAATACAAACTTTTAATTGTAAATTTAGCTCATGTTGGCATTGCCAATGGGGTTTAGGGCGCTGCCAACGTTGCGTTATTGCCCAACTTAATGATGAACTGGCGGTATTAAATTGTTGATAGTATCGTCTTTCTGTCATGGCAATTTTTTGCCATGATGCAACTAAAATATGAAATCCGAACAATAAAGATAAGCCTATTATCATTAAAATAATCACCATAACAATAGCGCTAAACCCCGATTGGTTAACAAAACGATTACCTGTTTTCATTTTTGATTATCTTGGTAAGGTGATACTGAATATGAGCATGTTTTTTTAATTCAGCAGTTAACTTTATTTCAATTGTCTGACTGCGTTGCTTGATACTAAATTGAGTGACGTTCACATCATTTGGATCAAACAGGCGTTGCCAATTCAAACCATCACATTTTGTGGCTGCGTGTTTGTATTCAAGATTATTTTGGTGATAGCGAAAAGTAAAGACATCAAAATAAGTAGAATATAAAGATTTGCGACTCCCATTATCACCTAATCTACTGTCATAACGAATAACAATACAATCTTGTCGATCATTAATTTCAATGGGTTTAAATTTTATTTCTGTAGAAATATGATGCGTAAACCCAGCACGCTTAATATCTTTAGATAAGCCAGCCAGTGCTTGATGAACTGTTTGTTGTAAATGTGATTTTAAATAATCATCACTTAGCCGCATTTGGAGTTGTTGATAACATTGACTTGTGCCAATCAAAATTAAACTTGCTATCATTAAACAGATTAATACTTCAAATAGCGAAAATCCTGATTGTTTTAACATGGAGGCATACCGGATAGATAACCTTGCTCATAACAAAAGCGAACCCTTCCTCGAAATGAGATAAAAATTTTTGTTTCGCCTATCTGATTATGAAGTTTTAAAGAAGCTGTTTGTGCCATGTTTCTTCGTCCCCAAAAGGAAATGATTTTTTTATTGGTCAAACCGCTTATTTCCACCGAATTGTTGGGTTTAATATATCGTAATTCACCCTCCATACAGGAATTGGGTTTATCGCCTTTACTGGCAACTAAACACCAAGGCGAGGAAAAAAGATAGAAATGATAAGTATGATTATAAGTGTATGCGTTAATTTGCACTTCGTTAAAAAAATGCGTTAATTGTTTAGTGGTGGTAAGTAATTCTTCTTTAAATTGTAACGTTTTCCATTGTGTTACACCAATGGAAGCAAATATGGCACAAATGCCCACAACAACGAGCAACTCTAATAAAGAAAATCCTGAATTTTGCATCATACATATTGGTTAAATTAGCAATATGATGATAGTAAATAATGACATTCAAATAACGATTTTTTATTGTCAAAATTGGAACACATTTCACAAATTAATGTCCTTTTTATTAAACAGTATTAAGATGATATGACAAACCGCTTAAAAAGTGCCGGATATTATATTATACTGTCAATCCTGATTAAATTTGCCAACGGACTTAAAAGTTAAAGGAAACAAGAGATGCAACAATTACAAACTATTATTGACGCCGCATTTGAACGTCGTGCGGAAATCACACCATCAAATGTAGATGCTGTTACACGTGATGCAATTAATCAATGTATTCATCTATTAGATAGCGGAAAAATGCGTGTCGCTGAAAAAATTAATGGTGAGTGGGTCACCCATCAATGGTTGAAAAAAGCTGTATTGCTCTCGTTTCGTATTAACGAAAATCAGTTGATCAATGCTGGTCCAACTAATTATTACGATAAAGTGCCGTTAAAATTTGCTGACTATGATGAAGCTAGATTTGCGCAAGAGGGTTTTCGTGTTGTTCCGTCTGCCATTGCGCGTAAAGGGGCTTATGTCGCTCGTAACACCGTATTAATGCCATCTTATGTTAATATTGGTGCTTATGTTGATGAAGGAACAATGGTTGATACATGGGTTACAGTTGGTTCATGTGCCCAAATTGGTAAAAATGTTCATTTGTCTGGTGGTGTAGGTATTGGTGGAGTCTTAGAGCCATTACAAGCTAATCCAACGATTATTGAAGATAACTGCTTTATCGGTGCCCGTAGTGAGATTGTAGAAGGCGTGGTAGTTGAAGAAGGTTCGGTTATTTCAATGGGCGTATTTATTGGGCAAAGTACCAAAATTTATGATCGTGCAACCGGTGAAGTTCATTATGGTCGTGTGCCTGCAGGTTCTGTTGTTGTTTCCGGTAACTTACCAACTAAAGATGGTAAATATAGCCTTTATTGTGCCGTTATTGTTAAGAAAGTGGATGCCAAAACTTTAGGAAAAGTGGGTATCAATGAGTTACTTCGCACTATCGATTAATTTTTTAATCGCACTTAAAAATGCCACTAACTAAGTGGCATATATCTTTGTATTTTTCTTAGAATTCTATTTATATTTTTAATCTTTTGAAGAGGAGAGTTTATGCCTTCTTTCGATATCGTATCAGAAATCCAAATGCCAGAAGTGAAAAATGGCGTCGAGAACGCGTCACGTGAATTGACCACGCGCTGGGATTTTAAAAATGTTGAAGCTTCGTTTGAATTGAACGAAAAAAACGAGACTATTAAAGCCACCAGTCAATCTGAGTTTCAAGTTCAGCAACTTCTTGATATCTTACGAGATAAATTGGCTAAACGTGGTATTGATGGCGGTGCTTTAGACATTCCTGAAGAATTGGAGCATAGCGGTAAACTTTACAGTATCACCGTCAAACTGAAGCAAGGTATTGATAAAGAGTTAGCTAAAAAAATAGTGAAATTAATTAAAGATAGTAAAATTAAAGTTCAAGCTCAAGTTCAAGGTGATCAAGTTCGTGTAACTGGTAAGTCTCGTGATGATTTACAAGCGACAATGGCTTTAGTCAAGAATGGTGAATTAGGACAACCTTTTCAATTTACCAATTTTCGAGACTAAACAACGCTTAAATTTGCCGATAATGTTGTCGGCAAGTTTGCTTATTGAATATCCGGTCTTCATTTTAGCATAATCCTTATTTTTTCTTATTATTACTAAAAAATTTCACCATACTATCATAAAGTTGATTTTCACAAATTTAGTAAAGATTGAGATTTTTTTTAGCGATTCAGCTATTCTATTCTTATTTTAATCCTCACAACGACAGTGACAGCGAACCTAATGATGAAAAAATTAATCTTATTGTTATTCATGTGTCTCTTCTCTTCTTCTATTCTTGCGCAAAATGAAAATAGCGAGGATAAAAAAGCCTTTATTGATGCGCTATTATCAAAAATGACCATTGAACAGAAGGTTGGACAATTGCGTTTAATCAGTGTGGGCGGAGAACTCACACTCGATAAAGTCTTAGATCAAATTGAAGCTGGCGAAATTGGGGGGATATTTAATACTGTTGTCGAGCCTGACTTGTCACGAATGCAAGATCGTGCTTTAAAATCACCTAACAAGATCCCGTTGTTATTAGGATTTGACATTGTGCATGGTCATCGCACTGTGTTTCCAATCAATTTAGGTATTGCCTCTACTTGGGATCGCCAAGCAATGGCTCTTGTCGCACAAGTTTCCGCTGATGAAGCTACTTCTGATGGACTTAATATTACTTGGGCTCCCATGGTTGATATTACCCGAGACCCACGATGGGGTAGAGTTTCTGAAGGTTTTGGTGAAGATCCTTATCTTACTTCAGAAGCTGGGCGGATTTTTGTTGAACAAATGCAAAAGCCGTCTTTGGCGGAAAAAAATTCGTTGGTGACAACCGTTAAACACTTTGCGCTTTATGGTGCGGTTGAAGGTGGGCGAGAATACAATAGTACCGATATGAGTGAACGAAAAATGTTTCAAGAATATCTGGTTCCCTACAAAGCGGCAATAGATGCAGGAAGTCAAGCTATTATGGTATCGTTGGTTACGGTAAATGGTGTTCCGGCTACCGCAAATCATTGGCTTTTGACCGATGTGCTACGTCATCAATGGCATTTTAATGGCGTAGTCATTAGCGATCATGGTGCAATTCGGGAACTAATTAATCATGGTGTTGCCAGTGATGCCAAAGATGCTGTTCGCATTGCAATTAAAGCCGGTATTGATGTTAGTATGAATGATGAATATTTCCTTCAATTTATCCCCCAACTGGTCAAAGAAGGGGCATTGAGTGAAGATGATATTAACAATGCATGTCGACACGTGTTGTCGCTTAAATATGATATGGGATTGTTTCGTCACCCTCATCGTAATTTAGATCCAAACTTAGACATTGAAACGATGTTTGCTGATAATCGATTACATCGAAAAGAAGCCAGAGAAGTGGCACGACGCAGTATTGTGTTATTAAAAAATGATAATAAGGTTTTACCTTTATCTAAAGATCAAAAAATTGCGGTTATTGGTCCACTAGCAGACTCCAAACGCGATATATTAGGGAGTTGGTCGGGTGCAGGTCGAGCTAATTTAGCCGTGACTCCCTTGGAAGGCATTAATCACGCAATAAACAACCCCAAAAATGTCAGTTATGCATTGGGTGCTAATCTTTCGGATGATCCCGCACTATTTAAATTCTTAAATCTTTACGAAGTTACGGCAAAATTTGATGACAGACCTGTTGAAAAGATGATTAGTGAAGCGGTCGAATTAGCGAAAAATGCAGATGTTGTTGTCGCTTTCATTGGTGAAGCGCAAGGAATGGCACATGAGTCGTCAAGTCGAACAGATATTTCCCTTCCTGAAAGTCAAAAAAGATTACTTCGAGCACTTAAAGCAACCGGTAAACCCCTTGTTATTGCTTTAATGAATGGTCGCCCGTTAACATTAGTCGATGAATTTCAACAAGCCGATGCTATGCTTGAAACATGGTTTTTAGGTACAGAAGGCGGTAATGCCATTGCTGATGTATTGTTTGGCGATTATAATCCGTCTGGAAAATTACCTATGTCATTTCCACGTAATGTTGGACAGATACCTGTCTATTACAGCCATTTAAACACAGGTCGCCCACACGGAACGGAGAATATGGGGAAATACACGACATCTTATTTGGACAGTCCTAATGAACCTCTGTTCCCATTTGGCTATGGACTAAGTTATACTGATTTCAACATCACTTTTTCTCTTTCAGCGACAGAAATGCAACAAAATGGTCAAATTATTGTGACAGCAATAGTTGAAAATACAGGAAACAGGGAAGGTACTCAAACCGTTCAACTTTACTTACAAGATGTGACTGCTTCGGTAAGTAGACCCGTTAAAGAACTAAAAGGCTTTGAGAGCATTACATTGAAAGCACATGAAAAAGGAGAAGTGCACTTTATTATTAAGCCTGAAATGTTAAAATTTTGGAATGACAAAATGCAATATGTGGCAGAGCCAGGTAAATTTAATGTGTTTATTGGCTCGGATTCAACTACACAAAACAAACAAACTTTTACTTTATTGAATAACTAAACTTTTTTATCCCATTAACCTTCGTTAGTGGGATAGGCTTAATAGATTTAAATTATGCTTGAATTCGATCTAATTCTACAACTTTTACAACAGATGTGTGTTTATTTAGTTATTGCCTATTTACTAAGTAAAACCCCAATTGTTATTCCGCTCATGCAAGTCACAGTGCATTTACCGCATAAATTAGTTTGCTATTTTATCTTCTCACTGTTTTGTATTATGGGGAGCTATTTTGGACTTCACATTGAAGATACTATTGCAAATACCCGTGCTATCGGGGCGATCTTAGGTGGTCTTCTTGGTGGTCCTATGGTTGGTTTTTTAGTCGGTGTGACAGGGGGGATTCACCGCTATACATTGGGGGGAATAACGGCTGAAAGTTGTATGTTATCGACTATATTAATTGGGCTAATCAGTGGATTATTGCATTACGCGTTAATGAAAAAAGGTCGGGTTGATCTTATCTATAATCCTTTATTAGTCGGTGTGCTGGGTTTATTGGTCGAATCGCTTGAAATGATTTTAGTATTATTAATTTCACGTCCTTTTGATACTGTTTTACATGCGGTAAAAAGTATTGCAGCGCCCATGATTATCGCCAATAGTATTGGTTCAGCGATGTTTATGCGAATTTTATTGGATCGACGAGCTATTTTCGAACGCTATACCTCGGCTTTTTCGGCAAAAGCATTACAAATTGCAGTGAGCACTGAGGGGCTGTTACGTGATGGTTTCAATCAAGAAAATAGTACAAAAGTGGCAGAAATTATTTATCAAGAGTTGGATATTGGTGCGGTTTCCATTACAGACAGAGAAAAAATCTTGGCTTTTATTGGAATTGGAGATGATCACCATTTACCGGGTACACTGATCACGTCAAATAGTACTTTAGAAGCTATTGAAAAAAATGAAGTACAATATCTGGATGGCGCACATTTACCGTATCAATGTTCAATTAATAAAAATTGCCGTCTTGGATCAACGCTGGTAATTCCACTGCGAGGTGAAAATAATACTGTTGTTGGTACGATCAAATTATATGAGGCAAAAAATACTTTATTTAGTTCAATCAATCGAACATTAGGGGAAGGGATAGCCAGTTTATTATCGGCACAAATATTAGCGGGTCAAAATGAGCATTACAAACAATTATTGTCTAAAACCGAAATTAAGTTATTACACGCTCAAGTTAATCCACATTTCTTATTTAATGCCTTAAATACGCTAGTCGCGGTTATTCGGCGTGATAAAGTGCAAGCATCTGAGCTGGTGCAAAATCTATCAACTTTTTTTCGAAAAAATCTAAAAAGAACGGACGAAATAGTTACGCTCAAAGATGAAATAGAGCATGTTAATGCTTATTTACAAATTGAAAAAATGCGTTTTATGGATCAACTCACGCTTGATATTCATATCCCAGCAGATTTAGAAAATGCTCGTCTTCCTGCATTTTCATTGCAACCAATCGTTGAAAATGCCATAAAACATGGTACTTCCCAATTGATTGGTGAAGGAAAAGTGAGTATAAATGCTTATACAAAAGATTTAACATTGTATTTAGAAGTCATCGATAATGCGGGTAATTATCGAGAAAATAAAAAAGATATGAAAGGATTAGGACTAAATTTAGTCGATAAAAGAATTCATATTCGTTATGGTGAAAGATATGGTTTAGCGATTTTCTGTCAACCTGACGAATATACGAAAGTGATATTATCACTACCATTGCAAGAGGATGTAATTAGTTAATGTTAAATGTTATTATTGTGGATGATGAACTCCCTGCACGTGAAAATTTACGTTGTTTGCTCGAAAAAGATCCCGATGTTGCTATTATTGCTGAGTGTCATAATGCAATGGAAGCAATCAGTAAAATACACCGCCTACAACCTGACGTAGTATTTTTAGATATACATATGCCCAAAATAAATGGGTTTGAAATGTTATCGATGCTTGATCCCCAGACGATGCCTAGCATTGTCTTTTTAACTGCATACAGTGAATTTGCCGTTAAAGCTTTTGAAGAACAAGCCTTTGATTATTTACTTAAACCGGTAGAACAAGACCGTCTCAATAAAACACTATGCCGTTTACATCAACATCAATTACCTAATAATCTAAAGCATTTAGATATAGTTAATCAAAATTTAGATTATATCCCTTGTGTTGGTCATAACCGTATCTATTTATTAAATTTAGATGATGTATTTTATATCGCTTCAAAAATAAGTGGTATCTATGTATTTAATCAAAATAATGATGAATATTTTACTGAGTTAACTTTAAAGACATTAGAAGATAAAACCCCTCTTATTCGATGTCACAGACAATACTTAGTTAATTTAAAAAAACTCAAAGAGATTCGCTTTAATGAATCAACGGGCGTAAGTATTATTTTAAATAACGATATTTCAGTCCCTGTTAGTCGTCGATATCTAAAATCACTCAAAGAAATGTTAGGATTATGATTTCAATTATCGATTTATGTAAATTTTATTAAACCGCTCATTGACTGATTTTAACCACTCATTGTTGCCATTCAACCTATGGCTTAAATAGCGATACCATTCTTATCAACAAAAATTTACTATAAGCTTGATATATAAGTCACAAAGGTATACTCAAAACCATAAAATAGGTAAGGAATAGTGGAAGATAATAAAAAATTGTTTTTTATTTATCCAAACACCAAGCCAAATAGCATTTTAATGGTGTTAAGTATCGTTTTTATAATCTTAAAACCCAAAAAGAGAATCATTATGAATAATAAAATATTAAAGCATATTCCTTGGGTCATTCTTGCTTTTGTTGGTGCATGCTGTCTAGCAGTTGTTGCATTACGGCGAGGTGAACACATCAGTGCATTATGGATTGTTGCTGCTGCTGTATCTGTATATTTAGTTGCTTATCGATATTATAGCCTTTATATCGCTAATAAGGTTATGCGATTAGATCCTACTCGAGCAACGCCTGCTGTCATTAATAACGACGGACTAAATTATGTTCCAACCAATAAATATGTTTTATTTGGTCACCATTTTGCTGCTATAGCTGGTGCAGGTCCACTAGTTGGTCCCGTTCTTGCTGCACAAGTTGGTTATTTGCCTGGTACACTTTGGCTACTTGCTGGTGTTGTTTTTGCTGGCGCCGTACAAGATTTTATGGTGCTTTTCCTTTCATCTCGCCGTAATGGTTCTTCACTGGGTGAAATGATTAAAAGCGAGATGGGGCCAATTCCTGGTGCTATTGCCTTATTTGGTTGCTTTTTGATTATGCTTATCATTTTAGCGGTTTTAGCGTTAATTGTTGTGAAAGCATTAGCAGAAAGTCCTTGGGGTGTTTTCACGGTGTGTTCAACCGTACCCATTGCGCTGTTTATGGGTATCTATATGCGATTTTTAAGACCCGGTCGAGTTCTTGAAATCTCAGTCATTGGTATTGTTTTACTTATATTATCCATTTGGTTTGGGGGCGTTATTGCTCACGATCCTTACTGGGGACCAGCGTTAACATTTAAAGACACAACGATCACTTATGTGCTAGTCGGTTATGCCTTTATCTCTGCGATGTTACCTGTATGGTTAATATTGGCACCACGTGATTATTTAGCGACGTTTCTGAAAATTGGCGTCATTGTTGGTTTAGCAATAGGAATAGTCATATTAAATCCTGATTTAAAAATGCCAGATGTAACACAATATGTTGATGGGACTGGTCCTGTTTGGAAGGGATCATTATTTCCATTCTTATTTATTACGATAGCTTGTGGTGCGGTTTCTGGATTCCATGCGCTTATTTCTTCTGGTACCACGCCTAAATTATTAGCTAACGAAAAAGACGCACGCTTTATCGGATATGGTGCAATGTTAATGGAGTCATTTGTCGCCATAATGGCGTTAGTAGCAGCTTCAATTATTGAGCCTGGTCTCTATTTTGCGATGAATACTCCACCAGCAGGATTAGGGATTACAATGCCTGATTTGCATAAATTGGGGACTGATGATGCACCAATGATAATGGCGCAATTAAAAGATGTCACCGTTCATGCAGCTGCGACAGTGAGTTCATGGGGCTTTGTGATCTCTCCTGAACAAATCCTACAAACCGCCAAAGACATAGGTGAACCGTCCGTCTTGAATCGTGCAGGTGGTGCACCAACGCTAGCGGTAGGGATTGCTTATGTATTCAACCAAATATTACCAGGAGCGAATATGGGCTTTTGGTATCATTTCGGTATTTTGTTTGAAGCCCTATTTATTTTAACGGCGCTTGATGCAGGAACACGTTCAGGTCGATTTATGTTACAAGATTTATTAGGTAATTTTGTACCGTTCTTGAAAAAAACAGACTCACTTATCGCCGGCTTTATTGGTACGCTGGGGTGTGTAGGATTATGGGGATATCTCCTCTATCAAGGCGTTGTTGACCCATTAGGTGGTGTGAAGAGTTTATGGCCACTATTCGGTATATCTAATCAAATGTTAGCTGCTGTCGCGCTGATTTTAGCAACAGTCGTATTGATTAAAATGAAACGTGCGCAATACATTTGGGTCACAATCATTCCGGCAATTTGGTTGTTAATCTGTACAACATGGGCATTAGGTCTAAAATTATTCAGTGATAATCCGCAATTAGAAGGCTTCTTCTATTTAGCTAATGAATATAAACGTCAAATTGCTGAAGGTAGTAAAGAGTTAACTGCTCAACAAATTGATAATATGCATCATATTATTATCAATAATTATACTAATGCAGGATTAAGTATTTTATTCTTACTTGTGGTATACACGATTATCTTCTTTGGTATTAAAACCGCGCTTAAAGTTCGCAACAATAAACAAAGAACAGATAAAGAAACCGCTTATGTTCCTATACCAGAAGGTGGTGTTAAAACTTCTATGTCACATTAAGTGGTCTGGAGCGAGATGTCATAGTGATATTGCCTCTCGATAGTAAACTCCAATTATTTTAGTTAAAGCCCAACAATGAGACATTGTTGGGCTTTTCTATTTTGACTATAAAAAATGCTTACACTATTCTAAATAAAACTCATTAAATTAAAAAATTTAGCGTTGTCGGCATAACTCTCTATATGTCATTACCAGTGTGATAGCATATCGCATCGATAAGTCAAAGGAAGGTGAACAATTTATCGTCACTGTTATGACAAATATTTGCGGTTTATTAACTAAAAAAATTAGCCAATAATGATTATTGGCTAATAGGATAAATGAATGTTAAGATTAATAGTATCGAATCAATGATACTGCTTTGTTACACAATAAAGAATGCATAAATTTTGGTGCATTTTGGGTATCATCTTTCCATATATAAATCTTATTTTCTTTACAAATTTCAATCATCTTCTCAATGTTATTTTTCTGATATTTGTTTTTCAAATATGATATGAAAACATTTTAAATGATAGGTTCAACACTTAAAATTATTCCATCGACAGAAGTAACAATAACGGATTGACCTACTGGTAAATCTTGATTACATCTAGCTGACCATGTGCCATCTTTAATTTTAACTCGACCAGAACCATTGACAATTGCATCAGTGACGACTGTTTTAATACCAATTAAGTCATGTTGAGGTTGATTAATTTGGTTTTTACTTGAACGATGTTTTCCTTTGCTTTTAAGCCAAACATACCAGAGATAAACAGAAACGATCGTAAAAATTGAAAATAAGAACCATAAAGTTGGCCAAGATAATGGAATTACCCAAGCTATTATTCCCACACAAATGGCAGAAATTCCACACCAAAGTGCATATCCACCTATACCTAATAATTCGGCAATCAGAGAAATAACGCCTAAGGCAATGAAAATCCAATGAGGAGAGTTATAAATAACTGTAAAAAAATCAGCCATTATTTTTTACCTTTCATTTTATAAAGATTAAAGCAATGCCTCTATTTTAGCATAGTGTAAATTCGCTAAATTAGAGGCATTAATATTAAACAAATTATTTTGAATTAGTTTTTGATTCTTTGATTAATTCAGCAATACCGCCAATACTACCCATTAGATTTGAAGCATCCAACGGCATCATTATCACTTTGCTATTTTTAGCAGAACCAATTTCTTGAAGTGCTTCGGTATATTTTTGCGCAACAAAATAATTAATTGCATTGATATTACCGGCGGCAATAGCTTCAGAAACCATTTGAGTTGCTTTTGCTTCGGCTTCAGCAGCACGTTCACGCGCTTCAGCTTGTAAGAATGCGGCTTGTTTTTCACCCTCAGCTTTCAAAATTTCAGATTGTTTTTCACCTTCTGAACGTAAAATTGCTGCTTGGCGAATACCTTCTGCTTCAAGAATTTCAGCACGCTTATTACGTTCTGCTTTCATTTGAGCATTCATAGCTGCAATTAATTCAGCAGGTGGACGAACGTCACGAATTTCAATACGGGTAATTTTAATACCCCAAGGGCTAGTTGCATCATCGACAATACCCAATAATTTTGAGTTAATATGATCACGTTGTGATAACATTTCATCAAGTTCCATACTACCCAGTACAGTACGTATATTGGTCATCATTAAGTTAATCACAGCACGCTCTAATTGATTAACTTGATAAGCGGCTCTTGCTGCATCTTGTACTTGGATAAAACAAACCGCATCAATTTGCACATTCGCATTATCTTTTGAAATTACTTCTTGTGATGGAATATCAAGCACTTGTTCCATCATATTAATTTTTCGTCCCACACCATCCATAAATGGAATAATGATATTTAATCCGGGTTCAAGAGTATGGGTATATTTACCAAAGCGCTCTATAGTATATTGAAAACCTTGCGGAACAATAGTAATGGCTTTTAATACAGTAATTAAAGCAAGTATAACGATAACGCCAATAACGATGTAAAAAGTAGGCATAGACAACATTTCCTTAGTAATTAGAATTCGGGGCTATTTTAATGATAAATTTCTAATTTGACTAGTTATTATTAACTTATTTATATTAAAACGATTATCGATACTTTACTTAAATTTAATTGTTGACAACACACTAATGAACTAGTTTAATAGTACAAAATATATTAAACAGATAATGATGATGACATTACAGTACTTATACCTAGTTATTTATTCATTCATAGGCTTTGGTCGGTGGCACATTAGCTATTTCGGGTGATGTGATTATCTGTTTTTTTCATAAACCCGCTTAAAGCGGGTTTTTTAGTTTTGAATTAATGATAAAAAAATTAAATAAAAATTTGATAATAGTGAGTCGACAATGAATAAGCCAACTTTAACCCAGCTAACTAAAACTATTTGTTATCATCAAGATCCGACGTTAGTATTTAACCAATTATGTGAAAATCGTCCTGCAACGTTATTGCTCGAATCGGCTGAAATTGATAATAAGCAAGGTATTAAAAGTGTCATGATTGTTGATAGTGCATTACGTATCTCGGCAATAAACACGCAAGTGACTTTTGAAGCCTTGACCACTAATGGTGAAAAGTTGTTACCTTTATTGCACCATGCTTTTGACGAAAAGGTCATTAAAACATTCGATCATTCCCAAAAATTAACCTTGAGTTTTCCAACGATTAATAGCATGCAAGATGAGGATTCTCGTTTAAAGTCGCTATCGATTTTCGATGCGTTAAGAACTTTACTTAAAATAGTAAATATCCCTGAACATAGTAGCTCGGATGTCATATTTGTTGGTGGGTTATTTTGTTATGATTTGGTGGCAGGATTTGAAAACTTACCTATTTTACCAACAGAACAACGTTGCCAAGATTTTTGTTTCTATTTAGCGGAAACCCTATTAGAAATTAATCATCAAGATCATGTATCAATTTTGAAGGCTACCGCTTTTACGTCAGATCAGATTGAAATATCTCGCTTAACTCATCGTTTAGCTGAATTAGATGCGACATTAAGCAAGCCGATGAAACCAATTCAAACCCAATCACTGGCAAGCATTGATGTTACGTGTAATAAAAGTGATGACGATTTCAACACGGTTGTTAAAAAAATGCAAGATGCTATCCAACAAGGCGAAATTTTTCAGGCAGTGCCTTCCAGACGTTTTACGTTACCTTGTCCAGCCCCATTATCGGCTTATCAAGTGCTAAAAAATAATAATCCAAGTCCATATATGTTTTATATGCAAGATCGTAATTTTGTCTTGTTTGGGGCATCACCTGAAAGCGCGCTTAAATATACTAAAGCAACAAATCAAGTTGAAATCTACCCGATTGCTGGTACTCGCCCTCGAGGATTAACGGCGAATGGTGAAATTGATTATGATTTAGACAGTCGATTAGAGCTTGAGATGCGTACCGATAAGAAAGAGTTAGCAGAACATTTAATGTTAGTTGACTTAGCCCGTAATGATTTAGCACGTATATGTCACCCCGGTACTCGCTATACTAAAGAATTATTAAAGGTTGATCGTTACTCTTTTGTTATGCATTTGGTATCAAGAGTGGTGGGACAATTAAGACATGATTTGGATGCCTTACATGCTTATCAAGCAACAATGAATATGGGAACGTTAACGGGAGCGCCGAAAGTTCGAGCCATGCAATTAATTGCTGAATCGGAAAAAATTAAACGAGGTAGTTACGGTGGAGCGGTTGGATATTTTACCGCCAATGGCGATTTGGATACTTGCATAGTCATTCGTAGTGCCTACGTGGAAGCAGGAATTGCAACCGTTCAAGCAGGTGGGGGGGTAGTGTTAGATTCAGAACCACAATTTGAGTCTGATGAGTCACGTAATAAAGCTCGTGCCGTTGTTCGTGCGATTATGGCAGCACATCATGTAGAAGGTGTATTTTAATGGCTAATATTTTATTTATTGATAATGTTGATTCCTTTACTTATAACTTAGTCGATCAACTGCGTAATAGCAAACATTGTGTCACTGTTTATCGTAATACGATTCCAGCCGACGTCATTATTGAAAAATTATCTCAAATGCAAAATCCTATTTTAATGCTATCACCAGGTCCCGGTACGCCAAGCGAAGCAGGATGCATGCCAGAACTACTTAAGCGTCTGAAAGGAAAATTGCCAATAATTGGTATCTGTCTTGGTCATCAAGCAATTGTCGAGTCCTATGGAGGAAGTATTGTACCAGCAGGTGATATCTTACATGGTAAAGCATCACTTATTGAACACGATGAACAAGCTATGTTTAAAGGGTTACCCAACCCACTACCTGTTGCTCGATACCATTCATTAAAAGGCGAAAATATTCCAAATACACTCACCATTAATGCACTTTGTAATAATATTGTAATGGCGGTGCGCAATGATCATGATCGGGTTTATGGCTTTCAATTTCACCCCGAATCAATTTTAACGATTCAAGGTGTAAAGTTGTTAGAACAAACGATTGAGTGGGCACTCAATCCACCACAACCAGAGTCACAATCGAAACCTGAGGCCATTATTAATAAACAAGAATACAACATTCAACCTATTATTAATAAATTGTATTTAGGACAAACATTAACCCAAAATGAGAGTAAAATTCTATTTAATCTTATTATTCAAGGCAAAATTGAACCAACCGTTTTAGCAACTGCGGTGATTAGCATGAAAGTAAGGGGTGAAAAACCTGATGAAATTGCTGGAGCTGCTCAAGCCTTGCTGGAAAATGCGGATAGTTTTGATATTCCCGATTATGACTTTACCGATATTGTGGGAACCGGTGGCGATGGCACCAATAGTATTAATATCTCCACAGCAAGCGCTTTTGTTGCAGCAGCATTAGGCTATAAAGTGGCTAAGCATGGTAATCGTGGTGTATCAAGCAAATCGGGATCGTCCGATGTATTATCCGCTTTAGGGATAAAGTTAAATATGCCTGCGGAAGCATCTCGTAAAGCATTAGATGAATTGGGGGTCTGTTTTTTATTTGCTCAACAATATCATTCAGGCTTTCGTCATGCTGCGCCCGTACGTCAGCAATTAAAAACAAGGACAATTTTCAATGTGCTTGGGCCGTTGATAAACCCGTCCAGACCTAAACGTATTTTATTAGGAGTTTATCATCCCGATTTAATTAAACCAATTGCTGAAACGCTAAAAATGCTCGGTTATACTCATGCTTATGTCGTTCATGGCTCTGGAATGGATGAAGTTGCTATTCATGGTGAAACCCAAGTGGCTGAAGTTCGAAATGGCGAAATTCGCTATTTTACTTTGACACCACAAGATTTTGGGCTAAAACAGTATACCTTAAAAGACATTGAAGGCGGTACACCAGAAATGAATCGTGATATGTTAATTGCCATTTTACAAGGGCATGGTAAACCGGCGCATGAAGCAGCCATTGCTGCTAATGTCGCCATGTTAATGAGCCTGTTTGGTCAGTCAGATTTAAAACAAAATGCGCAGCAAGCAATTGATATGATGCATAGTGGCAAAGCCTATACGCTGTTACAACAATTAGCAGCAAGGTAAAATGGAGAGTAACATGGTTGTAAATACATTAACCGAAAATGTTGAAATGGCGACTGTTTTAAAACAGATCATTGATGATAAAAAGCAATGGCTAATCGAACAAAAAAAACAAAAACCACTAGACACATTTCAATCAGAAATTAAACCAAGTGATCGTGATTTTTATCAAGCCTTAAATCAGCCTAAAACGGTGTTTATTTTAGAGTGTAAAAAAGCGTCGCCTTCAAAAGGCTTAATTCGTAACGATTTTGATCCAGCGAGTATTGCTAAAGTCTATAAAGATTATGCTTCGGCTATTTCTGTACTGACTGATGAAAAATACTTTCAAGGTCGTTTTGAATTTTTGCCAATTGTTCGCAACGAAGTGACACAACCCGTTCTATGTAAAGATTTTATTATTGACGAATACCAAATCTATTTAGCGCGTTATTATCAAGCAGATGCTATTTTATTAATGCTATCTGTTGTTACCGATGATGAATATCGTCATTTAAGTCAGATTGCTCATCAACTTAATATGGGTGTACTAACTGAAGCGAGTACTGAAAAAGAAGTCGAACGAGCCATTGAACTTGGTGCTAAAGTCATCGGTATAAATAATCGTAATTTACGTGATTTAAGTGTCGATTTAAATCGGGTCAAGAATTTGTCTAAAACAATTCCGACGGATCGCATCATTATCAGTGAATCAGGTATATACACCCATAATCAGGTGAAAGAACTCAGTCAATTTGCTAATGGTTTTTTAATTGGAAGTGCATTAATGTCAGAATCTAACTTAGCGATAGCGATTCGAAAAGTTATGCTAGGTGAAAATAAAGTATGTGGTTTGACGCGAACAGAAGATGCTATTGCGGCTTATCAAGCTGGCGCTGTTTATGGTGGATTAATTTTTGTCCCCCAATCACCACGCTATATTTCACCCATTAAAGCGCGTTCGCTTATGTCAGTGGCTCCACTTAATTGGGTCGGTGTTTTTAAAAATGAAGACATCGAAAAAGTAAGTCAAATTGCAAAACAAATATCACTTTATGCCGTTCAATTGCATGGCGATGAAAACGAAGAGTATCTACAAACCTTACGTCAACAGCTGCCTCAATCCTGTCAAATCTGGAAGGCGCTAAGTATTAGCGATGTCATCCCAGAACATCACCATCCGCTAATCAGTCGCTATATCTTTGATCATGGAGCTGGGGGAACAGGACAACATTTTGATTGGTCATTACTAAATGGACTGGATTTAAATAATGTGATTTTAGCGGGTGGTATAAATCCACAAAATGTCAAATCTGCATTAGCCACTAAGGTTATTGGCGTTGATATTAATTCTGGTGTGGAAATGTCTGCTGGTATTAAAGATAAACAGAAAATTAAAGCCGTATTTGAACAAATTTAATTAATTTTAAAAAGGAATGGTTATGTCTAAATTAAATCCTTATTTTGGAGAATTTGGCGGGCAATATGTCCCTCAAATATTGATGCCTGTACTTGAACAACTTGAGGATGCTTTTATCTCTGCGATCAACGATCCCAGCTTCCAAAAAGAGTTTAACGATTTGTTAGTTAACTATGCAGGTCGACCTACAGCACTCACATTATGTAAAAATTTAACGGCGGGTACGAAAACCAAACTCTATTTAAAACGAGAAGATCTTGTGCATGGTGGGGCACACAAAACCAATCAAGTATTAGGGCAAGCTTTACTAGCCAAAAGAATGGGAAAAACGGAAATAATCGCCGAAACTGGTGCAGGGCAACATGGCGTTGCATCGGCTTTAGCATGCGCACTATTAGGTCTAAAATGCCGCATTTATATGGGGGCAAAAGATGTTAAGCGCCAAGCACCCAATGTCTTTAGAATGCGTTTAATGGGCGCAACAGTCATTCCTGTTGAAACGGGTTCTGCAACATTGAAAGATGCTTGTAACGAAGCATTACGAGACTGGTCAGGTAGTTATGAAAAAGCACATTATATGTTAGGCACAGCTGCCGGACCGCATCCGTTTCCGACCATTGTCCGAGAGTTTCAACAAATGATCAGCCGTGAGGCAAAACAGCAAATTTTAGAAAAAGAAGGTCGCTTGCCTGATGCTGTCATTGCTTGTGTTGGAGGGGGGTCAAACGCTATTGGAATGTTTGCCAATTTTATTGAAGATAAATCGGTCAGATTAATTGGTGTTGAACCGGGTGGTCATGGTATTGAAAGTGGCGAGCATGGCGCATCATTAAAACATGGTAAACTAGGCATTTATTTTGGGATGAAATCGCCAATGATGCAAACCGATGAAGGACAAATTGAAGAATCTTATTCGATATCTGCGGGTTTGGATTTTCCGTCGGTAGGACCTCAACATGCATATTTAGACAGTATTGGACGGGCTGATTATGTATCGATTACTGATGACGAAGCATTAGCGGCCTTTAAAGCTCTATCACGTAGTGAAGGCATAATCCCCGCATTAGAGTCATCGCATGCCTTAGCGTACGCTATTAAGATGATCAAAGAAAATCCAAACGAAGAACAGTTATTAATCGTCAATTTATCAGGTCGTGGGGATAAAGATATCTTTACTGTTTATGATATTTTAAAAGCAAAAGGAGAAGTCGAATGAGCCGTTATCAAAAACTGTTTGATAAGTTAAAGCAAGAAAAACGAGGTGCATTTGTTCCTTTTGTTCCCGTTGGTGATCCCAATCCAGAGCTCTCATTACAAATAATTCAAACATTAATTGATGCGGGTGCTGATGCGTTGGAACTTGGTATTCCATTTTCAGATCCTATGGCGGATGGTCCCACCATTCAAAACGCCAATATACGAGCATTTCAAGGCGGTATCACCGTTGATAAATGCTTTGAAATTTTAACCAAAATTCGACATGATAATACTCATATTCCTATTGGATTACTCATCTATGCTAACTTAGTGTTCAAAAATGGTATTGATAACTTCTATGCCAAGTGCGCTAAAGCAGGGATAGATTCAGTATTGATTGCAGATTTACCTGTTGAGTATGCGCAAGAGTTTATAGGCTCAGCTGAAAAAAATGGTATTGCCCCTATATTTATTTGTCCACCTAATGCCGATGATGAAGTGATTAAAAATATTGCTAAATATGGTAAAGGGTATACTTATTTGGTGTCTCGCGCTGGTGTTACAGGAACTGAAAATCGTGCCAATAAACCCCTTACCCATTTATTGAAAAAACTCATTGAATTTAATGCACCTCCTGCTATTCAAGGATTTGGTATATCTGATCCTAACCAAGTGAGTGAAGCAATTAAATCGGGAGCAGCGGGAGCAATTGCTGGTTCTGCGACAGTCAAAATTATTGAGCAACATTTGGATACCCCTCAAAAAATGTTGCATGAATTAGCCATTTTTGTCAATAAAATGAAAAATGCAACTATAAAATAGCCTCCAAAAATCGTTATTTAATATTAATCACAAAAACACGTTTTTCCGCTGAAAAATCAGCGGAAATCCTTATGATTTCATTAGAAAATATTATAATGTAATTTAATGTGAGTAATTAAAAAAATAAGACAAAATGACTATCTGAAATATTTCAATAACTTCAAGTAAAACTGTTAAAAAAGCGTGATTTTCAGTTGCATTTTTTTCAAAATATAGTATACTCATCAACCATCTATCGCGGGGTGGAGCAGCTTGGTAGCTCGTCGGGCTCATAACCCGAAGGTCGTTGGTTCAAATCCAGCCCCCGCAACCACTTAACTTTTCATCCATAACCATTTATCCTGTTATTATTGCATGAAAGTTCGAAACAAGTGGCTTCATTATAGTTAGTTTTAAATGTAAGCCTCGCATGTCGAGGTTTTTTTACGTTTCGATTTAAGCGTAAGTTTTTAAGGAATGTTGGGCTTCATGCCCTTTTTTATTTTCTGCAGTGGAGGTTTGTTTGGCTAATATAGAGCAACAATTGACCGATATCATTCAAGAGCCTGTTAATGCGCTTGGTTTTGAATTAGTCGGTATTGAATATATCCGTGGCCGTTACCCAGTGTTACGAGTTTATATTGATAGTGAAGAGGGTATTTCTGTTGATGATTGTGCTGATGTTAGCCGACAAATTAGTGCGGTACTTGATGTCGAAGATCCTATCAAAGATGCCTACAATCTTGAAGTCTCATCGCCAGGTATGGACAGACCATTATTCACGCTTGAGCATTATAAACGTTTTATTGGTGAAGAAATTACGATGAGTTTACGTATCCCTGTTGCTAATCGTCGTAAATGGAAAGGACATATTAAATCCATTGATAATGAGATGATTACATTAACAGTTGATAATAATGATGAGGTATTTGCTTTTAGTAATATACAAAAAGCAAACATTGTACCTAATTTTAACCTTAAATAGAGTACGGGTGTAAAGGATGAATAAAGAAATTTTAGCTGTTGTTGAAGCGGTATCAAATGAAAAAGCACTTACGCGAGATAAAATTTTTGAGGCGTTAGAAACCGCATTAGCGACGGCAACCAAAAAGAAACATACAGTTGATATTGATGTTGTCGTTAAGATTGATCACAAAACGGGTGATTATGACACATTCCGTCGTTGGCTTGTTGTGAACGAAGTTACTCAACCGACGAAAGAAATGACTTTAGAAGCTGCGCAATACGAAGATCCTTCAGTAAAAATTGGTGATTACGTTCAAGAGCAGATAGAATCGGTTGCCTTCGACCGTATTACTACGCAAACAGCCAAACAAGTGATTGTGCAAAAAGTTCGTGAAGCTGAACGTGCGATGGTTATCGACATGTTTAGAAATCGAATTGGAGATATCGTAACAGGTATTGTTAAAAAGACTAATCGTGATAGCGTTATCCTTGACTTAGGAAATAATGCTGATGCGATGATGTCCCGCCATGATATGTTACCACGTGAAAACTTTCGTATAGGCGATAGGGTTCGCGGGATCTTATATTTAGTTGAACAAGATAATAAACCGGCACAACTTTGTATCAGTCGTTCAAATCCACAAATGATGGAAGAGTTATTCCGCATTGAAGTACCAGAAATTGGTGAAGAAATGATTGATATTAAAGGTGTTGCTCGTGATCCAGGCTCACGCGCTAAAATCGCAGTAAGCAGTAATGATCGTCGTATCGATCCTGTTGGTGCTTGTGTTGGGATGCGTGGTGCGCGTGTTCAGGCTGTATCCAATGAATTTGGTGGTGAGCGTATTGATATCGTTTTATGGGATGACAATCCGGCACAATTTGTAATTAATGCTATGGCGCCTGCCGATGTAGTTTCTATTGTTGTTGATGAAGATAAACATACAATGGATGTTGCTGTCAATGCCGACACTTTACCACAGGCAATTGGTCGTAACGGTCAAAATATTCGTTTAGCTTCGCAGCTGACCGGCTGGACATTAAATGTCATGAGTACCGAAGATTTGCAAGAAAAGCATCATGCAGAATCATTTGCAGCAATTAATAATCTGATTAAACATCTGGACATTGATGAAGAGTTAGCAAAACTTTTAGTAGAAGAAGGATTTACTTCACTGGAAGAACTTGCTTACGTTCCTGTTGATGAATTGCTTGAAATTGAAGAACTTGATGAAGAACTCGTTGAAGCATTAAGAAATAGAGCCAAAGATGCATTAACTACAATAGCATTAGCTAATAGTGGTGATAAACGACCTGCGCAAGATTTATTAGATTTGCCAGGTATGACACAAGAATTAGCCTATCAATTAGCCCAACATGATGTAATCACCTTGGAAGACTTAGCTGAACAAGGTACAGATGATCTAGTCGGGATTGAAGGTTTAACAAGTAATCAAGCTGGCGACTTTATTATGGCTGCTCGTAATATTTGTTGGTTTGCAAATGAATAATTGAGGGATAGTAATACATGACCAAAGTATCAATCGAAACACTGGCTCAAGAGATAAATACTCCAGTGCAAACACTTTTGCAACAGTTTGCTGATGCAGGTATTAAAAAAACTGCAACAGATACTGTTACACAAAAGGAAAAAGAAGCTTTGCTTGCGCATCTAAATCCTCAGCAAGGCCCAACAAAATTAACGTTACAACGTAAAACACATTCTACCTTGAATGTATCGAGTGGCGGTGGCAAAAGCAAAGAAATTAAAATAGAAGTACGCAAAAAACGTACAATTGTTAAGCAAGATCCTGCTGAACTTGAAAAAGCACGACTTGAAGCTGAACGCAAAGCCAAACAGGAAGCTGAATTAAAAGCACGTAAAGAAGCTGAAGCGCAAGCACAATTAGCTGCTCAAGAAGCCAAAAAACGTGAAGAGGCCGAAGCTGAAAAACGTGCACAAGAAGCAAAAGCGAAAGAAGCTGAAAAAGCAGCAGAACAATCAGTGACACCTAAGGTAAAAAAAGCACAAGAAGAAAAAGCGCGTCTTGAAGCCGAAGCTAACGAAATTAAACGTAAAGCTGAAGAAGAAAATCGTCGCAAACTAGAAGCCGAAGCTAAACGCATGGCTGAAGAAGCGCGAAAATTAGCAGAACAATATAGTGATGCTGATGATAATGACAATGACAACAATGGTGATGAAGAAGATTATCATGTTACTACGTCTAAATTTGCACGCGCAGCAGAAGACGATACCGACCGTGAAGTTGAAAGCGCACGTGGTCGAGGTCGTAATGCAAAACAGACCAAACAGAAAAAAGGCAGCAAATTATCTGAAGGTAAAGCAGAACGTGAAGAAGCCCGTGCTGTTACTCGTGGTAATAATAAAAAGAAAGGTAAAAGTACCTTACAACAAAGTTTTAATAAACCTGTACAAGCGGTTAACCGAGATGTAGTTATCGGTGAAACGATTACCGTTGCTGAACTCGCTAACAAAATGGCAGTAAAAGGTTCAGAAGTTATCAAAACGATGATGAAAATGGGGGCAATGGCAACCATTAATCAGGTTATCGATCAGGAAACAGCTCAGCTAGTTGCTGAAGAAATGGGACACAAAGTCGTTCTTCGTCGTGAAAACGAACTTGAAGAATCTTTAATGAGTGATCGTGATACGGGTGCGGAAAAAGTGTCACGGGCTCCAGTTGTGACCATTATGGGACATGTAGATCATGGTAAAACTTCATTGCTTGACTATATTCGTAAAGCAAAAGTTGCCTCAGGCGAAGCAGGTGGTATTACTCAGCATATCGGTGCTTATCATGTTAAAACAGCAAATGGTGAGATCACTTTCTTAGATACACCGGGACATGCGGCATTTACTTCAATGCGTGCTCGTGGTGCAAGAGCAACTGATATTGTTGTTCTTGTCGTGGCAGCTGATGATGGCGTCATGCCTCAAACTATCGAAGCAATCCAACATGCTAAAGCTGCAAATGTACCTATGGTTGTTGCCGTAAACAAAATCGATAAACCCGAAGCCGATCCAGAACGTGTAAAAGGTGAACTTGCACAATATGGTGTCATGTCAGAAGATTGGGGTGGAGACACACAATTTGTTCATGTATCAGCTAAAGCAGGAACAGGTATAGATCAACTGCTTGAAGCCATTTTGTTACAAGCGGAAGTACTTGAACTCACAGCTTACGAAACCGGTATGGCTAGTGGTGTGGTTATTGAATCATTCCTTGATAAAGGTCGTGGTTCTGTTGCTACAGTACTTGTTCAATCAGGAACATTACGTAAAGGCGATATCGTTCTATGTGGGTTTGAATATGGTCGTATTCGTGCAATGCGCAACGAATTAGGTAAAGAAGTGACCGAAGCAGGTCCATCAATTCCTGTTGAGATTTTAGGTCTATCGGGCGTACCTTCTGCTGGTGATGAAGCAACAGTTGTACGTGATGAAAAGAAAGCACGTGAAGTGGCATTATATCGTCAAGGAAAATTCCGTGACGTTAAACTTGCTCGACAACAAAAAGCGAAACTCGAAAACATGTTTACTAACATGACTGAAGGTGATGTATCTGAACTTAATATCGTGCTAAAAGCCGACGTTCAAGGTTCGGTTGAAGCGATTTCTGACTCACTACTTAAACTCTCAACCGATGAAGTTAAAGTTAAAATTATTGGTTCGGGTGTTGGTGGAATTACCGAAACGGACGCATCGCTTGCAGCAGCATCGAATGCCATAATTTTAGGCTTTAACGTACGTGCCGATGCTTCAGCTCGTAAAGTGATTGAAACAGAAAATTTAGACCTTCGCTACTATTCAGTTATTTATGATCTGATTGATGAAGTGAAACAAGCCATGAGTGGTATGCTAGCTCCTGAGTACAAACAAGAAATTATTGGTCTTGCCGAAGTCCGTGATGTGTTTAAATCACCTAAATTTGGTGCAATCGCTGGTTGTATGGTTACTGAAGGTGTGGTTAAACGTCATAATCCAATCCGTGTTTTACGTGATAACGTGGTTATTTATGAAGGCGAACTTGAATCACTTCGTCGCTTTAAAGATGACGTTAATGAAGTTCGTAACGGAATGGAATGTGGTATTGGTGTACGTAACTATAATGATGTTCGTGTTGGGGATTCAATCGAAGTCTTTGAAACTATCGAAATCAAGCGTACAATTTAATAACGATGACATTACCATGTTATAAGCAAGGTTTATGCCTTGCTTATTCATATTTTAAGGAAAATAGATATGGCAAAAGCATTTAATCGCTCTTCTCGTGTTGGACATGAATTGCAAAAAGAGATTGCAATCATACTACAACGCGAAATCAAAGATCCACGTCTAGGCATGGTTACTGTTTCGGGTGTTGATATCTCACGCGACCTTTCCTACGCGAAAGTATTTGTAACTTTTTTAAATGATGATGATCCGCAAGTTATTGAACAAGGTCTAACCGTACTCAATGATGCGAAAGGATATATTCGAACTTTAATAGGCAAAGCAATGCGTTTACGCATTATTCCTGAAATCAAATTCTTTTATGATGAATCATTGGTTAAAGGTATGCAAATGTCTAGTTTAGTCTCTGATGTTATCAAACAGGATAACGAACGTCATAAAGATTAACATAAAAAAGGCCATGATTTTGAACTAAATCTAGTTGGTTTTATTTTTTAAGATAAAGAAATTAACAATGAATATTAAAAAAATTCGCCGTGAACTTCACGGCGTTTTGTTATTAGACAAGCCGCAAGGCATGACCTCGAATGATGCTTTGCAAAAAGTCAAAAGACTCTTTAACGCTAAAAAAGCAGGGCATACAGGTGCGCTCGATCCTTTAGCGACAGGCATGTTACCCATCTGTTTTGGTGAAGCGACCAAATTTTCTCAATATTTGTTAGATTCTGATAAACGATATCAAGTTATTGCTAAACTAGGTGAACGAACAGATACGTCAGATGCAGACGGTCAAATCATCTGTTCTAAACCTGTCAATATTACTCAATCACAAATTGATGAAGCGTTAACGCATTTTCGTGGGGATATTTTACAAGTGCCAACCATGTTTTCGGCATTAAAGCACCAAGGTAAACCACTTTATGAATATGCTCGGCAAGGCATTGTCATTGAACGAGAAGCAAGACCCATTACTGTTTACGAAAATCAATTTATCCAATTTGATGCCAATACTCATGAATTAACTTTAGAAATACATTGCTCTAAGGGAACGTATATTCGAACGATTATTGATGATTTAGGAGAATTACTGGGTTGTGGTGCACATGTCATTTATTTAAGACGTCTGCAAGTTTCTAATTATCCTATTCAACAAATGGTAACTTTAGATGCACTACACAATTTAGCTGATAAAGATGCTTTATTAATGCCAGTAGATAGCCCAATGAATGCGTACCCAAAGGTCACACTCACTGAACAACAAGGTAAGCATATTTTATTAGGTCGAACGATAGAAATAGATACGGTCATTAACGATGAGATAACTTCACCTCAAGAAACGTTAGTCAGGATTTATCAAGATCAAACATTTATCGGGGCGGGCATTCAGATAAAAAATAAACTCTCACCAAAACGATTGATATCATCATAGTCATAAAACAGAATCCAACAGAAATAAACGTTCTGCCACTATTAATAATAGCGACGATGTTTAATTATAGACTAGTTAATAAATAGGGATTCTGTTTCAACAAGGTGGTATTGCAATGTTGATGCAGTTTTTTGTTTGAGTATGTCACAAAGTAAACGGGCTGATTTTCTTCCCATTTTAGCTAAAGGTTTATAAATTCGGCTAAGCTGGTCTAATTCATTATATTGACGATCTTTTGAATGATTAATATAAGTAATAGCGATAGGGGTCGTTAGCTGATCCTTGCTTTGATTCACTTGATGCAATATTCCCAGTACCGCAGCAAAAGGGGGGTGAGAATTTTTTCGATCATAATATTGTTCATCCAAATAATTTAAATGAATATTATCCGAGCAAATAATCGCAGTGGGTGGTTTGTTACTTTCTATTAATTTTTTGATAGCCGATCGCCCTTGCTCATAACTAAAGCAATGATGAATTAGGTAATTAGGATCAAACTTAATGTTAGACCTCAGAAGGGCTTGCTGATAACCTTGTAAAAAAAGAGTTGAACTCTTTTTATGACTGTCATTGATGATAACTGCGATTTTTTTATGTATTTGATGCACTAAATATTGAGTAATATTATAGGCTATGGTCAAGTGATCGAAATAAACGCAATTAAAATCAAGCGAAAAATGGTTAACTAAAATAATAGGTGGTAAGGTGGATTTGTAGTTTTTGAGGATATCTAAATAGGGAGCATCATTAATGATCACGATACCATCAAAAATGTTTTGGGTTGCATATCGAATTAAATGATGAATATCATTTGGGCTGGAATAGGCGAAGCGTAAATAAAAAAATTGGTATCCCGCTTCTTTTAAACCACTTTCTAAACCAATATTGATTAAGCTTTGCGAGAATAATTGATTATCAATAATTAAAATTTTTTGCGTTTCACACTCTACATGATAGGGTTTAGTATTAAAGGGTGTATCAATCCCCAACTCCTCAATTGCTTTATAAACACGTGATTGTGTTAATGCAGAAGTTAAATTGGGCGTGTTTAATACTCTTGACACGGACGCAATTGATAAATTTGCCTTTTGGGCAATCACAGCTAAAGTAACTTTATTCATAAAATAAGATTTTAACGTGTAACAAGGTGCATCACTTTAATCATAATTTTATAATGTGTAACGGATAAAAAATGAATTTGTCGATCTCGCTTCCAAAATTAATAGCTCTTTTTTTTCAGCTATCCTCACAAATATAATGTTATAATCTTCGATAAATTTTATTGATTGGGTTTATATATGTCAGCATGGAATATTGCCATTGTTGGTGCGACAGGACAAGTAGGTTCTGCGCTCATTGAGTTACTGCAAGAGTATACTCAAAAAAATCATAGTATTGAAATTGATAATCTCTACCTAGTCGGCAGTGATAACAGTGCTGGCGAGATTATTCGATTTGCAGGTAAAAATTTAACGGTTATTGATAGTGCTCAAATGGACTTTAGTCAATGCCATTTTGCTTTTTTTGTCGCAGGTGCGAAAACCAGTGAAAAATATGCTCAACAAGCAGCACAAGCAGGATGCATTGTGATTGATGCAAGTGGCTACTTTGCTGATCAAGATCATATTCCACTGATTGTGCCACAAGTGAACAATCATGTTTTAGCTGAATACCGTAACGAAAACATTATTGCGGTAGCCAGTGCCCCCGTTTCTCAATTACTTCGCTGTGTTGCACCTTTAACGGATATCGAGTTACTCACTAATTTGCATGTAACAAGTTTCATTCCCTCTTCAATGTATGGCAAACCAGGCGTTGAAGAACTGGCTGGTCAAAGTGCTCGATTATTAAATGGCATGCCTGTTGATAATGACTTATTCGACAAACAGCTTGCTTTCAATCTGTTGCCTATTTCACATGAATCTGATAATTCATCATACGGTGAAAAATCACTGATAAATCAGATTCGTAAAGTTATCAATAATTATCAGCTACCAATATCGATTGAATCTGTTATTGTTCCGGTATTTTATGGACTTGCTCAAGCGGTAAATGTTTCTAGCAGTTTACCGATTGAATTAGATATGGCACGTTTTAGCGAATATGGTGTTGAATTACAAGGGGATACGCTTTCAACTCCTGTTACTGAAGTTAATGCCGAATCAGAATCTAATTTGACGATTAAATTATCCAATTTAAGGCATAGTTTTGGTCATTATGAACAAATCCAATTTTGGTCGGTTGCTGATAATATTCGCTATTTAGGTGGAATAATGCTCATCCAGACGCTTGAGATGCTGATTAATGACTACCTCTAAAATTGCACTGGGTATTGAATATGATGGCAGTGGATATTTTGGTTGGCAACGCCAACAATCCGTTGATTCAGTCCAAGAAAGATTAGAGTCTGCTTTATCGGTTATCGCCGATGAGCCTATTACGGTTTTTTGTGCAGGTCGAACGGATGCGGGGGTCCATGCAACAGGACAGGTTATTCATTTTGAAACAAAAGCACAACGATCTCACAGTGCTTGGACAATGGGGGTCAATTCCCACTTACCATCAAATATTGCGGTGCGGTGGTCTCAACCTGTTGCGGAAAGTTTTCATGCAAGATTCAGCGCAACTGCTCGACGTTATCGTTATGTGATTTATAATCACCGTTACCGTCCTGCAATTTTATCAAAAGGGGTTACGCATTACTATTTACCCCTTAATGAAAAGCTCATGCATGAAGCTGCACAATATCTGTTAGGAGAAAACGACTTTTCATCATTTAGAGCCGCACAATGTCAGTCGTTAACGCCTTGGCGAAACATTCATCAAATTAGTGTAACCAGACAGGGTGATTATGTGATTGTGGATATAAAAGCGAATGCGTTCGTACATCATATGGTAAGGAATATCGTCGGCAGTTTGCTAGAAGTTGGCGCTGAAAATCAAAAGCCGCAATGGATTGATGATTTATTGAAAGCTAAAGATAGAACACGGGCGGCAGCAACAGCAAAACCGGAAGGTTTGTATTTAGTTCAGGTGGATTATCCACTAGAATATCAAATACCCAATCTTGCATTAGGCCCCTTATTTTTGAGCTAGCTAAATGATAAGCTTAAATATGAATTAAATTAAAAAAGATGAATCTAATGAATACTGATGAAATCATTACCAATAAAGACGGCAATAATCAAAATGCGAAAAACGCAAAACTACATAGCTTAAAATTGCCTCCCCATTCCATAGAGGCAGAGCAAGCTGTTCTCGGTAGTTTAATGCTGGATAATCTGCGTTGGGATGTCGTTGCTGAAATGATAACTGAACGGGATTTTTATTCACGTCATCATCAACTTATCTTCGCTGAAATGCATATTTTAGTGGGTAAAGGAACACCAATAGATTTAATTACGCTTTCAGAAAGTTTAGAAAGTAAGGATTTGCTTGCTGACGTGGGGGGATTTGCTTATTTAGCTGAATTATCCAAAAACACCCCGAGCGCCATCAATGTTGTGGCATATAGTGATATTATTCGGCAACAAGCTATATTACGTGAACTTATCAGCGCATCAAATGAGATTGCAGATAACTGTTATGCGACAGAAGGGCGAGACAGTAGTGAAATATTGGATTTAGCTGAAAGTAAAATCTTTCAAATTGCTGAAAGCCGTACCAAGCAAGGAGAGGGGCCAAAAAGCATAACTGAAGTGCTGGAAGCGACGGTTGCTAAAATCGAAGAACTTTTCCAACGCCCACATGATGGTGTCACTGGTGTTTCTACAGGTTTTCTTGATTTAGACAAAAAGACAGCTGGCTTGCAACGTTCAGATTTAATCATTATTGCCGCACGTCCTTCTATGGGAAAAACAACTTTCGCCATGAATTTGTGTGAAAATGCAGCAATGATGCAAGAAAAACCGGTATTAATATTCAGTTTAGAAATGCCTTCAGAACAAATTATGATGCGTATGCTCGCTTCACTTTCTCGAGTAGACCAAACACGTATTCGTACTGGTCAATTACAAGATGATGATTGGGCTCGTATTTCAAGTACCATGGGTATTTTGCTTGAAAAGAAAAATATTTACATCGATGACTCTTCCGGATTAACGCCAATGGAATTACGTTCACGTGCCAGACGTATTTATCGGGAACATAAAGGGTTAAGTATGATCATGGTCGATTATCTACAGCTGATGCGTGTACCGAATATGTCTGAAAATCGAACGTTGGAAATTGCTGAAATATCACGATCATTAAAAGCATTAGCAAAAGAATTACAAATTCCGGTTGTTGCACTATCACAGTTAAATCGTAGTCTTGAACAACGGGCAGATAAAAGACCAGTGAATTCGGATTTACGTGAATCCGGATCGATTGAACAAGATGCCGATGTAATCATGTTTATTTATCGTGATGAAGTGTATAACGAAGCATCTGAACACAAAGGAATTGCCGAAATTATTTTAGGTAAACAGCGTAATGGTCCAATAGGTAAAGTAAGATTAAAATTCCAAGGTCAATTTTCACGCTTTGATAATTATGCTGATTCCAGCAAATATATGGATGATGAATAGTTAAAAAATTCCAAAGCGAAAATTGCGTAAATGTCATAACGACTAACATGTCACATTTACGCAATTTTATTAATGGTTAATTTTGACGGCTTTTAATATAGGCATAACTTTGTGTAAAAACAAAAATAGTAGCTTGTAGAATCACAATGCAAGCACTGGTAGAAGCATCTAAATGATAACTGATCAATGTTCCCATAACGGTTGAAAAGACAGAAATTAACACCGCAATAACTAACATTCTTTCAAATCGTTTACTGATTAAAAAAGCAGTAATACCCGGTGCAATCAACATAGCAATGACCAATATAACCCCAGCTGCTTTTAGCGATCCTACAATAGTTAAAGCTAGAATACTCAGTAATCCATAATGTAATAATCGAACGGGTAATCCAACCACTCTTGCTTGAACAGGATCAAAACAATAAAGCATGAGATCACGACGCTTAATGATAACAATAATAGACACGACAGCAGCAATAAAAATAATCTGTATTAATTCTGCATAACTTGTACCAAGTACACTACCAAATAATATATGGTTCAAATGTTGCGACGTATCAACTTTAGAAAATAACACTAAACCGAATGCAAACATACCGGAAAACACAATTCCCATGACGGTATCTTCTTTAATTCGGCTGTTTTCTTTTATATAACCGGTAGCGACTGAGCAAAATAAACCTGACACAAAAGCCCCGATAATAATGGGAATTCCGGCTAAGAAGGCAAGTACAATACCGGGTAATACTGCATGTGATATAGCATCGCCCATCAATGACCACCCTTTCAAAACTAAAAAGCACGATAGTAGGGCACAAACTATACCGGTTGCAAGCGCGGCTAAAATGGCTCTTTGCATAAGAGGAATTGTAAAAGGATGAAAAATAAAATACCCTATATCAGTCATACTTAATCCCCTTTACTTAAGCGAAGTTGTCTAATTTTGCGGCGATTAGAAATTAATCCTTGTTTAGGCGCAAATAAAAAAGCAAAAATAAAAACTAACGTTTGCAATGTGACAATAACACCACCTGTTTCACCATTTAAAAAGTAACTAAACCACGCTCCAATAGCACTGGTTAGTGCACCAATTATTACCGAAATAATCAATAAATGTGAAAATCGATTAGTCAGCAAATAAGCGGTTGCACCGGGCGTGACAACCATTGCAATAACTAAAATTGCCCCAACCGTTTGTAAAGCTGCAACTGTGCAAGCACTTAAAATAGTAAAAAAAAGGATTTTTAAAGGCAAAGGTCTTAAACCGATTGATCTGGCATGAATTTCATCAAAAAACACAACTAATAAATCCTTCCAGAATAATAATAAAAGTACAACCGAAACCAATATGATAATCTGTACTTGCCACATATCACTATCATCAATACCTAAAATATTACCAAAAATAATTGTCTGGGCATTAATAGAAGTCGGATTTAATGAAAGAATTAATAAACCAATCGCAAAAAAAGTAGAAAAAATAAAACCAATAATGGCATCTTCTTTTAATCGGGTCATTGCTCTTACCATGGTAATAGAAAGTGCAGCCAATAATCCCGTAAAAAAAGCGCCTACCGAATAAGGTAAACCCAGTGCATAAGCTCCGGCAACACCAGGGACCACTGAATGAGATAAAGCATCGCCCATTAATGACCAGCCCTTTAACATTAAAAAGGCAGATAAAAAAGCACAAGCTGCGCCGACAATGCTACTTACCCAGATGGCTTTTAGCATAAAGTCATAACTAAATGGTTCAAGAAGGAGTTCCATTTATAGCTGTCCTTTTGGTTCATGATCATGATGTTCAACAAGTAAATCTTGATGAGGGGAATCATCTTTACCTTCACCATAAAATATTGCTGCACGTTCATCATCGGTTAAAATAGATACCTTGCGAGGATCTTCATCTTCATGTAACTTTTCACCCGAAAGACTTAAATAACGCAAAGCACCGCCAAAAGTAGTCATTAAATTTTGAGGGGTAAACGTGGATTGGGTTGATCCAAAAGCCAGAACAGTTTGATTAATCAAAACAACTTGATCACAAAATTCAGGCACACTACCTAAATTATGGGTAGAAACTAAAATTAAATGCCCCTCATCACGAAGATCCTTCAAAAGTTCAATAATGGCATTTTCTGTTTTAACATCAACCCCAGTAAAAGGCTCATCTAATAAAAGTACTTTACCTTGTTGAGCTAACGCTCTGGCTAAAAATACACGTTTTTTTTGACCGCCAGAAAGCTCGCCAATTTGTCGATGTTTAAATTCGAGCATATTTACACGCTTTAGGGCAATATCAACTTGTCTTTTATCCTCTTTACTTGGAATACGTAAAAAAGACATATGTCCATAACGTCCCATCATTACTACGTCAGACACTAACACAGGAAAATCCCAATCAACCTCTTCTGTTTGGGGTACATAAGCAATAATATTTTGTTTTAATGCTTGTTTTACAGGCGTATTATTAAAAGTCACTTGTCCCTTAGTTGGTCGTATCATCCCCATAATGCTTTTAAACAGTGTAGATTTACCACTACCATTAACGCCAACCAGTGCACATATAGTGCCACCATGTAAGCTAAAACTTGCATCATGAATAGCAGTGTGACCATTATTATAAGTCACAGTAATATCATCAACGTTTAGGCAAATTTGAGTCATCAGTTTTCAAACCCCTTAGCTATTGTTTCAACAGTCACTTTTAATAAATCGATATAGGTTGGTACTGGGCCATCTTTAGTTGAAAGTGAATCAACATATAACACACCTCCATACTTAGCACCTGTCTCTTTACTTACCTGCTTAGCCGGTTTATCCGAAATCGTACTTTCACTAAAAACAACCGGAATATTATTTTTACGAACAGTATCAATCAGATTTTTAACTTGTTTAGGTGTGCCTTGCTGCTCAGCATTAATCGGCCACAAATACGCTTCTTTAAGATTATAATCTCTTGCCAAATAACTAAAAGCCCCTTCACTGGTGACTAACCAACGCTGAGATTCTGGAATTTTGGCTAGGCGTTCTCTTAAAGGCGCATCAAGAGCTTTAATCTTAGCAACATAATCGGCAGCATTCTTATTGTAAATATCGGCATGTTTCGGATCATATTTAACAAAAGCAGCACGAATATTTTCAATATAAGTTAAAGCAAGTGTCGGAGACATCCAAGCATGTGGATTAGGATTACCTTTATAACTTCCTTCCTGAATCGGCATAGGGTCAATTCCTTCTGTTACCGTAACCGAAGGAACATCTTTAATATCTTCAAAAAAACGCTTAAACCAAAGTTCTAAATTAAGTCCATTCCATAATACTAAATCGGCAGAAAGTGCTTTGGTAATATCTTGAGGGGTTGGATCATATTCATGAATCTCGGCACCAACTTTAGTGATTGACTCAACTATCGCTGCATCGCCCGCAATATTTTGTGCGATATCTTGAATCACGGTAAATGTCGTAACAACTTTAAATTTTTTTTCTTCAGCGATTGCAGAGTTAGCCACGCCAGTAAGAATAATTAATGATGTAAAAATTAAATTTAATAAAGTTTTACGACTTTTGATAGAATTGAATTTCATTAGCAACTCCTATTTAATAATATACTCAATCATCTTCAAGATACCGAGAAATCAAGGAAAACGTGAAAGCTAAAAAGAAATCCTTTTCATAATAGCTTCCTTTAACTATCTAATAAAGTGATAAAAATAAATACACTTTAAATATTAATGAGAATTATTATCATTTAAGTCGCTAAAGTCAAATAAATTTGTTTAATTTAGTCAATTTTTAAATTATTAGATAACGTATTTTAAATAAATATTTATTGAAAAAGGAGATAGCCTTATCTATTAAAATAATAGCCATTTTAATAATTGATTTATTGAGTTAACTATAGTTAAAAAAATTTAAAAAACATTTTAAAAATTGAATTAGCATTAAATTTAATAAAATTTATTTAAAAATGATTAAAAAACAATCCATCAGTTCACATCTGCGACATCATAAAAACCCTTTATTTTGCTAGAAAAATAAGCAAATTTTAAAAAAAATTCTTTATGAAAAAATTAATTAATTTAAGCGTTAAGATTGTAATTAATTCGTAAATCGTGTAATTTATTCACAACTTAAGGGTAATTATTTATTTTAGCCTTTAAAGGGAATGGAAATTTAGGAGAAATTATGTCAAACAGTTATCAAAATGAAGTCCCAGCTGCCCGCGTGAATATCAGTTTAGATTTACACACTGGCGGAGCCTCAAAGAAAGTTGAACTACCACTTAAAATATTGTCAATTGGCGATTATGGTCGTGGAAAAGACAAACGTTCACTTTCTGAAAAAGAAAAAGTATCGATTAATAAAAATAATTTCGATGCAGTGTTAAACGATTTTAGACCAGAAGCTAAAATAAGTGTACCTAATACACTTGCAGATGATGGTAGTGACATCAGTGTTGATTTGGTGTTTGAATCTATGAAAGATTTTTCACCAGAACAAGTCGCTAAAAAAATCCCACAACTACGTTCTTTACTTGCAATGCGCAATCTATTAAGAGATTTGAAATCAAATCTACTAGATAACGCTACTTTCCGCTATGAACTTGAAAAAATAGTGAAAGATCAACAACTCTCTGATGAGCTCCGTGCTGAATTAGAATCAATTGTATCTGAAAGTAAAAAATAAAATTTTAATCAATCAAAACTCAATTTGCACAGCAAAATATAAAGTTTGATAAAAATTAAGAGATAAAAGTAATGAACGTACAAAAACAAAGCAATGCTAGTAAAGCAACCGTAGTAGAAGAGAATGGTAGTGTTTACCAATCTTTATTCGATAAAATCAATCTAAGTCCAATCAAAAAAGCGGGTGAAATTGATAAATTTGAAGATAACGAAGTATTATTCGAAGCTTCACAAGATGAACGTGTCACAATGGCGATTGATATATTGCTAAAATTGATCCAAAGTTCATCACAAAAAATTGAAAAATTAGATAAACACCTATTAGATTATCATATCAGTCAAATAGACCAAAAATTAAGTCGCCAACTTGATGCTATTATGCATCACGAAACGTTCCAAGAAATCGAAGGAACATGGCGTGGTTTAAAATTCTTAGTTGACCGTACTGATTTCCGTCGTAATGTTAAAATTGAACTTCTAGATGTCTCAAAAGAAGAGTTACGTCAAGATTTCGAAGATGCGCCAGAAATCATCCAAACAGGTTTCTACCGTCATACCTATATTCAAGAATATGACACACCGGGTGGTGAACCAATTGGTGTAACAATTTCAAATTACGAGTTTGATCGCAATTCACAAGATATTGCTTTATTACGTAATATCTCTAAAGTTGCAGCTGCTGCACACATGCCATTTGTAAGCTCTGTTGGTCCAAAATTCTTTGGTAAAGAAACCATGGAAGAAGTTGCCGCAATTAAAGATATTGGCAACTATTTCGACCGTGCAGAATACACCAAATGGAACAGCTTCCGTGAAACTGATGATTCACGTTACATCGGCTTGACTTTACCGAGAGTACTTGCTCGTCTGCCTTATGGACCAGATACAATTCCAGTACGTAGCTTCAATTATGTTGAAGATGTTAAAGGACTTGATCACAACCGTTATTTATGGACTAATGCATCTTATGCGTTTGCAGCAAACATGACTCAAAGCTTCATTCGTAATGGTTGGTGTGTACAAATTCGTGGACCGCAAGCAGGTGGACTAGTTGAAGATTTACCAATTCACCTTTATGATTTAGGTACTGGTAATCAAGTAAAAATTCCTACCGAAGTGCTTATCCCAGAAACACGCGAATTTGAATTTGCTAATTTAGGATTCATCCCATTATCTTTCTATAAAAACAGAGATTATGCATGTTTCTTCTCTGCGAACTCAACGCAAAAACCAGCACTTTATGATACAAAAGAAGCAACAGCAAACAGCCGTATTAATGCTCGTTTACCTTATATCTTCTTATTGTCACGAATTGCTCACTACTTAAAAGTTATTCAACGTGAAAATATCGGTGCAACTAAAGACCGCCGTATGTTAGAACTTGAATTAAATAAATGGATAAGCAACCTTGTCACTGAAATGACAGATCCAAGTGATGAAGTTCAAGCGGCTCACCCATTAAGAGAAGCAAAAGTCATTGTTGAAGATATTGAAGATAATCCAGGATTCTTCCGTGTTAAAACATTCTTAATTCCTCATTTCCAAATCGAAGGAATGGATATTAATTTATCAATGGTATCACAGATGCCAAAAGCTAAATCATAAGTATTAGCTTTTACTTGATTTCATTAATATCTTTTAAGGAGTGTTAGGACACATGAAAATATTTCGTCCTTTATGGAATGAAGGCGTCTTTTTGACGCCTCAACAATTTCAACAACAAGCGTTGTGGGATCAATTCACTTCACAAAAATTAGCCACTCTAGCGGTGGCTAACCCATGGGGAATTGAAAGCCTATCTATTGATTTGCAGGCACTAACCTTCGATCGATTACAAGCAGAATCAATTAGTATCCGATTTTCTGATGGCGTTGTTATCAATACCGATATAGCAGACAAACTACCGGAAGCAAGAATATTAAATACCGATATACCGGTCGAACTTGAAGAAGTAACCGTATTTATTGGTATACCATTACTGCAAGCTAACGGCGGTAACTGTTTACAAGAAAATCAACGTCTTGAACGTCCACTACGATATAGACAAGAATGGGTAGAAGTTACCGACCTATTGGGGCAAAATGTCGAAACTATAGCTGTTGAGCATTATGCGCTAACATTCTTATTTGATTTTGAAAATCATAGTGACTACCTAACTTGTCCTGTAGCTCGTTTAAAACGAGATCTAAACGGGCGATTTGTACTTGATCAAGAATACCTTCCACCAATGTTAAATCTGCATACACAAAGCGGAACATTAGTTAAAGAACTTGAATTATTATGTGTTCAAATGCAAGCCAAACGGCAACATTTAACAGGAATGCGCCATGAGCGAAATCAACAAATGGCTGAATTTGCCACCGCTGATGTGTCATTATTCTGGTTATTAAATGCATTAAATACCTATGAACCTCAACTCAAATTTTTACGAGATAATCCAACGATTCATCCTGAAAAGCTTTATCAAACATTAACAGCCTTGACAGGTGCGTTATTAACATTCTCATTATTAAATAATGTGGATGGTATTCCGGCTTATCAGCATGATAATCTTAATGAAGTTTTCCCTCCATTATTTGGATTAGTACGCAACTTACTGGAAGAAAGCTTACCGTCTCGAGTAATTAAAATTGAATTAGTTCATGACAAAGACACATTATGGACTGGACGACTAAATGATTCTCGTCTAGTTGAAGATGCTGACTTCTATCTTTCAGTACGCTCAAGTATGCCAGGTCATCAATTACAATCACGATTCCCAATCTTATGTAAAGCAGGTGCACCTGATGATGTAAGGCAAATCATACATTCTGCGTTATCTGGTATTCCAATTAAAGCACTTAGCCATGTTCCGGCTGCTATACCTGTGCGTTTGGACAATCAATATTTTGCATTAGATCTTTCACATGAAGCGGCAAAAAATATGTTACTTACACGCTGTTGTGAATTTTATGTACCACGTGCAATGCCTGATATTTCGTTAGAATTGTTCGCCGTATTGCGGTCATAGGATCAAATTATGAGTATAGAATCAAAAGCAATTAATATTGACGAATTACTACGAGACTCCATCTTAGTTGTAGTGCAGTTAAAAGCAAAAGCTGATATTCCATCGGGACATAAATTGTACGAACTTTGTAAGCAACAAGTTATAACCGTACGAGACAAATTACATCAAGCGCAGTATAGCCAAGATGTAATTGATGATATCAGTTATGCTTTATGTGCTTTATTAGATGAAACTGTATTACTTTGTCATCGAGATAATCCGAAAAATCAAGACTATGATGAATGGTTAGGTTCGCCATTACAAGTTATCTATTTCAACACGCACAGCGCAGGTGATGACCTATTCGATAAAATTCGTTCTCGCTTAAGAGCTGATAGAAAAGAAGGAATTGTTTTAGCTTGTTTTGACCGAGTATTAGGACTTGGTTTCCAAGGCTGTTATCTTGATAGACCTCAAATGGAACGAGAGCACCTGATACTCGCGCTACGTGAAGCTTTACGAGAATATGAGCCAGAACAATCATATCCAATCATTGAACAGACCAAAACATATCGTTATCAGTTTAGAAAAACCATTCTACTAGCTTGTACTGTCGTATCGGTTATTGTCGTTATTGGGCTTTACTTTTTATTGGATAATCAACTAGACAACTTAGTTAAGCAACTTGTTGGTTAAAAAGGTTTATTATGAGCGATTACCCTAAGCGCATTCAAATTATATATGCAGTCGTATTGAGTTTATTATTATTGTTTGTTTTCCTACCAATAACAATTGGCTGGAAAATACTTGGATCGATTCTCGTCTTTGCTATTGCCGGAGGTTTTCTTTGGCAAATGCGACGTTATCGACGAGTGCTAGCATCATCAACAGCAAATATCCAATTTTTAACTCAAAAACTTGATTTATTACCGGCAAGACAGCGTTATCGTTTACCAATACTCATGGTTACGGGTAGCGCGGCTAAAGATTTTTTTCCTGAGGATTTATCGCTTGCCGAATCTAATGTATTAGTTTCGTCCGAAGCAGTTTGGATCTACGTTGATGAATTTTCACATCTACCGATAGTTTACGATTCATTAGTGGCGAAATGGCCTGATATGCTGGGTCGTGTAGGTATTTTTCTTGCCTTAACACCAGAAACAGAAGACAAACAGGGCTTATTTGTAGCTAAATTACAAGCATTTCGTCAATCATGGGTGGATACTTGTCGAATAGCTAAATACCAAATGCCTGTTTATCTTTCAACCCATGTTGGACTGAACGACTTAATCTATGACGAAAATAACCCGTTACCTGTATATTGGTTTCAATTATTAAATCAAAAATTATATTTGTTAGATCGTTATTTGTCGCCAATTACAAATTGGGTTAATGACATCAAAATTCCAACAGATGAACGTGAACGACGATTAAGACTTCGTCCATTTTTAAGTGAAACAGAAAGTTGGATTGAAGACGTAGTATTAACCACTTTAGTTAATGACAAGCAACCTATTGCTAAATGTGTACCGACTGGTGTAGCAATCTATCCTACCAACCAATCGATTGTTCACGATAATCTCATGCAAAAAATATGGGAAAATGCGACAAGTTTATCATTACCAAATACGCATAAAATACAAGACGGTGTCACCCCGCCAGATGCATTAGTTAAATTTATGCCAATTGCATATCCATTTTCGCCTATTAGCTCAATGATCTGTGGTTTAGTTATTATCACATCATTATTTTTAATGGGAAGTATGGGGGCGTCATATTGGAATAACATCAAATTAATCGATAGAATTCAAAATGATATTCATCATTACCATTTAGTCCCAATGGGCAATTATGATGAGAAAAAAGAGGCACTTGAAGTACTACGAAATGATAAAACCATGCTAAATGAATACTATGCTAAAGGTGAACCTATACGTTTAGGAATGGGGTTATATCGTGGATTACAGCTAGTTGAACCGCTCAATGTAGCCATGAGTGACTACGTAGCAAAACCACCAGAGCCTGAAAAAGTAATTGTTGAAAAAACGCAGGTTATTGTTAAAGAGCCACCTCCGCCAATTCGTCTAGATAGCTTAGCGTTATTTGAAAGTGGACAAGCAAGTTTAAAATCGGGTTCAGAAAAAGTGTTAATTAACGCATTAATGGAAATACAAAAACAGATTAATGCAAATCCTGGTACAGGTTGGTTAATGATCATAACGGGTCATACCGACTCAGTTGGCGATGAAACCAAAAATCAACAACTATCATTTAATCGAGCCATGTCAGTACGTGATTGGATATTAAAAGCGAGTGACATACCAGAGACTTGTTTCGCCATCCAAGGGTATGGTGCAAAAAAACCTTTAGTGGATAACGATACTCCAGAAAATCGTGCAAAAAACCGAAGGGTAGAAATAAATTTAGTTCCTCAGGCGTCAACATGTATTTTGACGAATGAAAACTAAGAGTGTGAAACAAAAACAATAAAAGGAGATAAACAATGGCTGTACCAGCTTATATGTTTTTAAAAGATGACGGCGGTGCCGAAATCAAAGGTTCTGTAACCGTTGTTGGTCGTGAAGGAAGTGTAGAAGTGGTTGAATTCGATCACCGAGTATACATCCCAACCGATGGTAATACAGGTAAATTAACAGGAACTCGTGTACATAAAGCACTTGAATTTGTTAAAGAAGTTGATGCATCTTCACCTTACCTATACAAAGCTGTAACTACTGGTCAAAACTTAAAATCAGTTGAGATCAAATGGTACAAAATCAACGATGCAGGACAAGAAGTTGAATATTTCAATACATTAATGGACGGTGTAAAAGTCGTATCTGTTAAACCTGAAATGCACAACATCAAAGATCCAACGAAAGAACAATACAACCACTTAGAACGTATTGAACTTCGTTATGAAAAAATTACTTGGACTTATAAAGATGGCAACATCATCCACTCAGACAGCTGGGTAGAAAGCCGAGGTTAATTTTAACTTACACAGTCCCTATTTATAGGGGCTGTATTTATTTTATTAATGATTAAGGAAAGAAATAGTAATGATAGCTGATCCCTCTGTTTTATTAAGACGACTAAATCCGTACTGTGCGAAATCGCTTGAAGCTGCGGCTGGATTATGCCAAACACGAGCACATACCGAAATTACACTTGAACATTGGTTATTAAAATTACTAGAACAGGGTTCAGGTGACATAACGATAATTTCAAGACATTATCAACTCGATATGGATAAAATTTGGACTGGATTACTCAATTATCTAGACGCACTACCGCATACTATTAACACAAAACCAAGTTTATCGCCATCGTTGATAGCAGTAATGCAATCAGCATGGTTAAAAGCGTCGCTAGAAAATCATGAAGAAGTTATTCGCTCAGTTCATATATTGCAAGCATTGCAAGAAATGCCACATTGCTTAAAAGCACAAGATGCATGGCAACTACTTAGCTTATCGCCAGTTTCATTACAAAAAATGCGTTTACAACTGGACGAAACATCAGACGAAAACCCAGCTAATCAATACAGTTATCAATCAGATAGCGTAATGAATGCTACAGACAGTTTTGGTATTGACTCAACTGCCAACTCAGCATTAGCTGCAAACAAAACACAAAAAAATGATGCGAATGATGCTAAAAGTAATAATGACAATCAAATCGCACAACAAAAGCATCATCAAGCAGCGCTTGAACGCTTTACCGAAAATGTCACTGAAAAAGCCAAATCAGGTAAAATTGACCCAGTGTTTGGTCGTGACAGTGAAATCAGACAAATGGTCGATATTCTATCCCGTCGTCGTAAAAATAACCCAATTCTTGTCGGTGAACCAGGGGTAGGTAAAACTGCACTAGTTGAAGGTTTAGCACTTCGAATTGCTGAAGGAAACGTACCAAAAAATCTTGCGGATGTTAGCATCCTAACGTTAGATCTTGGCTTATTACAAGCGGGCGCTGGCGTAAAAGGTGAATTTGAACAAAGATTAAAAAATGTAATTGATGCCGTACAACAGTCTCCAACCCCAATATTACTATTTATTGACGAAGCTCATACTATTATCGGTGCAGGTAATTCAGCCGGTGGCGCAGATGCGGCAAACTTACTAAAACCTGCATTAGCACGTGGAGAACTACGCACTATTGCAGCGACCACATGGTCTGAATACAAACAATATTTTGAAAAAGATGCCGCTTTAGAGCGTCGTTTCCAAATGGTTAAAGTAGACGAACCTGATGACGATCGAGCATGTTTAATGTTGCGTGGCTTAAAATCACGTTATGCTAAACACCATGGCGTACATATCCTAGACGAAGCTGTCAAAACAGCCGTTTCACTATCAAGACGTTATATCAGTGGACGTCAACTACCCGATAAAGCGGTTGACCTGCTTGATACAGCGTCAGCACGTGTACGTATGGGGCTAGATACGATACCAGAATCAATTACACAGCTTGAAGCTAAAATTGCCTCACTGAAAATTGAACAAGATGCAATTAACGCAGATCTGGCATTAGGTGAAAATTTAACGAGCGATCGCTTAAAAGAAATAGACATCCAGTTAGCCAAACTACAAGACAAATTAACTATTCAACAAACTCAATTTGAAAAAGAGAAAAAACAAATTGAAACATTGATAGAATTACGTCAAAAACTCACCAATAAATCAGATAGTAAGCTACTTAAAAAACTTAGTGATGCACAGCAAGAATTAAATGAGCTACAAGGTCATAATCCATTACTTTCACTTGATGTTGACAGTCGCACAGTCTCATCTGTTATATCAGACTGGACAGGTGTTCCATTAGAAAGTTTACTAAAAGATGAGCAAAGCCACTTACTTGCGCTTGAAGATGATTTACGTCAACGTGTTGTGGGACAAGATAATGCCCTATTTGAATTAGCTAAACGTATTCGTGCAGCAAAAACTGGACTGACATCAGAAGATGCACCAATGGGCGTATTTTTATTAGTTGGTCCGTCAGGTGTGGGTAAAACCGAAACAGCTTTAGCGTTAGCAGATACCTTATTTGGTGGTGAACAATCACTGGTAACCATTAACATGTCAGAATACCAAGAAGCGCACACCGTATCACAACTTAAAGGATCACCTCCGGGATACGTAGGTTATGGTCAAGGTGGGGTATTAACCGAAGCCGTTCGCAAACGACCATACAGTGTTGTGTTACTAGACGAAGTCGAAAAAGCACACCGTGATGTACTTAACTTATTCTATCAAGTCTTTGATCGTGGCTTTATGCGTGACGGTGAAGGTCGTGAAATCGATTTCCGTAATACCTTAATATTAATGACATCTAATTTAGGTAGTGATGAGCTTATGGCGCTTTTCGAAGAAATGCCAGACGCCGATATTGCGACACAACAAGAACTTCTACGTCCGATCATTCGTGAACATTTCCAACCGGCATTATTAGCACGTTTCCAAACAGTAATCTATACACCACTTGGTAAAGACGCATTACGCAAAATTGTTGAAATGAAACTCAATAAAGTTGCCAGCCGACTACAAAAACATTACAAAATTGTATTTAATGTGGGCGAAAAACTTTACGACACCTTGGTATCAGCGTGTTTACTACCAGATACAGGTGCACGAAACATTGACAGTATCTTAAATCAACAAATTTTACCTGTGGTATCAAATTTATTACTACAACGAAGCAGTACAACTAACAATCAAGTACCAACGTTAATCCTTGATTTTGACGAATCAGAAGGAATCGTACTTGAATGGGAAAGTGAGCAAACTAAAGCAAAATCTGCTAAAGCTAAAACAACAAAAGCTGACTCGGACGAACCAAAACCGACTAAAGCGAAAGTTGTTAAGTCAGCAAAAACAAAGCCAGCAGAAGAAAGCAAAGGTAAAAAAAAGGCCGTTAAAAAAGCCTAAAATGTTACAGACGTTGAATGAAAAACCTAAATAAAAGGATATAAGGAGAAAAATATGGCGAAAGAGTTAACTAACCTCATTAGTCAATTTGGCGAAGGTTTAATGAATGGGCTAACAGGTGAGGTTAGCCACAACCGTTACACGTTAAAGGTTGATGGTCTCGATTCGCCAATTTCAGTACTTAAAGTCAAGGGAGAAGAAAAGCTCAATGAACCGTGGAAATACACAATCACATTTACCAGTGCTGATAAAAGTATATCAATAAACACGATTCTCAATAAAAAGGGTTCATTCTCATTCAATCCTGTAGCGAATAAAGCGCTAGGAAATGCAATCCGATCACTCAGTGATTTACCTACAGAAAGTGATTCTCGTGCTATCTATGGTATTGTCACAGAATTTAATCAGCTTTCAGTAAATAAAGACGAAGCACATTATCAGGTTGTATTATCGCCAAGATTAGCAAGACTTGCACTTAATCGTAATAGTGCCATCTATCAAAATCAAAGCATAGTAAGTGTCGTAGAAGAAGTATTACGAAGTCATGAATTCTCAGGCATTGACTACCGCTTAGAATTAAAAGACAGCTATCCGGCGCGAGAATTTATTACCCAATGGGAAGAAAGCGACCTCGAATTCATCCAACGCTTATTAGCGGATGTCGGAATCTGGTTCCGATTTGAAAGTCATGCGGAACATAATTGTGATGTCATGGTGATAAGCGATTACGAGCAAGGTTATCACCAAGTTGGTAATATCGATTACAAACAACCAAGCGGCACACTTGACGGTAATACCGAAAGTGTTTGGGATCTGTCGCTACATACACAAATTGTTGAAAAATCAGTAAAAGTTCAAGATTTCAACTATCGTAATGCAGGGGCAAATTTAAAAGGTGATGAAAATACACAACCTAAATACATCACAACTTATGGTACTGATTACCGTTATGAAGAACACTATAAAGGTTTGAATGATAACGGTCATGCCAAAAAACAAAACAATAACAACGACAATAGTCAAACCAACAACGAAAACAGTATAGAAAGTGGTAAGTGGTATGCTCGAATACGTCATGAGCATATGATCAGTAAACAAATTATCATAAAAGGTCGAACAAACCGCTACAGCCTTATACCGGGTCAATGTATTACCATTAGCGGTGCGCCAATATCGGACATTGATGATGGCATTATAATTTTAAGTGTAGAAGGACATGGTAATCGTACGGATTCTTATGAATTATCTTTTACGGCAATACCATTTAAAGTATTAATACCGTATCGACCAGCACCTATTCGTTGGCCTGAAGTGAGCGGCACCTTACCTGCCAACGTGACAAGTCCAAATAACGACACCTATGGTTACATTGACACTATGGGACGTTATCGAGTTAAATTCAATTTTGACTTAAAAAATTGGAAAAAAGGGGAAGAAAGTTTATGGTTAAGACTTGCTAAACCTTACTCTGGTGATACATATGGTTTTCACTTTCCGCTAATAGACGGAACAGGGGTAATGATAGGGTTTACAAATGGTAACCCGGACAGACCTTACATAGCCCATGCAATGCATGACAGTTCGCATCCTGATCATGTGGCAACGATTAATAAACACCGCAATGTGATTCGAACACCTGCCAATAACAAGCTCCGTATGGACGACAAACGTGGTCAAGAACACATCAAATTAGCAACCGAATACGGTAAAACTCAAGTCAATATCGGTCACTTAGTTAATGAAAAGAAAGAAAAACGTGGCGAAGGGTTTGAACTACGCACTGATGAATGGGGCGCAATCAGAGCAGGCAAAGGGTTATATATAACCAGTGAAGAGCAAACACAGGCAAGTCATGTTCAATTACAAATGGACAGTGCAGTTAAACAACTAGCACAAGCGAGCGAAATGGTAAAAAGGCTTAATGAACTAGCCGAAGCCGCACAAGCTGAACTTGCTGATTTACAAGTTCAAAAACAGCTATTTGAACAAAGTCTAAAAGATCTTAAAGAACCCGGAATTTTAACTTATGCGCCAGCTGGCATGGCGGATGTCAGTCCTAAATCGATACAACACACTGCGGGTGAAAATATTATTCAAACAGCTCAAAATACCATTGATGTTAACGCATTTAAACGTTTTATGGTTACCGCGGGCAACTTAATAAGCTTGTTTGCCAATAAAATGGGTATCAAGATTTTTGCTTCAAAAGGAAATGTTGATATACAGGCGCAAAATGATCAGATGCTTTTAACTTCAAAACAAGATATGAAAATTACCAGTACCGATAGTGAAGTAATCATATCAGCTAACAAAAAACTGACATTAACCTGCGGTGGGGCAGCAATTATCCTTGAAAATGGAATGATAAAATTAATGGCACCAGGTAATGTAGAAGTTGAAGCAGCAAGCTTTGCTGTAATCGGTCCAGCTTCTTACGAAGCACCTAAAGTTCAGTTACCGGAAGGAAGTACATGCTCGGAGTCAAATTAATGGATAATTTACAAACAATATTAAATAATGAACAAAACCGAAAAAACTATCGTTATTTATTGCTCGATATGCTTGGTATAACCAGTGAATTGAGTAAACTTTATCTACCAAGTTTAAAGCAACAGTTACCACAAAAAGATATCGCGGTAGTCGAGCGACCAGGCTTATTACATGAATTATCTTCTTGTCCACATTTGATATGTATTGGATATCCAAACAAAGATATCAACACGGATCTATTGCATTCCTCACTTTTGCAAATGAATCTAGATTTTTTAACAACAAAATCATATGTTTGTGGTTGGCTTGTGACACACCAATCTATTGATGAAATGGCAGAATGGATACCTAAAGCAGGCTTAATGAGTGGTCAATTATGTGACATGCGTTTTTTACCTTTTTACGAACCATTTAGAATGCAACTTTTGCAAGATACAAATTTAACCGATCTTGATTGGATAAATGTATTGTTCCCTTTAGGATTAACCTACTATTATGTTGATATACAAAAAAAAGTGAGAGCAATTCAAGCAAATAAAGAAAGCAAATTATTGCCATCAAAAATAGATCCTAAAATTGTTTTTTGTCAAAATGAATCAGCAAACCTATTTAATCTTTATATTAATTGGTATGACATTAAAGAGCAAACCAACAGTACAGTCGGCGATAATGATTTAATCAACATAATTGAATATTACTACGAATCAAGTTTACTTGGTTTACAAGACATTAAGGACAGAACAATTTATGTCTTTTACTCAATGCTATACGGCAATTTAAAGCAACACGAACATATCAAAAATATTATTAATGATGTTATTTTTAATGCACCCGGAACATTAGCAGAACAGTTTTTAGCGATTGAATCAGATTTTAAAAAGCTATTGAAATAATGCAAAAGCCAATTATGAGTATATAAGGATAAAAAATGACAAGCACCACCAATACGGATTTTAACGATAGTGACATTCAATCGAACACCGATGCCCCTGTTGTCACAACCGAACTCATACACGAAGCGAAAGAAAACATGGCGCTAAGTAACGGAAAATGTGGCGCCTGTGAACGAACGGGATTTCCACTATTTTTAGTTCGAAAAAGTGTGGTGCCTAAATTTTTTAAAAATAGCAAAACCAATATTTGGGAAAGTGGCATGTTGCCACTAACCGATCACGAGCCGACCACCGCCTTTACTCACTTTAGCTACGTTTATCGAACCTTACGTGAAGGTTATGTCTATATCTTGCTTCAAAAAAACAAATCGGCTAAAGGGTGGCAAGGTACTGATCTAAACTTATTAAAAGTCAAAGTGTTTGAAGTGACAAAATCTGGCGCATTTAGATTAAGAGAGTTTCGTGACGTTAAAGGCACCAGACCAAAAGAGTTACCGGAAAGCTGTATTACAGAAGGGCACCAATTTAAAGCTAAATTTATCACGCTGGACAACAAAATTTATGACAAAGCGTGGATAGCCTACAGTCCTTACCGCTGGGATAAAGACGTGGTGGAGCACTACCGCAAAAGTGAAGACGACCGAAATGAACGTTTCACGGTGGTTGATTTAACACAAACCGAGCCATCAAAGTTAACGGCTAATGGGGAACGTAGCTTTTCATTCAGCGATTTTACTCGAGAGCCGGTCAAAGCAGCGCCTGTTGAAGGCGAAAAACAAGGGAGTGAATCAACAAAAGCAGTTGAAGGTCCAACAAAACGCTATCTGCTGGAAATGGAATGCAATAAACAAGAAGTGCTGGATTATTTCAATAAAGAACAGCTAGATGAAAGACGTCAAAAATCAAAAGAAGAGCAAGACAAAGCACAACAAAATGCACCCCAAAACAGCAATACACAGGCACAAAGCAAACCTGCTTCGGTTGGCATAAAAGATACCAAATTAAATAAAGAGATAGCCAAAGGCAGTTTTTATGCACAAAATTATGATTTAAAAAATCAGCTTGAAAACACCGAAGCAAGCATAATAGAAAACTACCGTAAACTATTTTGCTCAGCCAGTCAGTTTAATACCTTAAAAAAAGAAGTCGGTGGACTCAATGACGATTTCAGCAAAACAATAGACGGCTATAAAGGCGAAGCTTACGATAACTCGAATTACAAAACGACCGAAATCGGTGTTATCTTAGTTGAAGACAGCTTAGGGATAGCTGAAGAGCTTGCCGTTCAGCGCAGACAGCTATTGTCACCGGTGGTGGATGGTTTAGCCGGTCGCAGTCAAGAGCAAACCCTTGCCATTCAAAAAAGGTTACAAGCCAATTTAGGCAAAACCGTTAAAGATCTGATACTGGAAGGAAAAGACGAGATTGGTGACGAAATAGACCCAAGCATTATTCAATCCTTTTATACCGAAAACCTGATTGATTTGGACTACAACAAACAGTACCGATATGTCAATCGCATCCCTGAATATTTGCGGTATAAATGGCCTGTTGAGTACTGGTTAAATGAAAAAATCAATCAAGGGATATCGAATATAAAGGCGAAAGTTATGGGGCCACGCAAAAAGGCCATTGAAGATTACTTTAATAAACAGATAACCGATGCCGAGGACAAACCCTTACTATACTTCAAACCCGAAACCAGTTACGCGCGTAATCAATATACCAGTATTGAAAGCTATAAAGATATTTTAAAAAGTGAAAATCAGATTCAGGACGCCTCAGAATGTGTATTATTTGGATTTCATATAAAAGAACCGCCGCAAGGTTCGTCGCCAGATCTGGTGGAACTCAGCGATAGAAAACGAGCAAACTCTGAAGCTAAATATAAACTATCGCCGGGTAATCAACCGGGGATGGGCAAAGATCACGAAAAAGCACTCGATCCATTGATTATTGTTGAGGTTGTAGGTGAACAAGAATTCTGTATGGAAAATCAACTCAACTATCATGGTAGGACATTTCAAAATGCATTGTCAATGGTTGGACGCTACTACTATTTTCGATTAGTCAAAGAAAAAGGATTTAGTCATACAGGCGTAACTAATCCACCATTAGGTGATTATGAAGTCATAAAACTGACAGATGAACAAAAACAACAAATCTTCGCTATTTATAAACAAAAGTCTGACGCATTAAACATTAATATGATTAATCATGATGTCGTTGCCGTAAAATTCCCGAATGCCAAAGAAAGTGTTGCCGAATGGAAAAAGAATCAAGTTTGGAAAAACAAACATGGTAAACGTGTCAATGATGATTCTATACAAAAATATCAACAACTCGATAAGTTGCTTTATAACAACTTAACTAAGTATGTAAAAAATGTATCGAAGGACTATTTTACATATCTGTTATGGTTGTTTGGCAATAAAAACCCTGTACAATTTTGGTTAAAAGAATGTACACCCGACACGTCAGACCGGCATATTAATGCTTTAAACAGCTTATTGGTTATTTTAGACAGTGATTTTACCGGTAATCTATACCTTGATGAGCAAGCCCAGCTATGGTCACAATTAATCAATAATAAAACGAGTATTTATCGCCATTTTCTTGAAGGTCATCCATATTCACTGTTCAATGTGGCTTCAGGTAATGTGGCTGAAGCCGACCTGCAATTAACTGAAGATGTCAAAGCGATAATGGCAAATCAAGAGGCAGGGCAAGAACAAGAAACAACCGACGTTGATAATCCGCTGTCCGGTGTTAATACCTTAACGGATTATATCGATCCGATCAGTAATCTAAAACTACCTAACAATGTCAGAGTTGGGGCTTATTTAACCGAAGAGCTGGTCAAACTCTCCATGACCAATGTAGCGAAAACGCTTTCACATAATGGAACTTATAATTTAAGCAGGCCGGTGACCAATCAGCACCTTATCAGAGCGATGAACATGTTTACCACCGCAAGTCACGGGAGCTATCGCGTAAAAGTGCCGGTAACCAATTTACAAGATTTTTTAGACAAACTGGGCAGTTCAGCCAAAGTGGTCTACCCAAATCAGCACGGTGGTAATCTGGTTACTACCGCAGGCGACCGTATTCGTGGGCGTTATTCGGCAACTCGTGACCGGTTTAAGCTGAAAGGACGCGACATAACCAGAGCGAAGGGGCAATTTGTCGAGTTTGATATACTGCTCACCTTCGAAAATGACATTGAACGACTTGACTTTGAAAGCAAAAAGACCACCAGCCGTGGCACTGCCAACGTTGATGCATTCGAAGACGTAAAAGCGATTGAATATGAAGAATTACAAGCCGCAAAATTTGGGGCAGAAAAAAATTGGCGCAAAGAAGTGTTAGACACCTCAGCAACAGGTGTCGTTAATGCTCTCACGCTGACCTATCAATTTATTCAAATCAGCGAGTTAAACAAAAAACTTAAAACATTAACAGATTCAGCCTTGATTGATAAAGTATCAAAAGCGATATTAAGAACACACCTTGATATTGCCTTATCGGTATCAGAAGCCATTATCACGGGGACAAAACTGGTCGCCTTATTTGGTGAACGTGGCGACAACCTGTCAAAAATTCTTAAAGAACTGAACAAAGCCGGTGCAGTGATTGGGGGCGTGGCTAAAGTGCTTGCCTTAGTGGATAGTATCGGCGAGTTGGTAAAAGCATTTAAAGCACTGGCACGGGGGGATGACGGTTCAGTGGTTTACATGGTGACGTCGATCATTGGATTTGCGGCAGCTGGAATTGGGTTAATGTTAGGGCTGTCAGGACCATGGGGCATAGCCTTAATGTTGGCACCGCATATCATCAATTTTCTGTTTGGCACCTACGATGACGCCAGTGAATGGGACGAAATGGAAAAATGGATGAACCGCTCAATATTTGGCAAGTTTAACCATGTTGATTTGTTTCCGCCATATCCAATCAGTGATACAGGTAACTACTTGTCCGAACAAGATTTTTATTTAGCGTCACGCAAAGGGTTTTGTCGCACGGCACATTACGAATTTGAATTGACAGACTTTGTTAAAGAAGCAAGAAACAAAAATGCAAAGATACCTCACGCAAAAAGATCATTCACAATCGATTTTGGAACGGATGATCAGAGAGAAATCAGTGAACATATAAAAAGGGCAAATAAAGGCACCAAGTATAATCTACATTTGGTGATGCAGTTGCCCGATTTTGTGGAAGATAAAGCAACATTTAAAGGGAAAGTAGTGATCCGTCATGGTGAAGGCGAAATGGAAACCATATTAGCAATAAGTCATGGAGGGGAAGAATTAGTAATAGAAGCTGTTCAGGTAAATGCTAAATATTTTGAAATACTCAATAGTGATATGATAAGAGATAAAAAGAAAGAACTGTATGACTATTTAAAAGATTCAGCCAAAAATAACGAAAATAATGAAGAGAATAATGAACAATCAAACAGCGATAATCAATTGTGGTATCAAATGAAAGAGGCAATAAGTACGCCACCTTCAAAAGACAGCAAAACCGAAGAAGATAAAAAAGAAGAACAGAAAAAACAGGAAGAGGTAAATCACGACACCGCCACAGAATCATCACCAAACACTGAAAATAGTGCGTCAATAGCAACACCACCTAACGTTGGTTTATTTGCCATTAACCAACTAATAGGTCGTGTAGTGGATAAATTTGAAGTGATTTGTACCTTCGAATATTTACCGGAAGGCGACACAGACAGCCAAGGCAATAAAGCGTTCCCTTATCTGCTTTCTTATCAATATAAGGTGGTTAGCTGGTTTGAAAACTTAGTTGGTCGATAGCGTGGTCAGGTCATAAAATAAACGAATAAAAAAACAGGTAATGATAATGAACAATCAAAAAATAAAATACTCGCTGTTAAGTTGCAGTTTAATCCTATTATCGCTACTGACGGGTTGTGATAATACCGATTATAAAACCCGAATTCAAAAAGAAAATGACATAAATAACCCAAGTGGTAATAAAGCGATTTGCTTAAGGGTTGGCAAGATTTTTAATGATATGTATCCCTATACCATTCACTATTTGGAAGGTGAGATAAACCCCAAAGATCCGTATGATAAAATTAAGCAGAATAAAAGACTTAATTTAAAGCTATCGTTATATGCCAAAGAAGGGTTATTTACCGAAGAACTGGTGGGGTATGATGGTGATAAACCACTGTATCGTTATGATCTAACCGATGAGGGGCGCAAATATCTTGATAAAGATTGGTGGGGGGGCACTAACTTCTGTTTTGGCAAAGTGGTGGTAGAAAAAATACTGAAAGTGGATAATCAATGGAAAGATATGCCAATGGTGATATTTAGTTATCATATGGACAATGTACCCAACTGGATAAAAAATAAAGACATTTATAGCATATATAAAGGTTATGGCAGTATGGAAGCCGCAGTCACCGGAAATGAGCTAGCAGAAGGAATTCACTATTATTCTAAAAAGAGTGATGGAACTTTACGATTACGCATGGGCGTAAGTGGTCATTATGTTTTATAACTTTATTATCATTATTAGGTTACTTGTTTAAAACATGAATTATACGACACGCTGTTCACTCAAAATAGAAACGGACAGTCAAGGTAATAAAGCCTTTCCTTATCTGCTTTCTTATCAATATAAGGTGGTTAGCTGGTTTGAAAACTTAGTTGGTCGATAGCGTGTGCAGGTCATAAAATAAACGAATAAAAAAACAGGTAATGTTAATGAACAATCAAAAAATAAAACACTCACTATTCAGTTGCAGTTTAATTCTATTATCGCTACTAACCGGTTGTGATAATACCGATTATAAAACACGAATCCAGAAAGAAAATGACAACGTTAATCCCAGTGGTAATAGAGCCATTTGCTTAAGAGTTGGCAAAATATTTAAAAATATGTACCCCTATACTATTCATTATTTAGACGGTGAGATAAACCCGAAAGATCCGTGGGATAAAATTGCTGCAAATAATGAGGTTAATTTAAAACTATCGCTATATGCCAAAGAAGGGTTATTTACCGAAGAACTGGTGGGGTATGACGGTGATAAACCGCTGTATCGTTATGACTTAACCGATGAGGGGCGTAAATATCTGGATAAAGATTGGTGGGGGGGCACTAACTTCTGTTTTGGCAAAGTGGTGGTAGAAAAAATACTGAAAGTGGATAATCAATGGAAAGATATGCCAATGGTGATATTTAGTTATCATATGGACAATGTACCCAACTGGATAAAAAATAAAGACATTTATAGCATATATAAAGGTTATGGCAGTATGGAAGCCGCAGTCACCGGAAATGAGTTAGCAGAAGGAATTCACTATTATTCTAAAAAGAGTGATGGAACTTTACGATTACGCATGGGCGTAAGTGGTCTTTATGTTTTATAACTTTCTTATCATTATTAGGTTACTTGTTTAAAACATGAATTATACGACACGCTTTTTACTTAAAATAGAAACGGACAGCCAAGGTAATAAAGCGTTCCCTTATCTGCTTTCTTATCAATATAAGGTGGTTAGCTGGTTTGAAAACTTAGTTGGTCGATAGCGTGGTCAGGTCATAAAATAAACGAATAAAAAACAGGTAATGATAATGAACAATCAAAAAATAAAACACTCGCTGTTAAGTTGCAGTTTAATCCTATTATCGTTACTGACGGGTTGTGATAACACCGATTTTAAAACCCGAATTCAGGAAGAAAATGATTGGTATAATCCGGATGGTAATAGAGCTTTTTGCTTAAGAGTTGGCAAAATATTTAAAAATATGTACCCCTATACAATTAAATATATGGCTGGTTATCATGAGGATATGAATTATAGAGATCCTATTTATATCAATCACAAATTAAATTACCGATTAGCGCTATATGCCAAAGAAGGGTTATTTACTGAAGAACTAGTGGGGTATGACGGTGATAAACCACTATATCGTTATGACTTAACCGATGAAGGTCGCAAATATATTGATAAAGATTGGTGGGGTGGCACTAACTTCTGTTTTGGCAAGGTGGTGGTAGAAAAAATACAGAAAGTGGATAATCAATGGAAAGATAAGCCAATGGTAATTTTTAGTTACCATATGGAAAATGTGCCAAATTGGATAAAAAATAAAGATATTTATAGCTTATACAAAGGTAATGGTGCAATACAGTCTGTGGGAGAAGGTAAAAGCCTTCTGACAGGGATCCAGTATTACTCTAAAAAAAGTGATGGTACTTTAATATTAAGAGTAGGTGTAAGTGGCAAATATCTTTTATAACTTTCTTATCATTATTAGGTTATTTGTTTAAAACATGAATTATACGACACGCTGTTCACTCAAAATTGAAACTGACAGCCAAGGCAATAAAGCGTTCCCATATCTGCTTTCTTATCAATATAAGGTTGTCAGCTGGTTTGATGGCTTGGTCGATAGCGTGGGCAGTATAATAAAATAAACGAATAAAAAAACAGGTAATGATAATGAACAATCAAAAGATAAAACACTTACTATTCAGTTGCAGTTTAATCCTATTATCGCTACTGACGGGTTGTGATAACACCGATTATAAAACCCGAATTCAGGAAGAAAATGATTGGGATAATCCGAATGGTAATAGAGCTTTCTGTCTGGCAGTGGGTGAAATTTATAAAAATATGTATCCCTATACTATTCACTATCTGGAAGGTGAGATAAACCCTAAAGATCCGTATGATAAAATTAAGCAGAATAAAAGACTTAATTTAAAACTATCGTTATATGCCAAAGAAGGGTTATTTACCGAAGAACTGGTGGGATATGACGGTGACAAACCACTTTATCGTTATGATCTAACCGATGAAGGTCGCAAATATATTGATAAAGATTGGTGGGGTGGCACTAACTTCTGTTTTGGCAAAGTGGTGGTAGAAAAAATATTGGAAATTGATAATCAATGGGAAGGCAAACCCATGGTTAGATTTAGCTATCATCTGGAAAACGTTCCAAACTGGTTAAGAAATAAAGATATTTATAGCTTATATAAAAGCAATGGTGCAGTACGAGCAGCGGGAGAAGGTAAAACTCTTCTAAAAGGGATCCACTATTACTCCATAAAAAGTGATGGAAGTTTACGATTGAGTTTAGGTGTAAGTGGTCATTATATTTTATAACTTTATTAACATTATTAGGTTACTTGTTTAAAACATGAATTATATAGCACGCTTTTTAGTCAAAATAGAAACGGACAGTCAAGGCAATAAAGCGTTCCCTTATCTGCTTTCTTATCAATATAAAGTAGTTAGCTGGTTTGAAAACTTAGTTGGTCGATAGCGTGGTCAGATCATAAAATAAACGAATAAAAAAACAGGTAATGATAATGAACAATCAAACAATAAAACACTCACTATTCAGTTGCAGTTTAATTCTATTATCACTACTAACCGGTTGTGATAACACTGATTATAAAACCCGAATTCAAGAAGAAAATGATTGGTATAATCCGGATGGTAATAGAGCTTTCTGTCTGGCAGTGGGTGAAATTTATAAAAATATGTATCCCTATACAATTAAATATATGGCTGGTTATGATAAAAATATGAATTATAAAGATCCTATTTATATTAATCATAAATTAAATCACCGATTAGCGCTATATGCCAAAGAAGGGTTATTTACCGAAGAACTGGTGGGATATGACGGTGACAAACCACTATATCGTTATGACTTAACCGATGAGGGGCGTAAATATCTCGATAAAGATTGGTGGGGTGGCACTAACTTCTGTTTTGGCAAAGTGGTGGTAGAAAAAATATTGGAAATCGATAATCAATGGAAAGATAAACCAATGATAATTTTTAGTTATCATCTGGAAAATGTACCCAACTGGCTAAAAAATAAAGATATTTATAGCTTATACAAAGGTAATGGTGCAGTACAATCTGCGGGAGAAGGTAAAAGCCTTCTGACAGGGATCCAGTATTACTCTAAAAAAAGTGATGGTACTTTAAAATTAAGAGTAGGTGTAAGTGGCAAATATGTTTTATAACTTTCTTAGCATTATTTAAGTTACTTGTTTAAAACACGAATTATATAGCACGCTTTTTAGTCAAAATTGAAACTGAAACTCAAGGCAATAAAGCCTTTCCTTATCTGCTTTCTTATCAATATAAGGTGATTAGCTGGTTTGAAAACTTAGTTGGTCGATAGCGTGGTCAGGTCATAAAATAAACGAATTAATAAACAGGTAATGATAATGAACAATCAAACAATAAAACACTCACTATTCAGTTGTAGTTTAATCCTATTATCGCTACTGACGGGTTGTGATAACACCGATTATAAAACCCGAATTCAGGAAGAAAATGATTGGGATAATCCGGATGGTAATAGAGCTTTTTGTCTTGCAGTGGGAAAAATTTATAAAGATATGTATCCCTATACTATTCACTATTTGGAAGGTGAGATAAACCCGAAAGATCCCTATGATAAAATTAAGCAGAATAAAAGACTCAATTTAAAGCTATCGTTATATGCCAAAGAAGGGTTATTTACCGAAGAACTGGTGGGGTATGATGGTGATAAACCACTATATCGTTATGATCTAACCGATGAGGGGCGTAAATATCTCGATAAAGATTGGTGGGGTGGCACTAACTTCTGTTTTGGCAAAGTGGTAGTAGAAAAAATACAGAAAGTGGATAATCAATGGGAAGATAAACCAATGATAATTTTTAGTTACCATATGGAAAATGTGCCAAATTGGATAAAAAATAAAGATATTTATAGCTTATACAAAGCTAATGGTGCAATACAGTCTGTGGGAGAAGGTAAAAGCCTTCTGACAGGGATCCAGTATTACTCTAAAAAAAGTGATGGTACTTTAAAATTAAGAGTAGGTGTAAGTGGCAAATATCTTTTATAACTTTCTTATCATTATTAGGTTACTTGTTTAAAACATGAATTATACGACACGCTGTTCACTCAAAATTGTAACAGACAACCAAGGTAATAAAACGTTACTTTATGTTCCTTATGTTATTGTAGCTGAATTAAATTAGTTTTTAAGATAATAAATAACTTTTTGTTAAACGACGACTATTGTTTTAATAATCGAATACTATACTATTAATTTTGTAAGCGATTTCTATAAACCATGGTAACGGTTACAATCCTTTTAATTACGAATTAAATTTTTTTGCAATTATTTAATTTTATTATGGTTCAATAACAAAAATTAAAAACACAGTAAAATTAATCGGTTAAGAATGCCATTTTGTAAAAAAATATTATTGTTTTCTATAAAATTAGGTTAATATATGTAAAAAATTTAAGGAAATAATAAAGGAAATAAAAAGAATGAGTAATTTAAAAGGCGTGATTCGTCTTGGTGATGCAACGGATCATGGAGGAAAAGTTATCACTGCATCATCAACAATGAAAGTTTTAGGTATACCTGTAGCAAGGGAAGGTGATTTAGTCAGCTGCCCCAAAAAAAATCATGGAATTAACCCTATTATCGAAGGTGAATCAACTTTTACTGATCAAGGCAAAAAGGTTGCTTTAGACGGTCATAAAAGTGCATGTGGTTGTTCTTTAATCTCATCTGTACCAAAAGTAGGGAAAGGTTAATGCCAGTTGATTTAACATTATTATCTGATCCTAAACCTGAAGTAAAAAAATTTAATCGTTGGTTTTGGGGAATTTTACTTCTGGTATTTATTTTGATTGGAAGTATCATCACGATTGTTTTGAGTTTAAGTTATAGCATTCCTAACGAACAATTTGTATCAGGAATAATTATTTATCCTTTATTGGCTTGGGTTTTGCTTTTTTTATATAACTATTATCTTTATGGTTATCGTAAAATTTATAATCGAGAATGGAATATCCATCGTGAAGCGCGTAAACAAGAATTGATTAATTATGCGCAACGAGGTTTATATGTTTTAGAGCATTCTCTTGTTACTGAATATGGTAAGTTTGAAAATGCCAATAAACTAAAAGAAAACAAAATAGTCATGACTAAAAAGTCTCACCCTAAATCTTCTAGTCCGACTAATCATTCAAGTTTACCTATTCCTGATAATTGTAATAGTGATGATTTTTGTGAACGCTTAAAACCTTTTTTTATCACCTGGAAAGAGTTATTAGATCAAAAGCTGTCTTCAATTCCTCGTGATATAAAATTACATGTAAGATTATTTATTGAGCCCACAGAATCAAGCGATAAGATAACCGAATTATGGTCGAAAACATTAGGTAAAATTGTTCGACGACCGTCAAGTTTTATCATTGAAAATCCCAATAAATCAGACACCTTTATTGAATCATGGTTAGACGATAGCGATCATGATCATGAATTATTATTACTTATTACCGCCCGAATGTTTTATGCACCCGCTGATAAAGATGGTGAATTTGCTTCGATGTTTTTGTTAGCAGGCGAAAAAGTTGATAAAAAACGGTTTCTTTTAAATGATCATCCATTTTTGATTAAAGTTCATCGTTGTGAAAAAAAATCCACACTCACCCAAACAATTGATGATGCCTTGCACTGGGCAAATAACATTGATTCTAATTTTGATGCTGTTTGGTTTAACGGTGTTTCATATGAATTAGAATCAATTGTTAAGGATCATTTAAATAAAATCGAGTTTGGATCTGAAAATATTTTTAATATTGAATCTTCGATAGGTTATGCAGGCTGTTGTACGTATATGTTAGGGTTAGCATTGGCGATTGATAATGCATTTCTTACGAAAAATAAACAATTAATAGTAATAGGTAAGCCTAACCTTGTGGCTTCGGTTGTGTCCTGTTTGCAAGAAGAAAATAAGAGAAGCGAAAAAAATGAAAAAGTTTAGATTTGTGTGGATGATGATGTTGCTAATAATTGCAATCGTTTTAATTTTTTTGATTTGGCAAGATACCTTTTCTTTTTTGATTTGGCCAACTGAAAAAGTTATTGGATCTTTGACCGTTTTAGTTATTGCGCTACTTCTAAGTCACATTGATAGTCTTACATATTGGGGGCTACGTAAAGTTTTAAAATTAACTTTCCGTGAAGACGATAAAACGAATATTGATATTGATAACAAAAAACAAAAAAAAGAAAGCGTTACTGATTCTTTTTGGGAACCAGTCAAATTTATGCGTCATCGTCATGGCCTTTTTTGGCGTTATAAAATTAGAAAGTGTCTTGTTATTGGATCATATACTGATGTCGAGTCCGTATTCCCTAATTTACAAGACGATAAATGGCAATTATGTGATAAAACGTTGATGGTTTATGGTGGTGATATTGAACATGAACTTGATACATCTTGGTTATTGGCATTAAAAAAACGTTTTTCTCGCTGTATTCCTTTTGCGGCTAAACCGTTGAATGCCATTATATGGGTAATGCCTAAATATTATCTTGACAGTAATCGTCAACAGCAAGTGTTGATTGAAAAAGCTTTACAGCAAATAGAAGCACGTGACAAATTATTGAAGTGGTCTGCTCCGCTTTATTTAGTTGCGCCACAAAATAGTGAATGGCATCAAGTAGGTCGTATCGAACAAAGTGTAGGCGTCATTTTCCCATCATTAAATCAAGAATCGTTGCAATCAATCGACACGTCATTGTATCAATTGTCCCAAGAGTGTTGTATACGTGGAATGCAACAAGTTAAAGGCTCAATTACTCACGATTTTTTATTAAAAATAAGTCAAAAATTAACTAAAGGTGATATTGAACACATTAAGCGTTATTTGGGAATGTTTACCGCTTTTCCGTATTCACCTTATGTTCGAGGGCTATTTTTTGTACCTCATCAAGTCTTTTCAGAAAATGAAGAATTAAATTTTGATAACTATTTAGTGATGACCCCAACTTGGCAATCAATTAGTGATGATGCCAATGCACAGTTAGGAAAACGTATGGGCATTCGTTGGGGAATGGTGTCTTGCATCTTTTTACTTGGTGTGTCTACGTTGCTTGGTTTAGGTGTTTTAAACTCGTATTTCCGAAATTCAACCCTTATCAACGATAGTATTAAATTAGTAAAAAATGCGGATAGTTCGGTTCAACAAGACTTAACAACCAAATTACAAAACCAATTTGAATTACAACAACGTATTGAGCAGTTACTTTATCGTAAACAACACGGTGCGCCATTTAGCTATCGATTTGGTTTGAATCATAATAATGAGCTTTTAGAAAATTTGTGGCTTTCTTATCGAGTGACCAATTCTAGAAATATTGCCACTCCGTTTCATAATCTAATGACAGATTATTTAACCTTGCTAACAGAGCTACCACCAGATAGTCCAGAGCGTTTAAAATTAGCCGATTCAGCTTATGATTTTTTAAAGGCTTATTTAATGTTAAGTCATCCGGATAAAAGTGATGGTATTTACTTAAGTCAGTTCGCTTCACAAAAATGGCGAGCACCAGAAGGTATTAGTGATGGTGATTGGCAACGATTAATGCCAGATCTGGTCCGTTTTTGGGGACAAGTATTAAAAAGTAAGCCAGACTGGGCGCTTCAAGAAGACAAACGTTTGGTCAATGGTATACAAAAAATATTGATTAATAAAATTGGTGTTCAAAATGCCGTTAACACGCTTTATCAAGATATTATTCAGCGTGCAAGTCAACAATATACCAATCAAAATTTAAATCAATTACTTGAAGGAATTGATAGTAATATTCTCTTTATTAATGATGTTGAAGTTCCCGGTATTTTTACCCGTAAAGCATGGGAAGATACTATTAAAAATGAAATTAATAGCGCAGCTAAATCACGTAAAGAGCAAATTGACTGGGTATTGGGCGAAGATAGCCAAAGCAATTTAATTGCTTCAATATCGCCCGATGTGTTAAGACAGCAATTAAAAGATCGTTATTTTAGTGAATATGGAGCATCTTGGGCGTATTTTTTAAATAATATTCAATGGCAACCAGCTAATAATGTGTCTGATGTTATTGAGCAATTGACTTTATTGGCTGATAATCGTCAATCCCCTTTGATTGCATTAATTAATGTCGTTAAATATCAGTCTGAAGTTGATTATTCTGGCGATGGACTGTCCGATAATTTAATTCGTACTGCACAGCAAATCATAGGCAAAAAGAATCAATCTGTTATTCCTTTAGCAAATAATGAGGCTTCAGGACCTTTAACAGAAACTTTTTCACCTATCGTGAACTTAATCAAAAATGAAAATAATAATCTTTCATTACAAACCTATCTTTCACGAGTCACACAAGTCCGCTTAAAATTGCAAAATGTGACCAATAGCGCAGATCCTAAAGCAATGATGCAAGGACTTGCTAAAAGTGTATTTAAAGGCACGTCAGTTGACTTGACCGAAACACGAGATTACGGAAATTTAATTGCCGCTAATTTAGGTAATGAATGGTCTGGATTTGGACATAGTTTATTTAAGCAACCGCTTGAGCAATCGTGGCAGGTCGTATTGACCCCAGCGACTGAAAGTTTTAACGAAATTTGGCAAAATTATATTGTGCATCAATGGGAAAAGTCATTTGCGGGTCGTTATCCTTTCAAAAATAGTGAAAACGAAGCGTCGTTTGCTGAACTTGCTCGTTTTTTACGTAGTGATACAGGCATTATCGACAATTTTATTATAAATGAATTAGGTGGCGTCTTAGAAAAGAAAGGGGGCAGATGGGTTGTTAATACGGTGAACGCTCAAGGACTTAATTTTTCACCGAAATTTATCAACGCATTGGAGTTATTTAACGATTTATCATCTGAATTAATTACATCAGGTGATGTTAGTTTAGCCTTTGATCTAATGCCACGCAGTGGTAATAATATTGTCCGAACTGAATTAATCATTAATAAACAAAAATTAGAATATTATAACCAAGCACCAACTTGGCAACGATTCAATTGGCCTGGTGATGGTTATTCACCTTATTCACAGTTAAGTTGGAGTTCTGATGAAACAGGATTAAAACTCTATGATTATTTCAATGGTGATTGGTCTTTGATTAGACTACTTGAAAAAGCATCAGTTAAACCACTTGATTCAAGTCGCTATGAGCTGGTTTGGAAAGTATCTGAGGAAGGTAGATTACGATATATTTTACGTACACAGTTGGGGCAAGGACCACTAACGTTATTAAAATTGCGTAACTTTACATTACCGAATAGAGTTTTTGAAAATTAATTATATGATGGAAGATTATTATGTTTAGCCAATTGTTAAACCGTTTATTTGGATCGCAAGATTCAAGTGAATCAGCTAAAAAAAATCTAAGTTTACAGTGGGCTGATTGGTTAGAGCCAATTAGTGTTGATAAACCAACGGGTGAAGATTTAACTTACCACGATACTTTTCAGGAAATAAAAGAAGAAATCGCTAAACTTTCCGGAATTGATTATGAGTTAGTTGCGACGGAAAGTGAAAATATCTTAAAGAAGAATAGTAAAGATGTACGTGTTGTTACTTATTATTGTTTGGCTCGGTTACATATTGATGGCGCCAATGGTTATGCCGACGGTGTTGAAATATTAGCAGGTTTACTTGAAAAATTTGGAACCTCTGTTTACCCTTCACGGCATAATATTCGTAAAAATGCGATAGAATGGCTAGCAAATGCAAGGTTTCTTGAGCCGCTTACCCAATTACAGCCAATTTCAGAAGAATGTCTTTCGCGAATTATTTTAGCGCTAAATCAGATCGATAGTATTTGTCAAAAATTGTTTGTTGGCGAAACTCCAGAGCAGAAGCTTGAAGCGCCAGATCTTTCTGCGCTTGTTCACTTTTTTAGCAATAATTTAAAGCAACCCGTTAAAAGTACTCAACCAGAAAACGCATCATCTTCTATGCCTGTTTCTGAATCAATGCCAGAATCTTTTCCTAAACTATCGGATGCTAAAATTGGTTCACAACGAGACTTACTTGATCAAGCTCGCAAAATGGCTGCATTTTTAAGAGAAAAGCCAGAAGGCTATCTTGCAGCAGGTCGTTTTTTACGAATATTACGCTGGGATACCATTGTCGATTTACCTCCAGCAGATCATCGAGGACGAACTCGTTTACCTGCACCAAGAGCAGAACTTAAACAAAATATTAGTCGTTTAATCATCCAACAACAATGGTCAGAGCTTTTTGAACGGGTGGAAGCGGCTTTTATGGAAGGTGCGAACCATTTTTGGCTTGATTTACAACGAGCAACAGTAATGGCATTACAGAAAATGGGTGCACCTCATCAAGCTTGGGCAGACATATTTTTAACGGATATTGGGTTGATGCTTGAAAGATTAAACGGCATAGAACGGCTTTCATTCGATAATGGCACACCGTTTGCCGATGATGAAACGCTCAATTGGATTGCAACCAATGCGCGCATTCATCATTTAGATGAAGGTGACAGTATTGAACCAATTTCGATTTCTGGCGAAAACGATTGGAATGAAATTGAAAAACAAGCGTTAGAATTGGCGCATAGTGAAAGTATTGAAAAGGCATTTCAGTGGTTGCAAAATTTACCTACTTTACGCTCACCTAAACAACGTTATTTGCTGCAATATACGCAAGCAAGAGTCGCTGAGCAAATGGGTAAACAAGATATCGCTATGAAATTATTGCTTGGTCTCAATAGTCAGCAGCAAACAATGACACTTTTACAGTGGGAACCAGAATTAATATTTGATGTTAAACGTTTTTTATTAAAACTAATGAAGCAAAAAAATCAACTGAAAGATGGCTTTAAACCCGAGCTTTCAGAAAAAATTGATTTGTTACAGCACGAATTAATGCAACTCGATCCAGCTAGAGCATTAAGTGTTATGTAGCGTTAATCAAGCACCTTATTTATGGGGTAGTTAGTTTCAATAACGATATTACTAAACAGAATATACAAAAAAATAAAGAGATGAAAAATGGATGATTTAATTTTACGCTATTACGAATCAGAAATGCGGTATTTGCGAGAAGCAGGAAAAGAATTCGCCAAAATACATCCTGATAGAGCTAGTTTGTTAAACTTAGATCGTGTCGGTGATCGTGATCCTTATGTAGAGCGTTTATTTGAAGGGTTTGCCTTTCTAACTGGTCGTTTACGTCAAAAAATTGATGATGACTTACCCGAATTAACGGAAAGTTTAGTGACATTACTTTGGCCTCACTATTTACGACTGATCCCATCATTATCGATCGTGGAACTAACGCCAAATTATACGACATTATCACGTGAAGAAGTCATTCCAAAGGGATTGCAAGTGCAATCTGAGCCATTGGGGCATGTCGGTACACGGTGTCCATTTAGAACAACACAAGACGTCACTTTACGACCTATTAAAATAAGTCAAGCTAGATTAGGGCTAAGCCATGATGGTCGTAGCATGATTACTATTCGGTTGAGTATTACTGAACTGGCAGACTTTGAACAGTTGGATTTATCATGTTTACGCCTTTATTTAAATGCAGATGCCCCCATCGCATCAACACTACATCATGTTTTAACGCAGAAAGTTGGCTCAATTCACGTTCGTTACTCTGATGATCCTGAAACAAGAGTTTCGTTAAATGGTCATATTACTCCCGTTGGATTCAGCGAAGACGATCGCTTATGGTTAAAACCAGATAATGCATTTTCTGGCTATCAACTTTTACTAGAATATTTTGCATTTCGTGAAAAATTTATGTTTGTTGACTTGCATGGTTTAAAAACGAGCAATATATCAGAAGCATGTACTTATATTGATATTGAATTGACGCTCAATCAATCATGGCCAACCGATATGCCTTTTGGAGATGATAATATTCGTTTGCATTGCGTACCAGTCATCAATTTATTTGATATGGAAGCCGATCCTATTGTGGTAAATCAGCTAGAAAGCGAATATTTACTTCGCCCTTTATTACGCCAAGATGGGCATGTTGAAGTTTATTCTGTTGAACATGTAGAAGCTATTACGCGTGATGGACGTTATCGATATGTTCCATTCACGAGTTTTAAACACCGTGGAGGTATGCTACGTCATGATGCGCCAGAAAGGTATTATCATACTCGAGTGAGAAGAGGAGCTTCCGGTTTACATGACACATGGCTGATTTTGGGCGGTAAAATTTGGGATAAAAACGAAATGCTCGAAACCGAGACTTTATCGTTACGTATAACAGGTACTAATGGTATGTTACCTCGTAAAGCTTTACGTAATGCTCGAATTCATGATCTTTCTGACTCAAATGGTAATATTGCTAAAGTACGAAATCTTTGTTCTCCAACAATACCTTGCTATCCACCAACTGAGGATCGCTTTTATTGGCGTGTTCTTTCGCATCTTGCCCCGAATTATTTGTCACTAATGAATGCTGAAGTTCTACGTGGAACACTCGCATTATATGATTGGACAGATAACGAACTTAATCGTAGACGCTTAGAAGGTATCGTTGAAGTTTCTCATCGAATGATTAAACGCACAGTTAAAGGTATGTTGCAACGAGGTATTGAAATAGAAGTCACTATCAATAGTTTTCAATTTACTGGGGAAGGTGATGTAATGCTGTTCGGCGAATTATTACATCAGTTTTTTGCTTTATATGCCGATGTTAATCTATTTACACAATTGGTTATTATTAGTCTACCTACAGGAAATAAAATTGTATGGAACCAGAGCAAAACATCGAAAACAGCCCTTTAATGCAGATGCTTGAAAAGCAACTGCCAAAAATTAATTTTTATCGTTTTTGTCAGTTACTTGAGCAGTTATATGCAGACGAGCCTATATTGGGTAAAAGCGAATCACCAGCTGCAGATCCGTTGCGTTTTGCACCTTCGGTGGATATGTCTTTCCCTGCAAGTGAGCTGAAATATATAGAAAAAGCACCCTACATAAATCGTCCAACAACAGTTAGAACACGTTTTTTAGGGTTGTATGGGGTTGATGCTGTATTACCGCTTGGTTTGCTTGATAAGATTATTCGGCGAGACGAAAATTATCAATCCATGACTGATTTTTTGGATATGTTCAATCATCGGGTCATTACTCAATTTTATCGTATTTGGTTGAAGTATCATTATCCAGCATGTTATTTAAGTGGTGGGCGTGATCCAGTATCAAAATGTTTGTCTGGTTTAATAGGATTAGGTGTAAAAGGTACTATTGAACAAATAGGTACACCACTATCTCGATGTTTTGCATTATTAGGATTAATGTCTCAAAAAACACGTACAGCAGAAGGCATTATCGGATTAGTGCGTGTGATGGTCGATGATGCTCAAGTGAGTGTAAGCGAATTTTATCCTATTTGGCAGTCAATTGATTATCCAGCAAAATTAGGCGGTCAAGGGCCACATCGAATCGGATTAGATGGTGGTGCTGCATTGGGTTCACGTTTTAAAGAGTGTAATCAAAGTATTCATCTTGTTATCACGCCTCAACACGAACATCAAATTGCTGAGCTATTGCCCGACGGACAATTATTTCATGATATTTTAGCTTTATTACGTGCTTATTTAGGCTATCGTGTAGATGCCAAAATAACGCTGTGTATTAAGCGAATTTTTCTACCAAGAAGCCAACTAAAATCAAGAAATAGCAGATTAGGATTAACTGCTTCATTTAATAAAACTGACGAAAATAATCAACCTGTTGAAGACGAAATCAAAGTGAATTTGGGTAGCTATTCTGGTGTTGATTATCAAGTATATCAATCAAGGGACTAAAAATGAGAATAATGAAAACATTACTTGCTAGTTTATTAATCATTTCGCTAATGGGTTGTGGTATAGCTCAGAGTGTAAGTGAAACAGCGGTTGAAATCACGGATTCTGTCTTTAAATGGAATGTCAGAACATTACATTTAGATCTAAAAGCAAGGGCTGAATTAAATACAGATGATGATGGACGCTCATCACCCGTTGTGATCCGAATTTATCAATTAAAAGATGCTGATAATTTTAACGCTGCTTCTTATCAGGAACTCGTTGATAATGACAGTGAAATATTACAAGAATCACTCATTGAAAGCAAAGAAGTTGTACTAAAACCCGATACATCTATTTCAATTGATACACCATTTGATAAAAAAGCAGATGTAGTAGGCGTGATAGCGCTTTTCAAAGAACCAAATCTAAAAGATAACAGTTGGCGAATAGTATTGGAACGTGGCGATCTTTATATCACTGAACCACGCGAAATTATCGCGAGCCAATATAGCATTAAACTTGTGGAAGAAAAGTAAATGAGTGCTTCATTATATGACATCTTATATGGCTATTTTGAGTCTGGTATCCCGATAGATGAAATAGCCGAAAATGAACAAACCATTATAAGTGTAATGGATAATATCGAGCGTATTCTAAATAGTCGGGCAGGGGCTATCAACCATATGCCTGATTATGGGCTACCGGACATGTCCACTATCTTTCAGGCATTACCGTCATCAGCTTACGTATTAATGAGAGCCATAGAACAAACATTACTCATTTATGAGCCACGACTTGAATCAATAAATATCAATATTGATGAGAAAAATAAAGATTCTATGGTGCTTAGCTATGAATTAGTCTGTTATTTTAAAGAAGGTGGACTAGTCAAATACGGTACTTATTTTATGCCCGATGGTAAAGCACAATTAAGATATACCAAAAAAACAGCTCGAAATTAATGAAGGATAGATAAATAAAAAGCATAACAAATTAGTTAATAATAAAATAAAAATAAACCGTTTATATCTGTGTTAACAATGAACAGCATATCGGAGTAAAAATGCTTGGAGAACGAATAAAAATAGCTAGATGTAAACGGGGATTGAGCCAGGCAGAGATCGGAAAAAAATGGGTAACATTTCAAGGGCAGCGGTTTCTAAATGGGAAAACGGAACAAACAAGCCAAAAGACCTCGATTTATTGGCACATATCTTAAGAGTGGATATCAACTGGCTACGGTATAATAAAGGAGCAATGGAATCTAATGGCGTTTCAAAATACAAACTGAATAATAACAATTCTAAAACGTCCGATATCAGTACTAGCTTAAACGATAGCGAAGTCGAAGTTGTTTTATATAAATCAATCGAGCTAGCTATAAATAATGAAGCACAAACAATCAACCCCAATTATAAAAAGGAACAATTGAGATTTTCCCGATCTTTATTAATAAAACAAAATATAGACGAGAATAATATATTCTGTTTTCTCGTTAACGATAACGGAATGAAGCCAGTTATACCTAAGGGCGCTATTGTTGCAGTTAATAAAGGCAAGCAACAAATAAATGATGGTTCTGTTTACGCAATATGTCAATCTGATTTCTGTAGACTAAGACGTTTATACAGATTGTCGAATAATAGAATTAGGATAGTCTCTTACAATTCGTTGGAATATCCCGATGAAATAGAAGATTCAGAAAAAATAAAAATTATTGGTAAAGTTTTTCATTGCGCATTTGAGTTGGATTAAATGAGTGTTTTTAATAAATACGAGGTTAATCATTTTTTAAAAAATCTAATATGTAATACTTTGTTTAAACTCTTAACTACTTTTTCTGTTATTTTTACAACGTTTGTCAGGACAGTTAATGGTTATAACATTCGGCATAAGCCGAATAAAGCAAAGACGCAAAGGCAAAATCAATATAGAATAGTTCCTCAAAATCAAACACCAAAAAGTAAGATTTGATGTAGTCAACAAAATTGGTCGGTGCGCTGAAAAATTATAAAAGTGTACGCCATTAAAAAATCGTTTTAAATATAGGTAACTATTTGATAAGCTTCAAATTAAATTTAAAATGCGTCTTGAAACAAAGTGCCTAAAAAAACAACAAAAAACCGGTAGAATTTTACATGCTCCTATTTTATTTAATAAACAATAGGTTATAATTAGAGTGTTCCCTGTATACACAGGGATAAACCGCTATATTCAGTATTCAAAGTAAAACATATTGTGTGTTCCCTGTATACACAGGGATAAACCGCAAAATTAAAAATTAGGAGGTTTTATGTCATTGTGTTCCCTGTATACACAGGGATAAACCGCACTCGAAAAGTAAAACTGATGCCGATATAAAGTGTTCCCTGTATACACAGGGATAAACCGCAAAATTGGGAGACAAACGGTAATGATGCTAAGTGTTCCCTGTATACACAGGGATAAACCAGTCAGCTCGACCGCCACTTTACCGCCAATATTGTGTTCCCTGTATACACAGGGATAAACCGATTGGAGCGATTTTATAACGTGTTACTCCGAGGTGTTCCCTGTATACACAGGGATAAACCGTGCCGGTTGATCGTCAATACGAATTAGAGGTTGTGTTCCCTGTATACACAGGGATAAACCGATTGGAGCGATTTTATAACGTGTTACTCCGAGGTGTTCCCTGTATAC
>NZ_JBIDFM010000003.1:156761-312906 GCF_046635805.1 Gilliamella sp. CG13
ATACACAGGGATAAACCGTGCCGGTTGATCGTCAATACGAATTAGAGGTTGTGTTCCCTGTATACACAGGGATAAACCACATCATGGAATAGTTTTGTAGCATTATCATGTGTTCCCTGTATACACAGGGATAAACCGGGATTTTAAAAACATCGGTATCCAACCTATCGGTGTTCCCTGTATACACAGGGATAAACCTTACAAATCAGATAAAATTTATACTATAACGCCGTGTTCCCTGTATACACAGGGATAAACCGCGGGCTGAACAATTAAATCGCCTTCAATTAGTGTGTTCCCTGTATACACAGGGATAAACCGCAGCATACACAATCCAATCTGAACGTCACGCTGTGTTCCCTGTATACACAGAGATAAACCGATGCGTTAGGCGACATAGATTGGTTTTCAGATGTGTTCCCTGTATACACAGGGATAAACCGCAAAATTGGAAGACGAATAGTAATGACGCTAACGTGTTCCCTGTATACACAGGGATAAACCGATAACTACGGGTTATTAATGCCTAAATTTCAGGTGTTACCTGTATACACAGGGATAAACCGTGAAAACAGCCAATCTAGTTACAGGTGAAATACGTGTTCCCTGTATACACAGGGATAAACCGCACACGCATAAATACGTCATCTTGTTGGGAATGTGTTCCCTGTATACACATAGATAAACCGATGATTACGATTCTGCAATGGCTTATGCGGATTCGGTTGTAGGATTAACAGCTAGCCTTTTATTGGCATATAAATAATATGAAAAAATTACTACGTTTAAGAGAACATTTAATGATCAACTTATTGAAATATTATGCTATTATTTTGACGATAAAAATAAACAGGATAATGCAATGAAAATTGAGTCACTCAAAATAGAAAATGTTGGTGGTATATCAAGTTTATCAATTGAAAAATTTGACCCAAAATTGAACATTATCTGTGGTGAAAATGGTATTGGTAAAACAAATATTTTGGATTCAATAGCTCATTGTTTTTCGCAACTTTCAAATTTTATTTTAAAGAGAAAATCAAATTGTGTAAACGGATATATAACTATAGTATGCGATTTTAATCGAATTGAACCATATACCTGTTTAATTGAATCTTTTGAACCAAGAGATTACAACCAAAACCCTTATGATTTTCGCTCAAAATTATTAGCTAATTTTGATAGTAATTATTCTAATCTGATATATTTTAAAACTGAAAGATTATTTTCACATAAATGGATATCAAGTCTAGAAATATATGATGAAGTAGAAAACCATTTAAAAAACTTAGATGGTGTGTCAATTCAATTAGCGAAGGATTGGTTTATCAAAAACGAATTATTATCTTCTCAACCATATACTAATGATAATGATAAAAATTCAATAGAATTAGCTAAAAAAGCATTTGGTATTTTAAATAAATCCTATTCCTTTTCTGCACTTAAACAAGATATGGAAATTTATATTAATACCCCAACGGGAATTATTCCTTATGAATACTTATCCTCAGGATTTAAAACGTGCATAACTATTGTGTGGGGAATTATTAGAGAAGTTCAAGTCCGTTTCCCAGACATTTTTGTAAAAGATTTTAATGGTGTGGTGCTAATCGACGAAATAGAGTTACATCTTCATCCAGAATGGCAAGGTAAAATTTGCAATGCGTTAACCACTTTATTTCCTAATATTCAGTTTATCATCAGTACTCATAGCCCTCATGTTATTCAAACCGCTGAAGCAAATGAAGTTATAGCTTTATCAAGAAAAAATGGTCATTTAGAAAAAAGAACCTTAGATATTGCACCATATGGCTTTAAAGGTTGGACTGTTGAAGAAATCCTTACTGATGTAATGGGTATGAGAGATACAAGAACAGAATGGTTCAGAAGCAAGCAAAAAGAATTTGATAACGCTTTAGATGCGAATGATGTTTTAAATGCAAACAAAATATTTAATGAACTTAGATTAAAACTACACCCGAGTAGCACCGACCTTGCATTGTCTCGCTTTCAATTAGATATGCTTAACGGACGATACAAATGATAAAGTTAAACAGAACGCCGTGCCCAGCGTATTTATCAGATGACAAAGTCAAACAATTGACTGAGGAGTTTATAAATACAGGCGCTTCTGTTTGGAATAAAGACAAAATAAAAGAAGCTTTACTCAAGCTGTCTAACTATAAATGTGCTTATTGTGAAACTGAATTACAAATAGAAGATTCCTATATGGAAGTTGAACACTTTCATCCTAAAAGTCTCTATAAATCAGAAGTAGTATGTTGGGATAATTTATTACCATCTTGTAAAAAATGCAATGGTAACAAAGGGAACCACGATACAGGAAAAGAGCCAATCATTAATCCTAGCAAAGACGAACCCAAAGAGCATCTCTGTGTTGAGGCAGCTAGATTATATCCTAAATCTAATTCAGACATGGGGCGGTTAACAATTGATGCCCTTAACTTGAACGATAAAGAAAGATTAATTGATTCCAGATTCAATTTATGCAATCTCGTTAAGGAAACATTAGAATGTTTATATCATGGCTCTGTAGATTATAAAGCCCGTAATGAAATTAAAGGATTATTATCTGCATGTTCAGCTGGTAAGGCTTTTTCTGCTACAACGTCAAATGTTCTTCATAACGATCCTTATTATTCAGATATAAAGCAAAAGCTTAAAGATAACAATTTATGGGATGAAGAACTAGAAGAGCTTGATATAAACACAAAAAAAATAGCATTAGATCCAAGATAATATATAGCCAATCAATACATCCAACCCGCTCTGGCGGGTTTTTTATTGTCTAAAATTTTATAAGAGGTTTTCATGTCATTTGATGCAGGTACACCATTGATGCTAAAAAAGAGGCGGTTTATTAACAGCCGATAAACATGTGTCAAATTTTAATCAGCGTGCTCAGGAGAGGGCTAATAGAACTGATAAGAGCGTAAATTCATTAGTTGGAACAATGGTAAGTTGAGTTTTATAGCTAGAGCGGTGTCAGCTGCTCTGGTTTCAAACGCAGTTTTATCCTATGCTCAGGGCTGGAATGAATTAGAGGATCGCATACAAAACACGGGCGCAAAATTGAGGAATCAGCCGAGCTGTATATACGCCTATCTAACTCAATGACTGAATTAGGATACAGCACTCAGGGTACGCTATCCTATATCGACACCCTGTCAAATTTAATGACAATCAATGAAACTAGTGCGATCAGCACAGAATCAGCCACAAACGCATTAATCAAGGCGCAGATGAAAGCTAAGCTCGATGGTATTGAAGCAATGACCGTTTTTAACGAAATACCGAGCATTCTAAAAACCTTAAGTAAACAAATAAATAAAACCGAGACAGAGGTTAGGATGATGGCGTCTGAGGGCAAATAGTCAATGTCACAATTTACCGAGATGATGATATAATATATAAAAGTAAGCCGTTGCTTTAACTGAAAATATTGAAACACCATTATTTATTATATACAAAATAATAAATTGTTTTGCCTCTATTAACATAAGAAAACGATTCCCCGTTTACACAAAAATATGCAATACTAACGCTGTGATAACAAACCCTTTCGTATCTGTATTTCTATTGATTTTATTTCATTTTTCATTTTTCATTTTTCAAATAATTGGAGTTTATTATGAAACTACGTAAAGTCATGATTATTGGAGTAGGGAATGTGGGATCCACGACGGCTTATACCTTGGTTAATCGTGGTATTTGTGAAGAAATTGTACTGGTTGATGTAAATAAAGATCGGGCTTATGGTCATGCTCAGGATTTATTAGATGCGGCTGCTTATCGGCAAAACATGATTAAAGTCAGTTTACGTGATGCCACCGATTGTGCTGATATTGATATTGCGATTATTACGGTTACTTCGGGATTAGCGCAAAAAAGCCGAGCAGAGGAGCTAGCAGGTACGTCAAAAATTGTTGCAACAATTGTGCCCGATATGATGAAAAATGGTTTTAAAGGGATTTTTTTAGTGGCGACTAACCCTTGTGATGCGATTACTTACCAAGTTTGGCAATTATCAGGTTTACCCCGTCATCGGATAATTGGTACTGGGGTTTGGCTTGATACAGTAAGATTACGTCGTTTATTGGGGGAACAAATGGATATTGGTCCACAAAGTATCGATGCGTTTATTGTTGGCGAGCATGGCGATTCACAATTTCCCGTTTGGTCGCATTCATCGGTTTATGGCATTAACCTTAATCATCTCGAAAAAAATAGAATCGATTTTAATGATATTGGCAGCAAAGCGAAGAATAAAGGTTTTGAAATTGCTAAATTTAAGCATTGCACTGAATATGGTATCGCCAGTACGATTACTGAAATTTGTCAGCATATTTTTACTAACAGCCATCGTGCGTTAGCATTAAGTTGTATTTTACATGGGGAGTATGGTTATCAAGATGTGGCAATAGGTGTGCCTGCGATTTTAGATCAGCATGGTATCAAAAAAATTATTGAGTTAGATTTTTCAGATAATGAAAAGCAGTTATTTAAAAATAGTGTCGAGATTATTAAGGGTTATATTGCACATATTAAATAAGCGTGTTTGGTCGGATAGTTGTTTTATACTCAGTCAACGGATATATCACCCAGAACGCTAATATTAGTTAGCGTTCTGCTACAAAGGTTTGGCAACTTATTATTTCATTTTGTATATTCTAAAGATCTTTAATGTTGATCGGCAGGAAACACCACACTTGTTTGCTTTCTGATTTCAGTCAAGATTGTTGATGATAGTATCGAATAGGCTAAACCGTTATGATCTACGTTGCGTTGTTGATATAGCTTAGCGAATTCTTCTGCTTCGTAATACATATCATTATTGTGTTGTGTAAGGGTGATTTCTTTTTTTTCACCGATTCTTGGTTGATAAATAATGCGCTCACAAGTGGCAAGATTTTCAATAATAAGTGAGCCATTTTCGCCTTGAATTTCACTAGGAAGATAAGAGTTACTGACTTTTGAATGCCAAATGATGACATCAAAATCGCCATAATTAAGTAAGACACTGCCATGCGCATCGACACCTGACTCAAGTTTTATCGCACTGGCATTAATTTTATTGGGATATCCCCATAATCCTAGTCCAAAATTGAGTGGGTAAACTCCAATATCCATTATGGAACCATTTGAAAAGGTGGGATTAAACGTGTTGGGATTATTGCCATTCAAATAACTTTCGTAACGGCTGGAATATTGACAGTAGTTGAGTAGTGCTTTGCGAATTTTTCCTAACTTTGGAAGATAATCCCGAATTAATTGATAATTGGGCAAATAAACGGTTTTAAGAGCCTCAAAAATGAGTTTTTTATGTTGTTTGGCAATGTTAATTAATGTTTGAGTTTCCATCAAATTCGAGGTTAATGGTTTTTCACATATTACGTCTTTATTATTTTCCAACATCAATTTGGCTTGTTCAAAATGCAGTGAGTTTGGGCTGGCAATGTAAACAACGTCGACATTGGCATATTGAGCAAGCTCGGTGAGCTTATCAAATACCGTATTAACTTGGTATTTTTTTGCCAGTTCATTGGCTTTATCGATATCACGGGAATAGATAGCGGTTAATTGATATTGTTTAGTTTGTAATGCCGCATCAATGAATTTTTCAGTGATCCAATTGGTTCCAATTGTTGCTAATTTAATCATGGTTAATCTATCTATTTTTTTTAAAAGTTTAAACTATTTGGTTAGGATTTAGAGACTATCCACTTTAATTAACGCCCGTAAAAGTGAATAGTCTTCCTTTATTTAATGCGAATTGGTTAAAAAAAGTTTTAACGATGGATTTTCGGTTTCGTTATGGAAACCATAACCTAATTCGGTTAAGTGTTTACCAAAATCATGACTATTGGTTTGATCAATTTCAAATGCAGCAAGAACGCGACCATAATCAGTCCCATGACTTCGGTAATGGAACATTGAGATATTCCAGTTAGTACCAAGTGTTTGTAAGAATTTGAGTAATGCCCCTTGCGATTCTGGGAATTCAAAGCTGTAAATTTGTTCTTGAATTGGCTGACAAGGCTTGCCACCAATCATATAGCGAACATGCAATTTAGCCATTTCATCATCAGTCAGATCAACCACGGGATAACCGGCTGAAGTGAGTTGTTGCATGATGTCATCTTTTTCACTATTTTTAGTGATTTTAACACCCACAAAAATGCATGCCGATTCTTCATCATGATAGCGGTAATTAAATTCGGTGACTGAACGCCCACCCAAGATCTGACAAAATTTTAGGAAACTGCCTTTTTTCTCTGGAATCGTCACGGCGATTAAGACTTCTCGTTTTTCACCTAATTCACAGCGTTCTGACACATAACGTAAATTATGGAAGTTTAAATTAGCTCCCGATAAGATATGAGCAAGGTTTTCACCTTGAATATTGTGTTTTTCAACGTATTTTTTCAGTCCCGCCAGTGCGACCGCACCCGATGGTTCTGCAATGGCACGAACATCATCAAATAAATCTTTGACAGCCGCACAAATTTCATCGCTATCAACAGTAATAATATCATCGATATATTGTTGGCAAAGTCTGAATGTTTCATCACCGATTCGTTTAACGGCAACCCCTTCAGCAAATAAACCTACTCGATTTAAATCAACTGGGTGACCTGCATCTAAGGCGGCTTTTAAACAGGCAGCATCTTCAGGTTCAACTGCAATGACTTTAATCGATGGCATAATTTGTTTAATTAGTACAGCAACACCAGCTGCAAGCCCACCACCGCCAACGGGGACAAATATGCGATCGAGTTTGGCATTTTGTTGCAACAGTTCCATGGCAATACTGCCTTGTCCGGCAATCACCAGTGGGTGATCAAAAGGGGGAATAAAAATGCGTCGTTGTTCTTTGGCTAATTCTAAGGCTTTGGCTTTGGCTTCGTCAAAATTCGCACCATAAAGTAAAACTTCACCACCGAATCCTTTTACTGCTTCTACTTTGATGTCCGCTGTCGTTAACGGCATAACAATGAGCGATTTTATACCTAATTTGCTCGCTGAAAATGCCACACCTTGTGCGTGGTTTCCAGCTGAAGCAGCAATAACGCCACATTGTCGCTCTTCTGGGGAAAGGCTGGCGATCATCGCTTGTGCACCTCGAATTTTAAAACTGTGCACTAGCTGACGATCTTCACGTTTGACAAATATCTGATTATTTAGTCTGGCAGATAGTTTATCCATTTTTTCCAGCGGTGTGACTTGCGCCACATCATATACGGCACTGCAAAGCGTTGCTTTTAAATAATCAGCACCAGTCAGTATTGTTTGTTGTTTCACTTTTAGCCACCTAGTTTACTTTTATCGCGGACTGCACCTTTATCAGCACTGGTCGCTAAACTTGCGTAAGCTTTTAGGGCAAACGACACATAGCGGTCACGATTATGAGGGGTAAATGCTTTGTCGCCACGAGTAAGCTCTGCCACCCGACGACGTTCTAGTTCATCTTCAGGCACATCTAAAACTAATTTTCGATTAGGAATGTCAATATCGATAATATCGCCATTACGTACCAGACCAATTACGCCACCGTTAGCCGCTTCTGGTGAAATATGTCCAATGGATAAGCCTGATGATCCGCCTGAAAATCTACCGTCAGTAATAAGTGCACAAGCTTTACCAAGTCCCATTGATTTTAAATAGCTGGTAGGGTAGAGCATTTCTTGCATTCCCGGCCCACCTTTTGGGCCTTCATAGATGATCACAACGACATCACCTTCAACTATTTTTCCACCTAAAATGGCATCAACTGCATCTTCTTGGCTTTCAAATACTTTTGCAGGCCCTCTAAACACAAGGTTTTCAGCGGCAACACTGGCTGTTTTTACGATAGCACCATCTTGGGCAACATTACCATAGAGTGTGGCAAGTCCGCCGTCTTGGCTATAAGCATGTGCTTTGTCACGAATACAACCATTTTCCCGATCGTCATCCAGTGTGTCCCAATAACAATCTTGTGAAAATGCTTTCGTTGTACGAATCCCAGCCGGCCCACTGCGATACATTTTTTTTACTTCTTCATCTTGGGTTTGCGTAATGTCATATTGTGCAAAGGTTTCTTGTAATGACAGTCCAAGCACATTGTGAACATTGCGATTTAGTAGTCCTGCTTTGTCAAGTTCTGACATGATGGATACCACACCGCCCGCCCTGTGTACATCTTCCATGTGGTATTTTGCTGTACTTGGCGCAACTTTACACAGATGCGGTACTTGACGAGATAGTCGATCGATATCTGACATCGTAAAATCAATTTCGCCTTCTTGCGCTGTTGCAAGCAAGTGTAAAACGGTATTGGTCGAGCCTCCCATCGCAATATCGAGTGACATGGCATTTTCATAGGCTGCTTTGGTGGCGATGGCTCTTGGTAGATAAGATTCATCATCATGTTCGTAATAACGTTTGGTAATTTCAACTATGCGTTTGGCCGCTTTTAAAAAGAGTTGTTCACGTTGCTTGTGAGTGGCAATGAGTGATCCATTACCGGGTAACGAAAGCCCTAAAGCTTCGGTTAAGCAGTTCATTGAATTCGCTGTAAACATGCCTGAACATGAGCCACACGTCGGACAGGCTGATTCTTCAATCGCTTTACTGTCTGCGTCACTGACATTGGGGTTGGCGCTTTGAATCATGGCATCAACAAGATCAAGTTTGATGATTTGATCTGAAAGCTTGGTTTTTCCAGCTTCCATAGGGCCACCAGAGACAAAAACCGTTGGGATATTTAAACGGAGTGATGCCATTAACATACCGGGGGTGATTTTGTCACAGTTGGAGATGCAGATCATCGCATCAGCACAGTGCGCATTGACCATGTATTCTACAGAATCGGCAATAAGTTCACGTGAAGGTAACGAATAAAGCATACCACCATGCCCCATTGCAATACCGTCATCTACTGCAATGGTATTAAACTCTTTAGCAATACCACCTGATGCTTCAATCTGTTTAGCCACTAGTTGTCCTATGTCTTTAAGGTGGACATGTCCCGGTACAAACTGAGTAAATGAGTTTACGACGGCGATAATAGGTTTACCAAAATCTTCATTTTTTACGCCAGTAGCACGCCATAAAGCGCGCGCTCCTGCCATGTTTCTGCCTTCAACGGAGGTAGCTGAACGATATCTAGGCATTTGTTGCTCCCAAGTTCTTATTATACTTGCGACCGATTTAATCGGTTTATCATTTTGATGAGTCCATCATGTTTTGATGTACATCGCATTACAAAAAGTATTTATCCGCCGTATTAGTTAGCGGATTTTTTGAGATATTATTTAATAATATCTAACCAACCATATTTATCTTCTGTTTTACCGTTAAATAACCCGAAGAATGTTTGTTGGATCTGTTTAGTGATTGGGCCACAACGTCCAATACCTACTTGAATGCGGTCAACGCTTCGTACAGGTGTAATTTCGGCAGCGGTACCGGTCATAAAGACTTCGTCAGCTAAATAGAGTGATTCGCGCGATAAAATTTGTTCACGGACTTCGATACCCAAATCACGAGCAAGCGTTAATACGGCATCACGAGTGATACCAGGAAGTGCAGAGCAAGATAATACTGGGGTGAATAGTACACCGTCTTTAATGATAAATAGATTTTCACCCGCACCTTCTGACAGATGACCATGTACATCTAATGCAATCCCTTCTTGGAAACCATTAGCACGAGCTTCTGAGCCAATTAATAATGATGATAAGTAGTTGCCCCCAGCTTTTGCTGCTGCTGGAATGGTATTGGATGCGACACGATTCCATGAAGAAACCATCGCATCAATTCCTTGATCTAATGCATCTTCACCTAAATAGGCACCCCAAGGGAAAGCGGCAATCATGACATCAGTTTGATAACCAGCAGGGGGATTAACGCCCATACCGACATCACCAATAAATACAAGAGGACGAATATAGGCACTTTCTAAGTTATTTTTCTTGATAGTTTGACGCGTTGCTTCCATGATTTCTTCAATCGTGTAAGGAACAGGAAAACGGTATATTTTGGCTGAATTTAGCAATCGTTGTGCGTGTTCTCTATGACGGAAAATAGCAGGGCCTTGATGAGTTTTATAACAACGAACTCCTTCAAAAACTGAAGTACCATAATGTAGAGCATGAGACATGACATGAATTTTAGCATCTGCCCATGGAACCATTTCACCATTGAACCAAATATAATCCGATTTTGCTGTAGAACTCATTTTTATTTCCTCTTAAATTTTACTTTTGTTTAGCATAGATATAGCTCGGTGCTTTCAACAATAAACGGTCAAGCATTATACTATACTATCGATTTTGTTTAACTGCTAAAGTGTATACTTTTATAAATTTAACTTATTATTTCATCATGATTTATTATTGAAAATAACTATATTTCAATCGATATCACGTCTACCAATTTGTCGATCTGATTAAGTAGTGCTGAAATAGGGCGTTTTGTTGTTAATGCTAAAGATAATGATAGAATCTGATCATCTTTAGTCTGCATTTGCATCTGTTTTATGTGACCACCACGGTGGCGTATAACCCGTAAGATACGCTCAAGTGTTCCTAATTTATCATAAGCGGTGATAGTAAATTGATGCTGTTCTTTATTACTCATCCTTTACTCCTTACTGTTGTTATCTAACATATGTTCATTGGCAGCACCAGGTGGAACAAGAGGCCACACGTTTTCAAGCTCATCGATACACACATGTAATAAATAGGCTCCTGTTGAATTTAATAGCGTATCGATGGCGCTTTGAATTTCTGATTTTTGGGTAATTTTTTGTCCGTCGATATCGAAGGCTTTAGCCAGCATTAAAAAATCAGGATTGTCAGATAAATTGGTTTCGCTGTATCTTTGATTGAAAAAGAGTTCTTGCCATTGTCTAACCATGCCTAAACGTTGATTATCAATTAATACAATCTTAATCGGTAATTTTTTGCGTTTAATTGTGGTCAGCTCTTGAACATTCATCATAAAAGAGCCATCGCCAGAAATGCAAATCACACAATCATTTGGTCTTGCTAGTTGTGCTCCAATGGCTGCTGGTAAACCAAACCCCATTGTGCCAAGTCCACTAGAAGTAATAAAGTTTTGTGGGTGGTTAAATTGCATGTGCTGAGCTGTCCACATTTGATGTTGACCAACATCGGTAGTGACAATTGTGGTAGCTGTTTTTTGTTCTGAAAGGCTTTTTAGTAACGCTGGGGCATAGATAGGTTCACCCGGATGATCATAACGAGTTGGATACGCTTTTCGTAATTGGTCTATTCTTTTGTGCCAATCTTCTATCGATACGGTTTGGTGAATTAAAGGTAAGACTTGTTTGATATCGCCTTGTAACCCTAAATGCGTTTGCTTTAATTTATTAATTTCAGCCTGATCGATATCAATATGAATGACTTTAGCATGGCGAGCAAATTCATTCAGGTTTCCGGTAACACGGTCATCAAATCGTACCCCTAACGCAATTAATAGATCACACTCTTGCACGGCTAAGTTCGCTGCTTTAGAACCATGCATGCCAATTAATCCTAAATAATAGGGATTATTGATATCAGCAGCCCCTAATCCTTTTAAGGTTGAAACGCTCGGAATTTGAGTCATTTCCATAAATTGTCTTAATTCTGATATCGCGCCAGAAAGCCCAACTCCACCACCAATATAAAGCATGGGTTTTTTAGCATCTTGAATCATCGCTTTAGTTAATTTTATATCATCAGAAGAGATAACAAAGGATTTTGATTTGTTGAGATAACTTTGAGAAGTGTGGTTGGTTAAATATTGTTGGTAATCTAAGTCGGCAAGCTGGATATCCTTCGGAACGTCAATCAATATTGGTCCCGGTCTGCCTGAGTTGGCTAAGGTAAATGCCTCCTCGAATATATTGGGTAAGTCATGCGCATCATCAATTAAATAACTGTGTTTAGTACACGCCAATGACAAACCTAATACGTCAACTTCTTGAAAGGCATCAGTACCGATTAAGTTATTAGGTACTTGCCCCGTTATTGCAACGATTGGAACTGAATCAATCAACGCATCTGCAAGTCCCGTGATAATATTGGTTGCTCCCGGCCCCGATGTGGCAATACATACCCCTGTTTTGCCTGTCGCCCTTGCGTAACCTATAGCAGCCATTGCTGCACCTTGTTCATGACGACATAACACGTGTTCGATACCGCCATCATAAAGGGCATCATACAGAGGCATAATTTGTCCACCAGGATACCCAAATACGGTGGTAACGCCTTTTTCTTTTAAGGTTTTTACTATCCACTGTGTTCCTAACATTTATTCCTCGCTCTTTTTTTCAGGTATTTGCATTGCTCATAAAAAAACCCCCGCTTTTTGGGGCGGGGGTTTTGGGTTAACTATGAAGCTTTTTTAACTCAAAGAACGCCCCCGCGCTGGAATAATGACCACGCTGACAAGAATGTTGATGAGGACGATAATAAGTGAAAAATTCATACGTTTTATTTAAATTTTTTTGCTTCTTTGAGTAAGTATTCTTAACAAAATACTCGTTTTAGAAAAAAATTCAACTGTTTTTTTTGGTTTTTTTAGAGTCTTGCTTTTGCGATTGCAAGAAGTTTTAAAATAATAAAGATTGATGTCTAAAAAGATTTGATTATGACACGAGTTTTTAATTGGCATTTTTCAAAGATTAGTGTATAAATGTTAATCATTAATCGTTTTTATCTGCTTATTTATCCTGTTTAATATCAAAAATACACGTTTAAAATAAAAAAAGGCGAAATATGTATGAACATATTAAAGATAATAGTGTTAATAAGTTTTGGTTTTGTGTTACTGAATTGTGATAATGCTAAGCCCGCGTCAAATCATTCCTCTGCTGACAGTTTAACAAAACCTAATAATGATTTACTCGCTTCTCAAAATTTAGAAATTAATGCGGTTAAAAACGAGTTACCGATTGAAATTGATGAATTGACAACGCTATTTGATGTTTTTGCTGACAATAATATTATCCATTATAAATACCGCGTAAAAAACACACCAAAACAGGCACTATTATTAACGTCGACGCTTGATACTTTACGAAGTAATTTACTTGATGATTATTGCCAAAATGTGCCACAAATGAAAGAACTGAAAAATGTGTTTCCAAATGGCGCCCACTATCATTACTTCATCAATAATGAAGAGATCATTATTGTTGAACTTAATCCGGATGATTGTCAGACAGATAAATGATCGTTTATTGATAATTTATCCTTTTAATCAAACAATCATAGGTCATTAAGTTTTGCAATATTGAGATTAATTTGTTGTGTACTGGCTTAATAAACGTTTATTTGTTAAACTGAGATCGTTTATCAAATTCTATGCATTTTCTTCTTGTTGATTGATAAATTGTATTCTCGCCCCGTTACTTATGGACAGCCACAGTTAATATTATGTTTGAATTCAGTTCGTCACAGATTAATGATTTTTAAAAATAATATTTAAGTTTTTTATCTCTATTCATCTTATTTATCAATATTGTTAATTGATTCGTTTCTACTTTTTTCAAGTTATACGGTTTTGTCATTGTTAATTGATTTTGTTTAAGTTATTTATCGTTTATGAACATGTATGTGTTTAACTTAGGAGAAAATTATGAGTAAACAAACCTGTAATCCAACGACCAAATATTATCATGAAAAATTTCCAAAACAAAAACAGAAAGCGCCCGGTTTGCAATGTGAGATGAATCCGATTCCTGACTGTGGTGAAAAAAGCTATAAAGGTCATCAACGTTTAGAAGGTCTTAAAATGTTGGTCACAGGTGGCGATTCGGGTATTGGTCGTGCAGCGGCAATCGCGTATGCCAAAGAAGGGGCAGATGTAGCGATCAATTATCATCCTGATGAGCAAAAAGATGCTGAAGATGTGGCAAAAGTTATTGAAGCTGCCGGACGTAAAGCCGTATTGATACCCGGCGATTTAAGTGATGAAGCGTTTTGTAAAAAAATGGTCGATGAAGCTCATCATAAACTTGGTGGGTTAGATAATCTAACATTGGTTGCAGGTAAACAAACTGCGGTTGCTGATATTATGGATCTGACTACAGAGCAAATTCGCAAAACGTTCGAAATTAATGTCTTTTCGCTATTTTGGGTAACTAAAGCGGCATTAGGTTATTTAAAACCAGGATCGACAATTATTACTACTTCATCTGTTCAAGCCTTCCAACCAGGCCCAACATTATTAGATTATGCTTCAACTAAATCGGCAATTATCGCTTTTACAAAAGCATTAGCTAAGCAATTAGCAAGTAAAGGTATTCGTGCTAATAGTGTTGCACCCGGTCCGGTTTGGACGCCGTTACAAGTTTGTGGCGGACAACTCAGCGATGCAATTCCTGAATTTGGTAAAGAAACACCACTTAAAAGAGCAGGTCAACCGGTTGAACTTGCAGGGGTTTATGTACATTTAGCTTCAGAAGAGTCAAGTTATACCACTGCAGAAACTTATGGTGTAACGGGTGGTGAGCATACTAACTAATCTCATGTTTATATCGTGATAAAAGAGCTGCTCAGGCTCTTTTATTACAAAAAATTTTTAAGCTAGACATCTTAAATCACGTTCTATTATGCATTGTTCATAATAGTGTTAAAACTTAACTTAGAATAAAGGCAAAAAAATGAAATTTTTTAAAGTAATCACGCTTGCATTATTAGGTGTTTTTTTAGTTAACTGTGATAATTCTAAATCGACTGTTGATGATATTAAACAGAAAGTACAGCAAACAGGTGCAGATATCAGCGATAAAACACAAGATTATTTTGAACAAGCAAAAGCAGAAAGTAACGATATATTGAATAAGTTAAAAGAGGGTAACTATAATCTTGCACAAGATGCGGTGATTAAAAATATTAAACAAACATTACCAATGAATATTGATCAGAATACTTCGCTGGTGGATGTATCCAAAGAAAACAACACAATTAATTATAAATATGATGTCAAAGGTGTGACGCCAGATGATTTAAAAGTTGAGAATACTCAAAAGACATTATTAAATAATTTACTCACCGATTATTGTAGTACAGATTTAATGAAGAAAGCATTAAGACTTGCTTTCCCTGAAGGTGCTACACATAATTACTATATCAATAATAGTAACGCATTAACACTCAATTTAAAACCAAGTGATTGTGATGGTAAATTGTAGAATATCGATTAAGGTGAAAAGGGCTATTAATAGCCCTTTTTTTATTTTGTTTATTGAGAAAGATGTGAATCTAAATATCATTTTAAAAAATGAAGATTATCAACTCAAAATGATGTATTTATGTTAGTTAATTAAATGATGATTTTCTAATGATAGAAGATAACGATCAGGTTATTACCTAAAGTTTAATTAACACAGTGTATTGATATTGACGCTTACTATTAAAATAAGAATATATTTTATGTTGTAAAATTTTAACCATATAAATTAAAATCCTCATTCAAATTATATAGGGACTTTTTATTTTTTTATTAATTGTTTTATTTAAAATGGAAAAAACAAAATAATATTAATTTTACTTATGGGTAATAGCATGAAATATAAAAAAATATCTGCATTATTGGTATGGAGTTTGGCGCTATTTGGTTGTGATAGTGGGAGCTATAAAGAAAAAAATCAACGTATAGTTATTGATTCAATGAAAAAACAACTTCCTATTGTTTATGATGAGAATTTTACATTAGTGGATGTTTTAAAGGACAACGATCAGTTTATATATAAATACGAAATAAAAAATATTGAAGAAGTAGAATTAACCTCACCAGAGTTTGAACAATCATCTCGCACAGAGATTCTTGAGCTTTATTGTTCTGATAACAAAGGTATTGCTCATTTTAAAGAAATATTCATGGATGGTATTCGATATGATTATTACTTGAATAATAAAAAAATGTTATCCATTAACGTCAAATCAACAGATTGTTCAAAATAATTGTCATTGCATTGAACTATTCACTTTTGTGTACCACATGATATTTTGCTATGTTGGGCGGTATTATTACAGGGTTAAGCCCTGTAATAATAGAAATTATTCTAACGTTTTTCCTTTTGTTTCTGGAATTAAAAACATAAATGCAGCAGCCGATAATAGATAAGCCGCAGATAATAGCGCTAGTGCGTAGCTTATTGAATAAACTGTCGCTAAATAAGCAATTAAGACTTGTGATACGCCAGCAATGCCTCGTCCAACATTAAAGATAATGTTTTCAGCACTTGAACGAGCGTCTGTCGGATAATGTTCGGCCAGTAATGCCCCATAACCCCCCATCATGCCGTTTACGAAAAAGCCAATGACTGAACCAAATAAAATCAAAACGATCATATCGATTTGTTGAAAGTAAAACCAGATAGATAACGCTGAAACTAATAGAAAGACAATATAAGAAGGACGGCGTCCAAATTTGTCACATAGCCAACCAAAAATTAAGATACCTAATGACATACCAATTGTGGTGGATATCGTCCAAAATAGCGTATTTTTGAATGATAAACCACGTTCGGTTGCGATCATGGTTGGCATCCAAGTCATGATGCCATAAAAACCAAAGTTTTGTACGGCACAAGCAATGGTTAAACCAACCGTGGTTGCTGATGTTTTGACATTTTTAAATAGTTTACCTAATGCAATTTTATTTTTGTTTTGATCTTTTAATGATTGCCAAATTTCAGGCTCTTTCAATCCTTTACGTGTCCAGGCAACAAACAAAGCAGGAAGTACTCCGACAGCAAAAGCCCAACGCCAACCGTGTGCTTCTCCTACAAAATTTACCGTTAAGGTTGCCAGTATAATGCCTAACTGAAATCCTAACGCAACAATCGATGTCGCTCTTGAACGTTTATGCTTTGACCATGTTTCTGACACCAACGTCATGCCAATGCCAAATTCTCCACCTAGTCCAAGACCACTTAAAAAACGGAAAACTAAAAAGCTTTCATAATTTGGTGAAATAGCACACAGCCCAGTAAATACAGAAAATATGATAATTGTCCATGAAAAGACTTTAACACGACCATATTTGTCTGCTAAGGTTCCAAAAAGAATTCCGCCCAGTACAGCACCTAATAATGTTACTGAAGTTAATGTTCCTAAATCGGTTTTGGTTAGATTAAAAGTTGCTTGAATTAGGGTAAAACAGACCCCTAAAATCATCATATCCAAACCATCTAATGCATAGCCGACTGTAGAGGCAAAAAGCGTTCTTTTTTGATAAGCTGTGGTGGATCCAGTTTCACTTGCAGCTTGTTTAATTGGGTCTATCGCAGTTTTCATATTTACCTCTAATGATTGTGAATAGTGAGTTACTTATTTAAACTTTACCTTTTAAAATAGGTTGTAGGCTAATTCAATAAGGTCGTTTAAAAGCGGTGCAAAGTATATACTTAAAAACTTTAAAAATCCAAGCTAAAAGCCTTTACAATTGGTTATTTGCTAGAAAATAATCATTTCTTGTAAGTAACTTTATATATAAAAATATTAAAGGATGCATCAACTAGTGATAATTTTATTTTGTGTAAAGAATCGTGACAGGGTATAGATGATTTATTAAGTAAATCTTAGTTTTTAAATTTAAATGATTGATAGCTAATTTCCGCTGAGTGTTCCTCAGCGGATAATCTTGATTAGTCTTCGATAAAATACCAATAGCCTTTATTGACTAAATCCAAAATGACCTTTAAAGTCGATTCATCTTCTAGCTGTTCATAATAAAGCTCTTCTTCTTGGCATAAAAGATCAATAACCGGCATCGGCAAATGGATTTTTTCACCATGAATATAGCCATAATCACCTACTTTTAGAATGCGTATGCTCGGAACTCGGCACAGATTATTAGTTTTTAAAAGCGAGACAAATTCATCAAATTGATATAGTGGCTCGACAGGAACAATATTTAATTCATGCATTGGAATAGTAATGTGTTTACCAAACCAATCGTTAAAGAGTTTAGGCGTTCTAACCAGTTCAATTATCTGGTTTTGTAATTTTTCTAATTCATAGGATTGTATTCGATAGGAATCTTTAGGTAATGTTAAGTTGGGATCTTGGTAAAATATGCCATTGGGTAGGTTGTCGATAACATAATCGGCAAAGCCACTTAATAGTTCTTGAGACGTTTGGGTTCTAAAACCGACTGAATAACTAAGCGATTCGCCGATTGAGACACCATTATGTGGAAAGCCTATCGGTATATACAGAATATCGCCTGCTGTAATTTCTTCGTCAATGATGGGTTGATAACTTTCAACATGTAGCAATGCTTTGTGAGCACTAAATTGTTTGTAGTGTTCGTTTCGGTCGCCAACTTGCCAACGTCGGCATCCCTTGCCTTGTATGATAAATACATCATAATTGTCAATGTGAGGCCCCACGCCTGCTTTATCTGTTGCGTAAGAAATCATCAGATCTTCAAATTGCCATTGAGGCAAGCATTTAAAAGGGGCAACTAAGGTGGCTGCTTGTTCATGCCAGTGGTCAACTGCTTGTACCAGCAAACTCCAATGGTTTTCACCTAAATGGCTAAAGTCGATAAAAGGACCAAATTGGGCATCCCATTTCCCATTTTTGTTGGTAACTATTCGGCTATCAATCTCTTCTTCCATCGCTAAACCTGCAAGTTCTTCAGGCGTGATAGGATCAACAAAGTGTTTAAAAGCATCACGTAAAATAACTGGCTTTTTTTGCCAATAATTCGTTAAAAAATCATCCCAATCTATAGTTAACTTATTACTCATGTAATGCCCCTTGTAAATTAAATAATTGACAAAAGTTATTCGTTGTTTGTTGTGCTATTTCGTCTATAGAAACACCTTTCAATACTGCCAAATAGTCAGCAACTTCACGAACATAAGCTGGCTGGTTTTCTTTCCCTCGATAGGGAACAGGTGCTAAATAAGGTGAATCGGTTTCAACTAAAATACGATCCATGGGGACATATCTGGCAACTTCACGTAATGATTCAGCATTTTTGAAGGTGATAATGCCCGAAAAAGAGATATAAAAACCGATATCTAGCAATTGTTTGGCCGTATCGATATCTTCGGTAAAACAGTGTAAGACCCCAGAATAAACATGCTCTTCTTTTAAGATTCTTAAGGTATCTTGGCGTGCATTGCGTGTATGAACAATGATAGGTTTATTGAGTTTACGACCTAACCGAATATGTTCCTTGAAGTTTGCTTGTTGTTGTTCAAGATTATCTTGTTGATAGTAATAATCAAGCCCAGTTTCGCCCAGCGCAATTACATTATCTTGGCTTGCCAATGTTTCAAAGCGATCGGCGTCATAGCTTTCTTCTTCTAAATTAAGAGGATGAATACCGCATGAAAATGAGCACTGTTTAGTATAGGGTTTTAAAAAATCTCTCATCGATTCATAGCCTGAAAGCGTGGTTGCTACACTTAAGCAGTGTTTAACATCGTGACGTATTGCGTCTTGCAATACTTCATCAATCGATTTGTTGCTAAAATCTAAGCTATCTAAATGGCAGTGAGAATCAATTAAATACATATAAAGCTCTTATTAATTATCTGAATGTTGTTCAAAATCACGAACAGGTTTTATGGTTGACCAAGAACGACAAGCAGGACATAGCCAGTAAATGGAATTGACAGTAAACCCGCATTTAATACAGCGATAATTAGGGACGGTTTTGATCTGTTCGCCAACCATTTTACGTAAAAGTGAAAGACTTTCTTTTGCTCGACCTTCTTCGGCATCGGCTACGTGGTAATTCATCAATCGATAAAACCCTTTTAAATTAGGGTGTTTGAGTAATTCCCGATACATGTAGTTTTGGGCAGCATCAAGTCCGCTTTGTTTTTCGACTATATCGGCAAGCATTAATTCAGCAACATTGCCACTATCTTGATCAACGCATAATTGTAGAAATTGTTTAAACTGTTCGGGTTGATTTAATTCTAAATAACATGTTTTTAATAAAGGTAATGCCTCACCGATAAAGGCTTTATCTTGCGTTAAAATTTGTTTGAATGATTCAATGGCTTGTTCTTTCTTGTTTTGTATCATTAATACCCGACCCAGCATGAGCGAGGTACGCGCACATTTAGCATCAGCGGCAGCTGATTTTTGTAACAGGTTATAAGCTTTTTCCATATCATCAGCAGACATAGCAATAGCGGCTAACTCGCAATAAAATTGTGCAATATCTGTTTTGTATTTAATGTTACCTAATCTGACTAATTTGGTGGCTGCATTAATCGCATTGATCCATTCACTGGTTGATTGATAAATGATAATCAATTGTTGTAATGCATATTGTTGAAAATCGTCTTCATCAATTAACTGTAAGAACATTTCTTCGGCACGATCATAAAAACCGGCAACCATATAATCTCGCCCTAGTTGCTGTATTGCCAATAGGCGTTGTTCGAACGTCAATGCTGAACTTTCCATTAAAGATTGATGAATGCGTATGGCTCTATCAACTTCACCACGTGAACGGAATAAGTTTCCTAAAGTTAAATGAGCCTCAAGGGTGCTGTCATCTTCTTTTAACATATCTAAAAACAAATCAACAGCTTTATCTTTTTGATTTGATAAAAGAAAGTTTAAGCCATCAACATATTCGCGCGATAGCCGGTTGGATTGGTTTAAGTATTTTTGTTTTGCATTTCTGTCACCCATATACCAACCGTAAGCGGCTGCGATAGGAAGTAACAGAAATAACAGTTCAAACATAATCGTCTATTCTTAATTAATTTTTGTTAATGTTGCTTTTTGATTTATTGCGATATCTTCATCATACTTTTTTTGTAATTTGTTTAGTTTGCGTTTAGTTGATGAGTGTTGTAATTTCGATTTTAAAAAGAAGTAACCAGTGACAAACCAACCTACCAGAAAACCACTGCCAAATAAAATTGCCAGCAGAACAGATAAGCGTAATTCTGATTTAGCAACTAAATAATTAAATGTCACCACTTGATCATTGGCTGCACCTAAAGCAATAGACAATGCAAAAATAGCAATAATCAATATAATCGATAAAATTAATTTCATAATGTTGACCTTTCTTCTTTTTAATACTTTTTATTCTTTATTGTTATCCATTTATCGGTTAAACAACCTGTTACCGATTTATCTAAAGGCATTAAATCGTTTAGTAACGCAAAAACTGGGTAAATGATTACGTTACTATATGCCATTTTTTAGCATAAAAATAGCAGATTAATGCAATACCCCAACCAATGATGACGGATAATATTAAATCTATAGGAGTATGCATACCTAGTAATAATCGACTTATTTCTATTAATATCGTCCATATCACAATCAACGATATAAAGATATAATTACGCCTGAAGTTAAGTAGCACAATGGCTAAAAAAGCAAATGTTGCTGCAAATAGTGTATGACCAGAGGGAAAAGAATACCCTGTTTCATTTTGCCAGTGTTTGGATAACCAATTCGGTATTGTAGATGAATTGATTAATGATTCTTTGATAAAAGCGGCTCTTTCTGGCTTGGTTAATGAATAAAAATATTGGTCAGTTGTATTATGTTCTTTTGTTATCCATATTACATAAGGTCTTGATTCTGCTGTTTGTGATTTTATGATAGATTTTATCACTTGTCCGCTGAGGACAGCACTCACGAGAACCAACCATACTAATACAATCTTTTTTAACATTTTATCTGTTTTGCTGACTAGCAAAGCACAAAATAAAATGAAATAAAATATTGATGTTATTATTGCCCATGGGTAACTTGCTGTTTCAGTAACCCAAAAAAAATATTCTGATTTATCGTTCAATGTGTCTGGTAGCCAATGCCAATTTATGACTATAATAAACAATGGTACGACTAAAAAAATAGCCAATGCAGCTATTGTTTTTTTTATAACTAACCCCATTTAAAAACTCAACTAAGCATATTGTGCTGTCTATTTTATCATAAATGTGGTTTATTTTTAATAGATTCTCGTTTATGTAATTCATTTAATACGGAGATAATAATGCAATTAAAACATGTCGCAGAAGCGAAACTACCAACACCATGGGGTTGTTTCACTATGGTAGGTTTTGAAGAAATTGCAACTGGCAAGGATCACGTCGCATTAGTTTTTGGTGACATTTCAAAGGCAACATCTGTTTTAACCAGAGTGCATTCGGAGTGTTTAACGGGTGATGCGTTATTTAGTTTACGGTGTGATTGTGGTTTTCAATTAGAAGCAGCTTTAAAACAAATTGCAAAAGAAGGTCAAGGCATTTTAATCTATCATCGGCAAGAAGGTCGTAATATCGGTTTATTAAATAAAATTAGAGCTTATGCCCTGCAAGACCAAGGGCTTGATACGGTGGAAGCGAATGAGCAGTTAGGATTTGCTGCTGATGAGCGTGATTTTAAACTTTGTGCTGATATGCTGACACTGCTTGGTGTATCACAAATTCGTTTACTAACTAATAATCCTGAAAAGATAAGAGTGTTAGAACAAGCTGGAATTCAAGTTACAGAAAGAGTTCCTTTGGAAGTAGGCGAGAATCCAAATAACGAACACTATTTAGAAACCAAAGCTAATAAAATGGGACATTTGCTTCATCTTCATCACTGCGATCATTAAACACATTTTTACATTATTGATAATTGGTAGGATGTGGCATGAAAAATGGTCAACACTAGTTAAAGCAAAAATAATTGATATATTTAAACCTCAAAAAATTAGTGATGATTTTTTGAGGTTTTTTTAGATTTGCGTACTATTTTGTTATGCAATAGATGTCGAGTATAGTGCTGGATTAATCACTATTAATAACAGAATTAAAAAAGTATTATTCCTTATCAATTCTTAGCTCACCGCCATTTGCTAGCTGATCTTTGGATAATTCGTGCATAATAATTTGTACTGCTTCAGGCTTACAATTAAGCGTTTGAACAATCGCTTCCGTTACACGTTTCGCCATTTCTCGTTTTTGTTCAATAGTACGACCTTCTAAAAAATCGATGACAACATTTGGCATAAAAAACTCCTAGTGACCCATTTTGGCAAGTTGAGCGTCGGTTAATGCGATATCTTGATTATGACAAATACCGATACCTGAGTGAATTATTTTTGCAGCAATAGCCTTGGCTTCATCCAATGAATGCATCTTGTATGTGCCACATTGGTATTCGTTTAATTCGGGTATTTGGTTTTGTGATGTTACACTGTGGACATCATGCATGGATTTGAGCCAAGCATCAACAACGAGCGATTCATCAGGTTGACCGATTAAGCTCATGTAAAATCCTGTGCGACATCCCATTGGCGAAATATCAATAATTTCAACAGTATCACTGTTTAGATGATCGCGCATAAACCCTGCAAATAGATGTTCTAAAGTATGGATCCCTTTTTCGGGTAGTAGTGCTTTATTTGGAATAGTAAAACGAAGATCAAACACAGTGATATTATCGCCTTTTGGGGTTACCATCGTTTTTGCAACGCGGACAAAAGGGGCTTTCATTTTAGTATGATCTACTTTAAAACTATCTAATAATGGCATAAATTTCTCCTTGGTGTTGAGTTGCCAGTTATAGTCTTTATAACTGGACAAGTCCAAACAATCTTATTCATTTAGCAAACTTAACATCTCTTGTTCATCAATGACTTTAATGCCAAGTTGTTGCGCTTTTTCTAATTTTGAACCGGCAGATTCACCGGCAATCACCAGATCAGTATTTTTTGATACGCTTCCCGTCACCTTGGCACCAAGTTGTTTTAATTTATCTTTGGCTTCATCACGTGTTAAAACAGATAAAGTCCCGGTTAAAACAATCGTTTTACCCGAAAAAGGTGAATCGGTTGCCATTGTTTGTGCTTGGGGATTGGTGTCTTGCCAATGAATACCAATGTCATCACTGGTTAATTGTTCTATTACGTCGCGGTTATGGGGTTCTTGGAAAAAATCAATGATACTTTCAGCAATAACCACACCAATATCATTAACTAATTGTAGTTGTTCAAGTGATGCATTTTCAATTGCCGTTAAATTACCAAATTGGTTAGCTAAATTTTCAGCCGTCACTTCACCGACATTTGGTATACCAAGCGCAAAAATAAAGCGGCTTAAAGTTGTATTTTTCGATGTATCAAGTGCTGCTAATAAATTTTTAGCCGATTTATCGCCTACTTTATCTAACGAACATAGTAATGGTACCGTGAGTCTATAAAGATCTGCGGGTGTTTTAACATAATCTTTATCCACTAACTGTTCAATTAGCCTATCACCCATTCCTTCCACATTCATGGCTCGACGGGATACAAAATGTTTAAGCGCTTCTTTTCGTTGTGCTGGACAAATAAGTCCGCCTGCACAGCGAGATACCGCTTGCCCTTCATCGCGAACAATTAGCGAACCACAAATCGGGCAGTGGGTTGGAAAGATAATCGCTTTGGTGTCGGCTGGTCTTCGATCTAATATGACCGATACAATTTTAGGAATCACATCACCTGCACGGCGTATAGAAACATAGTCACCTTCACGGACACCTAATCGGGCGATTTCATCACTGTTATGCAAAGTTGCATTACTGACAATCACACCTGCAACAGATACCGGTTCTAGTCTTGCAACAGGTGTAATTGCGCCTGTTCTACCGACTTGAAAGTCAACTTTATTTAATTGGGTGATTTCTTCTTGCGCGGGAAACTTAAACGCCGTTGCCCAACGAGGAGCACGGGCAACAAAGCCGAGTTCTTCTTGTAAAGCGATACTGTTTACTTTGATGACCACACCGTCTATGTCAAAATCCAATGACATGCGCTCTTCACCAATTTGTTTAAAGTAATCTAAAGCAGCTTGCGCACCTTTTCGCACTTGAACTTTATCACTAACAGGTAATCCCCAAGTTTTAAGTTGCATTAAACGGTCATAATGCGTATTGGGCAGATTGGCACCTTCAATAACACCTAAACCATAACAGAAAAACGATAAAGGTCTTTTAGCAGTAATTTTAGGGTCTAATTGTCTCAGAGAGCCAGCGGCTGCATTACGAGGATTTGCAAAGACTTTTTCGTTTCGTTTTTCTGCTTCAGCATTGAGTTTAGCAAAACCTTTGTGGGACATGAACACTTCACCACGAACTTCTAAGCGTCTTGGTATCTGCTCTCCTCTTAAAACCAGTGGAATGGTTTTTATGGTTTTGACGTTGGCGGTAATGTCTTCTCCTGTTGTGCCGTCTCCTCGGGTTGCAGCTTGCACAAATTGACCATCTTCATAAAGTAAACTTACCGCTAATCCATCTAATTTTAATTCACAACAATATTCTACCGGTTCATTTTCTTTTAAGTGTAAGCGATCTTTTACTCTTTTATTGAAGGCAATAAAACTTGTCTCATCAAAAACATTATCTAAAGATAACATTGGTATTTCATGTTTTATTGAGGCAAATTGAGATAGGGGAGCACCGCCAACCCGTTGAGTAGGGGAGTCAGGGGTAATCAATTCGGGATGCTGCTGTTCAATAGTTTGAAGCTGTTTTATCAATTTGTCATATTCCGCATCCGGAATTTCAGGCGCATCTAAGACATAATAACAATATTCATGATGTCTTATCTTATCACGTAAAGATTGAACTTCAGTGATGACTTTTTGTTGTGAATCATGGGTAAGGTTTTCGGGTGAATTAGATAGTGACATGTTAGTATGCTCTTAATTTAAAGTAAGATTTTTAAATGTTATTAGACACCAATCAAGTATGAATGACTTGATTAAATCAATATGTTCATCATGGTGAATATCGTTAACAATCGGATCAGAATCTTTTTATTTCCCGTCCATTTACCACCAACTAATGTTGGTGGTGTTGATAAAATTATTATTATATTTGGGTTATATTTCGTTGCACGCTTTTTTGATGCGTTCTTTGTAGCTATCGATTTTTTGTGGTGTTAGCATGTGTTGGGAATCATCTAAGACAACACCATTAACATCATCGGCTATACGTTGTGCTGTTTGTAACATGAGTTTAAAATTTTGCTGATTGTTTCCTTGTGTCGGTGCAATCATAAAAATTGAAACGCCAGGTGTGGTAAATTCGTGCATGGTCTCAGGATCCAAATAGCCTGGATTAACCATATTTGCTAAACTAAATAAAACAGGACCGTTGCCCGCAGGATCGACATGGCGATGAAAAATTCGCATATCACCGAATTGAAAACCTGATTGCATAATACTGGCAAGTAATACATCACCTTGTAATAATCGACCATTAATGCCAGTTACATTTAACACAATGATTTCTGTTTTATCTTCTTCATGGTCGATGTTTGCTTTTTCAGATTCATGATGGTCAGCTGATGATTCAGTGTTCAAAACTTCGTTTTGCTTAACAGGTTCAACTTCATGAATTTCTTCACTTATTGTGATTGTTTCTGTTTTTTCAAGTTGACTTTCTGTTTCGACTTTTTCTTCTAATGGTTCATTTTCAAAGAGATCCTGATTAAGATTAATCACTGGTTCAAGGATAGTATCTTCTTCTGGTTCGTCTATCGGTTGATGACTAAATAAATCCTCTTGCTGAGGAGGTGCTTCTTTTTCAATGATCTCAACAACTTCAACATGCGGTGTTGTTGTTTTTTTATTTTTGGGGTTAATCAGTATTACATCATCTTCTTCTATTTCATCCATATAAATGTCTGTTTGCTGTTGAGCAATAGGGTTAATATTCCTTTTTTTATCTGAATTAAACAGAGAAGAACGTTCCTTTTTATTAATCCATAATCCATGTATCAATAATGCAATAATGACCAAGGATGCAATAACAATCAGAACAATACGTAAATTATCCATAATAACCATCTCAGAATTAAATTAAATAAAGACTCAAATCACTCAATAAAAGAATCGAATGAAGTGATTACGGAGTACCACAATGTAAAATAATTACTTTTTCTTTGCAAATTAAAAAAATTCAATTGATTGTCAGTACATAAATGCCTTTGATTGTGTCATCTTATCAAGCCTAATTTTTTCGCACTAAAAATCAATAAGCATATATTACTTTATTTCTGCCAATAATCATAATTATCGGTATATATTTTTTTATTAATAATGTTAGATTTTAATTTTTAGAACTCTGTGCTATTAACCTGTAAAGATACTTACAATTTATGCATATTTTTTGTAAAATCATCGGTTACTTTTAAATAAGATTTATAATTATTAAAAATAACAATTTTGTTGATTGAGGTCAATTTTATATGAGATTTAACAAGCTATTACTCACCGTGCCACTCGCGATAACCAGTTTATTTTTATTAACTAGTTGTGATAAAAAACAGTCACAAAGTGGTGATAGTCAATTACCCCAGGTTACTGTATTTAAAGTGGATCCATTAAATTATACGGTTAAAACAATACTGCCTGCACGTGTCATAGCTTCGCAAATAGCCGAAATTAGACCTCAAGTTAGTGGGATTATTCTTAAACGTGAATTCGAAGAAAGTAGTAATGTGGTAGAAGGTCAATCACTTTATCAAATTGATCCTGCTATTTATCAAGCAACATACGATAGTGCATTAGCGAGTATTGCAAGTGCTAAAGCAAATGCGAATATCGCACATTTGACGCTAAAACGTTACGAAGGTTTATTGAAAACGAAATCTATTAGTCAACAAGATTACGATAAAGCGTCTGCTGATTCTCAACAAGCAGACGCGGCAGTGCTTGTAGCAGAAGCTAATTTGCACACAGCTAAAGTAAATTTAGATTATACTAAAGTTTATTCTCCTATTAAGGGTTATATCGGTAAATCTAACGTTACTGAAGGTGCTTTAGTCAATGCTGGTCAGCAAACGGCAATGGCATTAGTACAAAAGCTAGATCCGATTTATGTCGATATGACACAAGCTGCAACGATTTTTGAAAAAAATGAAAAAGATCGTAATACCCTTTATAAAGCCAATCCGAAAATTGAATTATTTTTCAATGATGGTTCAAAATATGAATATACAGGAGCTATTAAATTTTCTGATAAAACAGTTAATGAAACAACAGGGACAGTGACTTTGCGAGCAGAATTTCCTAATCCTGATTCAAAAATTTTACCCGGTATGTTTGTAAAACCTCATTATACGTTGGGAAATATTGAGAATGCGATTCTTGTTCCTCAAAAAGGAATCACAAGTAATGAGGCTGGTAACTATACAGCGATTGTTGCTGTTCCTTTTGAGGAGAAAGAAACAACTCAAGAGTTAATTGATAGTAAAAAAGTTAATGATAAAAGTATTGGGAATGAAAATTCTGATAAAACATCAAAGAGAAAATATTATTTAGAAAAACGTAATAATGTTAAGGTTTATTCAGGTATTCCTGGATATTGGATTGTTACCAGTGGAATCAATGCTGGGGAAGAGGTTGTTGTTTCAGGTTTATTGAATTTATCAGGTAAAAACTTTAATGATCCTAATCAAAAAGTAATGGCTGATGTTCTAAATCAAGAAAAACCTGATTCCTTAAGCCAAGAAAAGTTAAATTCAATCATTGAAAATAATCTCAAGTAAAAATATCGGAGTTTTTAATAATGGCAAAGTTTTTTATTGATCGCCCAGTATTTGCTTGGGTAATTGCAATTATGATGATGTTAGGTGGCGCACTTTGCATCAAATTACTTGCAATTGAGCAATATCCGGATATTGCCCCGCCTGCAGTAACGGTTACAGCAAGTTATCCAGGTGCAGATGCTCAAACCATTGAAAATACAGTAACTCAATTGATTGAACAAAATCTTACAGGTATTGATAATTTAATCTATATGAAATCAACGAGTAGTGCGCAAGGTATTGTTCAAACGACATTAACTTTTGCACCTGGTACTGATCCCGATTTCGCTCAAGTTCAAGTGTTGAATAAAGTTGAAAGTGTAAAATCTCGTTTACCGGATAGTGTTCAAAAAAATGGTGTATCTGTAGCAAAAAATAACACTAACTTTCTAAAAGTAATTGGATTTTATTCAACAAATCCTAATAAAACACAGGCCGATATCGCTGACTTTATTTATTCAACAGTACAAGATCCGTTACGTCGTGTACAAGGTGTAGGGGATACAACATTATTTGGTTCTGAATATGCAATGCGTATATGGCTTGATCCAAATAAAATGAATTATTTCAAATTATCTACTCAAGAAGTCATTGCTGCTGTCCAAGCACAAAATGCACAAGTTACTGCTGGTCAATTAGGTTCTTATCCAATAAAAGAAGGACAAGAATTAAATGCGACAATTACCGCACAATCAAGACTTAAAACAGCTAAGCAATTTCAAAATATTTTAGTTCGTGTTAATACTGATGGTTCTAATTTATTATTAAAAGATGTTGCAAAAGTTGAATTAGGTGCTGCGGATTATAATTTTATATCACGCTATAATGGACAAATTTCTAGTGGTTTAGCGATTTATTTAGCGACTGGTGCGAACCAATTGGATACTTCTGATGCGGTGGATGCTAAATTGGCTGAATTAGCTAAAATCTTTCCGGAAGATATTAAATATGACTTCCCATATGATACAACACCTTTTGTAAAATTATCTATCGATAACGTAGTTGATACACTAATTGAAGCTATCGGATTAGTTGTTATCGTTATGTTCTTGTTCTTGCAAAATCTTCGTTCAACCATTATTCCTACCATTACCGTTCCGGTAGTTTTACTTGGTACTTTTGCAGTTTTATATATTACTGGATTTACTATTAATACCTTATCTATGTTCGCAATGATCTTAGCAATAGGGTTATTGGTAGATGATGCTATCGTTGTTATTGAAAACGTAGAGCGTATTATGCATGATGAAGGTTTATCACCTTATGATGCTACTGTTAAGTCAATGGAGCAGATTACGCCAGCATTAATTGGTATTGCTGTCGTTTTATCAGCTGTATTTGTTCCGATGGCATTTTTTGGTGGAGCCGCAGGGGGAATTTATCGACAATTTTCAATTACGATAGTAACCTCAATGGCATTGTCAGTATTAATGGCAATTATTTTGACACCTGCTTTATGTGTGCAAATTCTAAAAGCACCGTCTAAAAATAACGATCAGAAAAAATCAATTTTCCAAAAACTTGGTCAGGTTCCTCCATTTAATTGGATAGCTTTAATTGTTGATAAAATCTTTTATTACTTTAATAAAGCATTTAATCGCAGCCAGGCTCTTTATGAAAAAGGCGTTATTAGAACCTTAAAAAAACCAAAAATGAGTCTTTTGGGTTATTTAGTGATTGTATTAATTTTTTCAGTGGGTTATATAAGACTTCCTACTTCATTTTTACCGAATGAAGATCAAGGGGTTATTATCATGATGGTTGAATTACCCCCTGGGTCAACACTAGATCAAACTGAATCTGTATTAACAAAAGCAACCAATTATTTTAAAACCCAAGAGGCTAATTCAGTTAAAGAAACTTTTACTGTAGCAGGCTTTAGTTTAATGGGACGAGGGCAAAATGTCGGATTAGGATTCATTAAGCTTAAAGATTGGGAATTAAGAAAAAATAAAGACCAAAAGATCAATGCAATACTTGGACGTTCCAATGGATTTTTGAAAACAATTACCGAAGCACGTAGTTTTGCTGTAAATGTTCCTGCTGTACCATCATTAGGAATGTCTAATGGTTTTTCTTATGTGTTGATGGATAGTTCTGGTCAAGGCCATGATGCTTTAATGGGGGCATTTTATCAAACTTTGATGATGGCGATGAGAAATCCACAATTAACGCAAGTCAGACCTGGCGGTATGCTTGATGTACCACAGTATAAAATCGATGTTGATTTTGAAACAGCACAAGCGTTAGGTGTATCGGTTAGCACTGTAAATAGTGTATTGTCAACCGCATTAGGTTCTGCATATATTGATGATTTTGTTTATAACAATCGAGTTAAGAAAGTTTATGTACAATCAAGTGCAGATTATCGTATGTTACCAGACGACTTCAGTATTTGGCATGTAAAAAACAACAATGGCGATATGGTGCCTTATGATGCTTTTGCAAAGACATCAAAAACATTCGGTTCTCCTTCATTGGTTCGCTATAATGGTGTTTCAGCGATGGAAATAAGTGGAGCGCCTATTCCTGGACAAAGTTCGGGAGCTGCTATGCAAATTATGGAACAAATTTCAGAAAAATTACCGCGTGGATTCACCTATGATTGGACTGGATTATCGTATCAGGAACGTGAAACTGGTTCTCAAAAAACAATGTTAATGATTATTTCTATCATTGTTGTATTCTTAGCATTAGCTGCACTTTATGAAAGTTGGACGATCCCTATTTCTGTTCTTTTGACTATTCCAGTTGGTATCTTCGGAACTGTTGTGGCTACTTCAATGTTTAAATTAGAGAATGATATATACTTCTTTGTTGGTCTATTAACAACTTTGGGGTTAACAGCTAAAAATGCGATACTGATTGTTGAATTTGCTAAAGACGCTATTCAAAAAGAGAACAAAACAATTCTTCAGGCAACTTTGGAAGCCTGTCGCTTACGATTACGCCCAATTTTAATGACTTCATTTGCCTTTATTCTTGGCGTATTGCCGTTAGCAATAAATAATGGTGCAGGTTCTGCTAGTCAAAATTCAGTTGGTACTGGTGTTATTGGTGGTATGATTACAGCAACTTTCCTGGCCATCTTTTATATACCATTATTTTTCTTGTATTTGACTACATTTGTTGAATGGTTTGGAAAGAAATATGGTAAAAAAACAGTTATTTCTGAAAAGAATAACTAATTATTATCTTTTGTAGCAATATTATTAAAATGCATCAATTTCAGTTGGTGCATTTTTTTTAGGTTGAATATCTGGTGGTATAATATTGATGGCTAGTAGCATTTTGATGATTGATTTTTCTTTGAATTATTTTTAAGAAAAAATTAAGAAAAAACTTTAAATTAACGCTCTCGCGAGCTTGAAATGATAATTGATATGTAATTGAGTTATTTTTTGGATTTAATCAAATACTGACTCATATGGGCATGAGTAATTGCGATAGCTAATGCGTCAGCGGCATCGGCTTGTGGACTGGCGGATAATTTTAACAAGAGTTTAACCATGTGTTGAACTTGCTTTTTATCGGCTGCCCCTGTGCCTACTACACTTTGTTTTACTAAACGAGCCGCATATTCAAAAACAGGTAAATCGTTGTTGACCGCAGCAACAATAGCTGAGCCTCTCGCTTGCCCTAACTTTAATGCTGAATCGGCATTACGTGCCATAAAGACTTGTTCGATAGCGAACATATCCGGTTGGAATTGTAAGATGATTTCGCTAACGCCTGCATAAATGCGTTTTAATCGAGTTGGTAAATCATCGACGGCTGTACGAATACAACCACTACCAAGATAGGTTAATTGTCGTCCTGTTTGACGAATTACACCGTAACCCGTCAAACGAGAACCAGGATCTATGCCAAGAATGATAGACATTAAAGAGCGGCAGCAACTTCGTCCGAAACTTCACCATTATGGTATACTTCTTGAACATCATCACAATCTTCAAGCATGTCGATCAAACGTAATAATTTTGGTGCAGAATCAATATCAAGATCAACTTTGGTCGCAGGAATCATTGATACTTCAGCTGATTCAGCAACTAAACCTGCTGCATCAAGTGCATCTTTTACTTCGCCAAATGATTCTGGTGTGGTAAAGACATCAATTGCACCATCATCATAAGTGACAACATCATCAGCTCCAGCTTCTAAAGCTGCATCCATTACTTTGTCTTCATCTGTACCTGTAGGATAAGAAATAACGCCTTTTTTGGTAAACAAATAGGATACAGAACCGTCAGTACCTAAATTACCCCCAGTTTTGGTGAAAGCATGACGTACTTCTGATACTGTACGATTACGGTTATCACTTAGGCATTCAACCATGACGGCAGTACCTGCAGGGCCATAACCTTCATAGATGATGGTTTCCATATCACTATCATCTTCACCACCTACACCACGCGCAATAGCACGATTCATGGTATCGCGTGTCATATTATTTGATAGTGCTTTATCCATTGCTGCACGTAAACGAGGATTTGACGCTGGATCGCCACCACCTAGTTTGGCTGCCGTTACAAGTTCTCGAATAATTTTAGTAAAAATTTTACCGCGTTTAGCATCTTGCGCCGCTTTACGATGTTTGGTATTGGCCCACTTACTATGACCTGCCATAGAATTCTCCAGATTAGATAATTTAAAAATCAGCGTATTTTAACAAACATTTGTTTAAAATTCATTATCAATATGTGTATTGATTTTTAATCCGTGTGATTTTTTATTGTTATAAAAACAAAAAAGCACCTAATAAACAGGTGCTTTTTTTGTATGAAATAAGCTTATCAATATCAGTTCGATTAGCTCATTCCATATTGTTTTAATTTTTTACGTAGTGTACCACGGTTAATACCGAGCATATTAGCCGCTCGAGTTTGATTACCACGTGTATATTGCATAACCATATCAAGGAATGGGTGTTCAACTTCAGCTAACACTAATTCATATAGATCATTAGGATCTTCACCATTAAGTTGTGATAAATAGTTTTTTAAAGCTTGCTTGACAGAATCTCGCAAAGGTTTTTGTGTTATTTGGTCTTGAGAGTTTACAGTTGTAAATTTTAGTGCTGCAGCTGTAACGCGTTGTTCTGACATAGTATTCTTAACTCTTTTTGTTGTTTCTAATTTGACTAAAAAATGCTTTTAGTGTTCTAGCTTGCTCACTTGTGGTGCTAAGTACACTAAATAAGCGCCTAAAATGATCGCTATCAGCATAATTCTTGGTATACCAATTTACATGCTTTCTGGCAATCCGTAATCCTTTGTATTCTCCGTAAAATTGATAAAGTTCTTCAAGGTGTGTAAAAACGATTTGTTCAACTTCATCAACTGTCTTTTCTTTTTGTAACTTTCCATGTGTTAAATAGAATGCAATTTCTTCAAATATCCAAGGTCGCCCTTGTGCCGCTCGGCCGATCATTATAGCATCAGCTTGCGTATATTGAAAAACATCTTTTGCCTGTTCAGGGGTGCAAATATCACCATTAGCAATGACTGGAATGGATACCTTTTTTTTCACTGCTTTAATTGATTCATATTCAGCTACACCCTTAAATAGACATTCACGGGTGCGCCCGTGAATAGTAATCGCCTTTACGCCACAATCCTGCGCAATTTGTGCGATTTCAATGCAATTTCTATGATTTTTATCCCATCCAGTCCGCATTTTTAATGTTACTGGCACATCAACGGCACCAACAACTTTTTGCAAAATCTGTTCAATTAATTGCGGGTACTGCATTAAAGCAGAACCTGCCAATTTTTTATTAACCTTTTTTGCAGGGCATCCCATGTTAATGTCAATTAACTCAGCCCCATGTTTGGCATTAAATTCTGCCGCTTTAGCCATTTCGTCAGGATCGGCACCCACTATTTGTACTGCGCGAATGCCCAAATCTTGCGTTGAGACCATTCTTAAAGCAGATTTATCTGTTTGCCAAACATCTGAATTAGCTAAAAACATCTCTGAAATAGTCAGACCAGCACCAAACTGGTAGCATAAATTTCGAAATGGTCTGTCACTAATTCCTGCCATTGGTGCGGCGATTAAATTATTTCTTAATGTGACCTTACCAATGCTTAGTAATTTAAGGTCGGCTATATTACGCATTTTTTCTCGAACTTAAAAGGGGGTAATGTCATTTTTTTACTTTTTTTTGCCAGTAATTCGACACCATTCTTCTTGCTCAGCGACGGGATCAAGATCAAAATGGGGTTGGTAAGCGGTACAGACGCTTTGAGATTGAGAAGTCAAAATACCCGATAATCCAAGTAATCCCGCTGGTTTAATCAGACTATTGATATTAGGTTCAAGTTCTTTTAGTGGTCCAGCCAAAATGTTGGCGACTAAAACATCAGCTTGTAAATTATCAGGAATATCTTCAGTTAAATAAAGTTCAATGTCATGATTTACATTGTTACGTTCTGCATTATCTCGACTGGCTTGAATAGCTTGAGGATCAATGTCAATGCCGATGACACGTTTTGCTCCTAGTTTTAGTGCAGCAATGGCGAGAATTCCCGAACCACAACCGTAATCAATCACTAATTTATCTTTTAAGTCTAAGCTATCAAGCCATTTAAGACATAACGCAGTGGTAGGGTGGGTACCTGTTCCAAAAGCTAAACCTGGATCTAACATAACATTGATCGCATTAGGATCAGGGACTGGGCGCCAACTTGGACAAATCCATAAGCGTTGACCAAATTGCATAGGATGAAAATTGTCCATCCACTCGCGTTCCCAATCTTTATCCTCTAATTGTTCGAATTTATAAGAATATTGATCAAGATTTAATATTGCTTTCAATTCATCTAAATCAGTTTGAGCATCGTAAAGCCCAATTACATCTGTATTACCCCAAAGTTTTGTTTCACCGGGTAAGGGTTCATACACAGGCGTATCATAGGTATCTTGAAATGTGACAGATAACGCCCCTGATTCTTCCAAAAGCTCACTTATTGGTTCAGCAAGATCACTTGTTGTGTTAATTTTGAGTTGAATCCAAGGCATAATTTTTCCTTAAGTTACCAAATATATTGGCGATGATAAAAACAACCAATCCAATAATTAATGAAGGAACAATTGGATGGAAAGAATAAATTTTAATGTTATAAGCGGCTAAAAAGGTATAACTAATGGCTCCAGCAAACATTGAACATAATGCGCCAGTTGCATTAGCTTTCTTCCAATATAAGCCAAGTACCAAAGGCCATAAAAATACCGCTTCCAGCCCACCAAAAGCAAGTAAATTTAACCAAATTATCATATCCGGTGGATTCCAAGCTGCTAAAATGAGCAGTGCGCCAAAAATAAAGGTAATGATAACTGATATTCGCGTTAAGGTTTTGTCACTGCATTTTGTTTCAGGTTTTATGCTTAAAAACAGATCTTTTATAATCACTGAAGAGACTTGTAACAGTTGCGCGTTAATGGTTGACATAATCGCAGCCAGAGGAGCAGCCAAAAAGATGCCTGCTGCGAGTGGCGACATCACTTTAATAATTAAAGTTGGGACAATTTGATCGGGAATGGTTAAATCATCAATAATTGCTCGCCCAAGTGCACCAGAAAGGTGCATGGTTAACATAATAACTGTAACAACAATCGTACCGATAATGATGCCCCGATGTACCGCTTTACTGTCTTTATACGCCATACAACGTACTGCTGTATGCGGTAAACCAACCACACCAAAACAGACTAAAATCCAGAATGATGCCATAAATGGAAAGTCCATAAAATTGCCAGGGCCTTGTGGGGTTAATAATGCAGGATCAATTTCTTTTAAACGCTCAATAATAGCCGTTAATCCACCACCAGCATAAATAATGGCGGTTAAAAGTAAAATTGAGCCAATGATCATCACTAAACCTTGGAAAGCATCGTTTAAGATACTTGCTCGAAATCCACCAAATGCAGTATATATCACCGTACCAATACCGAAAATAAGTAGACCGACTTTATAAGGTATGCCTACTGAAGATTCTAATAATCGGGCACCACCGACAAACTGGACAGTCATTGCACCGACAAAGGCGACGACTAAAGCAATACTGGCAAACCAGACAATGGTTTTACTTTTATAATGAGCATAGAGCATATCACTTAGCGTGATAGCATTATACTTGCGCGCTAGAATGGCAAATTTTTTGCCCAAAATTCCCAGAGATAGCAAAACAGTAGGGACTTGAATCATAGACAACAATACCCAGCCTAGTCCGTATTTATAAGCAGCACCGGGACCCCCTATAAACGAACTGGCACTGATGTAAGTTGCCGCCAGTGTCATGGCGAGCAAAAATCCCCCCATTGTTCGATTACCAATAAAGTAATCAGTAAATTGATTGACTTTTTTGCGTTTAACATAAGCATAGATAGATAAGGCAAACACAAAAATAAGATAGATGACTAGCGGTAATATAATATCTAAATGCATTGTTTGATCACTTAGTTTGTTCTAATGAGATGTTTTTGAAATGAAATTTTACAACGATCCAGCATAATAAAATAAACCCGACAGGTACCATAATGCAGGATAATTCAAACCATAATGGAAGCCCCAAAAAGCCAGTTCTATCGCCAGCGCCGTAAGCACAAACAATCCAGCCAAGAAGATAAATAATTGTTAATAACAGTGAAAGCTTAGCTTCTTTATTTGCTTGCTTATATCGTGTATCCATATTGAATAATTTATCAATAATTAAATAGTGGCTTAGAGTAAAAGAAAGCATTACATTTAGCAAGTATATTGCATTTTATGCAATATGATTTTTTAAATATATCAATTTTCGCAATAATTAAATTCAGTTATAGTGTTGGACAATTCGATTATGACAAATAAATTAATGGAGATCCTAATGTCAAACTATTTTAATACTCTAAATTTACGTGAAAAATTACACCAACTTGGACAATGCCGTTTTATGGCTCGTGATGAATTTGCATCAGAAGCCGATTTTTTAAAAGGCAAAAAAATTGTAATAGTAGGATGTGGTGCGCAAGGTCTGAATCAAGGTTTAAATATGCGGGATTCAGGACTTGATATTGCCTATGCTTTACGTAAAGAAGCGATTGCAGAAAAGCGTCCTTCATGGAAAAAAGCAACTGAAAATGGATTTAAAGTAGGCAGTTATGAAGAGTTAATTCCTACAGCTGATTTAGTGATTAATTTAACACCTGACAAACAACACTCAGCGGTAGTAAAAGCAGTACAACCATTGATGAAACAGGGAGCCGCTTTAGGTTATTCTCATGGTTTTAATATTGTTGAAGTTGGCGAAAAAATTCGTCCTGATATCACGGTTGTCATGGTTGCGCCGAAGTGTCCAGGAACAGAGGTACGTGAAGAGTATAAACGAGGATTTGGTGTTCCGACTCTGATCGCCGTTCACCCTGAAAACGATCCTAAAGGTGAAGGTTTAGCTATCGCCAAAGCATGGGCGGCGGCTACCGGTGGACATCGTGCTGGTGTTTTACAGTCTTCATTTGTTGCTGAAGTTAAATCTGATCTTATGGGAGAACAAACGATCCTTTGCGGTATGTTGCAAACAGGGTCATTACTTTGTTTTGATAAACTTGTGGCAGACGGTGTGGATCCGGCTTATGCATGTAAATTATTACAATTTGGTTGGGAAACCATTACCGAAGCATTGAAACAAGGTGGTATTACCTTAATGATGGATCGCTTGTCGAATCCGGCTAAGTTACGCGCTAATGCATTAGCTAAAGAATTAAAAGTGATCATGACTGATCTTTATCGTAAACATATGGATGATATTATTTCGGGTGAATTTTCAGCAACCATGATGAAAGACTGGGCAAATGATGATGCTAACTTATTAAAATGGCGTAAAGAAACCGGTGAAACAGCCTTTGAAAAAGCCGCTGAATACCAAGGTAAAATTGATGAACAAGCCTACTTTGATCAGGGTGTAGTCATGGTCGCTATGGTAAAAGCTGGGGTTGAACTTGCTTTTGAAACCATGCTTGAGTCAGGTATTTTACCAGAATCAGCTTATTATGAATCCTTACATGAACTTCCTTTAATTGCCAATACGATTGCCCGTAAGCGTTTATACGAAATGAATGTGGTGATATCTGATACTGCTGAATATGGTAATTATCTTTTCGCTAATGCAGCAATCCCATTATTAAAAGAAAAATTTATGCCAATGTTACAATCGGGCGATCTTGGTAAAGCGATCCCAGAAGGTAGCGTTGATAATGCGCAATTACGTGATGTAAATGATGAAATTCGTCATCACCCAATTGAAATTATTGGCCGTAAATTAAGAAGCTATATGACGGATATGAAACGTATCAATGTTGCCAGTTAATCAATCAATTAGCCAAATTGGCTTGGTCGTAAAAAGGTGCTTAATTGCACCTTTTTTTATGGATAAATGTTAGAAAAAATGGCTGGTTTGTTAAAGTTAAATTTTAGTATTAAATTTGATGTGATCTTAAAGGATCGCAAATGGGATCAAAAGGATCTAACTTAGATCGTTTTGATCTTGATAATGGATCGCTAAAATTTTTAAAAATTATATAATTAAATAAATTTTATTTTACTTTTTTATTTATTTTTTACCTAAATTATGTTATCTTTTATGTAATTTTTTAATTTTATGGAGGGATAACATATCAATGAAAATTGCTTTTCGACCAACTGATTGTTGGCGTTGGTATTTTGATAATCAATATGATAGTTTGATGCTTGAAGTATCAAACGATATGTTATTTCGTTCATGTTATTCCAGTAAAATGTTAATTCCTGATGTTTTTAGGGAATTTCCATTTTCAGTGAGTGATGCAACATCCTATTATCAATTTTATGATAGTTGTCAAATATTGGCATTAACTGACTCGCAAAAGATTGAATTATCCATTAATGCCATTGTTGCGGCTAATTTTATTAAACCTCAAATGCCAAAAAGTTGGTATTTTTGCCAACAACCTAAGCTATATCGTCCTAAATTAGCGGACATTGTTGAAGTCAGCATGCAAGAAAGTGATCAACGGGTTTTTTTATTAGTTGTTGAAGCGGGTGAAAATGCTTCACTATGTATTATTGCTCAACCTACATTTGTGGCAATGAATAAAACATTTTATTTTTCCGAAGCAATTAAAGTGATGAATGATCGACTGGCGCCAATCCAAAAAAATGTCATGGATCAGAGTTCGTTGATAGACCTTAAGTTAGAAGCCATTTCGTAAACAATACCATTCTAATCCGACTATTGTCTTGTCAGTAAAACTTAATTTCGATTTAAACCTGTTATATTTTGATTTTGTTATTCACAGCAGGTTGTGAAGCAGGCAATGTATTGATCTGATTAATCGATGACTTAAACGGGATTTTCGTTACGGTATCGCAGTTGAATGCTTTAAAACTGAATACAAATGACTTTAAAGGATAGCATTTAGCATCAACGGTTTTAAAATGAAGCCATATAACATTATTAACGTATTGATTGGCAGGCTAACTTGTCATCATAGTGGGGTAATAATTTATTAAGTGTCAATCAACCATTTTAATCAATAATTAACGATTTATTATTGATAAATCGGGATTATATAACCAATTATCATTAAGGTTTTTTTATTAATTCAATTTTGATATCACCCTCAGGTATACAACTACAAGCTAAAATACGGTGATCGCGTTTTATTGCAGATTGAGTAAGAGGATTCACTTTTCCTTGTTTTAATACCACTGCACATTTACCACAAATTCCAACTCTGCATGAATAAGGGAGAGTAATATTATGTTGTTCCAGTTGTTCTAAAATAGTCTGTTGTTGATTTCCTTTGATTGTATTGTTCTCAAAAGTAATATTACACTGTTCGTGGTTAAACCGATTATTTTCGGGAAAAGATTTTAAATACTTTTTGGTCGGTTGCCTTTCAAGTATTTCAACAGGATCGTCAATTGATATTGATCCGACATTGCGAGCTATCATATTCATTCCAAAATCTATTTCCCCTTGCTCATCAGTCCGAAAATAGCGGAGCGTATTGAGTGGTTCATTATTAGCTAAAGGCTTTGCTGTATTAATATTAAAAGTGGTAAGTACACAGCGACTACACGGTTTAACGATATCAAAAATGACATCGCCAATTTTAATTGTTTTCCAGCCATCTTCGGCAAAAGGAAGCGCACCTTGAATGATGATATTGCTTCGAAACTGCTGAGTATCGAGCTTTTCCAAGCATCTTTGTTGTAAATAATTGAATGATGCTTCATTCAATAGTAGATAAGGATAGCCATCTGCAAAGCTTACCGCTGTTTGAGGATATCGTTTAGTCCTTCTTGTTAAATTGGTGCCAATCCAACGCAATTGCACATTTTTTTGAAGGATGTGACTAAAAAATTGGTTAAGTCTGATTGGCGCAATATGAGACGTAAAATGGTTACCCCAAACTTCGGTTGGTTCATTAGTTTCAATAAATTCATCAAATTGAATTGCTATTGATTCGTTATTTGACGTTGAAACAACAATACTGTTGTTAACTATAGCTGTTTTTAGTTTTAAAAGCTCAGGAAATTGTCTTGCGGTGATAAATGTTCCGTCAGGTTCACTAATCATCAATACACGATCATATTTGAATCCCCCTTCAACAACATTCGACGTATTTAGAGGAATACCTGCAAGCGATTTAATCGGATAGATAAATAATTGGCTGACGGTGATCATAATAAATTCAATGATGAGTAATCGTGATCTTAATTGTAAACTGAATTCATCGTAATTTATAGGCAGTAGATAGTACGCCTATAAATAATCGATTGGCTACATAGGCAGATCTTGTAGAACTTTAGCATATTTTACTACATAGTCTAGGAAAATATTAGCAGAAGAAATGTAATAAACGAAATGTCCTTTAGTTATGATAGCATGAGGACCTTTATTTACTCCGCAGTGGTAACCAGAATTTAATTGAAGCTCTGATTTTTCAATTATTTTCTTATATTTTTCAGCTTCAATCGTAGAATCAAATGTTAATATCAAAACAGAAAAAGAAGGATAATATTTATTGTAAATACGGGTATTACTTTTAAAACCGTACCATTTTATACCAGATCCATTAAATTGATAATATTGATTCGAATTACAATCAGAGAAGCGAACCGAGCCGGATCGTTCAAAATAGAGTCGTTCATCTTGATTGAATCCATCTTGATTAAGTCTCTTAAAGAAAGCATCTAATTTGCCAAATTCGACTTGATCAAATTTTAAGGTTAATTCAGTATATGGTACTGAGGATGTTCTATTATTGAGTTGAAAAAAATAATAAAAAATTATTATTAGTAATATTATTAAAAAAAATATGCATTGAAAAAACAAAATTTTTCTTCTTTTCATACCAAACCCCTAATTCCTTAATGATTAATTTGTTAAAATGTTATGTAATTGGAGTATAGCTAATTTCAAGGATAAAAAAATAAGTTTTACCACTAGGTGTCATTACTGATATTTCATCGTCAACTTTATGACCAATTAACGCTCTGGCAACAGGACTATTAATAGAAATCCAATTTTTTTTAGGATCAAATTCATCGGCTCCCACAATGCGGTAAATTTGTACGTGACCGGATTCATCTTCTAGTTTAACCCAAGCACCAAAAAATACTTTGCCTTCTTGCCTTGGATCAGGATCGATAATGGTTAATATTTCTAGGCGTTTTGTTAAAAATCGTACTCGTCTGTCAATTTCACGCAATCGTCGTTTTCCATAAATATATTCTGCATTTTCACTCCGATCGCCAAGGGCTGCCGCATCAGATACAGCTTGAGTAACACGGGGTCTTTCTTCTTTCCATAAATATTTCAATTCACGATCGAGTGCCAAGTAGCCCTCTCTTGTTATATAATTAGCTTTTTGCATAATAAGTTTACATTCCGTTAATCGACGAGATATACAGAGATATCATGATAAATAATCAAATAAGCCATATTATAGCGGGTGAATTGACAGTAAAACCAGAACAAGTTTTAGCTGCTATTCAATTATTAGATGAAGGAAGCACTGTTCCTTTTATTGCGCGTTATCGTAAAGAAGTGACCGGTGGGTTAGATGATACCCAACTACGTACTTTAGATAGTCGGTTAGGTTATCTGCGAGAACTTGAAGATCGTAAACAAACGATATTAAAGTCAATTGAGGAACAAGGAAAACTCACCCCAGAACTGAGTCAAAAAATTACCCAAACACTTAGTAAAACTGAACTTGAAGATCTCTATCTACCCTATAAACCTAAACGCCGTACACGGGGACAAATTGCTATTGAAGCAGGACTTGAACCATTGGCCGATGCGTTATGGAATAATCCATCACTTGATCCTGATAGCGAAGCGGAAAAATTCTTCAATTCTGAAAAAGGAATCGTCGATACCAAATCTGCATTGGATGGGGCACGATACATCTTAATGGAACGATTTGCCGAAGATGCGGCATTACTGGCTAAGGTGCGCCATTATCTATGGAATAATGCGCATTTAGTTTCGCAAGTGGTTGCAGGTAAAGAAGAAGAAGGAGCAAAATTTCGTGATTATTTTGCGCAAAGCGAACTGATTTCAAAAGTGCCTTCTCATCGTGCTTTAGCGATGTTCAGAGGACGAAATGAAGGCTTTTTACAACTTTCACTTAACGCCGATCCGCAATTTGAAGAAATGCCAAAAGAGAGCTATTGCGAGCAAATTATTACTGAGCATTTAGGGATTCATTTTAATGATCAACCTGCAGATAAATGGCGTAAAGCAGTTATTAATTGGACATGGCGAATTAAGATTTTAATGCACATGGAAACCGAACTGATGACCACTTTACGTGAGCAGGCGGAGGAAGAAGCGATCAATGTGTTTGCCGCTAACTTGCATGATATGTTAATGGCTGCGCCGGCAGGGATGAAAGTTACCATGGGAATGGATCCAGGATTACGAACAGGCGTAAAAATTGCTGTTGTTGACGCAACTGGTAAATTAGTCGCAACTGAAACGATTTATCCGCATACCGGGCAAGCGGATAAAGCGGCAATGATTGTTGCGGCGCTATGCATTAAATACCAAGTTGAATTAGTGGCGATTGGTAATGGCACGGCATCGCGTGAAACCGAACGTTTTTATCTCGATGTACAAAAAAAATATCCTGAAGTCAAAGGTCAAAAAGTCATTGTAAGTGAAGCAGGAGCATCGGTCTATTCCGCATCTGAGCTAGCCGCTCAAGAATTTCCTGATTTGGATGTATCAATACGTGGTGCGGTATCGATAGCTCGCCGACTACAAGATCCACTAGCCGAACTGGTAAAAATTGATCCAAAATCAATTGGTGTTGGTCAGTATCAACATGATGTTAGCCAAACTCAGCTCGCTAAAAAACTGGATGCTGTTGTGGAAGATGGCGTAAATGCCGTTGGCGTAAATTTAAATACGGCTTCGATGATGCTGTTAGCTCGCATAGCGGGACTGAATAAAGTTATTGCACAAAATATTGTTAATTGGCGTAATGAAAATGGACGATTTTCTAATCGTAAACAGTTATTAAAAGTTTCACGCCTTGGGCCTAAAGCCTATGAACAATGCGCTGGATTTTTGCGTATTATGGATGGCGACAATCCACTTGATGCATCTGCTGTTCACCCCGAAGCTTATCCGGTTGTGGAACGCATTTTAGATAAAAATCATAAATCATTAAAAGAGATTTTAGGTGACTCGAAATATTTAAACTCACTCAAAGCAGTTGATTATGTTGATGACCATTTTGGTGTGCCAACCGTGACCGATATTATCAAAGAACTTGATAAACCCGGACGCGATCCACGGCCTGAATTTAAAACAGCTCAATTTGCCGATAATATCGAAACCATGGACGATTTGAAAGTGGGCATGGTCATGGAAGGTGCGGTAACGAATGTGACTAACTTTGGTGCATTTGTTGACATTGGTGTACATCAAGATGGGTTAGTGCATATATCAGCCTTATCTGATAAGTTTGTTGAAGATCCTCGAAGCGTGGTTAAAGCCGGTGATATTGTCAAAGTTAAAGTGATGGAAGTCGATATTGCGCGCAAACGTATTGCTTTATCGATGCGACTTGATGATCCAACAACGCCAAACTCTGAAGGTGCTAAATCAAGAATTAACAAATCAACCAGCACGGCTAAAAATACACAGTCAACGCCTATTACCAATAGTGCAATGGGTAATGCTTTTGCCGCAGCTTTTAAAAAGGGAAAATAGCGGCGTTAATATGTGTTCCATAAAACGAAAAGGAGGCTAACGCCTTCTTTTTGTTTAATGTTTATTTCATAACATTTTAATAAAATTACTAATAATAAATACAATGGTTAAAAATAAAATCAGTTAGGTTAACTTATTTAGCTTGTGTATTTTTCCATCCAATATTCATCTGAAAGCCATTAAATAATGATAAATCAATATTTAGTTATTCCATATTACTCATATTATTATATACTATACACAATTGATTCAGTTATTTGTAGTCTTGCACAATTAGTTATCTGTAATTAATCAAATGGTTAGTGTAATTAAACTGTTTTAACCTGATCTACTATATAGCACTCCTTAATTTAATATTCTTAAAAAGAATAGTTAACAATACTAGAATATTGCACTGTTTTTTAGAACGATATAGTCCATTGTTACCAATTTATTCAATAAAATAGACCTTTACATGGATGCAATTAACAACTTTCGAATAGTTTTTAGCGTGTATGCTGTTTTTTTATAAATTTAAAATGTAATCGGTAACAATTTTATCAACGTTTTGATAAATTTGTCGTTCACTAAAACTTCAAATCAATAACTTTGTTTCAACTTATAGACAAGCTTATGGGTAGAGGAATTAGCATGAATAGTGATATGTTTGTTTTCAAAAAACTTTATTTGATGCAATATATATTGAATATTGCCGTTATTGCTATTTTTGGGCTTTTTTGTCGCATTGCTTTAGCAGGATTATCTGTTTCTACAACCACTGTGGAATATATTCACGGTAATCCACCAGATATTCTTGAAACTGCTGACACCAAAGTCTTAAACGGAATTCAATTCAAATTAAACATTGATGGTCTTGATCCGGCAATTGTTTCGCCGGGGCCTGCCAGTAAGATTTCTGTTGCCTACAATACTTCACCTAGTCTGTATTCATTTGCTGTTGATACTTCAAGTTTAAATGAAAATGATATCAATGATGTGGATGGTGATAAATTAGCTACTAGCGATAGTTTTATCATTCAATCGATTAATGCTGAATGGCGAGACCAGAACAATAATGTTATTCCTTCTGATTCTACAGCATTTTTGGGTAGTGATGTGTGTAATTCATCTACGGCTAATGCAAAATCATCGGTAAAAGTGACGATTCAATTTATTGCTAAAACTCAGTACGGTGAGCCTGATACTTCAGAACCAAGAGAAGTATCAAAAACATTTGAAGTAAGTGCTGATGACGGTATCTGTTTTATCAGACCCGGTGTACTGGCTTTGATTACTCATAATGGTTGGGATGAAGGTGGGAACTATGCGCCTTATGGTGCTGATACAATAGATGTTAATCCTTCTTATAACAGCGATCAATTTACTATTCATCAAGGCTTTAAGGCCACAGCAAAAGATCAAAATGGTAATTATTTCCCAACTTATGCTTTTCCGGAAGCTCGTTTCAGAATTGTACCTGTCAATCCAATATCTGATTATAGTTACACCTTGGTCAAAAATCCAAATAATTCATTAGTTAATACTGCTCGTGATTCAAATGCTGATTCTAAAAGTGAATTTAAATTTACTGACAATGTACCTGGTCAAGGTGATAAATTTGTCATATTAGTGACGAATAATCGAACGCTAGCACAGTTTTATTATACTTTTTCTATAAAACATTGGTTATATTTCTTAAATAACCTTCCGGGTAATTGGCAAAATTCAAATAGATTATGTCAAAACAATAATGATAGATTGCCAACACGAGCTGAGATTACAAACTCGTCTTTAGCTTACACGCCAACCACTAATGATAACTATTATGTAAAAGATAATGGGTACAAAAGAGCAATTGGTGAAGGATTAACACCAGAATGGGGTAAAGTTTACTTCTATGCACCTTTAGATATTATTGGTCGAGATATGTTAAATGGTTTGTCAAATTTGAAAAATTTCATCTATTATGATTTCTATTTCACCAGTGAACAATCATCAGTAAAAGATATATATGGAAATAATCGATACTACAGTGTAGGGATTGTAGAAGGTAACGTTATTGTTGAACCAGATATAGCATATACCTTATGTGTTAAATATTAGAGAATATATAAAATTATCTGCTTTTTCAAAAAGCGCAGTTAAAGTAATAAGATAATATCTTTAAATTTAATTTTGGGTTTCCACTAAATGAGCAGATCTAAAAACCTGCTCATTTTTATTGTAAAAATTTGACAATCATAAAGATAATGATCATTATATCGGTCTTTTAATTAACTCGTCACGATTCAGATATTCTGGCTATTTTCACATTAATCAAAACTATTTAATTATCATGATAAGTAAACAGTGGGCAAAATAATATTTTTCAGCCCAAATTGTTTTAACTCAGTAGCAAAATTTTCGACATGTTGTTTTGATGCTGGTTCCCATGTTTTGGCTATTCCTTGCACTCCATGGTGGTGAAAAGCATTGATTCTCACTCTGATACTCGGATCCAACGCCAATAAAAAGTGCGCGATTTGTTCTGCCTTATTTTGAAGATCCGTATGAGTTGGGATGATCAAGAATCTGACTTCATGTAATTTATGGATCTTGGAAAGATATTCTATTGTTTTTATGACTCGATGATTATCTCTGCCGGTTAACTTTTTGTGAACTTGGGTATCCCAAGCTTTAAGATCAATCATCGCACCATCCATGACATTCACTACTTTTTGCCAACCCGTTTGAGATAAATAACCATTGCTATCAATAAAACAGGTTAAATGTTTTAAGTCATCGGCATGTTTAATGGCATGAAACAGTTTTTCAATAAAAGGTAATTGAATGGTCGCTTCCCCGCCACTGAGCGTAATACCATTTAAAAAGGGAAGGTATTTGCGAATGATGTTTAGTATATCCTCAACACTATATCGGTAAGTCATTGGTGTTGAGTGATATTGGCAAGTCTGAAGGCAAGTATCACATTGCTGGCAAGCTGATGTTTGCCAGATAACTTGATGATGACTAAACGTTAACGCCTGATGTGGACATGTGGCGACACAGTCACCACAATCCTGACATAGTGAAATGGTATAAGGATTGTGGCAATTTAAGCATTTAAAATTACAGCCTTGTAAAAATATAACTAATCGGTTTCCCGGCCCGTCAACGCAAGAAAAGGGTAAAAGTTTATTAACGATTGCCCATGACTTGTTCATGACTGATCACCCGTGGTGTACGGCATAAATAGCTATTATTAACAGTATCTTGTGCGGCTTCACTACCTAAAAATGTGGTATTAATCCGTGAACCTTCTTCTTTATATTTTTTGATATCTGATAATCTCACCATGTAGCCCGTTACTCGTACCAGATCATTACCACTAATATTGGCGGTAAACTCTCGGAAGCCAAATTGAAATGCCGCTTTACAAATTTGCAGTAAAGCGGAAGGATTATTTTTAATGGTTTCATCAATCGTTAAAATATCACTAATGCCTGATGTATAATAATGGTGATGTTTAAACAGTGCCATAATATGGGTAACAGGATCCGGCTCGTGACCATAAGGAATTCGTAAGCCCGGTGTAGTGCCTCTATCCGTACTGATGCCAGATTGAGCATGTAACATAGCTTTACCTTGCCAAGCATGGTTAATTTTATGATGATTAATAAAGTCGGCTAATTGTTTAGAAATGGTGGTAGCCAGTTCATTAGCATCTTCATCGACACCATAGCGACCCGCTAAGTTCGATTTTTCTTGTAGTATATTAATCGCTTCAGCCATAGCATAAATACCAAACATGGGTGCAAATCGGTTGGCATCAATTAACCCTTCTTTTACTAAAAAACTATTTTGAAAAAAGTTTGATTTTTCGTACAAAAAGGCTGAACGGGCTTTGATTAAATTTAATTGTAGTTGGCAGTAATAGGGTAGCGTATTTTGCAGAAAATCATCAATATGTTGACTGCGCTTTGCCACTTCTTTTAAGTTGATTCTTGAGAGGGTACTGCCACCACCAGCGATAGGTAAGGAGTTATAACAGCTGACAACGCCATAGCCTTTTTCATCAAAATCTTTTTGAATCATCTGATTATTGGCGATGTGAGGTTTAGCCGTTTCGCAAATATTGCCTATTGCAACGGATAGTAACGCTTCAGGTGTGATGTTTTCATCATAGATAAAGGTTAAATTTGGTGCAACTTGTTTGAGTTCTTTGTCCACACGTAAAATCAGACGACAAATAACATTATCGGTTGGTCCAATGTTGGCATGCATAAAAGCATCAGGTAAATTACGATCTAACATTATCCAAAAATGTCTTAATCGTTGATAAAGTTCATCTTCAGTGAGATCCCCAACATAGGGTAACAATATTTGATCTAAACAACCCAGATAAACAGGCATGCCGGTAACGGATGGTACATGATGATAAGCAATAGTCAGCATATTTAAGGCATCATCAAACGTTTTGGCGGGATCAAGTTCTAACCACTCAGAGCCTTGTTTAAGAAATTTAGCATAATCAGGTAGTACATATCGAGGCTTATAAGGCGCATGACCCTCAAACATATCACAAATAACATTTTCGTCTAACGCTTTTCGGGTTTCATTATCAAGCTCAACATAAGGCAGATTATTTTCTGCCGCTAATGCCAATAAGTTGGCTTTCTGTTTTGGTGATAAATTAGGATCGGTGACGATTTGATAACAACTGCTTTGGAACTCTGTCATGTGCATATTAACCTCGATACTAAAAAGCAAATTTATTTAATTTAAATGGTGAACCTAATGATTATTTTTCGATAATCATGCGTATTGGTTCATAATCAGCAGCATTAATTGGCGAATGTGTTTCAAAATACTGTTTTACAACATCCGCATCACGATAACCAGTATCCACATAAGTAGGTAATGTGTTGATTATCGGATAGCCGTCTCCGCCCATCGCTAAAAAATCCAATGTCACCAGACGATACTTCTTTTGTAAGTCAATGGGTTGTTGATTGATTTTGACATTTTCAATATTTTCACCTGAGCGCGTTAAGGTAATATTTCTTAGATGAGTAAAGCCACCCGATCCTTGCTTTTTGCTCAATGCAACGTTAAGGTAGTCAATCAATTCACGTCCGGTTAACTCGACATAAACCACACTATTGCCAAAAGGTTCAACTTTAAGAATATCTCGATAAGCAATATCGCCTTCAATCAATGAATCTCGAATCATCCCACCCGATAAGATACCCAAGTCTGCACCTGTCTTTTCAATAAAAGCACTGAGTAATAATTGTCCTAAATTACTTTGCTGATATCGGACAATATGGCGATCGCCTTCAAGTCGACCGACCAATTCGCCGCTTTTAATTGACAGTTTTTTTCTGCCTTGTTCTTGATAAGGTTGCAATATCTGCAATAGTTGTGGATCTTGAGGGATCTCAGTGGTGTAAAACTCAAGGCGTTTAGTGTCGTTGCCATTATCCACTTCTTTTTTAAGGTTAATAGGAATTAATTGATAATTTTTAAGTGTCAATTTTCCATTTAGAAATTCAAAATCTGCTCTACCTACGTATTTTCCCCATTCGTGAGCCTGTACTATCCAAGTCCCATTTTGTTGATCAGGTGCGCAGGGTGTACCAGGAACATATTCAGTGACTCGTTTATTTGCACTTGCCATACAAACCGGATTTTGAGAATGTCCGCCTACAATCATATTTAATTCGCCCGATTTTAAGCCTCGGGCTAATTCTACATCACCCGGCGCCATTGAACCGTGTTCACCATTTTCGTAGTGTCCCATATGGGTCACGGCGATAATCATATCTGGGTGTTCGTTTTGTTGAATTTGAGCAATAACTTTTTGTGCTTCAGGTAATGTTTGGCGAAACTCAACACCTTGCGTATTCATGGGTGAAGCGAGATAAATGGTATCATCAGTGGTAAGACCAAAAACGGCAACTCGGATACCATTTAAGTCAAACATTTTATAGGCATCAAAGACACGATTATCCGTGCCTTTGAAGTAAGTATTAGCAGACAAAAAAGGAAAATGTGCCAATTGTTGCTGTTCACGAATGATAGATAACGGATGATCAAATTCATGATTACCAACAGCCATAGCATCATAGCCTATTTCGTTCATGCCAATAAAATCCGGTTTAGCTTGAAGTACATCAGATTCGGGCACACCTGTATTAATATCACCACCTGACAAAAGTAATAATGTTCCACCTTTGGCGGTAACTTCTTTTCTGATATCATCTACCACAGTTTTTTGAGCGGCAAGCCCATATTCACCAATTTCATTTTGCCAAAAACGACCATGATGATCGTTTGTATGTAAAATGGTGAATTGATAGGGTTGATTCTCTTTCCAAGAATGGGCTCTTGGCTGTTGCGTGATAGCATCTGCTATTGAATTGGCCGAAAATAGTCCCAAAGCAAGGACTAGTGATAGTTTTTTAGTTATATTTAAATAATACATGGTGTCTCCTAATTCCTTATAGACAATCACTACTCCGTAATGACCTTATAAATTAATGTTGGCACGTGCGCATTATCACTAATAGTGATATTGTCATACAGTTTTTGTTTGATCGCATCAAGTTTGTCAGTGCTAGCGTGGATGGTAAGTAAAGCTTCGCCTTGTTCCACTTTATCGCCGACTTTTTTATGTAACACAATACCTACCGCAGGATCGATGATATCGTCCTTCGTTGCACGTCCTGCACCTAATTGCATCGCTGCGATTCCGATTTGATCGGCAACAATACGAGAAACATAACCCGATTTAAGTGCTGGTAAGGCGATTTGGTAAGGGGCACTTGCTAATTTTTCAGGGTGATCAACCACTGAGCTATCACCACCTTGCGCTTCAATTAAGGTTTTGAATTTTTCAATCGCTTTGCCATTGTTTATTGCCTCTTGAAGTTTTACTCGTGCTTCATCAAGCGTTTTCGCTTTATTCGCTAACACTACCATTTGGCTGCCCAATGTCAGTACTAATTCAGTTAAATCTGAAGGACCTTGACCTTTTAAGGTATCAATGGCTTCTTTTACTTCTAGCGCATTACCAATTGCAAATCCAAGCGGTTGTGACATATCCGAAATTATCGCCATGGTTCTTCGTCCAATTTGATTGCCGATCTTGACCATTTCATAAGCTAATTTTTCTGAATCTGCCATTTCTCGCATCAGTGCGCCATCACCGGTTTTCACATCTAAAACAATTGCATCGGCACCTGCAGCTAACTTTTTGCTCATAATCGAACTAGCAATAAGTGGAATTGAATTGACCGTACCGGTAACATCACGAAGTGAATAAAGTTTTTTATCAGCAGGCGTTAAATTACCCGATTGTCCAATAACTGACACACCTTTTTGATTGACTTGATCAATAAATTCTTGCTTATCTAATTCCATTTTAAATCCAGGGATTGACTCAAATTTGTCATTGGTACCCCCTGTGTAACCAAGTCCTCGCCCGGACATTTTAGCAACCGGTACACCAACGGCTGCCACTAATGGGGCAAGCACAAGGGTAGTCGTATCGCCAACGCCACCTGTTGAATGTTTATCAACTTTGATACCTTGAATTGAAGAGAGATCGACAGTATCACCCGAATGCATCATCGCTGTGGTTAAATCAGCACACTCTTTTGATGTCATGCCTTGATAGTAGATAGCCATTAATAGAGCACTCACTTGATAATCAGGGATTGTGCCATTGGTATAATTGGTAATAAAAAATTGGATTTCTTCAGTTGTCAGTGGATGACCATCACGTTTTTTTTCAATAATATCTACAAATCTCATTAATCTTCTCTCTTAATGTCAATATATTAGGTTAATATTACCTTGGTCTGTTTATTTGATGTTAAACGACGTTTAAATCAGTCAACATTTTTACGCATAAATTGTATAATTTAATACGACATGACATTGTCATTTTTACTCATTTATAGTGTTAATTTTTTATTATAAGAATGTTTCTAGTCTAAATCACTGGGTGAAAATGACCAAGGTAATAACTCACCAACGGTTGTTTCTTGTATTTTTCCTTGCATATTTGTCAAAATTACGGGCATATCTTTAGCGCAAAATTCACTTATTACTTGGCGACAGGCTCCACAGGGTGAAATAGGTTCGTGGGTATCGCCAATGACAACTAATTTTTTAAATTTGCGTTTGCCTTCTGAAACGGCTTTGAAAATAGCGGTTCGTTCGGCACAGTTAGCCAATCCGTACGATGCATTTTCAACATTGCAACCTAAAATGACCTCGTCATCTTCAGTAATGAGTACCGCACCAACTTGAAATTTAGAATAAGGTACGTAAGCGTTAGAACGTGCGGTTTTAGCCAGTTCGATTAGTTTTTCAATTTTCATCATGATAATCCTGTTAGTTATACCTTGTTCTATTGATGTTTAGATTGCACATTCATCGGTGATTGTAAATCCAGACGATAAACCCCAAATCCTAGATTATCTTTTTCCACATAGCTTGTTGGATATAACGAATGTTTTTCGATAACTGTTTTGGCTGCTTCAGTTGGTGATGATTCAAAACGAATATCTAATTTGGTATTACTGGTTATCGGGGCAATTTGCCAGTTATTATCGACTGCCACCTTTACCTCCCCATTTTTATGGGTGGTGTTAGTGATATAAGCCGATAAAATCACTCTTAAATCATCGGGTGAATTAAATTTAACATTTTTGCTTCCCGTTCCCGGAAACGCACCGGTATAAGCACGATAATTATTTGTTGCTATCAAGAAGGTTTGATTAGGATCAATTGGTTTTTGTTGATAAGTTAAATTTTTAATTCGTTCGGACTGCGCATTGATTAGTTGGCAATTGCCATCGTAGCGAGCAGGCTGAGTAATATCAATTTGGTAATTTACGCCATCAATTGTATCGAAATTATACGTTCTGAAATGATCCCAATCTATTAAGTACTGCGGTGTCGTGACTTTCGTATTAATTTGATTATATACCCCTGCCGAACATTCAAGCCACTCTTTGACCTCTTTGCCGGTCACTTGGACGACTGATAACAGGTTAGGGTATAAGTAGATATCCGCTGCATTTCTAAATGTAAGATCGCCTTTTTTTACATCAACAAAAGCAGTTGGATCGTTTTTTCTACCGCCAGCCTTGAACGGGGCAATAGCCGATAAAACCGGTAAACCATCAAGATCTGGGTCACCTTGAATAAATTGTTTTACATATGCAATTTGCGCATCACTTATAATTTGTAATGCCGTGGTATCTTGAACTAAAGCCAAATAACTGGTGATATCACTATCAATTTTCCCAATCGGTTTTCCGACAAATTCACGTGTACCTTGGTGATCTTCTTTTAGTACGTGAGTAATATGTTGATCGGCATCAACCAGTGCTTTTTTGGTTTTCACGTCATAAATTGGGCGAGCTTGAGATTTACCTGAAGTCACTTGCCAATTTGAATTGTCACCATTTAGGACTAAATCAACAACGCCCAAATGGCTTCCCCATTGTCCGGGCATAACGGCAGGAACATGATTTATATTGCCGGTTTCAATATTAGTATTCGGTAATGATTTAAAATTGTCGCTTGGAAACACGCCATGTGAATGACCAAACATAATCGCATTAATACCCTCTACTTGACTTAAATAGTATACCGAGTTTTCGGCTAATGCTTTATAAGGTTCAGCAGAAACACCCGAATGCGGAATGGCGATAATGATATTAGCTCCTTCTTTTTTCATTTGCGGAACTAACTGTTTGGCTGTTTCTGTGATGTCTTTAACTTCGACTTTTCCATCCAAATTTAATTTATCCCATTGCATAATTTGAGGTGGAACAAATCCTATATAACCAATTTTAATAGTGTGTTGATTACCTTCTCGATCAATAACCGGCGTGTCGACAATAATATATTGTTTAAAAAAGGGCTGCCCGGTCGTTGCATCATAGACATTGGCATTAATATAAGGAAATTTAGCACCGGCAAGGCTTTTTTGCAGGAAGTCTAAACCAAAGTTAAACTCGTGATTACCTATGTTACCAACGGTATAATTTAACGTGTTCATGGCTTTATAGACAGGGTGGGTCTCACCATTTTTAAGCCCTTTATTGACAGTATAATCTGCCATAGGACTTCCTTGAATTAGATCGCCATTATCAACCAGTACACTGTTTTTGACTTCATTGCGAGCTTGATGAATTAAATTGGCGGTTTTAGCGAATCCAAAGGTATCGACAGATTGATCTTTAAAATAGTCAAAATTCATCATATTGCCATGCAGATCGGTTGTTTCGATAATTCTTAAATCTACTGTTGCTGCATGGAGCGTGCCAGAAATCAATAGGGTTAATAAGGTGAAAGTGAATTTATTTTTTAACATATGGATCTCCTATTTATTTCCGGTAATGCTATTTTTCATCCGTTTTAATAATAAATGTTGGTAATGAATAAATCGTTTAATAATGGCTGGGTGATAATTATTTTCATTGATTGCTGTTTGTAATGATAGCTGATCATTGGTGGTGAAACAGGATAGTACATAATCCGTCAACCGTGCTTTTTGCAAATCTTCAACAAACGCCGCATCAATTCCACACAGTGTAATATCGAGCAATTCTAAACGAGTAAAGTGAAAGATAGATTGGGCTAAACAATATTCTTTTTCGATGTCAGTACCAAAAATGCCTGCGTCATCGGTATTTAAGGTAATTCGTACACCCTGATCATAAAGCTGTCTTACCGGGTGATGATGGATATCCCCATGTAACTCATTGACTAAAATACGGTTACTGGTTAACGCAACTTCTAATGTTATGTTGCGTCGAACTAATTCGTTGATTAATTCCTGATCTTCAATCGCTCGAATGCCATGCCCAATCCTATCTGCACCATGTTTAAGGGCTTGAATAATGCTTGCTGCGGGTTCAATTTCGCCAGCATGATAAGATTTTTTTAAATTGAGTTTTTGGGCTAATTGGTGTGAGGCTTGAAAATCATCGAAGTGACCGGCTTTTTCATTACCGGCAATATTAAAACCGGTAATAAATGGGTGAGGGTTTTTTTCAATAAATAATAGGGTATCATGTACTGTTTTCGCCCCTAAATGCCTAACACCAATCACATGATATCTTACGGTAATATTAAATTCTTTTTGTACGTCAGTTATGGCGGCATCCATTTGCTGTAAGGTATGATGAAATCGCTCTTCATCCCAGATTATTTCACCCTGTTCTTCTGTTGCGCAAATGTGATAAGGAGAAAGAAAGAGTTCGCAATAGATTAGCCCCTGTTTGGCATTTCGATAAAGAAAATCATAAGTAATAAGGTAATAATCTTCGGGGGTTTTTACAAAATTTGAGACAGTATCATAGGTTTGAATAAACTGAACAAAATCAGTTTCATCATAACGATATCGCCCATTTTTATATTCGTTAGCATCATATTCACCCGATTGATAGCATAACGAAGATGGGAAGGTAATATGATTTTTATCAGCTAACTTTTTAGCCATAAAAGGGGTAATACTACCTTCAACATGTTCATGTAATATCACTTTAGGAAGCAATGGTTTATTCATTTGATAAGTTATCTTTTTAATATGCTTTCTCGGCTCCCACTATTAGGTCGCTTAACACAAATAGTGATAGATTAATGGCATTTTAGCTTTGCTAATTGCGTTGTTATCTATTTTACCTTGATCAGGTATCTTATTTCCATACTTTTTGTGTGACCAATTTTTATTTTGTGAGATAGGTATCGTTTTATTTTAAACAGTATCACCCTGATTAATCACATCATCTCAAGGTTAAAAAGGATAATTTTAAACGCTAGCTTAATCAATATGCTTGTTTTTGATTCAAACAGAAGGACAATGATCATTATCCTTCTGTGATTGAATGATACTTCTTAATAACAATTAATTAACGGCCTCGGCTGTTTTTTGTTCATTGGTGTCATTTTTAAATATGACCATAAATATGACAGCCAGCACCAGCGCATAGCCAGCAAAAATGAGCCATACGGTATGCCAATCTGTGATCTGTTTTTCATCAATGATTTGCGTATAGTGTTCGGCGACAATTCCGCTAATCACCGAACCTAAATAAGCACCAATACCATTAGTCATTATCATAAATAGACCTTGAGCACTGTTACGTATACTTGGCGATACCGATTTTTCGACATACATGGAGCCAGAAATATTATAGAAATCAAATGCACAACCATAAACTATCATCGAAAGTAACAGTAATACAAAGCCAATTGGTGATGGGTCGCCATAGGCAAAAAGACCAAAACGCGCAACCCAAGCTAGAATACTAATCAACATTACATATTTGATGCCTAATCTTTTCATAAAGAAAGGTACAAATAAGATAAATACGACTTCCGATATTTGTGAAATCGACAATAAGACTGACGGGTATTTCACAACTAAACTCGTTTCATAGATCGGAATATTTCTAAAGTCTCGTAGGAATTGGTCACCAAAAGTATTGGTAATTTGTAAAATTCCACCTAATAAGACCGCAAACAGGAAGAATATTGCCATTCTTGGTTGCTTAAATAAGACAAGTGCATCTAATCCTAACGAACTGATAAGCGATTTTTCTTTGATTGCATTTTTTGATGTCGGAATCAAAGGGAGTGTTAACGACACCAGACATAATACGACTGAACCGGCTGCCGCTGTGTATAGTTGCATGTTACTAAGATCAAATTTTAAAAAGCTAACTAACCACATGGCAACAATAAAGCCAATTGTGCCAAATATTCGAATGCCGGGAAATTCAGCGATGACATCAAGCCCTTTAGATTCGATACATGAATAAGCTATTGAGTTTGATATCGCAATGGTAGGCATGAAAGCTAAACAATGAATAAGCATGACAATCATCATCATAGAGGGTGAAGTAATTAATGCAGCAATGCATAATGTAATTGCACCAATTAAATGACAAAGCATGTATAAGCGATTAGCAGGGATCCATCTATCTGCAACTACACCTAATAAACCCGGCATAAATAGCGATGCTAACCCCATTGAACCATACACTAATCCAATATCTGTTCTTGAAAAGGATAAAACATCATTCATGTAAGAACCGAAGGTGATTAACCAACATCCCCAAATAAAAAATTGCATAAAAAATATAACTTTTAGTTGTAACTTAGTATTCATTTCAATTCCTTATTCAATGCGATCTTTTTCATAACTTCTTACCTAAAATATAATCAATAAATTGATTGCAACTTCAACCTGTTGTACAGCGATATTGCGTGAAACCGAAAAAATTTTTTTTTGACTGAACACTTTTGATGATGTAGTTCAGTCATTAACAATTTTGAGTAATTAAAAAAAATGGCAGTCATTCTGCCATTTTAGTTTTGGTTTAATAAAACCGATTCTAACGCAACGGTGATCATTTCTTTAAAACCAAGTTGACGCTGTTCAGCTGTCATGGCTTCGCCTTTACGTATATGATCAGATACTGTACAAATAGCTAATGCTTTGGCACCATATTCCGCGGCAACCCCATAAATTCCTGCTGCTTCCATTTCAACCCCTAAAATGTTGTATTTTTCCATTACATCAAATAGTTCGGGTTCAACACTATAAAAAAGATCAGCTGAAAAGAGGTTACCCACTTTTACATTAACACCTAATTTTTTGGCTGCACTTACAGCGTGGCAAGTAAGATCAAAATCGGCAATAGCTGCAAAATCATGATCCTTAAAACGAATACGATTAACTTTAGAATCTGTGCAAGCACCCATACCAATAATCACATCGCCAATATTTACATTTGGGCTAATCGCACCACATGAACCGACACGAATGATATTTTTTACACCATAAAATTTTATTAATTCTGTTGTATAGATAGAACAAGATGGTATGCCCATTCCATGCCCCATAACAGAAACTTTTTGACCTTTATAATAGCCAGTAAAACCTAACATCGCTCTTACATTGGTCACTTCTTGTGCATTTTCTAAAAAGGTTTCTGCAATAAATTTTGCTCGTAATGGATCGCCTGGCATTAAGACAGTTTCTGCAAAAGCATTTTCAATTGCGTTAATGTGTGGGGTAGACATTAATTTCTCCTGAAAGTTTTTGAAAAATAAATTTCTGTTACCTATTTTTTGATAAAAGATTGCCCATATTCCATTGGTGATAAATCAAAATAATCGGCAACACTTTGACCGATATCAGCAAAGGTTTTACGATGCCCTAAGGAACCAACAGGAACACTATCACCGTAAACGATGACTGGAATATGTTCACGAGTATGATCTGTGCCAGCCCAAGTTGGATCGCATCCATGATCAGCACTGATAATCAGTAGATCACCCGGTTCGATAAGATCTAACATTTCGGGTAAGCGAGAATCAAAATATTCTAACGCAGCAGCGTAACCGGCAACATCACGTCGATGACCATAAGACGAGTCAAAATCGACAAAGTTAGTAAACACAATTGTATTATCTTTGGCTTGTTTAATTTCTTCAATTGATGCATTGAAAAGGGCTTCAATACCGGTTGCTTTAACTTTTTTTGTAATACCAACATGAGCATAAATATCAGCAATTTTACCGATTGACACGACAGTGCCTTGTTTTTCATCAACCAGTTTTTTTATCATGGTTGGAGCCGGTGGTTCAACGGCTAAATCGTGGCGGTTACCAGTACGGACAAATTCACCCGCTTTTTTACCGATAAATGGTCTGGCAATCACACGCCCAATGTTATAATTGCCTTTATTCAGTTCATCACGCGCGATTTCGCAGATTTCATATAATCTATCTAAGCCGAATGTTTCTTCATGACACGCTATCTGAAAAACTGAGTCGGCTGAAGTATAAAATATCGGTTTGCCACTTGTCATATGTTCTTCACCCAGCTCATCTAGAATAATAGTTCCTGATGAATGGCAGTTACCTAAATAACCAGATAGGTTGGCGCGCTTTACAATTTTATCTAATAATTCTTGAGGAAAACTATTGGTGGTGTTGGAAAAGTAGCCCCAATCAAAAAGTACAGGAACGCCAGCTATTTCCCAATGTCCTGATGGGGTATCTTTACCCGAAGAAATTTCACTAGCATAGCCATAAGAACCGATTATTTCACCTTCTGTGTGCATTCCTTGGGGATAATAACCGGTCGATTCGTAGGCTGCTTCGATTAAGCCTAGCTTAGCTAAATTAGGTAATTTTAATGGACCTTGGCGTCCTTTATCGGCTTGACCTAATGCACAGGCTTCGGCAATATGACCTAATGTATTCGATCCTTCATCTCCATATTTTTTTGCATCTTCGGCTCCACCAATTCCAAAGGAATCGAGGATCATAATAAAAACTCTTTTCATAATTTCCTCTAAATCTCAAATATCACTAAGCTTGGCAACCATGTTATGAAATAACGATTGCTAATATTGTGATCTAGCACACATTTGCTTACTTTATTAAAGTCAATTGTGTAACAAAAAAATTTTTTAACGATTAAAACTATTTTTTGAGCCCTTTATAATAAAAGGTTTTCAGGTTAGTTATAATACATGATAAAAAAAAACAGAAAAGATTTAAGCATCGTTTTAGCTGATTATTTGATTAATATTAACGGATTTTGTAAAAAATATTATGACATATTCGCTAATAGAGCGATTAAATAATGTTTTGTTAAGCAATTTGCAGAAAATTATTATTGAAGAAATTAAATGATAAATTTAATTATGATGAATAAAATCTCAAAGGTGTTGTGTTAAAATGAACTATTTAATATCTCAATTATTTAACAAGATGTTAACTAATTCACATCATATTAGCATAGCCCATTTAAGGAATGACGTTATATAAAATCCTGAAAGCTAACTTTAGACATTAACACAAAATAAATACCAATTTAATTAATACACGTTAGTTTGCCCATTTAGGATGAAGTTAATTATAAAAAATAAAGGTAGTGAATAATGAATCAAAAAATCCCGAATACTTTTGGTCTTGAAGTTTTTGCTAAACATGTCATCACGGTATCGACCGTTTTGGAACTACAAAATGTTTGGAATGATAATGTTAATCAACCGATTATGATTATAGGCGAGGGGAGTAATACCCTTTTTACTTGTGATTTTGAAGGCACAATTATCGTTAACCGCATTAAAGGTATTACCATAACTGAAATGGAAAACGAATGGTTGTTAAAAATAGGCGCAGGAGAAAACTGGCATGATATCGTAACAAAAACGATCACACAAAATATTGCCGGTCTAGAAAATTTAGCGCTTATACCGGGCTGTATCGGCTCTGCACCAATTCAAAATATCGGTGCTTATGGTGTTGAATTTCAAAAAGTTGCTGACTATGTTGAATTGCTTGAACTTGCAACCGGTAATATTATCACCGTGACTGACGGGCAATACGGATACCGTGAAAGCATTTTTAAACAACACTATTCTCAAGGATATGCGGTAATTTATGTCGGTATAAAATTAGCAAAACAGTGGCAGCCAGTACTCACTTATGGTGAATTAAAAAACTTTGATGCTAAAACTGTCACGCCTAAAATGATTTTTGATAAAGTGTGTGAAATTCGTCGCAGTAAACTACCCGATCCTAACTTACTTGGTAATGGTGGCAGTTTTTTTAAAAATCCAGTGGTGGATAAAGTTATTGCCGACAAACTAATTGAAATCTACCCGGCAATGCCAATATACCCACAATCAAACAATCAAGTTAAATTAGCCGCTGGTTGGTTAATCGATCAGTGTGGCTTAAAAGGTTATCAGATTGGTGGTGCTGCTGTTCATCAACAACAAGCATTGGTTTTAGTTAATATCAATAAGGCAACGGCACAAGATGTAGTTGATTTAGCACGTCATGTTAGAAACGCCGTTTTAAATAAATTTTCAATACGTCTATCACCTGAAATCCGCTTTATCGGTGCAACAGGCGAAATTGATGTAGACAATTTTTTATAATCATTTTGAACTATGAAACACTCTTATTCATTTCCGATTTTATTAACAAGTTTACTCTTTGTTACAATCGCTTTATCAGCATTAAATACCCAAGTACCACTGTGGTTAGAAAAAGACCAATTTTCGTTAGGGCAAATTGGTCTGGTAGGGTCAAGTTATTTTGCTGGTAACTTGCTTGGTACAATCATGGCAAACTGGTTAATTAGTCATTTTAATGCTCGTTATACTTATACCTATAGTTGTTTACTTTTCGCTATTGCCACCATTGGATTAAGTTTTTCAATGGATTTTTATAGTTGGGCAATATGGCGTTTTATGATAGGTATGGCTTGTGCGGTGACATGGGTTGTGATTGAAAGTTGCATTTTAGTCACCGGAACAGTACGTACACGAGGAAAAATGCTAGCGGTTTATTTAACAACTTACTATATTGGTACGGTGTTAGGGCAAGCGTTGTTAAGATATTTTCCGCAAGAAGTACTCTATTTTGGACTGGTTATTACACTATTAATGGCATTGGCTATTTTATTTATTTTGCTTACTCACTATAAATTACCAAAAAGAAAGAAAAGCGGTTTAAATATTGTTCCAATGATTTTACATAAGCCTTCTCGTATAGGGCTTATCGGTTGTATGATTGCGGGCATGTTAATTGGTTCTTTATATTCATTATTACCTGTCTACTATTCACATTTAGGGTATAGCGATAGCCAAGTCGCTAATTGGATGATCTTACTTATTTTGTCTGGTGTTATTGCGCAACTTCCTGCTAATTGGTGTGCAGATAAATATGGCCGTCGAGTGGTGTTACTGATTGAATCTTTAATCATGTTAGTTGCTTGCTTATTATTGGTATTTAACTTATTTGATGTGTTTGCCATTATTTTATTAGGCACAACCATCTACACGATTTATCCAATATCCATGGCATGGGCTTGTTCTTGTGTACGAAAACAAGATATTGTATCAATGAATCAAGCAATGTTATTAACCAATACGTTAGGAAGTCTTATTGCGCCGGCGATCATTGCTTATGTCATGGATATAACCAATAACTCTTATTTATTCATCAGTTTTGCTATAATTTCACTTTATTTTATTATTTTATTAGTCTACAAGCGAGGAGCGAATGCGCAGTTATCAAAATCCCCTTAAATTAATTGAAATTCTAGCCGACGGAAATTTTCATTCCGGCGAAGAGCTAGCGTCTGATTTTGGTATTACGCGTGCCGGAATAAACAAATATATTAAAGTGCTCCGTGAATGGGGAATTGAATTATCCTCGATACAAGGTAAAGGCTATAGTTTAAAAATACCGATGGACTTATTTAATAAATCCAAGATAGATCAGTATTACCAAGCTGATAGTCGTGTTGAAATTTTACCAATTATCGACTCAACTAACCAATACATGCTAGATAAAATACCCGATTTAAAATCGGGAGATTGCTGTATAGCCGAATTTCAGTCAAAAGCACGAGGAAGACGAGGGCGTCAATGGTTTTCACCTTTTGGTACTAATCTCTATTTTTCAATGTATTGGCGATTAGAGCAAGGCATTGCAGCAGCAATGGGACTAAGTCTAGTTGTGGGTATTGTTGTTACGCAGGCTTTACGTGAATTATCGGGTCAAGATATTAAAGTAAAATGGCCTAATGATCTCTATCTAAATGACCAAAAATTAGCAGGTATCTTGGTCGAATTAGCCGGTAAAACTGGGGATTGTGCTCATGTTGTGATTGGTATCGGGGTTAATTTAAACATGACCAATCCCGACCCAAATATTGTCAATCAAAAATGGGCTAATTTAGGGAACATCAATCGTAATTTATTGGTTGCCAAAATTGCAAAAACATTACGGGAAAATTTAGAAAAATTTGAAAAAAATGGATTAGCATTTTTTATTGATGATTGGAATCATCTCGATAATTTTATCCATCGTCCTGTTAAATTACTCATTGGTGATGATGTGATTCGAGGTGTAGCAAAAGGTATTAATGATCAAGGTGCTTTACTGCTTGAACAAAATGGCAAAATCCAAGCATATATTGGTGGTGAAATCTCATTACGAAGTGATGAGTAACAAATTGTTCCCTGTATACACAGGGACAATAAATTCTTATAAAATTCAATAAATATCATGTTTATTAACTTTCCACTTTTTGGTAAAAATTCTGCAAAGTGAGTTAATGGCTGTACCCTGTTAGTTAACAAGTAGAATGTGACAAAGTCCAAAAAGCAAAACATTTCACTGCAATTCATTAAAATCCATTCCCAAAAGCGAGAAATGACCTTGTAACTAGAAATGGGTCGGTGCACGAATAAGTTACAAGAAGAATAGGCGCATTCAACTCCTTGTTAAATTCAATTAACCAACTGATTAATATAAACTAATGTGTTTAAAATGCCTAAAACCCAACTGAATAAAAAAACAACAAAAAAGTTGGTAGAATTTTAAACTTTGCTATTTTAATTAATAAACAATAGGTTATAATTAGGTGTTCCCTGTATACACAGGGATAAACCAGCTTTTTTGACAAAACAGGCTTTAAGCATAATTGTGTTCCCTGTATACACAGGGATAAACCGCAAAACACAACTGATAAAATTTTCGAATTACAGTGTTCCCTGTATACACAGGGATAAACCGATTTGGCAACTAAATTATTTTCAATGTTGACCGTGTTCCCTGTATACACAGGGATAAACCGAGCGGCTGGTGATGCTGCACTAGAACACGCAGCGTGTTCCCTGTATACACAGGGATAAACCTGTCAATTGGCGTTAGATATAAACGAATACAATCGTGTTCCCTGTATACACAGGGATAAACCGCTCTTGCCCTTCATGTGAACCATCACGTAATCGTGTTCCCTGTATACACAGGGATAAACCGGAAAAACAACTACATTGTAATTGTTATTTTCTGTGTTCCCTGTATACACAGGGATAAACCGTCAAAGACGACTTTGTTTTCAACGAGCCCGCTGTGTTCCCTGTATACACAGGGATAAACCGCCTTGCTTGGGCTGTTTGTAATGATAGCTCCAGTGTTCCCTGTATACACAGGGATAAACCGATCGGGGAAATATCTAATGAAAAATAACCACGGTGTTCCCTGTATACACAGGGATAAACCGTGAGTAAAAACGTCAATACATTCAATGGTGCGGTGTTCCCTGTATACACAGGGATAAACCGGACAGAACCAGGGCGAAACGAGGGCAACATCAGTGTTCCCTATACACATAGGGATAAACCGGAACCTAGATCCGCGCAATATCTAGATTATAAGTGTTCCCTATACACATAGGGATAAACCGCATTTAAACAGGCGAGACTACTCGACAACGACGTGTTCCCTATACACATAGGGATAAACCGTACCGAATGGACAACAGGAACAACGCCGGTACGTGTTCCCTATACTCCCTATACACATAGGGATAAACCGCTTTAAATTCAGAATGGTATATCGTCATCAAAGTGTTCCCTATACACATAGGGATAAACCGCGCATTCGCATTGAGTGCGCTTGAGTTTGAATGTGTTCCCTATACACATAGGGATAAACCGGGCAATATATTTGGGGCTACACCGGACGACTGGGTGTTCCCTATACACATAGGGATAAACCGGTAGCAATCCTCTTTCAAATTCAATATGAGCAGTGACCGGAAGGGCTACTAAATAAACGTTGATTTAATAGCATGAATTTCATACCATTATCCAAAAATCAAGGAGATAGTATGAAAAAAATTGTATTGTTTGGGATAATTGGTTTTATGTTGGTAGGGTGTTCATCGTCACCGGTGTCTAATGATGAAGCGGTAAACGTTCCTCAAAAGCGAATATACAACCAAAACATTTTTGAAAAAAAAGAAGATTCAGGAACAGTTATTATAAAAAGAGATAAAGGCTTTGTAAGTAGCGCATGTTCCGATTCTCTTTATGTTGATGGTGTTAAAATTGCTGATTTAAACCCATCTGAAAAAATCACAATTTATCCTCGGATTGGGAAGAGAGTTTTTAGCATGATAGCTAATAACATTTGTGGTGGTGGTCTGGTTGAGGTTGAAGGGGATGTTGAGAAAAACCAAGTTTTAACATATAGGATTGCTCATTCTTTAAATGGTGGATATGGTATTTATAGAACAGCGTTTTAAATGGACTAATCAACCATAGGAAAATGGTATAAAAAGTTATTCAAAAGGAGGAAGTAAATAAAACCCTTTGAGAGGGTTTTATTTAAAAATCTAGTAGCTCAGGCTTAATTTGTAGCGCCTCAGCAATTTTAATTCGCATTGATTTCCTTAACTTTTGGATTTTATAATATTGAGAATACGCCGATTTGCTGATGCCAATCCTATTCGCAACATCAACTTGGGATAAATTCAAATATTTACGCCATGCTTGAGCTGGTGAATAGTTATTATCAAAAACCATGTTTACCACCTCACTTGGTACGCCTGCTTCAGTGTCAATCTGCTTGGATTTTGATAACTCTAAATATTGAGTATACGGCATAACCACAAATTGAGGTTGCCCGAGTTCATTATTAATAAATTGTATATTAGTACGTGCGTTCATCGAGCTTTTTCTCCTCTTCAACAGAAACAATAAGGATAACACCATCAAAATTAAAAAACTCGATAATTTCCTACTCGCAATCTGTATTGATATTTATGATTAGTCAGCGCCTTTACATTAGCACAATTAGGCATATCAGCTAATGCTTCAGCTCTTGTCCCTGTAAAAAGCGAGTTACCTGTTGCTTTAGGAATACTTAGTCTATCTAACAAATGTCTATCAGAAAGTTCAAGATGTTCATATCCATTAATAATCTGATTATTTCCAGTATTATTTAAATCTAATTTTTTTAATTCAACCTCTACCGCTTCAATTTTATGATGTACTTTCGCTCTGACTTCAGTGCCAGTTATTTTGATGCGGGCGTATTTTAATAAGCGTAATGAACGGGTTAAGGGTTCGGCTAAGCCGCCAGCTATTATTCCTTCTAAGCTGTTTTTTAATCGTCCTTCTGCAAAACTATCGTCTGGTTTGGCTTGTAAATATTCGGTTATTGGGTTAGCCAGTTCGGGAAATTCTTGTACTAAGTTTGACAGGCGTTCTTCATGAGGGCTAAATACCGTAAAATCTGTGACACTGCCTGCTATCATCCCTCTTGCCCTCGAGCCAATTTTTTTGCAAAGGTCGGATAAACTTGCTGGTTTTAAACATAGGAATAAATCCGACAAGAAATTGACTCACGGCATGAGTTAAAGCCTGTAAGGTGGTCTCTGATAGTAAAACGTTTTAATAAATTTATTTTATAAATGCGATTATGATTTCATTCTTGTTTTATTTATCAATAATATAATTATTAATCTTCGGCAAAATAAATATCAAAAGAACATTCTAAATCTAAATCTGATAGTGCTTTCATTTGTTCTGGCCATAATACTGGACCACTATGTCCAAATTTAGAAAACCAAACACATTTTAGAGTTAATTTAATATCTTTAATTTCTTGTATTTTTTTCAAATTGGTAGCAAAAGGAGAGATTTTACTTACAATCCAATCAATATGTTCTCTAAGATCTTTTGAATTTACAATTCCTTCCGAAGATAAAAACCAACCTGAATTTTTAACTTCTCTAGTCCGTCCCAAACTATTGGTAATTTTATCTCCAGCTAATGTTATATAAGTCGGTTCAACTTCTAATAATTTAGTAATTTCATTAGGATTTATTGCACCAGTGTATATCATTAATCTAACAAAACATTCACTACATGTTTCATAGTCTGAACATATAGGTGTAATTCTATTCTTTATAAAATTCATGGTAAATAATCTCCAATATTGCCTATAATCTCACCATTCTTCCCAACATAATCACCATTATCTAAAATTCTGCCATGAAAATTATTAGGTAATTTTCCTGCATCAGCCTTCAGTGCTTCAAGAGCTCGCCCCCATTCTCGAGAAGTTAAATTTGTTACGAAATATTCATTTAATTTATTAGCAGTGTTTTTTCTAACTTATTTCCTCCAGTTTGCAATCCCTTAGGAACTCTACCTGAAGCACCAACACTAGGCGGAACTGGTAGTGGTAATCCTTCTGCATCAATTCAATTTCCATTTAGCAATTGGTATAGAACAATTAAAAATTCCCATTTATCTTCTTATTTTCATATTGTTGGATATATACATCTATAGGGTATGCTGTTCCCAACTCATATATTTTTCCACTATCTTTATCTATTATAAATGGACAATTACCGATTAATTGTGTTGAAAAATCACCAGTTTCTAAAAACTCTCTGGATTGGAAACAAAAAAGCCATCCTTCAGAAAATCTGTCAATTACAGTGATTTCTACAGGAATATCGTATTCAGCTAAATAATTTTTAGCTTTATTTAACGCTTCAATAAAAGTAATCATCAATTAGTCCTTAAAAATTTGAAAGATTTGAATTTGCTCATATCCGCAGCTTTACCTGTTTGACCATCTAAGAAACGTATTTTCCCATTTTGATTTACAACATTAAAAACATGCCCTGGTTGCCCTGGTCCATAGGAACCGAATACAATACCCCTTGCACCAGTTCCAGCATTTGACATTTGCTCAATAATATTATTAGGACCACTGACATTTTGAAATTTTGTCCCATATTGTTTTTCTAATACGGATATTGAGACTCCATTTTTTGAATTAATGGGTAAAGCGGATGCGGGATTACCACCCAATGTTGCATCAGTTGCTATAGCACAATTAACACAATTATGAGTTCTACCTTCAGTAGGGTAACCAGGATTTACATCACGTATAGAACCTGCCGTATCATTAAGAATAGAACTCGTCTCCACCTTTTCAGCAACATTATTCCAATTAACCTCATCTAATTCAACCGTTACCGTTTCAATTTTATGATGTACTTTCGCTCTGACTTCAGTGCCAGTTATTTTGATGCGGGCGTATTTTAATAAGCGTAGTGAACGGGTTAAGGGTTCGGCTAAGCCGCCGGCTATTATTCCTTCTAAACTGTTTTTTAATCGTCCTTCTGCAAAACTATCGTCTGGTTTGGCTTGTAAATATTCGGTTATTGGGTTAGCCAGTTCGGGAAATTCTTGTACTAAGTTTGACAGGCGTTCTTCATGGGGACTAAATACCGTAAAATCTGTGACACTGCCTGCTATCATCCCTTTTACCCACGAGCCTACATTTTTCAAGGGTTTAATAAATTTGGTTGCCCTTACCGCCGGTATAAACCCGACAATAAATTGACTGACACCATGTGTTATCCCGCCTGAGATAGTCTGTGGTGGTGATACCTCAGGAATTTGTATAGGATTGGGAGCCTGACCAATCGGTTTATCACTGATAATTTCTGCATGCACTCGAGCAAAAAATAGCGGAGATACCGGATTAATTAAGGTGCTATCCCATAATAAATCGAGTGTACTTTGCCCTGCATCTCGTAACCCACCCAATATCTGTAAGGGGACATCTTGATACCAGGCTCGGTGCTGTGTTTGTCGGTCAAAGATGACATCCACTAATTTTATATAGGGCTAACGTTCATCATTAACTTTGAGCTGAATAAAATAATGATTAAGCTTGTGATAGAGATCAAAAAATAGATGAAAGTCCCCAATATATTGATCGGGGAAAAAATTAAATTAATTTCTCATTGTTAAGCAATACAATGATATTTTCTTTTCCTAGCTCTGAGCGTAAAAGATCTGCTATTTCTGATGTATTCATTTCCGGAAAGGATTTATCATTTACCGATACCATAAAATATGATCTAGCACCTTCTAAACCAAATTCTTCAGCAATTAATAACTTACTTTCTAGAGAATATCTTTTCTGATTATCACTAATAAACTCTAATTGTTTTCGTTCTAAAATTGGTGAAGCCAAATAAATAATATATGATTTATCAAAAATATCTTTATAATCTGATTTAACCTTACTAATTTTTTTATTTAATAACTCTGCATCTAATGTTGTATAGCATGTTATATCTATTGCCATAATATTTATCTCACTTAATTCTAGTTATATTTCCTGATTTATCTATAACAATTATTTTATCCAATCCTTTAATCTCCCATTTAGAAAACTGTTCTTCAAGAGCATCTATCGTCACTTTAGAATCAGATATATTAATAACTACATTGTTTGTTTGCCCCTTAAGCACTTTATCTTCAACGCCAGCCCAAATATTCCTAACATTATTTGAACTTGGAGCATAGTTATCAAATATTTCACCATTAATTTTGTAATCTGGTTTTTTTATTCCTGATGTAATGGGATTCTGTTCCACATGATAACCATTCTTTGAAAGAATTTGAGCACTTTCATTTTCTCTTATAATTGAGCGTATATTTTCAGAAGTACTTGAAAGTGGTATTTCAGTTGGTTTGCCGGTTAAAGATCCTCTCTCTCCCTTTTCAACAACATTATTCCAATTAACCTCATCTAATTCAACCTCTACCGCTTCAATTTTATGATGTACTTTCGCTCTGACTTCAGTGCCGGTTATTTTGATGCGGGCGTATTTTAATAAGCGTAGTGAACGGGTTAAGGGTTCGGCTAAGCCGCCGGCTATTATTCCTTCTAAGCTGTTTTTTAATCGTCCTTCTGCAAAACTATCGTCTGGTTTGGCTTGTAAATATTCGGTTATTGGGTTAGCCAGTTCGGGAAATTCTTGTACTAAGTTTGACAGGCGTTCTTCATGGGGACTAAATACCGTAAAATCTGTGACACTGCCTGCTATCATCCCTTTTACCCACGAGCCTACATTTTTCAAGGGTTTAATAAATTTGGTTGCCCTTACCGCCGGTATAAACCCGACAATAAATTGACTGACACCATGTGTTATCCCACCAGAGATAGTCTGTGGTGGTGATACCTCAGGCATTTGTATAGGATTAGGTGCCTGACCAATCGGTTTATCACTGATAATTTCTGCATGCACTCGAGCAAAAAATAGCGGAGATACCGGATTAATTAAGGTGCTATCCCATAATAAATCGAGTGTACTTTGCCCTGCATCTCGTAAACCACCCAATATCTGTAAGGGGACATCTTGATACCAGACTCGGTGCTGTGTTTGGCGGTCAAAGATGACATCCACTAATTTTATATCCGGCTCAAGATTGACGTAAGCATGTCCACGACTATCAAGTTGTCCCTGATAAATCATTCGTTGATTACTGCTATTAAATAACGTAAAAGATTGATTCGGTAAGTTTTCGACACTGAATTCTATCCAGTTATCATCATCAAAGAAAAACAACTCCCGTTCCCGTATTTCTGCCGGGGTTAATTTACGTGGCGCTTTGTTGCTCGGTAGTCTTAAAAAATTAGTTTGAGGCGGTAATAATCCACAATCAAGTGTGAGCGGTTTTTCAATTAACAACGCCCGACCGGTTGTCAGGGCTTCTGTTAAGGCTTGCGTGACTTTGGCGTTATCATGACCATAGTGATTGTTGCCATAGTATAAGCCCAAGTTTTCCAGTGTAGGGTAAAGCTGTTGACATTGTTCAGGATGTTGAACGCAATGAGCAATAGCTTCATCTTGTGCTGCGCTGTAATCGTAACGAACGGTGTTATAACCGGATGCCTGTAACTGTGTTTTGGGAAACTCATAAAACCCATACTGGGCTAACAGACTTTCGGGGGCTTTCTTTTGTAGTGCCAGCCACTCTTTTTGAGTAATCAATTTATAACATTTCATACAGCTTGTTGTTCTCTATCCCTTATATACCAAATCCGTAATGCATAAGCTTAAACCGACGATTTAAAGCTAACATTTTGCATTTTATGGTTTTATTTTGTATTTTTATATAAAACCATTTTTTTAGGATAGATTATTTTTTGACAGGCGACAAGCTTTTTTTCTTTTTTTGGAAACAAATTCGCAATTTATTGGAAATAATTACCTGTTATTTTTTTAATTTCAACAAACAAATTCTAATTATAAATCATTAATCAAATGGTATTGCACAAGCAATAACTGATAAAAGTCAGAATAATGAATTTATTTCTGGCTCTTTTAATCTAGGTATAATTTCTTTATGTTCGGTTTAATCATCAATTGTTAATTTTTAAACGATTGAAAATATAGCGCCCGTGTATTTAGTTGCTAAAGTACAACCCCTTCATCCGTAAAATTATTGAACATACTTTTAAACACTAACTGATTATTTATCGCTTAGATTTGCTAAGTGAATTAATGGGATAGCCCATTAGTTAAGTAAAAATAAGGCAAGGGCACAAAAGGAAGATGATACATGGCAATTAGTCATGACCAATTAACGAAACAAGACAAGTCAGGCTGTAGGCAAAAATAGGCTGGTGCGCAAGAAAGTTGTAAAAAGATGAAATGCCTAAAATAGCATTTGGAAAGTAACTAACTATATGATAAATATTTAATTCTATTTTAGATAGCTAACAAAGCAGATTGCCTAAAAAAACAACAAAAAAGTTGGTAGAATTTTAAACTTTGCTATTTTAATTAATAAACAATAGGTTATAATTAGGGTGTTCCCTGTATACACAGGGATAAACCGTCGAGGTTATGATGCGCAATATTATGCAGGTCGTGTTCCCTGTATACACAGGGATAAACCGGTGAATCCGATCTGCCTACTTTTTAAGATAAAGTGTTCCCTGTATACACAGGGATAAACCGGCTACGAGCCAACAGCATTTTGCAATCAATGAAGTGTTCCCTGTATACACAGGGATAAACCGAGTTTGGACTGAGTCAGTTAATTTCCTAGACGGTGTTCCCTGTATACACAGGGATAAACCGAATGGGATTTTCTATCCGGCAGATGAAATTAAGTGTTCCCTGTATACACAGGGATAAACCGATCTAGCCAATCTCCTTGAATACTGCCGTTATGTGTTCCCTGTATACACAGGGATAAACCGATGTAAAACCTGCATCCAGACATTTATCTGGAGTGTTCCTTGTATACACAGGGATAAACCGCACAGCAGACACCTAGTACATTGTCGAATCATGTGTTCCCTGTATACACAGGGATAAACCGCGGTTGAACAATCTAAAAAATGGGGGAAATCAGTGTTCCCTGTATACACAGGGATAAACCGAAAGTCGGAAATTTTTAATTAAACAAAGCGGAGTGTTCCCTGTATACACAGGGATAAACCGAGCTGCGTATCCACAGACGTGTTTCGCACGAAGTGTTCCCTGTATACACAGGGATAAACCGGACACATGCCAAAAAAACACAAACTGATTAAAGTGTTCCCTGTATACACAGGGATAAACCTGGATCAGATGTTCCATTAGCGGCAGATTGAAAAGTGTTCCCTGTATACACAGGGATAAACCGTGGCTAAAAGAAAATCTAAGCGAGGCTCAGGCGGTGTTCCCTATATACACGTAGGGATAAACTGAATAGAATTAAACGCCGAAATTCTTAGATGTGCGTGTTCCCTATGCACATAGGGATAAACTGTTCGCATGCGAACAAATATGGATAATCGGTAAGGTTTCCTTTATTCTTAAATAGTTCCAAGCAGGCATTTTGTGAAAATCCCTGCTTGGTGGGCGTAGATAGATGCCATATGGTTTTAAAACGTCTAAAAACTCATTTTTTGACAATGGCGTTTCTGCAACTTGATATTTAGAATCCTTATTTTTTAAGTTTAAGCAATCTTAATGCATTGGCTGTGACAATCGCTGTTGTTCCCGAATCAGCTAATACAGCAAGCCAAAGTCCTGTAATACCAAATAGGCTGGTAATTAAAAATATCAACTTAATGCCTAAAGCAATCGTAATATTCTGTTTGATATTACGGTTAGCAAAGCGCGTTAAACGTATCAATTTTGGTAAACTCAATAAACTATTTTTGGTTAAAGCCGCATCGGCTGTTTCGAGTGCGACATCTGTTCCGCTACCCATTGCAATACCTACAGTAGCGGCTTTCATGGCAGGGGAGTCATTAATACCATCGCCAACCATGGCAATAGCGGTTGTGGTGCTTATTTTTTCAATTTCATTTAATTTATCCGCTGGTAAAAGTTCCGCTCGGTAATCAATATTGAGCTGTTTAGCGATAGCTTTGGCTGCTCGTTCATTATCGCCTGTTAACATCAAGGTTTTTAAGCCTAATTGATGAAGTTGATTGAGTGCACTGACCGCATCTTGGCGAAGTACATCTTGCAAAGCAATGATACCCAATAATTTTTGATGAGATACTACAACGACAACCGTTTTTCCTTCAGTTTCAAGCTGTTGTATAAGCTGTGCATCTTCTTTTGTTAATTGGGTTGAAAGGGTATCGAGCCTATTCGGAGCTACAACGTAAAAAGTCTCTTGATTGATATCTCCTTGAATACCGACCCCAGCAATCGCTTTACGATTATTGGCTTCAGTAAAAACAATCTTATTTTGTTTAGCATAGTCAAGGATAGCTTTGGCCAACGGATGATGTGATCCACTTTCCACCGCAGCAACAACAGTTAACAAGTGTTCGGTTGTGATATCACGATTGATAACATCGGTAACTTGAGGTTTGCCTTCAGTCAGGGTTCCGGTTTTATCAAAAGCAATCATTTTGATTGAACCTATATGTTCTAGGGCTGCACCGCCTTTAATTAAAACACCATATTTAGCCGCACTCGATAACGCAGAAGTAATAACAGCCGGTGTTGAAATAACTAACGCACATGGGCAACCTATTAATAGTAACGTTAATCCACGATAAATCCATGTGTACCAATCAGTCTGAATCAATAGAGGCGGAATAACCATTACTAATAGCGATAATAGGGCAATAGCAGGGGTATAATAGCGACTAAATCGATCAATAAATCGCTCTATCGGTGCTTTGCGTTCTTCAGCATCTTCAATAAGTTGTAAAATACGGTCAACAGCGTTTTGTCCTGTTTCTGAGACAACTTTTAATTGAATGGTGTTATCTACCACTAGTGAGCCAGCTAAAATTTTATCACCATATAAATAATTGACTGGAATCGATTCCCCTGTTAGTGCGCTTTCATCAATGCTGGCTTGCTCACTGATTAAGATCACATCTGCCGGTAATCGACCGCCTGATGATATTTCGATAATATCGTCCGGTTTAAGACTGTGACTTGCCACCGTTTTTCGATTTCCGTCAACAACAATCACGGTTTCTTCTGGCATTAATTCAACCAGTGAGGAAATACCTTTTTTAGCTTTATTGCTGGCAATCCCTTCAAGCATTTCGCCAATCATAAACAAAAAAATCACCATGGTGGCTTCTTCTGCGGCACCGATAAATAGCGCACCAATTGCTGAAATACTCATTAGCGTTTCAATGGCAAAAGGAGTGCCGCTACGGGTTAATGTGATGGCTTCTTTGGCTATTGGAATGATGCCAATAATAGCCGTAACAATGAAGGCATACTTACCTATATCATGATTGATTAACAGGATGATATAACTTATTACAATTAAGATACCCAGCGTCACTAAAGGCAGTAGCGCTTTTTTATCCAAACTGTGTGAATGCTCATGATGATGATGTGGCGAAGATTCAAAAATAGGGGTATAACCTAATTCAACCACTTTATCTTCAATGAGTTTGATAATTTCTTTATTTTTGTTGGGCACAAATACCATGAGTTTTCCAGTTGAAAACGTCATTTTTATTTGATTGATATCGGGTAACGTTTTGATTCCATTTTCAATTTTTTGGGCACAATGCGCACAATCCATGCCTTGAATTTTCCATGTTAATTTGACAGTTGGGCTTTGCTGGTCAGGTTCATCGGGTGGAGGATCAAGATCATTGGTTTGCGTTTCAATATGATCATGATTTTCACGCCCCAGATTGGATTGATGATTTTTATTAATATCACGGGCATGAAGTGAATTATGTGAATGATTATGTGTGATGTTTTGGCAGCTATCATGGCAGTGATGATCAGCGTGATGATGATTGGATTTGTTATTATATAACATAACGTTACCTCGGCTAGTTGATGATTTTTATTGTACGCTTGTATCATTAAAAATAAATCATTTTTTTTATGATATTTGTCAAGGTTTGGTTTGTATTAATTAAAAAGGATTGAAAACAAGTCATGCGGGATTAAACCCGTATGCTTAACATGTTTTTTGTTATGCTTATTTTCAGTATATAATTATTTCATTCTATACACAGGAAATCACTATGCCGAGTACTTCATCTTTTCGACAATTAAAAGGGGTAATTTTTACTGCTTTTCTTGTTACTACTTTCATTATCGGGATCGCAGGCGCTTTACAATCTCCGACATTAAGTCGTTTTTTAACTGATGAAGTCAATGTTGATCCCATTCTTGTCGGTCTTTTTTATTCAGTCAATGCGATTGCCAGTATTGTGGGGAGTTTCTTGTTGGCGAAATATTCGGATAAAAAAGGGGACAGACGACTCATTGTCATATTCTGTTGTTTAATGGGTGTTTTCAATAGTCTGATTTTTGCCTTTTCTCGGCACTATGTCTTTTTGATTACGTTGGGTGTGTTATTTGCGGCATTATCCTCAGCGGCAATGCCACAAATTTTTGCGTTAGCACGTGAGTATGCGGTTAAAACGGGTCGTAATGTTGTGGCATTTAACTCACTTATTCGAGCTCAACTTTCCTTGGCTTGGGTTATTGGTCCACCTTTGTCATTTACTCTAGCGATTGAGTATGGTTTTACTACCATGTATCTAAGTGCAATGGGGATGTTTTTTGTTGCGATGATCTTTGTTGCCATTTTTTTGCCTTCAGTCGAAAAAAATCCGGCTACACAGCAAACTCAAGCTATGAATCAGCAGGAGATAAATCAACCGTTATTCCAAAATAAAAATGTGGTTTTTTTATTTTTATCAACCGTATTTATGTGGACAGCGAATATGATGTATATCATCGATATGCCATTATATATAAAATCGAGTTTACATCTGTCGGATTCCTTGCCGGGTCAGTTAATGGGGCTTGCTGCAGGAATCGAAATTCCGGTTATGCTAATTGCCGGTTTTTTAGTACCTTATTTAGGAAAACGTAATCTATTTTTTATTGCAATTGGCTGTGGTGTTCTGTTTTATATTGGCATCATCCTGTTCAAAAATGAAGTAGCACTATTTTCATTGCAAATTTTTAATGCACTTTTCATCGGTATTGTGGCGAATATTGGAATTATCTATTTTCAAGATCTTCTTCCTACCCGAATGGGCGTTGCTTCAACGCTTTTTAATAATGGTATAACGTGTAGCGTTATCATTGCCGGTCTGATTCAAGGTTTCGTCTCTAAAGCATTTGGACATGAAATGATATATTGGATCGCTTTAATTATGGTGGCGGTTTCTTTCCTGTTTTGTGCTTTTGTTAACGAATCAAAATCAAATCCTTAATAGCTTTTGTACGTCTTTCGATATAGGAAAGACGTACGCATTAAGCATTAGTCAAGATTTAACGCATTTTGCAATGTGTTAAGACTAGGATAATGTGTTCTTTCATAACTCATAGGCGTGATTGCAATGTAGCCACTGTTTGCTATATCCAGTTCTTTGTCTTCATGGCAAGCGGTTTGATTTCGTTTAGCTCTGAACCAAAAATAGTCATGTCCTTCTGGGTCTTTAGTCGGGGTGAGTATCAGTTCGCTTACATCCGGTTCCCCTTGTTTGGTGAGTTTATATCCTTTTATTTGATCAGCATTACAATCTGGAAAATTGACATTAAAACAGATGTTTTTAGGCATTGATAACCCATGCAATTTTCGAATGACGTTTTCAGCATGGTGAATGGCACAATGCCAATTTGTCGGTTGATTATCTTCACTGCTCACTTGGCTTAATGCCATTGCCGGTACGCCAAGGGTCATCGCCATCATGGCCGCCCCAACGGTACCCGATAAAATCGTTTCAAAGCCAACATTAGACCCATTATTAATACCGGATAAGACTAAATCAGGTAATTGGTCTGTCATTAGATGTTTCAATGCAAATAACATGCAATCTGCTGGCGTACCATAAACGGCGTATTCGGTATGAGAACGTTTAGAGACTCTGAATGGGGCTTTTAAACTAACGGAACAAGACACGCCACTTTGATCTATAATTGGCGCTACTACCCAAACTTCATGAGCCAGTTTTTCCGCCACTTTTTTTAATATTTTGATACCTTGGGCATCGATGCCGTCATCATTCACTAATAAAATACGATTCACTAATTTGACATCCATTTTGTTTCCTTATGTTGTTCGTTACTCAGTAAAAGTGTCACATTGTTCAATTGAACCACTATCAAACCCTTTTTTAAACCAAGCGTAACGTTGTTTCGACGTGCCATGTGTAAAACTATCGGGTACTACATAGCCATCACGTTGTCGTTGTAGGCGATCATCACCAATGGCTTCGGTTGTGTTCAGTGCTTGCTCGATATCACCAACTTCAAGTAAGTTCTGTTTTTGAACTGCATTTCCCCATAACCCTGCATAGCAATCGGCTTGCAATTCTAATCTTACTGATAATTGATTATCGCTAACATCGGAATATTGTTTAAATTGTTTTAGTTGATTAAATGTGCCGAGTAAATTTTGCACATGGTGACCGATTTCATGGGCAATGACATAACCTTGCGCAAAATCACCGCCACCGCCTAGTCGCTGTTTCATCTCTTGATAGAAAGAAGTGTCCAAATAAACCGTTTTATCAATACTGCAATAAAACGGCCCCATAAAGGTTTGACCGGTACCGCAAGAGGTTTGCGTTGAGCCTGTATAAAGAACTAATTTGGGTGGGATATAAGTTTTGCCGAGACGTTTAAATTCCTGGCTCCAATAATCTTCGGTGCTGGCTAAAATGACCGACGTAAATTTCGCTGCTTGCGGATCATCAATCGCATACTCAGCGCTGTTTTGTGGAGTGCTGTTAAGATCAATAACATCAGAATTGAGTAAACCCGTTAAATCAACGCCATAATAGCCGGCGATTAAAACAACAATGAATAGAACAACTCTACCTTTACCACCAATAGGAATTCGCGTTCCTAATTCACTTCCTGATTGTGAGCGGCGATCTTCAATATTATCACTCTCTCTTTGGTCTCTCCAGCGCATAGGAATTACCTCATCAGTTTTAGTAACGTCATTTTAAAGGATTATTTCATGGGATACTAGGTAAAGTTAAATTTGTCACACCCTGAACGATTTAGAAAAGGGTAAAACAGCTTTTCTTAAAAAAATTTAACCAGAATTGTGTCGAATATATTGACATGAAAGTTTCAACTATCAGACTGGTTGTAATTTTACAACCTGATCTTATGTTGCTATAATCAAAGCCTATTTTTTGTCAAACTAAACGTAATTATCAAACTTAATTGATTGATAGTAATAACGATAAATCGTTTAATTCTTTTTCTGTTCCTTGTATATCTTCAAAATTTAAGTAATCAATAAACCATTTGTTGTCACTAAAGCACTATAGCAAGTCTTTATCAAAATTGTATTCAACTTATTCCATAATTTGCATGAAAATAGGCGGTTTTTTATGAAGAAGGCAAAAAAGTCAATTACAAAACCTTTGAATATTAATGATATTACCATTATTGATGATAGTAAGCTTAAAAAAGCCATTACGGCTGCTGCACTCGGTAATGCGATGGAGTGGTTTGATTTTGGTGTTTATGGTTTTTTAGCCTATATATTAGGGCAGGTGTTCTTTTCAAATGCATCGCCCAGTGTTCAAGTTGTCGCTGCGTTAGCCACTTTTTCAGTCCCTTTTTTAGTGCGTCCATTGGGCGGTGTGGTGTTTGGTTTATTAGGTGACAAATTAGGACGGCAAAAGGTGCTGTCTATGACAATTGTGATTATGTCGTTAAGTACCTTTTGTATTGGCTTAATTCCTTCTTATGCAACTATTGGGATTACCGCACCAATCTTATTGTTACTGGCAAAATTAGCACAAGGATTTTCAATTGGTGGTGAATATTCTGGAGCGGCAACCTTTGTGGCTGAATATTCGCCTGATCGTAAACGAGGATTTATGGGGAGTTGGCTGGATTTTGGGTCAATTGCAGGCTTTTTAATTGGGGCAGGGTTGGTTGTCATTTTATCTACTTTATTAGGTGATGCCAAATTTCGAGATTGGGGATGGCGTATCCCGTTCTTTTTTGCGTTACCTTTAGGGGTAATTGGTCTGTATTTGCGTCATGCGCTTGAGGAAACGCCCACTTTTCAGCAACAATCTGAATCTAATGAACAACGGTCTGAAAAACCATCTAAAATTACGTTAAAACAGATTTTAAGCCAATATTGGAAGAGTTTTATGGTCTGCGTGGGCTTAGTGATCGTGACCAATGTTACCTATTATATGTTGCTGACGTATATGCCAAGTTATTTATCGCACGATTTAAATTATCATTCCGATCATGGTGTATTACTGATTATTGCGATAATGATTGGTATGCTATTTGTTCAACCTATGATTGGCTTAATAAGTGATAAAATTGGGCGAAAACCCTTTATTATTGGCGGTAGTGTGGGGTTACTTATTCTTGCTTATCCGGCCTTTATGATGATTAATAGTGATAATATTGGTTTAATCTTTTTGGGATTACTAATACTTGCCATACTACTTAATTGCTTTACAGGTGTGATGGCATCTATTTTACCCGCTATTTTTCCTACCAATATCCGGTTTAGTGCGTTAGCTATCGCTTTTAATATCTCGGTATTAATTGCCGGGGCAACCCCAACAGTGGCAGCTTGGCTTGTCGAAGAAACCAATAACTTATATATGCCTGCATACTATTTGATGGTTGTAGCAATTGTTGGATTAGTCACTGGTTTAAAAATGCGAGAAACCGCAAATCAACCATTAAGAGGCGCCACACCAGCCGCTTCAAATCGTCGAGAAGCAAAAGAAATTTTATCGGATCATTTTGATTCAATTGAACAAAAAGTTGAAGATATTGACGAACAAATCGAGAATCTGCAAGAACAGCGTCAAGATTTAGTGGATCAGCATCCTAAGTTAGATTAACGATGATAAACATTCGGATGTCAATTAGACTTTTTGAATAAATGGTTTTGCTAATATTGAACACGCTCAAATCAAGAGGGGATAATATAATCTTCTCTTGATTCTCTCATCCCTCCAAAAAATTGAACATTGTTGTTGACGATTTAACAAGTGGTAAATGTTAAGGTCCCATTGCCAAGTATTGTAAGTGTTTATTTGCTTTGGGTTTGGTGGATACTTGCCGATTTTGGTCGTTCAATTCTCTTACTGAAAAGTTTATTAAAAAGGAATTGTCATGATTGGATTGTAAACCCAAAAAATTTAACAGAATTTGATTTAAACCTATAAGGTTGAGTGAGGCTCTCTTTAAATTCACATATACTTTTTAAATAAATAATAAGCCATACCGCCTAATAGTATGGTGATTGCATAGAGCTTCCATAGACTTTGCCAGATGATTGAAAAATCGACGTTTTTTAAATAAATCTGTTTAGTCAATTCGATAAAGTGACGCACTGGATTGATTTCAGTTAAATACTGTAAGCAGAGTGGCATGTTTTCGATTGGCGCAATAAAACCAGATAGTAAAATAGCCGGCACCATAAAGGTAATAATACCGATAAAGGCTTGTTGTTGAGTTGAGCAAAGTGCTGATATAAATAATCCAAATCCCACTAAAGAGAGTCCGTAACTCATCATACAGACATAGTACCAAATAAACGATCCTTGAAACGGGATTTGATATATAAAAATACTGGCAATAAGTACTATTGTTCCTTGTAATGTTGCCACAATGATTGCCGGTATCGCTTTACCAACAAAAATTTGCCATGTCATTAAAGGTGAAATACGTAGTTGGTCAAGCGTGCCTTGTTCACGTTCTCTCGCTACTGATAACGAGGTTACGATCATAACGCCAATGGTGGTAATAAGTGCAACCAGCGAAGGTAAGATAAAATGTTTATAGTCTAAATTACTGTTATAACGGTGACGAACGATTAATCCTCCCTTATCTTGATTCATATTTTGTTGCTGATATTGCATAATAATTTGTTGAATATAGTTAGCGGCAATTTGGGCACTATTTGATTTACGACCGTCTAAAATTATTTGGATTTGTGGCGATTGTCCATTCAGTAACTTGCGAGAAAAATCAGCAGGAAATTGTACAACCACCAAGGCTTTTTGATGATTAATCGTGTCAGTAATGGCTTGCTGTGAATCTAATATCAATACGTTTGAAAAACTGCTGGCATGGGCTAGCCGATCGATTAACTCCGTCGTCGGTTCATCAATCGTGGGGCGATAAACGGCAATGGTCGCATTATTGACATTTAAGGTTGCAGCAAAGGGGAAAATAAAAATTTGTAGCAATACTGGCACGATTAAGATAATGCGTGTCTGTTTGTCTTGCCAAAGTAGGGCTAACTCCTTTTTGATTAGAGTTAATGTGCGGTAAAAGGCGATAGTGTTGAAAAATTTTAACATAGTATTACTCCTTTACCTTAATCTAATTGCATCCGGGTTTTTTTGAAAATCACCACAAATAACAGCAATAAACACATCAGTAAAAAGCCTGCATTAATTAGCATGACTGAAAAAATATCGCCCGCTAAAAAGAGGGTTTGTAAAATATTGACGTAGTAACGTGCAGGAATGATATAGGTAACCAGTTGAATGATAGCGGGCATGCTATTGATTTCAAATACAAAACCTGACAGCATGACCGCAGGTAAATAGGCCGCGTTTAACGCTATCATTGCGGCATTAAATTGATTCCGCGTAAGGGTGGATATTAATAAGCCAAGTTGCAAAATCACCAATAAAAATAGACTGCTGAGTAGTAATAATAGCGTGAATGAACCACGAAAAGGGACATGCATAATGCCTACAGTGACAATAAAACAGATAATTAAGGCTATTAAACCGATTAAGTAATAAGGAATCAATTTAGATAATAAGAACTCCAACTTGGTCATCGGGGTAGAGAGCAATGCTTCCATTGTGCCACGTTCCCATTCTCGAGCAACGACTAACGACGTCAATATCGAGCCAATTATCGTCATAATAATGGTTATTGCACCGGGCAAAATAAAATTTTTGCTGATTGCTGCGGAGTTAAACCAAACGTGCGAAGTCATGTCAATCATTGGTTGACTATTCATTAATTGCTGTTGACTGCGCTGCTGTAACCAGATTTGCCACACACCGGTTAAATAGCCTTGTACAAAATTAGCGGTATTCGGTTCACTTCCGTCGGTAATTAACTGAATGGCTGCCTGCCTATTTTGCACTTGTTGAGCAAAATTAACTGGAATGATAAGCATATCTCGAATTTCGCCAGCATTTAATTTTGCCGATAATGCTGAACGATTATCCAGATATATGGGTTCAATATAGGGGGAACCATTTAACACTTGGACAAAATCATGGGCAGGTTGACTTTTTTGTTCAACTAATACCCCAACACGGATTTTATTGGAATCTAAACTGATACCATAGCCAAATAAGAAGAGTAATATTAATGGAATAATAATTGACATGATCCAACTGCTCGGGTCATGGATAATCTGTTTCATCTCTTTTTTACACAATGTTAATGTTCGAGAGAGTGAAAATATCATGTTGTTGCCCCTGAGTTAGCGTCGTTCACCAATTTAATAAAGGCTTGCTCCATGGTGGCGTTGCATGCGACCGATTGCTTAAGTTGGTTGGGGGAGCCTAAAGCAATTAACTTGCCACCATTAATTAATGCAATACGATCACAATATTCGGCTTCGTCCATAAAGTGGGTGGTGACCATGACCGTAACCCCTTTTTCGACTAAACTGTTGATATGGATCCAGAACTCACGACGAGTGATAGGATCGACGCCAGATGTCGGTTCATCAAGAAATACAATATCGGGTTTATGCATCAACGCACAGGCTAAAGCTAATCGTTGTTTGAATCCTAAGGGGAGTGATTCTGGTGTTTTGTCTAAAATCGGCTCAAAATTAAATGCGGTTATCATTTCATTCATGCGCAGTGTTTGTTCACTGCCCATTAAGCCGTAGATGCCTGAAAAGAAGCTTAAATTTTGGCGTACAGTTAATCTGTCATATAAAGAAAAACGTTGTGCCATATAGCCAATGCGTTCACGTACTTTAGTTGCACTTTTTTTGAGATCAAATCCCAATACTAACGCTTGCCCATCACTAATCGGTAATAAACCACACATCATTTTAAATGTTGTCGATTTACCTGCGCCATTGGGCCCTAATAAACCAAATATTTCACCACGCTTTATGGCAAAATTAACATGATCCGTTGCAATAAAATTACCAAAAGTTCGGGTAAGATCTTTTGCTTCTATGACAATATCGTTTGGCAGACTGGCAACCTGCGGCATAATTTTAGTTAATATTGATTCTTTTTGAGTTATTCCGCCTAATCGGTCAATAAACGCATCTTCAAACCGTCCTAAGGTAGGTTGATAAGTGATGTTAGTTGTCCCAAGTTTTGCTATGACTTGTTCAATGGCGTGATTCGGCTTGAGTATTAAGCGAATACGATCACCTTCGATCACACCGTCACTGACTTCAGGGAGTTTTAAGGCCGTTTGTAATAACCGACGATGTGAAATTGGCGAAGCGAGCAGGTAAACCCGATCTTTGACACGTTCAGTTAAACATGAGGGTTGACCTTGAAAGAGTAATTCACCTTGATTCATCAGTAAAATTGTTTCACATTGCTCGGCTTCATCAAGATAAGAGGTGCTCCAGATAATTAACATCCCTTCTTTGGCTAGTTGATGAACCATGTGCCAAAGTTCTTGGCGTGAAATAGGATCCACGCCAACACCAGGCTCATCAAGTAATAATATTTGTGGATCGCCAAGCAAAGTACATGCTAACCCCAATTTTTGCTTCATTCCCCCCGATAACTTGCCCGCCAAACGTTGGGTAAATTTAGTTAAATCGGTGAATTTTAGGAGTTTGGCAAAAATTTGTTGACGTTCTTCTTGTTTGATATGTCGCAGATCAGCAAATAAATTAAGGTTTTCAATAACCGTCAAATCCTCGTAAAGACCAAACTTTTGAGGCATATAGCCTAAAATTGCGCGCAATTGATCCCGATCTTCAGTCGGATTATATTGCGCAACATTAATTTGACCTGCACTTGGCGAAAGCAAGCCTGCCAGCATACGCAATAGTGTTGTTTTCCCTGCACCGTCAGGGCCAACCAATCCTGTCACACCCTGTGCAAAAATTGTTGTCGATAAAGGTTTTAGTGCGACAGTGACTTGCTGATTTTTTTGCTTAAACACTTTGGTCACATGAGTGAGTTTAATTTGCTGGCGATTTTGTTTAGTCATAGCGATTATTCTGCAAATTTAATCGTTACCGGCATGCCTTGGCGCAACATATCATTCGCTTGACCGTCACCAGTTTGACGTATTTGAATACGTAAGCGGTAAACTAAATCTGTACGTAATACAGGGGTTTCGACGGTTTTAGGTGTAAATTCGGCCGTAGGCGATACAAAACCAATCTGTCCAATATAGGGTTTATCTGGCTGTGAATCGGTATAAATATAGACAGTTCTACCCGGAATGGCTTGATGTAAATTGATCTCGTCAATATAAGCACGTATCCAGACAGGTCTATCTATAGATATAGCATAAATCGGGGTTCCTGCGGTTAACATTGTGCCTGATTCTACTGCTCGAGTTAAAATGGTGCCGTCGGTTGGTGCATAAAGTTCGGTATCCAATAAGTTAAGTTCCGCTTGGTTTAACTCGGCTTTAGCCGCTTGCACGGTGGCTTGTGCAGCTTCAATTTCTTCTTTTCGGTAACCATTATTAAGTTGATCAAGTTTTTGCTTTGCTGTTTGTAAATTAGCGTTAGCTTGATTACGTAAGGTTAAACTGTTTTCAAGTTGATCTTTAGAAATGGATGATGATTTCATCAATTTGACCATGCGTTGGTAGTTATTTTCAGCATAATCATAACTTGCTTGATACTGTAAAACTTGTGCTGCTGCTTGGGCAACTTCTTCTTTACGATATCCGGTTATCATTAAATCAAGTTGCGCCTGCTTTACCATTAAATTTGCTTTCGCTCTATTTAAAGCGATTTGATAAGGTTTTGCATCCAGTTTAGCCAATAGATCGCCTTGTTTAATCGAATCTCCTTCTTCGTGATTTAATTGTATTAAGCGTCCTGATACACGAAAGCTACTGTTTACCGTTCTGATATCCACATTACCATATAAAATCAGCGATGAAGGACTTTTATACATGAACCAAATCGCCCAAATTACTGCAATAATAATTAATATTAATAGGGCGATAAGCCCTTTTTGTTTCATGGATATTCTCATTTAGTTTACTCGGCAAGATGTTTTAAAAGTTTAGATAAGATTGTTCGTAACTGTTGACGTTCTTCTTGGGTAATAACTTGCCAAGCTTGAACCACTTTTTTTTCCATGGGCGGTATTTCATATTGAAAAAAATTGATGCCTTTTTTGGTTAAAATTAAGCAATGTGAGCGGCGGTCATGCGGATCAGCTTGGCGGGCGACTAAGTCATTTCCCAACAGTGTATCAACAAAACGGGTAACTTGTACGCGAGTAAAATTGGTTAATTCACTGATTTTCGATGGTTTTACCCCTTCAGGGTGAAAGGCGTTAATCACTAATAAAACCGCAAATAATTTATCATCTAATTCATAATGTCGGTAGGTTTGATTCAAATTTTCTAATAGTGCTTCGGTACTAAATTGCAATAAGCGACTTAAAAAAATCTCGTCATAGTTTGAAGAGAGTCCACGAGCTTTAAATTTTTCAATCAGTTTTTCAACGGTTGCTATCGGGATTGCCATCACATCACCTTATTTAGATAGTTTCATTTGAAACTATATCAAATGAAATTACTTTTCACAACCATTAATTTAGTTAACTAGTTTTGTTGTTATCCGTCATCGGTAATAATTTACTATGATATTGGCGACGGTATTCGGTCGGGGTACGTTCAGTTTTTTTTCTGAAGATTCGACAAAAATAGTGACTATCTTTGAAACCTGATGCTAAGGCAATATCTTTGATATTTAAATCATAGTCTCTAAGGCGAGTTTTTGCATATTCCAGACGTACATGGGTAAGATATTCATTCAATCCTATTTTACCTTCTCGCTGGAATAGGTGAGATAGATAATTGGGTGAAATATAGAACATTTTAGCGAGAAAATCTCGGGTAATATCGTCACGAAAATGGCTATCAATATATTTCCGAATTGCCTCAAATAAGCTAGCTGTTTTGGTTGAAGTTTCGACATCAACATTCAGTAAGTCGAAGGTATGACTTAATAAGCTTTGAATAAGATGATAAGCGGTAGGAGCACGCTCGCAAGGCTGATGCTGCCAAGTTAGTTCAGCTAGCGCTTGAATGATAAACGCCCCAATACGTGCTCCTCGCCTAGGTACATTAATTTGATCATAAGATGTCAGTGCTTGACCGTCCCACTGGTTGATAGTCATGCTAATTTGTTGTTTATCATACAGGATGCTTAATGTGGTGAAGGGGGTTGTATAAACGGGCTTGCTCCAACTTTGTGCTGTGATATATAAAAGATCGCCAGGAAATAACGTTTTTTCAATAATGTTTCCCTGATAGTCTGCCCATTGTATGGATTGTTTTCCCTCTATCATGATTTCTATTCTGGGTAAACTGACTTGATCAGCAAGTAATGGTGCTGATTGAGCATAATTAGCAAAATATATCTGATTCGTTTGTTGATGATTAAGGCATTTTGCTAACACTTCATTGATCGTTATCGCCATATCGCTATCTTCATAAAATAATATCGTAGATAAATCTAGTTATGTATCGTAATCATGATTATATACTGCCAAATAGTATTTTAAAGTATCAAGTAAATCGTTAATTTTATCAATATGTTATTCTTAAAATGTTTTTAGTGTGATCTCACTCACATTTTCTTATCAAGCGTACAAATATCCAGTAAATCGCAGGATTGTCATCTAGGCTATCGGTTACAGATTACTTAGTATGGTACCAATACAGTGATTAATGATTTGAACATTCAGCAGGAGTTAACCATGGAGTTATATTTAGATACCGCCGATATTGAAGCCATTAAACGTCTAGCCCCCATTTTACCGATTAAAGGCGTCACAACCAATCCAAGCATTGTGGCAAAATCCGGTCAATCACTCTTTACCTTATTATCGACACTGCATGATTTATTAGGCGCCGATAAATTACTGTTTGCACAGGTACTTTCAAGCGATGCATCATCCATGATAAAAGAGGCAGAACAACTAAGAAGAGTTGTACCCAATATTGTCACTAAGATTCCTGTTAATGCAGAAGGACTGAAAGCGATTAGAGCTTTAACACAACAAGGAATCCCTACTTTAGGCACTGCTGTTTATGGCGCAGGGCAGGGATTATTAGGTGCGCTAGCCGGGGCTAAATATATTGCGCCTTATGTCAATCGAATTGATGCCCAAGGTGGCAACAGTAAAGATACCGTGCAAGAGTTACAAAAACTGTTAGCGTTACATTGTCCTCAAACCATGGTATTGGCGGCAAGTTTTCGCACACCTAGGCAAGCATTAGATTGTCTGTTAGCCGGATGTGAATCTATTACCTTACCGGTGGATGTAGCTGAACTATTTATCTCCGATCCAGCTGTAGATGCAGCGATAGTAAAATTTGAACAAGATTGGCGTAATGCGTTTGGTTCACTGACTTATTAATTTAAACTGTCATCATCTGTTATCACATTCCGCCTAATTGGGTGGAGTGTGTTTGTCTGTGTTTCTGAGCAATAATTGAAAAGATAGCCTAAAAATTTAAGTTTTGCTGTATGATAGTTAAAAATGAAATATTAGGTTAGCCATATGACAGGAAAAAAACAAACATCTATTGTTAATGCACTTTTAACGGTATTGAGAATTGAAAGGTTATCGCATAGTTTTATTCGAATTAACTTTAGTTGTGATAAACAGCTGACGGTTAATCCTTTATGGATTTGTCCTCATTTAAAATTATTGTTTGCTGATCCTTCAACGGGAACGATAATTTTTCCACAATTAGACGACAATAATAAAATTCTAATAAATGACAAGATTCGTCAATTGGCTCGCAGTTACAGTATTCGTCATTATGATGAAACGACACAGCAATTAACGATTGATTTTGCCATTCATCAAGAGGGATTAGCTTCGGTTTGGGCTCAGCAGGCTAAAGTCAATGATCAGATAGGTTTAGTCGGCACAGCGGCAAAACTTATGTTTAATCAGCAAAGTTTGGTGTTGATTGGTGATATAACAGCTGTACCTGCCATTTGTTATACGCTTGAACACCTACCTAACAATGTTAATGTTCAAGCGTTTATCGAAGTCAATCACCCAACAGATATTATGGCTTTACCGAATAGTGCGAATGCTCATGTTAACTGGCTGATACAAGATGTTAATCAGCCAAATCAACTTGTTGAAACAATAAAAAAAGCGAATATTGTCCATAGTGATAATTTACTTATTTGGGGTGGAATGGAACGGGATTTAGCCCAGCAAATTCGACATACGCTTAAAGATAATTATCCTCATTTACCCCCCGATGTATTTCATATTATTAGTTATTGGCGACAAGGTTTTGCTGAAGGGGAGTTTAAACATCGTGAATAGTAACGTGTAATTAAGATGAACATTCTGGCTCATTTACATCTTGCCACTTTAGCTAATAGCTCCTTAATTGGCAATAGTGTGGCTGATTTTGTTAAAGGGGATCCTAATCTTGTTTATCCGCAAACGATAGCCGACGGTATCATGTTACATCGTAAAATTGATAGCATGGTCGATGGTTTAACAGAAGTGAAACAAGCCAAAACACACTTTATCAAACCGCATCAACGTGTCGCACCGATTGCACTTGATATTGTATGGGATCATTTTTTATCTAAACATTGGACTGATTATGGCATGGGGAAATCAGTGTCTGAATTTGACCAATACACCAGACAACAAATTCAGCCCTTTATTCATCTCTATCCTGAACATTATCAGCATTTTATGCAGTCAATGTGGCAAGGCAAATGGTTAGAAAATTACGCAAATCTTGAATTTGTTGGAAAAGTGCTTAATGGTATGGCCACTCGACGACCAAAGCTATGGTTATTAAAAGAGACTATTTATGATATTAAGCAGCACTACAAAGAATTCGAAGCGCTGTTTTTTATTTTGTATCCTAAAATGTGTCGTTTAATAATAGCTGATCCTATTTAGTTATCATCACCGCTAGGACTACCTGTTATTAATGTAAAATTAGACTTAACAAATGTGAATTAATAACTTGGATGTGTCCTAAGCGGATTGCTAATTACCGTAGATACTAATTGGGTAATATAATTTTCCCGTTTTCAGTCGTGATTAAATCCTTTTGGTTTGGTGTTTGCGAAATAGGGACAAGCGTATTTTCGGTCAATTGTGGAGCAAAACCTATTTTACCACCTCTGGCTTTTGCACGAACAACTTGGCTTTCAGGTAAAGAGGCATGATTCGTTAAATGAAACCATAACCATTCCATGGCATCTTCCCCATAATAATCAATTGGTAAGAGCGTATTATCAAATGGATAAGTACCATCCAAGTAGCTGGTGTTTTCAATCTCATAATAGCGCAGTTGCGAGGCGTTACCTTCTACTTGGCTATTTAATGCGACATAAGCACGTGCAGTATAATCAGGTAGCTGTTTAACGTTATGACGAGCATGAACGATAAGGGTTTTTGTGCCATGTAAATTTGCTGATGCACTCACTTGATTAATGCCAAATTTAACACGAGGATGCGTTAATTTTTTATATAAACATATGGCGCCCTTAGCATTATAGTCAATGGCTTTTTTGTTATCTGAACCCGAAAAGAAATCGCTTCTTGGTGAATAGGCATCTTCATTATTAACCAGTGCTAAAGCCGTTGAATCATCCGTTAACCATATCGGTAAATGACCCGTTGCAAAAGACCATAGCTGTTGAAATGTCACTTCGTGTAAACTAGCAACTTTACCTTGATAATTTATCGGATTTTGTTGCGTACTTGCGACCGAGTAACCACACATTCTATCGGTGACATCAAAATGACCATAGGCACTGATATATTGATAAGGCAATCCAATTGTTTCTTTATAATAAAAATAAGGGAGTTGGATATCCATTGATGGCGTCCAACCATAGCTATGTAATTTTTCAAGTGCTTCTTCAGGGGTACCTTTTGTTAATAAGTTTTCTTTTTTTAGCGCATCACATCGGTTTTGCGAATAAAGGTATTTGTCGGCAAACGGAATAGTGATCGTTTTGTGCTTAGCTACAATTGCAGGTATAGCACAAGGAATATACAGGGACGCATAACTACTGTAATCAGCAATTGATTTATAATCGATTTTTTGAGGAGCACTTTTATTATATTGAATGGAAACGGTGCTATTTTCAACATTGGGTTGAATTTGTGGATTAACCGCAACGATACCTTTAATGACATTGTCAGTATCAAGTTCACCTGCTTTTAATGCTGCACCGCCACCATCACTTTCACCATAAACTAAAACTATTGTGTTATCCTTATTAAAATGAAACTTAGAATCAGAAGGGAATTGTGTATTAAGGGCATAAAAAGCAAATTCAATGGATTTTAATACAAATTCGCCCCATCTTTCTTCAGAATTTAATCGTGAATGGAGTTGTTTTATTGCATAGCGATTTGGATATTTTTTAATAAATCTATCTCTATTGAAAATAGTGGGTTCGAACAATAAATTAGTAGATTGAGTTTGCCCATTTATGGCATAACCACGCTTATGCTCAATATCATAAATACCATTGCCTAAACCTTTATCATTATAAACAACCGCACAATTGTGCCGAAGTCCCCATAAACCACGAATTTGCACATCTTTTGCATTATATAACCCGTCTGAATCCGTCGCAGGCACTGCAACAATACATGGTTTATTTTTATCAAAATCAAGCGGGATTTGCAGTAACATGCCCACCTTTTCTTGTTCTAATTTTAGTGTAGCTAAAATTTCAAATCCCGGAATTTTGCCATCAAAAAGGGGACTTAATTCCTGGCGTCTAAATCCAAATAAGGAGCCTTCACCATTATTGATATTGATAAAACGATTGAGTTTTGCTTGCCGTAGCTCTTGAATGGTTGGCTGAGTCGGATCACTGAAATGTGGGGTATAAATTGACGTGGATAAGGTAGTAAATCCTAAACCTGCCGTAACGAGGTCATCACTGTCACCATCGTAATAAACGGCTTCTTCGGTAAGTAGCCAGTCGGGAGCTGAGATTGAGTAATTTTGAGAAGAATCGGTCTGAATATCTTGTTGAGCGTGCAAGGAAATTGGAATAAGTGTGGAGCTAAAAATTAATAATGATAATAATGTTTTAACGTGAAAGTTGTGCAATTGCATTTCAAATATTCCTTTTTGATAGTCAGACTGTTAAATAGTTGCGTATCATTCATGGCGATCAAAAACATTAACAATCCTGTTAATGTTAGTTTTTGAATGACAAATTCATTATAAATTATTTTCTAATTTTTGGTATGATTTAGATTGGATAGGTTCCAAAATGCCGCGATAATTTTTTCGGATAATCGCCTTTTTTGGACACACATTCCTATGTCAAAAGGTTGCATTAAGTTGGTTGACCATTCAGTAATACGCTCTCTTATTCTTTCGGGACTGTTTTCCATCACAACTTTCGGTAATAGGGCAACACCACAACCTAATGCCACCATTGAGACAATGGCTTCATGTCCGGCAACGGTGGCATAAATTTTAGGGCTGGTAATTTTCTGTTGCTTAAACCAAAGATCAATACGTTGTCGGCTTGGGCCATGCTCAGGTAAAATGAAAGGGATATTATGCCAATCGGGCTTTTTTTGATGAAGTTTATCACTAAAGGTGCTATTAAGTTTGGGTATTAACAAAACCATTTCAATTTCACCAAATTTTAAAAATTCAACACCAGCAGGCAATTGTTTCGGTTTGCCTGCGATAGCGAGATCCGCCTCGTTAGACTGGACTTTTTCAACGGCATCTGCCGCATCGCCAGTTGATAATTTGATTTCAATCAGTGGGTAATGTATACGAAACTGGTCTAAAATGTCGGGTAAATGGCTGTAAGCGGCTGTCACTGAACAAAAAAGTCTTAATTCACCAATGAGCTGTTGATTGGATAATTCTAACTCTTGTTTTAATTGCTGATGTTGACTAATAACTTGGAGTGCAAAACGTTTGACCTTTTCGCCAACTTGGGTGATTTGAACTTGCCGATTATCACGTATAAAAAGCGGATGACCAAAATAGTCTTCCATGCGTTGGATTTGCCGTGATAAAGTCGATGGGCTAACATGCATAGCATTAGCTGTCATGCCAAAATGACACGTCTCACATAAATGTAAAAATAATTTCAAATCACGAATATTCATAGAAAGTTCCGTTTTGATAAAACTTTTGCGTAGTTCAGCGCTATTTTATACTGTAAATGTACAAATTGGCTAGGCTAGTGAAGATATTATGCAGAGATAATTAAATAAGGGAAATCACAGGTAATACATTCATGGCAATGCATAGCGATACCTGTTAAAATGCTCGATTATTTTTGTACAGGTTAATGAACGTTAATTTTATGACAGAACAAGCTTATTTAGACGAAGTTAATGCTCGTCGCACTTTTGCTATCATTTCGCACCCCGATGCCGGTAAAACCACGATTACCGAAAAGGTTTTGTTATTCGGTCACGCAATTCAAACTGCCGGAACGGTAAAAGGGCGGGGAGCCAATGCTCAACATGCAAAATCTGACTGGATGGAAATGGAAAAACAACGTGGTATTTCTATCACAACTTCTGTGATGCAATTTCCATATAACGATTGTTTAGTCAATTTACTTGATACCCCCGGGCATGAAGACTTTTCGGAAGATACCTATCGCACATTGACAGCAGTGGATAGCTGTTTAATGGTCATTGATGCGGCTAAAGGGGTGGAAGATCGTACTCGTAAATTAATGGAAGTGACACGGTTACGTAATACCCCAATTTTAACCTTTATGAATAAGTTAGACCGTGATATTCGTGATCCAATGGAGCTGCTTGACGAAGTTGAAAACGAGCTTAATATCCTATGTGCACCGATCACTTGGCCGATTGGTTGTGGTAAGTTATTTAAAGGCGTGTATCATCTGAAAAAAGATGAAACCTATCTTTATCAATCAGGTAAAGGCCACACTATTCAGGATGTACGTATTATTAAAGGGTTAAATAATCCGGAATTAGATACAGCGGTGGGCGAGGATTTAGCTCTGCAATTGCGGGAAGAGCTGGAACTGGTTCAAGGTGCATCAAATGAGTTTGATTTGGATGCTTTTTTATCTGGTGATTTAACCCCTGTCTTTTTTGGTACAGCGTTAGGTAATTTTGGTGTCGATCATATGCTTGATGGCTTAACTGCTTGGGCGCCAACGCCACAACCTCGTCAGACTGACAAACGTGAAGTCAAATCATCAGAAGAAAAATTTAGTGGCTTTGTCTTTAAAATTCAAGCTAATATGGATCCAAAACATCGTGACCGAGTTGCTTTTATGCGTATCGTGTCAGGGAAGTATGAAAAGGGCATGAAGTTACGCCATGTGAGGATTGCCAAAGATGTGAATATTTCTGATGCCTTGACATTTATGGCAGGTGATCGTGAACATGTCGAAGAAGCTTATGCAGGCGATATTATTGGATTGCACAATCATGGTACGATTCAAATCGGTGATACGTTTACGCAGGGGGAAGATTTCAAATTTGTTGGTATCCCTAATTTTGCGCCTGAATTGTTCCGACGGATACGATTAAAAGATCCGCTTAAACAAAAACAGCTATTAAAAGGATTGGTGCAGTTGTCAGAAGAGGGGGCTGTACAGGTATTTAGACCCTTATCCAACAATGATTTGATTGTCGGAGCGGTCGGTGTTCTGCAATTTGATGTTGTGGTTGCGCGCTTAAAATCGGAATACAATGTAGAAGCCATTTATGAACCGGTGAACGTCACAACCGCCCGTTGGGTAGAATGTAGTGATGTGAAAAAATTGGAAGAATTTAAACGTAAATGTGAACAAAATTTAGCGCTGGATGGTGGCGATAATCTTTCTTACATTGCACCAAGTATGGTGAATTTGAATTTAACACAGGAACGTTATCCGGATGTTGAATTTAGAAAAACACGTGAGCATTAATGTAAACTTCATTTATCCGTTTTTGGTATAACCGATAATGCCAATTAAGAAGAGCTAGGTGACTAGCTCTTATTTAATCTTCTTCAACATCAAGCCCATTAATAGCAAAACCATCGAAAGAACTCCAGTTTGAAAATACTTCAGTCAAGGCATTAATCATGCCAAATAGTTCATCTTCTTTACCTTCAAAGCTAATTTCTGTGAAGTCCACTATATGATCAGTTGAATTAACATCAGAATTCTCATCATTTGACCCTTCTTCGATTTCACTATTCGTTTGGTCATAGGAGTAATATTTTTCGAATTCTTCACTGAGTATACCATTTTCAAGGGCAATGACGATTTTATGAAGATTTTCATCTCCCCATGATAACCATTTAGCACTGATATCATAAATCAGTTCATAATCAGTACGATAAACCATAATAATATATTTTAAGGAATAAGGTTCAATATACTGGATAATTTGCTTGCTTTGATTAATATCTTTTAACCAAAATGGGACTACAATCTCAATTTTTCCTCCCCAACTTTCACTCAATTTTTTTATCGCTTGCGCCCATTGTTGCCAAATCAGATCTTTATTTTGGTCATAATCACTTAATAAATAGGGTTCTATATCATATTGAATTCCAGCAAGACAAGGTTTATTTATACGTCGCTGACAGAATTGCTTAATTATCTGATTACGTTCAATCGCATTTTGTAAACCACTTTCAAGTATCATTTCTGCTGCTCCTTCAACAGCAATGATCTCAATACCATTTTGAAATGCAATGTCTAAAAGATTTATTAGCTGTTCTTCATATTCAATTTGCTGGTTTTCAATAAATAATTGTAAATAAATCTGATTGATCCCTTTTGATTTTATCTTTGTGATAAATTGGTTAGGTGAATTATTCCATGTGGTTGCTTTCCAATTCCACATAGCAAGATTGCGGTTTTTTTCCGTATAAGTTAAGTTATTAACCAGTGTATTTGAATGTGTTGATTGTTCAATGTCCAGTTTTGGAACATTTGAACTATCTGGTTGAGCGGATGGATCAAGTGATAAGGGTTGATTTTGATCAATCATAATTGGAACCGGATCACTCATTGCTATCTGCTCAATAATTTGCGTCGTATTTACCACGGCGCTTAAAACCGAATCGCTATTAGGATTCGACAAATCATGTTGCAATGCCGTATTGTATTGGCTCGTTTCGGTGTTTTTAAGGTTGTTCAACATCGAAACATTACCCGCAAAAGCCGCAGGCATGACAGTAATTAGAATAAATAGTACATTGCTTGATAGTCGTTTAATGTTATTTATCAAATTTAACTCTCTCCATTTTTCCCCAAGATAATTTACCTTTTTTCAAACGGAAGAAACCTTTAAATTTCCAATATAAACAGATTTGTCGATAGCCAAAATTATCAATTAGCGAAATAAAAAGTAGTGATACAAAATATCTGATTTTATCTAATCCTCTTAACAAAAGGCCGTCAATGGCAATGGCAGTCGAGGTGATTAAAATATTGTAACTAATAACAAGTAAAAAATAGGATAAAATTAAATTACCATCAACTACATCAAAATAACAAAAAAGGGGTAATAATACATAACCTAATAATTCAGCAATCGGCCCTAAAATATCGGTTAAAATCGAAAAGGGTAAAAGAATAAAACTTAATCTTTTATATTTTAACTTAAAAGTAAACTCCCGAAAATGCAAATAAGTTTGCAATGCACCGATATGCCAACGTATTCGTTGATTCTTTAATACTTTCCATTTTTCGGGTACTTGAGTCCAGCATACCGCAGTTGGGACATATTCTATTTTATAATTGGCTTTGGTATCATAGATTAGTTTATGTAATTTTACCGTAAAGTCAAAATCTTCACCAACCGAGTCAGCCGAAAATCCACCAATTTTTATGGCTAAATCTCGACGGAACAAGCCAAATGCGCCTGATATAATCGGTAATATTTTAATATGATTCCAGGCCACTTTAGCCATTAAAAATGAACGCATATATTCCAAAGCTTGTAATTGAACAATGTACTTTCGTGATAGTTTTATTTTTGTTACCACCCCTTTATTAATCAAACAACTGTTGGCAACTCGAACGGTTCCACCCACGGCAATAGTTTTAGGACTGTAAATAAAAGGAATAACCGCTTTAGTTAGTGCATCGGGTTCTAAAATTGAATCAGCATCAATGAGACAAACGATAGGGGCTTGACTTAAATTGATTGCCGCATTATGTGCATCGGCTTTGCCTCCATTGACTTTATCTATCACGCGAAGACGGCTATCTTTTTGAGAGATATAAACCCCTCTTATTTTGGCATGAGACAGGTGATTTTGTTCCATATTATTTAAATTATGAACGGTTTCTTGTAATCGAAAATGGTCATAAATTAATTGAAAAGTATTGTCGGTTGAGCCATCGTTAATCACAATAATATCAACATTAGGGTATTCCGTTGCGAGCATCGATTCAATACTATCGATAATGGTAACGCTTTCATTATAGGCAGGCATAATAATAGAGATAGCCGGTAAAATACCTTCATTCTTTTTAATATTCTGAATTTTTTTATCGTTATCTCGCGCTTTAATTAGGACATAAACAGAAATGATAAGTTGCAAAAAATAGATGAGCACTTGTAAAAGTCCGACAATCATTATGAGAATAACCAGCACTTCCATGCAAAGCTTGATTGCATAGTATAAATCATTGTTCATAAAGTTTACCCGTGTTTAATTTTGAAAATATTGTTGTTTTTATCGAGGATATGGACAAATCGCTTAGTCGTAAAATCAAAATATTCTGTTATCAATTCTTCAATACTACATATCTTTTCTTGATAGCAGAATTCATTAATAAAATTAAGTAGATAACAGCTGTGAATAATACCGGAAGAACTATTTTGTAAATCGATTAACGATTCATAAAACGCCCGCATATAATCGCGTCTATCTTCTTTAGCTAACATAGCGTAAGGCGTGATATAATTTATAGAAATTTGGGTTAAGATGTTAGATAGATTATCAACAATTTTGCTAAATTGTTGATTTGCTAGTTCGGTTTCAAACTCTAAAAGCTTATAGGATGGAACTAATCGTAAAAAACAAAATAGACCATTTTGCGATATTGAATTAGACAATAAGATTATGAGTTCAGCAAGAGTCACGTTAGGATTACTGATCGCTAAACTCAGCGCTGCTGCAACAGCAACTTCTTGGTTATGGTTTTCACAAGCATGTTTCAACGCCGCAAAGGTTTGTGTGGAAGGGTAGTAAGACAACATGTTTGCGGCATCAATGCGTTCTTTCGTCGTTCCTTTTTTTAATAAAGTGCGCAATTTTTTTTGAAATACTTCATTTTCAAACAGCGGTAATACCGGTTCAAGCTCATTGAACTGTTTTTCAGCAAAAAAAGCGGCAATTAAGTCGACGGAATTTAATGCATATTTCGATATTTTGCTTGCATAAAAGGCGTTTACTTTACTTTTTTGTGCAATCAAATCGATTAATTTTAGTTTTAAATCATTAAATCTTTTCCGATGATATCTTCGGTCAAGATAAATTATTGACGTGATAAAAACAATTATCAGACCAGCAAAAATCATACTGACATTGTAAATATTCATATACCGTATTAAAATGTCCATTTTATACCACATCCTAATGTTTTCTTGTTGTACAAATTACGGTTGCGGTTGGTGTCTTTTCGACCTTCAGCAGTGTAGTTAAATTGAAGACTTAATCTGTCAGAAACATCATACGTTAGCCCAACGAAATGTGCTTTCGCTTTGATTAATGAATGATTATAGCGGTTAGAACGATCTGATGTTTCTTGAGCATTTGAGTAACCGATAAATAGATGCAATTTTTCGATTGGTGTTGCGGTTAGCTTAATTAGAAAACCGTGGGTATGATTATTATCCTGATCATAAGTATTGTACCACTTACCGGCAATTGATAATCGGTCATTCAAGAAGTATTGCTCAATCCCTGGCGTAATACTTTTAATATTTCCGTCGTTGTAGTGGTCGAACTTTAAATCCAATGTGATATGAAGGGAATTAAAATATTCATTTGTTGATGATAATAATACATAGTCAGCACCACTTGCTAAAGTATAACGTGCAAAGAATTTTTTCGACGTCGCGGTAAAGCCTGATAAGTAGCCGTAAGCACGATCATTTAGCGTATGCCAAAATGTTGTACCAATTCTTTGATCATTCATATTAAAACGATGAGATTGAGCAACATGACCTGTAACCGTACTTGTTTTAGATAGTTTGTAAGATAGCGCAAACTCCATTTCGTTCCAGTCAGCATAAGATTTTGTTAAATGACTATGAGTACCTGCAACATTGAGTGTCCAGTAATGAATCGATTTTTTGATGTCAGTGATTGTTTTTTTTAATGTTAACAATTGGGTATCATTGGGTGATTGCGTTAAATAGTGATTGAGTAGTAATTCAGCTTCACTTGGATTATCAATATTTTGTGCTAACACAACGCTGACCAATCCGTATTGGGCATCGACATAATTGGGGGCTAAGACTAAAGCCTTGTGAAATGCTTGTTTTGCTTGATCTAAGTTTTTCAGTGCATAATAGTTAAATCCGAGTTGGACAAGTATGTCTGAATTAGTTGGTGATAGTACAAGCGCAGATTCTAATTTTTGCGCAGCGAGATTAAAATTTTGCATTTTTTTTGCTTCAATGCTTTCATTTAATAATTGTTCTGCTTTGATTGCGTTATTTCCATAAATTGGGTTTGCTAATATAGTAGAACTGTAGGCAAAAAAACTTAGCATTAAGACTAACTTATAAGACATAAAACCACCTTAATTCAATATATTTCAAAATCTATGTTTTTATTTTTATTTGTGTATGAATCAAAGCACTATTGAAATGATGTAAATTAATCAATGAGTTGTTCTGAATCAGCAAAAAATAGAAATCTTAGGTAATATCACAGGATGATGTAATTTTAATTACATGGTTTAGGTTATCCAAACGCGTGGATTATATAAAATACATATAACAAAGAATAGAAATATTTGGTGTAGTTTTGTTTAGTTTGATAGCTATTGTTTATTTATGTTTTTTTGCCCTTAATTGTTGAATTAAGACTATAATAGTTTTTTAAATGGGAAAATTATATGAATAAGATGAAAATTAAATTGATTATTTTTACTGCGTTAGGATTCATTATTTCCAACTCTTCTAGCGCAATTGATAATAAGCTTGTTCACCCTGTATTACTGGAAAAGGTACAACAAAGTGAACGAGATAAACGTCAATATGAAGTGATTGAGTTACCAAACAAAATGCAGGTATTACTGGTGTCTGATCCCAATGCAGTCAAATCGCTTGGCTCACTAGCACTACCGGTTGGTTCATTGCAAGATCCAAAAGCACAGCAAGGCTTAGCGCATTATACTGAGCACATGGTACTTATGGGCTCAAAAAAGTATCCTAAACCAGCAAGTTTTTCTAAATTTTTAAGCCGTCACACCGGCAGTTATAATGCAAGTACTGCCGCACATCGTACCGCATTTTATTTTGAAGTTGAAAATAGTGCTTTTGATAAAGCATTGGATTATTTAGCTGATGCCATTGCCGAGCCTATCTTAGATCCTAAATTTGCCGATAAAGAACGCAATGCCGTTAATGCCGAATTGACTATGGCACGATCCAATGATGGTTTTAGAATTGAACAAGTTAATGCTGAAACCATTAATCCCGAACATCCTGCATCACAATTTTCAGGGGGTAACTTAGAAACATTAAGTGATAAGCCAGACAGTAAACTACAAGATGCCTTAGTCAATTTTCATCACGATTATTATTCTGCCAATATTATGGTCGGGGTCATTTACAGTAACCAATCGATAAATAAATTGGCAAAATTAGCCGAAGATACCTATGGAAAGATTCCCAATCGTCATACTATTGCGCCAAAAATTGATAAGCAATCAATGACGTCGGATTCGTTAGGTAAACAAATTTATATGATTCCTGCACAACCTAAAAAGTTGTTGTTATTGCAATTTCCCATTGAAAACAATTTAGCTAAATTTGCCGATAAAAGTGATGAATATATCACTTATTTAATTAGTAACAGTAGCCAAAATACATTATCTGACCAACTTCAAAAACAAGGATTAATCGAAAGTATATCCTCCTCGATTTCACCTAATCGATATGGCAATAGTGGTATTTTTAGTATTAATGTCAGTTTAACCGATGCAGGGCTTAGCCAGAAAGATAAAGTTATTGGCGCTATTTTTAATTATTTGCAGTTAATTCAAAAAGAAGGTGTAACCGAAGCTTATTATGAGGAGTTTAAGAAAGTTTTAGATTTAGGATTTAAATATCAAGATATTGAACGGGATATGTCCTATGTTGAATGGTTATCGGATCAGATGTTGCTATATCCAATTCAAAATGTTCTTAATTCAGATTATATTGCAACGCATTTTGATAAGTCTGCAATTATCGCCCGACTAAAAAGTTTAACTGCCGATAATGCCCGGATATGGACGATTTCACCGAATCAAGCAACCAATAAAACCGCTTATTTTGTTGAAGCGCCTTACAAAATTGATAACATTACTAAAGAAGAAAAATTAAATTGGACAGCGTTAGGTAAAGATTTCTCGTTTACCTTACCAGCGCTCAATCCTTATATCCCCGATGACTTTTCGATTGTAAAGCAAAGTGAAACTCCATTACCAGCCGTTGAGTTTAACAAACGGGGAAATCATATTCATTTAGCTAGTCAATATTTTAAACAAGATCCGAAAGCTGCCATAGTGGTTTCATTGCGCAATAACGAGGCATTTAAAGATGTAAAATCACAGGTCATTTTTTATTTACTTGACTATATTGTCAGTCGAAATTTAGCGCAGTTAGAATTTCAGGCTGGTGTCGCAGGTATGTCTTTATCATGTTCGGGTGATAATGGACTAATGATCACTGCAACAGGCTTTAACCAACATCTGCCAGATATGATAACCGCTGTCTTAAATAGCTATCAAAATGTTAATATTGATGAGCAAAGTTTAGCATTAGCGAAATCCTGGTATCTTCAAAAACTTGATGCCGCCGATCATGCTAATAGTTATTTATTATCGATGCAACCAGTTAAAGCTTTATCTTATATTCCTTACTTCGAACGCAGTGATAAACGCCGAATAACAGCGGATATCAGTGTGAATGATGTATTGGCTTATCGTGATAAGTTACTGTCGAAATCCGTTCCTTATATGATCAGTTTAGGGAATATATCGAACGATAATTCACTCAAACTTTATCAGGAAATACAAAAAACGTTGGATGCGAATATCGAGTTTGAACCAAAACCAACGATAAAAATAACATCGACGCAGACAGCAAAAATTACGCAACATGCAACTTCGAGCGACAATGCTTTAATGATTGGATATATTCCAGCGAATTATAGTGAAATCGAGGGACAAGTTTTAAGTTATACGCTGACCAAAATGATTGAACCTTCTTTTTATGAGCAGTTGCGCAGTAACGAGCAGCTTGGTTATGCCGTGTTTACCATTCCGTTTACCATAGGTGAATCGTCAGGATTAGGATTTTTAATTCAAAGTAATCAGTATGATCCTGATTATTTACTTAAACGCTATCAAGATTTTTATCCTAACATGTTAAGTAAATTGAAAGAATTATCCGATCAAGATGTTGAGCAATATAAAAAAGGCGTGCTCAATGAATTGACAATGCCGCCACAAACGCTAGAGGAAGAATTAAATCTTTATCTGTCAGATTATCGTTTATCACGTTTTAAATTTGATTCACGTGAGAAAAAAATCAATCAATTGAAAAAAATTACCCAACAAGATTTGATTAACTTTTATACCCATTCTGTTATGGAGCATAAAGGTTTAGTACTAGCGTCGCAGGTACTGGGTAAACCATTAGAAGGTTCCAAAGTACCACAAGCTATTAATGGTAATGAGTTGACGGATTTTGACAATGCTTCAAGTTTACAACATTCTTTGTTAAGTGAAATGACTAAATAATTTTGATGTTAATAAGGTTTGTTAAAACAGAATGTAAAATCACATAACTGAAATAAAAATAAGGTAATTTTCACCGAAATTACCTTATTTTTTTATCTGAATTTTTAGTTAAATTGAATATTAATGGTAATAATCAATAGTATTATCTTCATTATGGTGGTCATTTGAACCCGGTATCGCTCGGGATCGTTCGATTGGCACGTAACTACCACTTGGCGTTTCAACTTGGCATTCACTTAAATAGATTGAGTATTTGGTGTTGGCATGCATACTTTCACCACGAAAATAACAGTGAACCGCACTAAATAAGTGATTTCGACACAATATTGCAATAGCAAGCCAAACCACAAGAATAGCAATAGCCACCCATTTTAAACGCCGCCAAAGAAACGACCAAAATCCTTGTTTACGAAATCGGCAATAAACAAAAATGAGGATAATAACGGCAACAAATCCTAACGCTTCAAATAACCAAAATAGCCACATACCATTTTCTCCTGAATTAGCTATAATTTGTGACTATTTTATACTAAGTTACAACCATGATCCATTGCGAATGATACCCACAGCTATGCCTTCAATAGCAAAATTTTGTTGTTCAAGATCAACCAAAATCGGAGAAAATTCACTATTTTCGGCAATCAAATGTACATATCGACCTTGGCGAGATAACCGCTTAACTGTCACTTCATCTTCAATGCGTGCCACAATAACTTGTCCATTTTTAACATCCTGAGTTTTATGCACCGCCAGTAGATCACCATCCAATATACCGATATCTTTCATTGACATTCCCTGTACACGTAATAAAAAATCGGCATTGGGTTTAAATAAATTGGGATCCACTTGATAATAACTTTCAATATGTTCTTGAGCAAGAATCGGTGAACCGGCTGCTACTTGACCAATAAGCGGTAGACCTTCCACTTCATTTTTTTCATGATTTTCAAGTAACAGGCGGATACCTCTTGATGAGCCGGCAATCATTTCAATAGCGCCTTTTTTGGCTAAAGCTTTTAAATGCTCTTCTGCTGCATTAGCTGAACGAAAACCTAATATTTTTGCTATTTCTGCTCGTGTTGGTGGCATTCCGGTAGTCTGAATATTATCTTTGATTAAATCATAAATTTGCTGTTGGCGTTCAGTTAATGGTCTCATTCGATTTTCCTGTTTATTTATACAGATATATGTGATTATATACAGCTAAGTTAATAATGCCAACCCTTTCTTTCATTGATTTTTATTTTATTTCTGCTCAACAAGGTTTAATTGTGTTTATTAAGGTGAATGTTATCTGACTTTTGTTACAAAATAACGGAGGTTGAATTTTAACCTCTATATCAACAACAAATGATAATAGTTTAAATATATTCACAATGTTATAAAAAATGATTGTGCGTTTAATATTGTATATTGGATTGGGCTGTTTTACGATGCGTTTTCCTTGTTTTGTTTCAGAGATTAAGGTTATATAATGAAGGACAGTAGTATGATATACTACGCAAAATTGTTTTTTTAATTGGAATTGTCTCATGCCTTATGTTGTTGCACTCAGTGGTGGAATTGCCAGTGGTAAAAGTACCATTGCACATCTATTTGCTGATTTAGGGGTTCCAATTATTGATGCTGATATTATTGCTCGCCAAATTGTAAAAAGTGGCACCTTAGCATTTTCTCAAATTGTTAAACATTTTAGTCAAGAAATTGTCTTACCTGACGGTGAATTGGATCGTCGTCAATTAAGAGAAATTATTTTTAATAATGACCATGAACGTCTTTGGTTGAACAGTTTATTACATCCGATTATACAGCAAGAAACCCAAGCTCAAATTGAAAAGCAAACTGCTGATTATGTCATTTGGGTGGTACCATTACTTGTTGAAAATAATTTACATCATTTTGCTGATCGCGTATTAATGATAGATATACCTGAATCATTGCAATTAGAACGTCTTATGAATCGTGATCATATTGTTGAGTCATTAGCCCGAAAAATGATATTTTCACAGGTTTGTTCTGGCAAACGTTTGTCGTATGCTGATGATATTATTATTAACAATGATGATTTAGATTCATTAAAACAGCAGGTTTGTAAATTACATCAACAATATTTAAAAAATTCAAAAATTAAGAATGGATAAGTATGAATAATATTATTTTTGAACATCCTTTAAATGAAAAAATGCGTACTTGGTTACGATTAGAATTTTTATTAAAACAAATTAATACGCATTGTCATTTGAATGAAAATAATGCGCTGCTCTTTTTCCATGCCTTATCTGAACTTCTTGAGATAATAGAACGTAGTGATGTCAGAGGGGAACTCATTAAAGAAATTGAATCACAAAAACAAAAACTGATTTCATGGATGAATATTGATGGTGTTGATAAGGATCTAATCAGTGATTTAATCCTCCGATTCGATTCGTTTTTAGTCAAATTTAATGCAACCGCTCGTTTAGGGCAGTCATTAAAAGACGACCGTTTTATTACGTCAATAAGGCAACGTTTAACCATTCCGGGTGGGTGTTGTAGTTTTGATCTGCCTTTCTTTTATTTATGGTTGAAACTGTCTCAAGAAACACGAAACCTTCAGGTAAGAAATTGGCTGCAACAGTTGTCTTTATTAGATGAGGCATTATCTTCTTGTATGCAACTTATAAGACAGCTGGGCGAGTTTAAAAAATATCATTGTAGTAACAATTTTTTTCAAGAAACTAACGGAGAAATTAACTTAATTCGTGTTCGTGTTTCATTAGATAAAAATGTTTATCCTCAAGTATCGGGGCATATGTCACGGTATAGTATCCGTTTTTTACCCCTTGAAACTTGCGAAAACACAACACATGATTCGATTGAATTTGAACTAGCTTGTTGTTAGTTATGGTAAAGTCTATTTTGAAGAAACTGAAATGAGTAATCAAACACACACTTTTGTAAATTGTCCGACTTGTCAAAAACAAGTCGAATGGTCAGACGTTAGTCCTTATCGACCTTTTTGTAGTAAACGTTGCCAACTTATTGATCTCGGTGACTGGGCAACGGAAGAACACCGTATTGCTGATAAAGAGATAAGCGAACAAGATCATTGGAGCGAAGATGATAAATTCAACTCTTCAGGAAATCAGTAATGAAAATTTTGGGTATTGAAACATCTTGCGATGAAACAGGGGTGGCGATTTATGATGATCAACATGGATTGCTTGCCAATCAACTTTATTCACAAGTCAAGTTACATGCTGATTATGGTGGAGTGGTACCGGAACTTGCATCTCGTGATCACATTCGTAAAACCGTACCACTGATTCAAGCGGCCTTAAAAGAAGCTAATTTAACTTCGCGCGATATTGATGGTGTGGCTTATACGGCTGGGCCCGGATTAATTGGAGCATTAATGGTGGGAGCCTCGATTGGGCGATCACTCGCTTATGCGTGGAATGTGCCTGCGATTGCCGTCAATCATATGGAAGGTCATTTACTTGCTCCCATGCTTGAAGATAATCCGCCAGCGTTTCCTTTTGTGGCTTTATTAGTTTCAGGGGGACACACTCAACTTTTCAGTGTGACTGGAGTAGGGGAATATCAGCTACTTGGCGAATCCATTGATGATGCAGCAGGTGAAGCATTTGATAAAACTGCTAAATTGCTAGGGATTGATTATCCTGGAGGAGCGAAATTATCAAAATTAGCTGAGCAAGGCTTATCTTCTCGATTCCATTTTCCTCGACCGATGACAGATAGACCAGGTTTTGATTTTAGTTTTTCTGGTCTTAAAACAGCCACAGCCAATACCATTCATCAGCATAGTCAAAATAATGCGATTGATGAACAAACCAAAGCCGATATTGCCCGTGCTTTCGAAGATGCGTTAGTCGATACTTTGGTCATTAAATCCCGACGAGCACTTGATCATACGGGATTTAACCGTTTAGTCATTGCTGGTGGTGTGAGTGCCAATAAGCCTTTGCGTGACAAATTAACACAATTAATGCAACAGCGAAAAGGAGAAGTTTTTTACCCTAGAGTTGCGTTTTGTACCGATAATGGTGCGATGATAGCTTATGCTGGTATGATTCATTTGCAATCTAAAGAAGGTAATGAACTGGCGATTGAGGTAAATCCTCGATGGGCTTTAAATATATCCAACAGTTAGTGTTGGATATATTTAGTTGGATTAGAAAAGAGCATGTTTAATTATCGGAATTAGTGAGTTTATTGGTGTTTTCAGATTGCATTGCAACGAGTTTTTCTAGATTTCTATTGATACTAAAAGTCACACAGATTAATTCGAAGCCAATACGTGTAACAATAGCCCCGCTAATTAAACAGAACAATCCATAAAAAAAATTACCTTGGAATATATTGAATAAACAACTCAGAACGACGCAAGCTAACGATAACCAGTACAGAATGGTTAATATACTTGGCATGATTAAACGATTAAAGAAAAGTAAATCTATAGGTTTAAAATCTTTCATATCTTTCCCCAATGTAGTTTCACATAAATTTAGGTTATTAAAGCATATAAAAAGCTAAACTATAGGATGATTATCTAAAATAATCGTTGTATATTAGAGTACATTTTTTAGAGGAAATCAATGCAATTAAAGATTAAATATTTATGAAAACTTATATTACTGGCAAAGATGCCGCCCTTGAAGATTCAATCCACTATTTCCATCAACAATTAGCTAAATATCAATTAGACGTTAAAGAGGCGTCTTGGCTTAATCCCGTTGCTAATGTTTGGTCAGTTCATATACAAAATACCCAATGTCCTTTATGCTTTGCTAATGGTAAAGGCGCAAGTAAAAAAGCCGCACTTGCATCGGCTTTAGGTGAATATTTTGAACGGTTATCAACTAATTATTTCTTTTCTGATTTTTATTTGGGAAAACAAGCAGCAACGGCTAATTTTGTTCACTATCCAACGGAAAAATGGTTTGCAGTGCCTGAGGATAATACTTTGCCAGAAGGCCTGTTATCGGAAAAATTATTACAATTTTATGATCCAGAACAAGAATTAAACGCAACCGATCTCATCGATTTACAGTCGAGTAATCGTGAACGTGGTATTTGTGCTTTACCATTTGTTTCTCAAACAGATCAAACAATTGTTTATGTTCCAGTAAACTTAATTGCTAATTTATATGCTTCAAATGGTATGTCTGCCGGTAATACACGTAATGAAGCCAGAGTGCAAGGTTTATCTGAAATTTTTGAACGCTACGTTAAAAATAAAATTATTGCTGAAGCAATTAGTTTACCGACGATTCCAAAAGAAGTGATTGATCGCTACCCAAGTGTGTTAGCATCAATTGAATCACTTGAAAATGAAGGATTTCCACTTTATTGTTTTGATGCGTCTCTCGGCGGTAAATATCCTGTGATTTGTGTGGTGTTGTTTAATCCTCACAATGGTACTTGTTATGCTTCTTTTGGTGCTCACCCTAATTTTGGTGTTGCACTAGAAAGAACGGTGACCGAACTATTACAAGGCAGAAGTTTAAAAGATCTTGATGTTTTCTCACCACCAAGTTTTGATAATGATGAAATTGCGGATTTAAGTAACTTAGAAACCCATTTTATTGATTCAAGTGGTTTAATATCATGGGATTTATTTAAACAACAAGCCGATTATGAATTTGTAGATTGGGATTTTTCGGGAACAACCGAACAAGAATTTAATAATCTTATGGCAATTTTCCATGAACAAAATACCGAAGTATTAATTATGGACTATGAGCACTTAGGGGTATATGCTTGCCGTATATTGGCGGTCGGTATGTCCGAAATTTATCCGCCTGAAGATCTTTTAATTGCCAATAACAACATGGCGATACATCTTCGTGATCTTATTTTATCACTACCAGTAAAAAACTATTCTGCTGAACAATATCTTGCCATTATTGAACAATTGGATGAAGAAGGATTAGATGATTTTGCACGAATTCGTGAACTGCTTGGTATCGCTACAGGCAAAGATAACGCTTGGTTAACATTACGAGTTGGTGAGCTAAAAGCAATGCTTGCATTAGCCGCTCAGGATTTAGAACAGGCTAAACTATGGATTGATTGGACGATAGAAATGAATGAATCTATTTTGTCAGCTGAAAGAAATCATGATTATCGTTGTTTACAAACGTTGGTGAATTTTATTCTTCAACGTGATGCAAGCCAATTCCGTGATTATCAAAAGGCCTTTAATAAAATGTATGGTCAAGCTTGTGTTGATAAAATGTGGCAATATGCCCTTGGCGAAAAAACATTTTACGGTCTAAAAGACGCTTTAGTGACCGCTAAATCAGTTGATGATGATGTTGAACAATTTGCCATGCATCAAAAATTATTAGCTGTGTATCATAAATTGCATCAAGCTATGCAATAAAGTGCTATAAAGTTAATTAATTCATCCACCCAATTAAATTGGTGGATGAATTAAACGTTAAGCTTGTCTGGCAAAGTCGGCAGCTTGCTTAACCAGTTCTTCACTCGGTCTTACTCCCGTATATAAGTAAAACTGTTCAAGGGCTTGTAAAACTGCAACATCTGCGCCTGAAATTCTTATTTTGTTTAATCGATTGGCATAACTCATCAAAGGTGTTTCAACCGGCATGGCAACTACATCAAAAACAATATCGGCATGGTTAATCATGCTGTCTGGAAAAGCTAAATGATTTTCCTCATTTCCGCCCTGCATCCCGATAGGCGTGACATTAATTATCAATTTTGCTTGTTCGGGTGAAATTTCAATTTCATCTTTTACCCAACGATAATTGTATCGTTTTGCTAACGCTTCTCCTTTTTCTTGATTACGTGCAGCAATAATTCCTTGGGTAAAACCTGCATCGAAAAAGGCACCAATCACGGCATTAGCCATACCACCACTGCCTTTTAATACAAATGGGGTCGTGTTATCAATATGATGTAAAGCAATCAGTTTTGCAACCGCGATATAGTCTGTGTTATAGCCTTTCAAATGATAGTCAGTATTCACAATAGTGTTAACTGAATGGATAGATTTAACGGATTCATCGAGTTCATCAAGAAATTCAATGCAGGCTTCTTTATAAGGCATAGAAATGGCGCAGCCACGAATTGCTAACGCTTTAATGCCATATATTGCATCTTTTAAATTATTAGTCGTAAAAGCTTTATAAAGATAATTGAGATCGAGTTTCTCATATAAAAAGTTATGAAATCGAGTTCCAAAATTGCTTGGTCTGGCAGCCAATGACATACAAACAATCGTATCTTTATTGATAATTCTTGCCATTTTTATTGTTCCTTGTGATCATGTTCATCTATTTTTTAATTTTAACACTTTCTCGATTTAGACGTATTGAATTATGGTAGCAAATAATACAGGCCCTAACATACAACAAGAAAAAGCCACCGTTAGCACAATGATTTATCTTTATTGCCACAAACAGCATCATGTTCCTAATAATCAGCTATGTGATGAGTGTAATGATTTATTAAAATATGCAATGCAACGCTTAACCTTATGCCGATTTGGTGAGGATAAAACAACTTGTGAACGTTGTCCAAAACATTGTTATCGTAAAGATTATAAACAAAAAATAAAGCAAGTGATGCGTTTCTCAGGTCCAAGAATGATGATTTATCATCCTATTATGGCCCTCAAACATCTTTATAAAAATTTGACTAAGCAATAATTTTCGCAATCAATTTTGCGACATCATTTAAGGTCACAAAGGATAAATGTGAAGGCGATATTATAAAAATTAAAAAACGTTAAAATCCATATTTACCATTAAACAGGTTTAAATTTATATCCGTCTGTTTTAAAAAGTAAAAATTGGTTATAATGGCACACTATATTATATAGTTCAGATAACTCGTAAAATATCGTCATTATGATAATGGGTGTTCACAATTAAAAGTAGAGATAGTCATAAATAACTATTATCTGTTTTATTTAATGACATAAAACATAAGGATGATGAATATTTAAACATTTTGATCCATAAGCAAATGAATGCGCTCACAATCAAAGTTATCGGTGATCATTCCATTAGCTGTTAAAAAGTTTAAATATCTAAAGCCCTTTTTTAAGGTAATTTAATAATGAAGAAGATATCAATAATTTTTATATTATTAGCACATTTGTCGTTTGTCATTCAAGCCCAAGAGTATCAATATAATGATTTTGGTATCACCAAATCCTTTGAATTTGGATCAAGTAATTCTAAAAATTCATCAAATCAGCAACGTGATATTATAGAAGCGATCTATTTTGAGAAAGATGTACAATTATCATGGAACAGTAGTATTGACGATTTTGATATTGATTTCTTTTTTGTTAATAATAAAAACGATAAAAAAACGGTGGAAATTCTGGTAAATAATATCCAAAATACAGAGTGGGTTTATTTACCAACCAAATTGAAATTAAATGAATTAACTAAAGGAGATATTGCTTTTTTGTATCTTATACAACTTAAGAATATCGAGCCGAATAGTTGTTTGCATCACTATTTTGATGTTTACGGTTATTCAAATTCAAAGTATCCTGAAGGAATTTTGGATTATTTAGATTACAATCGTTTAGAAGTTCAAAATAAAATGCGTATTTGTTTATCAGATAAAGGCTATTTGTAGTCAAGTTTAACTAAGTATTGATAAGTCATTGTCTCGGTATGCTCAAAAAGAGAGTGAAATCTTGTACCGTCAATAAGTCGCACCATTTAATGAATTTTTTGCCTTTCCTTGATAACCTAAATTTTTTAAAGTGCAGTGCCTTTAGTGGGTATCGTTAATTTTAGGGTATCAACGCCTTCTAGTTGCAGAAGTTTAATTTTTTTATCAATGCCACCTGCATAACCGGTTAAACTGCCGTTACTACCAATGACTCGATGACAAGGAATAATAATGGATAGTGGATTACGCCCAACTGCTCCGCCGACAGCTTGGCTTGACATACTTGCAAGTTGATTGGTTTTCGCAATTTGTTTAGCTATATCGCCATATGTGATGAGTTCACCATAAGGAATTTTACAAAGAATATCCCAAACTTGATGACGAAAAGGCGTACCAATCGGGGCTAAATCAAGTTGATTGATAGCCGGATTTTTTCCTGAAAAGTAGTGATCAAACCATTTTTTTGTGTGGTTAAAGATGGGTAAGTTAGGTTTGCTTTCAAGGGGAGCATTGACGGTATCACCAAAATATTTTTGTCCTTCAATCCATACAGCAACAAGTTGATTGTTTCGGCTTGCCAGCGTAATTAACCCTAATGGTGAAACGTAATCGGATGAATAAAACATATAAACCTTAAAATTTGGAGCTCAACATTGAAATTAAATTATGCTTGTTTATTCACTAAATTTCTAGTTTTTTGTTGATATTGCCAATTACATTTTGTTATTTGGCTTACCTAAGCAAGCCAAATAAAATTAAGACGTTATTTTGTGCTTTGTTTTCCTTTTTCGACATAACTCATATCGCCAAAACTTTCGACAATAAATTTACCTTCATCGGTATAACGAATTTTGGTAACACTGGCATTGCCTAATGGAGAGGTGATTGGAGCATCAAGCAGATCTTCTACCATAGACATAATCGCAATACCATGTGAAACAACTAATACGTTACCACCACCTTGTGCTTTTGCTGATTCAGCAATGGTTTTTAATGCGACTTCCATTCTTTTTTTAACTTGCTGATAATTTTCTGCTTGTCCTGATTTTTCAACCGCAGCCACGGCATCTAACATTTTTTGTAGTGTTATTTTACCTTTAGCAAGATCAGCCATTAAATCCTTGTCAGAAGGATATCCTAAATGTTGCGCGGCAGGAGTCCACATATTGGGATCTAGATCGCCTTCAAAATCGCCAAAGCAGGCTTCACGCAGAGCTTCCATTTCATTAATTGCCAACGTATCACCTTTACTTTCTAAGATAATACGTGTAGTTTGTCGTGCACGGCCTAAGTCACTTGAATAGGCAGTAATAAATTCGACATCTTTTAAGCCTTGTCCTAATTGTTCAGCAACTTCTATACCAGACTGAATCAATGGTGTATCAGACCATCCTTGAGCACGATGAACGTTGTTAAACATGGTTTTACCATGACGGGTTAAATAGATTGTCACTTCACTGGCAAAAGCTTGTGAAATTGATATGACCATAACAAAAAGTAGGCTAATAAATTGAATAGATTTTTTCATGTTTCATCCTTTATTTAACAAAATTTTAAAATAAATTAAATCGATAATCGATAACGGTTTCCGCTGATAAGGTTGGGGAACGTTGTGCTCTTCCATGTTTTAGGTTTGGTGTCGCATCTGAGGCACTCATCGTTTTGTAAGACCATCCATAACCAAATTTAGATAAAATCGAGAGATTTTTAAACATGCCAGAACTCGGTTTCCAAATATTAAAAATGTTGATCTCACCATTTTTTAATCGGTCATGCTTATAATTAAATTTAGCATAGTTCATATACAATCCAGTGGTATTATCCTTAATAAAATCATAATTTAATACGGCGGTGAAAACAAGTTCCCCATCGCGCATGTAATCTGCTGCTGCGGCGGCAAGTCCATTAAAACGACCACGGTTATTTTTACCGATATGGCGTCCATAATACCCAAGAGCGTTATGTTTATTTGCATCGGTATAGGCGAGCCCCACTTTGATGCTCCAGTCTTCTTCTTTCCATTCAATGTCGGTTGCATAGTGCCATGCATGGGAATCAAACTCTTTTCTATTTTGTTTCATGGCATCATAATTTTTCATCGCATAGCTACCATAAAATTGTGAACCCAAAGTTAAATTTTTAACGGGTTTATAAGATAATTCAATTGCATGCCGTCTTAAGTAATCTTTGGCGACACCATAAGAATAGTCGATTTTGGTATCACTATCTTTATAAGCCATTTCAACTGTTGAGATGTGATCAATGACTTTTTTACGATCGTTTGTTAAAAAGTGAACTTTTTGGGCGGATTCACGGGGTAGGGCACTGTCTAAACGACCAAATGAAAAGGCAAAGTCATCATATTTTAATATGCCACTAAATCCGAGATAGCTGTTTCGTGTTAAATGTTGTGAAGAGCTAATGATGCCTAAATCTTTCACACTATGCCAGCCCACTTTACCGTTAAAATTTATCCTATCTTCACCCAGTTTTATTTTTATATAACGCTGAGTAAATTTATTAAAGCCATGCGCATTGTGTTTACTATAACCTTTACCGTGGTTATAAAGTAGATTACGGGTTGCAAAATAGTCACTTGCACCCAGTTTTATTGCATTGTCATAAGTGACATCAAATCCAAGTGTATCAAACAGATAACCCGATTTATAATTGAACGTGAAAACTTGTCCCCAAGCACTGTGCACTTCTTTTGGTTGAGCGGCATTTTCTTTTAAATATTTCCAATGATTACGGGTAGAAAAATCAAGTTTACTATCGGTAATAAAAGCATTCTCTATAAAGCTAGGTTGTAAATGATTATTGGATATTGGGTTTGCGAGAACGGAATAAGACATGATATTAAATAATGCGAAGGTTAAATATCTTATTTTCATTTTTATATCCTTTTTTTAATTATCAAAAACCTAAATAGCCGGTTAAGCAAAGTTATCTCTAATGCTATTTAGGTTTTGCCTGCTGTAAGCAGTAACTTTCCAATTTTAGGTGTGATACAAAAGTTAAGATTTTAAAACTTCGCCTTTTGATGCAATCACCGCTTGATACCAGTAGAAACTTTTCTTTTTATAGCGTTTTAGCGTTCCCGATCCGTCTTGGTTTAAATCGACATAAATAAATCCATAACGTTTAGTTACTTCGGCTTTTGAAGCACTAATCAAATCGATTGGTCCCCAACTGGTATAGCCCATCACTTCGACACCATCATCGATAGCTTCACGAATTTCCACAAGATGATCGTTCATATAGTTAATACGATAATCATCATTTATCGTGCCATCTGCTTCTAATTTATCTTTTGCGCCTAAACCATTTTCAACAATAAATAATGGTTTTTGGTAACGTTCATAAAGCATATTTAATAGATAACGGATTCCTGTTGGATCGATTTGCCAACCCCATTCCGATGCTTTTAGATAAGGATTTGGTACCATATCTAAAATATTGCCTTTTGTTTTTTGTGATTCATCTGAAGTTGCGCAACAACTCATATAGTAACTGAACGATACAAAATCGACCGTTTCTTTAAGATCTTGTCGATCTTGTTCGGTAATCGTTAAATTAATATTGTTTTCTCTGAAGAAACGTTTCATATAAGTTGGGTAATAACCTCGAACTTGAACATCACCAAAAAATAGCCAACCATGGTTTTCTTGAAGTGTAGCCCGAACATCTTCAGGCTTAGGTGTTAAAGGATAAGCAACAGCGCCTAATAACATGTTACCTATTTGGGCATCGGGAATAATTTGATGACATAGTTTTACCGCTTGACTGCTGGCGACTAACTGATGATGAATGGCTTGATAGATCTGTTCTTTATTACTGTGTCTATCCAATCCGACACCGGTAAAGGGTTCGTGTAATGACATATTGATTTCATTGAAAGTTAACCAATATTTCACTTTATTCTTGTAACGCTCAAATACGGTTTTGGCATAACGAGTAAAAAATTCGATGACTTTACGATTTCCCCATCCACCATATTGTGTGACAAGGTAGTAGGGCATTTCGTAATGCGATAAGGTGACAAGTGGGGTGATGTTGTGTTTTAACATTTCGTCAAACAGTTTGTCATAAAACGCGAGTCCTTTTTCATTTGGTTGTTCTTCATCACCATTTGGAAAGATTCGAGTCCAAGCAATTGACGTTCTTAAACACGAAAATCCCATTTCAGCAAATAAAGCGATATCTTCAGGATAGCGATGATAAAAATCAATGGCACGATCTTTAATGCCGGTAATTGTGTTTTTATTACGATCGATGATGTCACCAAATAAACCATTGGGTGTACAATCTGATGTAGATAAACCTTTGCCATCTTCACGATAGGCTCCTTCAACTTGGTTGGCAGCAATTGCTCCGCCCCAAAGAAAATCATTCGGAAATTGTGTTAGCATGTGTTACTCCTTATTTGCTGATAACGTCAATAAAACGTCACCCTTTTCAATAGTCTCTGATTGATGAATAGTCTGGATCTTCTGATAGTCATCACTGTTAGTAATGATGATCGGCGTGGTAACTTCAAAGCCTGCTTGTTTGATTGCCTCGATATCAAAACTGACGAGTAAATCGCCTTTTTTGACTTGGCTACCGGCTTGAACATGTGCTTGAAAGTGTTGACCGTCTAATTTAACCGTATCGATCCCGATATGAATTAATATTTCCACGCCAGAATCAGTTTGAAATCCGATAGCGTGTTTGGTTCTGAACAGTGATACGACTTCACCGTCATCAGGGGCATAAGCTTTCCCTTCTGTTGGAATAATAGCAATGCCTTTACCCATTAGTTCGCTGGCAAAGGTGGGATCATTGACTTGATTTAATGGTATTATTTTTCCTGTTAACGGACTGAAAATCGTGACAGGATGCAGATTAACCGGATTAGAAGGGTTAGGATTGTTTGTTGCTGCAGCATCATCTTGAACTGTCGATTTTGTTTTTGGCATACCAAATAAATAGGTTGCAATCAGCGCTAACGTGAATGACAGAATACAACCAACGACGACCGCATAAAATTTTTCATCTATACCTGTTGGTGGAATGAGTTGTAAGAAGGAGAAAATATTAATAAAACTAAATGAATAAATGACGCTGTGATAATAACCAACAATGCCTCCACCTACAGTTGCTGCAAGACAACCAATAACAAATGGTCTTTTTAATGGTAAATTGACACCATAAATTGCCGGTTCGGTTACCCCAAAAATCCCAGATAATACCGACGAACTTGCTAATGCTTTGAATTCAGGATCTTTGGCTCGAAATCTTACCGCTAATACGGCACCAACTTGTGCGAACACAGCAGGGAACAGAATCGGTAACATAAAGTCATTTTGATAAACCGATAAGTTATTTAAGGCAAATGGAACAAGTCCCCAATGAATACCAAATATTACCATGACTTGCCAAAGTGCCGCTAAAACCATGGACGCTATAACTGGACTGAGTTCATACATGAAGATGATACAACTTGCGATAGCATTACTGACATACGTTACCGCAGGGCCAATTACCGCAAAAGTTAATGGAACAGTGATAAGAATTCCGAGCAGGGGAGCGATAAATTTTTTAAATGAATCATGCATGATTCTATTGAAAGTTCGTTCTAGTAAAGAATAGAACCAAGCTGCCAAAATAATCGGGAAAACCGATGATGCATAAGGAATTAATTGTATTGGTATTGAAAACATTTCGGTTTCTAAGGAAAATTGACCGCTAGGTATCATATTGGCGATACTTGGATGAACTAAGGCGCCACCTATCGCCATTCCAACATAGGGGTTGCCACCAAATTTTTTTACCGCAGAAAAACCTAAAATAATAGGTAAATAATAGAGTGGGGCATCAGCAATGGCATATAAGAATTCATAGGTTGGTGTTTGTGCACGGACAATATCCAAAATTTGTAATAAAGAGATTAAACCTTTTAAAATCCCACCGGCAACTATTACGACTAGAACAGGAATAAAAATTCCGGAAACGAGATCAATTAATTTCGATAAAAAACCTGATTTTTTATTTGGTTGTGCCTCGGCATTGGATTTCTCATTGAGGTTGGTTAGTTGCATAATATTGTTATATACATCTGCCACATTGTTACCAATGACAACTTGAAATTGTCCACCACTTTGCACAACCGTTATCACCCCTTTTTGTTTTTTGAGGATATCTGCATTAGCTTTATTATCATCTTTTAATGCAAATCTTAGACGAGTTGCACAGTGTACCAGACTGATAATATTGTCTTGACCACCAACATATTCAATAATTGATTCGGCAAGTTGTTTGTTTTTCATACCTTATCCTTTTTTAAATGCAAAAAAAAACCTAACCACCTCAAGTTGAGGTGATTAGGTTTTGCTTACACAACATAAAATGCTATGCAATAACAATCCAAAATTTATTCGCTTAGGCTAGCATAAATAAAAGATAGTGAATATGATTTCTCATTTTAATATGTTCAAATTGTGAACTACATCACATTATTTTTTGAGCTCAGTGCGTAGTCGTTCGATATGAATGGTTAAATACAGATTTTCATCATCGGTAAGTGGATGTTGATATTGTTGAATTAAATGGAGATCAATCTGTTTTGTGCATAGATATGCCTGCTCATACTTTTTACGAATTAATTCATATAATGAGGTATCTTGTTGAACCGGTTGAGTTTGACTCAAAATGCGTTGTGAGAAGAATTTTAAGTGTGTCACAAAGCGTTGATAAGAAAGACAATCTTCATCATACTCAAAATTAAAATGGTATTTGACGATATTAAGAATTTCACGCATGATTTTCGTCATTTTGACAATATTGGGCATCGTATCATTAAGTTGAGCATTAATAATATGAAAGGTAATAAAACCCGCCTCATCTTCAGGTAATTCAATGGATAAACGTTTTTTGATGACCGATAAAGCATATAAACCAACTTGAAACTCTTTAGGATAAAGTTTTTTTGTTTCCCATAAAAAACTATTTGGAATATCAAATCCTTGTTTATGGCGCTCTATAGCAAAATGAATATGGTCAGTGAGTGAAATGTAAATACTGTCTTGCAGTTTGCCATTCAGGACTTGCTTGGCGTGATTAATGATGATTTCTGAAGTAGTGAATATTTCAATGGGTATTTCGGATAGTAATTCAGCAAATCTTGGTAGCGTTTCTTGGTTGTTGAGGGAAAATTGTTTTTCAATCAGTTTAGGATCAATCAAGTCTCCTTCACGTTTTTTAAATCCAATGCCACGACCAGTGACAATGAGTTCATTGCCTTTGGAATCAAGTGTAACGACTACATTGTTATTAAGAATTTTATAAACTTTCATCTGTCACCGTCTGATTGAAAACTTTAGGTATTATGAATAGACAGTAGAAAATGAAAAGAAGAAATATAAGAAAATGTGATAGGCATCATATTTTTAGTAAATTTCGATTACCTAACTTAAATAAAAGTTAATAAAAAACCCGATATTACTATCTAATATCGGGTTTTATTATTTTTCGATTATTCTGCAAGCAGTTTATTCATGGTTTGAATAAATTTACTTGGATCACTTAATGATCCTTTCTCTGCCAGTAGCGCTTGATCTAATAATAATTCAATCCAGTCGCTAAATGCCGTTTCGTCTTGTGTATCAGCAATACGTTTTACTAACTTATGATCAGGGTTGATCTCAAACGTATATTTGATTTCAGGCGCTTTTTGACCGGCAGCCGCAAAAAGTTTTGCCATTTGCGTGGTCATTTCATCCGCTGCAGTAGTCACTATTGCAGGTGTATTGGTTAAACGATGCGTTAATTTAACTTCTTTTACTTTATCACCTAACACTGCTTTGACACGTTCAATAAATGGTTCAAGCTCTTTTTCTGCTTGTTTTTGTTCTTCGCTATTTTGATCGGCAAGTTTTTCAATCGATTCGTCAGATTTACTGATTGATTGGAACTGTTTTCCTTCAAATTCAGTTAAATTACTCATCATCCACTCATCAACACGATCAGATAATAGTAAGACTTCAATGCCTTTTTTGCTAAATAATTCCAAATGTGGACTATTTTTAGCCGCACCATAACTATCAGCGGTAATGTAGTAGATCTTATCCTGACCTTCTTGCATACGACTAATATAATCGTCTAAGGAGATGGTTTGCGCATTGCTATCCGAATGCGTAGAAGCAAAACGGAGCAATTTCGCGATAGCTTCACGGTTAGCATAGTCCTCACCCGTTCCTTCTTTTAACACTAAGCCAAATTCGCTCCAGAACTGTTGATATTGTTCTTTATCATCTTTAGCCAGTTTTTCTAACATTTGTAATACACGTTTGGTACATGCATTGCGTAAACTTTGGGTGATTTTGTTATCTTGCAATATTTCACGTGATACATTCAATGGAAGATCATTAGAGTCAATTAAACCTTTTACAAAGCGTAAATAGTTTGGCATAAATTGCTCTGCATCATCCATAATAAAGACACGTTGTACATAAAGTTTTAGACCGTGTTTGTTATCACGATTCCACATATCCCAAGGCGCTTTTGAAGGAATATAAAGTAAACTGGTGTATTCTTGTTTACCTTCTACTCGGTTATGGCTCCAACTGAGTGGATCGGCAAAATCATGAGAAATATGTTTATAAAACTCTTTGTACTCTTCGTCGGTAATTTCAGATTTACTCCGAGTCCAAAGGGCTTGAGCCTTGTTTACTTTTTCCCATTTTACGTCTTTGCTTTCTTCGTCGATGGTTTGTACTTCAACAGGGAGTGAAATATGATCAGAATATTTACTGATAATTGAGCGTAAACGCCAGTCATCTAAAAACTCTTTTTCATCTTCTTTCAGATGTAAAATAATTTCAGTACCACGTGTCTCTTTATTATCATCAGAAATCGTATATTCACCTTCGCCAGCCGATTCCCACATAACCGCTTCATCAGCGTTAGCAGTTGCAGCACGAGTTTTGACGGTGACTTTATCTGCTACTATAAATGCAGAGTAAAAACCAACACCAAATTGACCAATTAGTTGGCTGTCTTTAGCTTGATCGCTACCGATTGATTCCAAAAATGCTTTGGTGCCAGATTTGGCAATCGTACCTAAATTTTCAATAACTTCATCACGTGTCATACCGATACCATTATCGGCAATGGTTAAAGTTCCTGCTTCTTTATTCACAGAAATACGTACGCCAAGCTCAGCATCACCAGCATAAAGGCTAGGATTTTCAAGTGCTTTAAAACGTAATTTATCAGCCGCATCGGATGCGTTCGAAATTAACTCTCGTAAAAATATTTCTTTATTGGAATATAAAGAATGTATCATTAAATGAAGAATTTGTTTAACTTCGGATTGAAATCCACGAGTTTCTGTACCTTGCTTACTCATTGACTAGTTCCTCTAATATATTTAACTGATTCAATTAACAATTTATACCGATAACCTTGATTAATAAAGCTATCCATGCTTTCAACGTCTGCAAGAGCAGATTTGATTGCAAAAGGGTATAACTGTTAAATGAATAACACTGTCATAATAGTTTGATTTATTGTTGTATTGTTATATGGGAATGAAAATGAGGTTTTCAATAGAGATTAAGTAATTTTGGTAATTGTTTGCTGTTTTTTTGTTAGCTTGGTGGGAAGAAAGCCTTGAAAATATCAAGGCTTTGCAGATGATAATTAACTATTTCCCTTCTGGAAAAAATCCAAAAACAAGAATAGCAACAATTGCCACTGGAATAATAAAACGGGTTAAGATTGTCCAAATGTTAAACCAGAAAGCGTTTAGATTAAGTTCTTCACGAATTCGTTTTTGATTCATCATCCATGCAGCAAAAATAATGGTACCTAAACCGGTTACTGGCAACATGATTTTACTGGTTAAGTAATCAAGTAAATCAAAAATATTTTTACCAAATAATGTGACATCTGCCCATTTATTAAATGAAAGAATACAAGCAATACCTAAAGCCCAAATAATAATACTGGTGACAATGGTTGCCGTTTTGCGTCCCATATGGGTTTTTTCTTCGAGTAACTCTACAGTCGGTTCTAATAATGAGATTGACGAGGTTAATGCAGCAAACGTTAAGAATATAAAGAATAATATGCCTAAAATTGAACCGCCAGCCATATTGCCGAATGCAATTGGTAGTGTCACAAAGATGAGACCAGGGCCAGAACCCGGTTGTAAATCATTAGCAAAAACAAGCGGGAATATTGCTAATCCTGATAAAACCGCCACAATCACATCCAAAATGACCACTGTTCGGGCTGTTGAGAGTAGATTGACATCTTTCCCTAAATACGAGCCATATGCCATCATAATTCCCATACCTAAAGATAGACTGAAAAATGCGTGACCTAAAGCAGCTAATATTGCCGTGCCATTTAAGGCAGACCAGTTAGGTGTAAATAAGAAATCACAAGCCTTCCAGAAAGAAGAACCGCTGGCATATGCGGCATACCCAACCAGCACTAAGAGTAATATACCTAAACCAGGCATCATAATCTTACAGCCACGTTCCAAGCCAGCTCCAACGCCGAGAGCGACAATAAAGGCCGTTGCAAACATAAATACTGTATGCCAGATTAATAAACTATTTACATCGCCCAGAAAATTAGTAAAGAGATTTTCGGTTATTCCACCATTCGCACCTTCAAATGTGCCTTGCGCTGCTAGAACGATGTAATCTGTTGCCCAGCCACCAATCACACTATAAAAGGAGAGAATTAAGAATGAACCAAGTACCCCAATTATTCCTACCCAGCCCCATAATTTTGAACGACCTTCAGAAACGGCCACATCTTGCATGGTATGAATCGGATTTTTTTGCCCTCGGCGCCCGATCAACCATTCTAAAACAAGGATAGGTAGCCCAATGATAAACATAAAGAGTAAATAGGTGAGCACAAATGCTGAACCACCCATTTCACCCGCCATATAGGGAAATTTCCAAATATTACCTAAACCCACAGCAGAGCCAGCTGCTGCTAGCATGAATCCCATGCGTGAGCTCCATTGGGAATGACTTTTCTTCATAGTACCTGTACTCATGAATTTTCCTTTGATTCTTAATAAATAGTTTAATTTGCGTTTAGTAAAATTATGTCTTAATTAAAACTTTAAATCATGCCATGAAATCAAACTATTCACAAGAAATCATTACAGTCATTGACAATATTGTTTAAAAATTTAACTAGAATTGGCGTCAATCATTAAAATGAATCAAATGATTCGATTATTATTAGATCCAACCGATGAGTTTCAATATACCGATAAGGTTAAAAAGTAACCAGGAAGGTAATATCATAATCCAAATACTGATACCAAAAAAGAAGGCTAAAATGAAGTTATAAACGCCTACTATAAAATATATTATATTTGTTTGGAGATCTTGATAACTGTATCCAAAAGCACCATCGGTTATCATTAAAATAAACATTGGAATCAGTGCAAAAATAAACATGATAAAACTGCCTATAATTGGTATATCCATTATTTTTATTAAACTAGGTCGATTTGTTCTTAGCGCGATTATCATAATTCTTCTTCCTTATATTATATTTATACCGTTTTTATGAATTAAATTAATTGTCTATTTTTTATTGGTAACAAGTATATCATTTGAGCGATTAAACTAAGTGGATTTTTTTGTTAATAAAAAGCGGGCAGTGTAAGCTATTTTATTGATAATTGATTGGAGTTAGCATATAGTAAACCCCATTTTTTACACTTTAAAAACGCCAGCATGTCACAAAATATCGATATTAACGAAATAAATAAATTCTCACAATTAGCCGCACAATGGTGGGATCCAAATGGTCAATGTAAACCTTTGCATATCATTAATCCATTACGTGTTGATTATATATTGCAGCAATGCGAATCTCTTACTGGCAAAAAGGTGTTAGATGTCGGGTGTGGTGGTGGCATCTTATCAGAAAGCCTTGCTAAACTTGGTGCGCAAGTGACCGCTATCGATCTGGCGGATGAGTCTTTAAACGTTGCTAAAGTGCATGCAGAGCAAAATGGTCTTTCTATCGATTACGAAAAACAAACCGTTGAAGCGCATGCAGAAGAACGATCAGAATATTATGATGTGATTACTTGTATGGAGTTATTAGAGCATGTCCCCGATCCATTCTCCATCATTAATGCTTGTGCTAAGTTGCTAAAACCCAGTGGCAAACTATTCTTATCGACAATCAATCGAAATACCAAAGCAAAGTTATTACTTATTTATGGTGCTGAATACATTGCTCGGCTTGTCCCAAAAGGAACACATGATTTTAATCGCTTTATTCGACCTTCAGAATTAATGGACTTAGTCGAGCAATCTAAATTAGCGGTTGAAGGCATTATTGGTATGGAATATCATCTTTTAAAAAATCAATTCAAATTAGGTCACAATGTGGATGTAAATTATATTTTAATGGCGCAAAAAGAAGTTTAAATTTAAAAGTGTGATCTTATTCTCATTTCTAATAAATAGTGTAAATTTTCCTCTAACATTCCCACATATATCGATACTATGTGGGTAAATACTTATTGTTAATTTATTCGTACTTACCCATAAAATGCGATGTTTTCAAATCTTAATTGAATTGCAATTTTCTAATTATGTTTAAAGTATTTAAGTCTAGCTGTGTCAATTTAACCAGATTGGATGTTGTTGATTAAGAGGAGTTGATTATGCCATTAATCATTATTGCTTTTGGTGTCTTGATGTTATTGATTCTCATGTTACCTTTACGAGTTAATGGTTTTATCGCATTAATTTTGGTGGCACTTAGTGTCGGTGTTCTGGAAGGGATGCCCGTTATGGAGGTCATCAAATCAATTAAAAATGGTGTCGGTGGCACGCTTGGCAGCTTAGCATTAATTATGGGATTTGGCGCAATGTTAGGCAAATTACTCGCCGATTGTGGAGGTGCACAGCGGATAGCAACAACGCTCATTGCCACTTTCGGCGATAAAAAGATTCAATGGGCAGTGACGCTTACGGGATTTATTGTTGGATTTGCTCTGTTTTATGAGGTTGGTTTCGTTTTATTGTTACCCTTGATTTTAACTATAGCAGCAACCTTAGGTATATCTCCGCTATATATTGGTATTCCCATGGCGGCGGCTTTGTCGGTTACACATGGTTTTTTACCGCCTCATCCTGGACCAACAGCGATTGCACAAATATTTAAAGCCGATATGGGAAAAACCTTACTTTATGGCACAATTATAGGTATTCCATCCGTCATACTAGCTGGGCCTATTTTAACTAAATTACCTTTTATTCGTGCGATTAATCATCCTGTTGAAGAAGGCTTATATAATACTAAAACATTTACTGAACAGCAGATGCCTAGTTTTCGTGTCAGTCTTATTACCGCATTGATTCCAGTTATATTAATGTCAATCCGAGCCATAAGTGAAATGACGTTAAATAATGGGCATTGGTTGCTACCCTATGTTGAATTTTTTGGGGATCCAGTCATTGCAACGCTGATATCAGTATTAATAGCCATATTCACTTTTGGTTTATTACGTGGCCGTAGCATGTCAGACATCAATACTAGCTTAGTTGATTCAATTAAAATTATTGCAATGATGCTATTGATTATTGGGGGTGGTGGGGCATTTAAACAAGTTCTTGTCGATAGTGGCGTGAAAGTTTATATCGAACAGATAATGCATGGATCGACTGTTTCCCCCATTGTTATGGCGTGGCTAATTGCAGCCTTATTAAGATTAGCCTTAGGGTCGGCAACGGTTGCAGCACTAACGGCAGGTGGGATTGTTTTCCCATTAATTGCTTCAACGGGTGTTAGCCCAGAATTAATGGTTATTGCAACGGGTGCGGGTAGTGTCGTTTTTTCGCATGTAAATGATCCTGGCTTTTGGTTATTTAAAGAATATTTTAATCTGAGCATTACCGAAACATTGAAATCATGGTCTTTACTCGAAACAGTGATATCTGTCAGTGGATTAATCGGCTGTTTGATCATTAATCTTTTTTTATAAGGTTAGTTTGTATGAGATATAATTATTTTTGATGAAATAATAAGAAGGATAACTGTTCAAACTATTTCAAGAATCAAAATACCGCTGGTCTTTTATCGCAAAAGTCAGTAGAATACATCGGCAATATTTTATCAACAATTCAACTCAATGGTGAATATTGTCATGTCTCGTATAGTTAAAGAAGCACTTACATTTGATGATGTGTTATTAGTTCCTGCCCACTCCACGGTATTACCCAACACTGCTGTTATTTCTACTCAGCTAACCCAAACAATTAAACTCAATATTCCGATGCTGTCAGCTGCAATGGATACGGTGACTGAATCCGATTTAGCCATCGCCCTTGCGCAAGAAGGCGGAATTGGTTTTATCCATAAAAATATGTCAATCGAAGCTCAGGCTAACCATGTAAAAAGGGTGAAAAAGCATGAAAGCGGTATCGTCCAAGATCCCGTGACCGTTTTACCTACTGCCACGATTCGAGATGTTATCGAACTTGCTAAAGAATATGGTTTTGCCGGTTTCCCTGTGGTTACTCAATCTCAAGAGTTAGTCGGGATTATTACCGCTCGAGATGTTCGTTTTGCGACTGATTTATCGTTACCGGTAACGGCAGTCATGACACCAAAAGAACGACTTGTTACGGTAAAAGAGGGCGAACAACGTGAAATTGTGCTGAAAAAAATGCATGAACACCGTGTTGAAAAAGTGTTAGTTGTTGATTCCAAATTTCACCTTAAAGGAATGATAACGGTTAAGGACTACAATAAAGCAGAACAAAAACCACATGCTTGCAAAGATGAAAAAGGGCGTTTGCGCGTAGGGGCAGCGGTGGGCGCTGGTGCAGGCAATGAAGAACGGATTGCGGCATTGGTTGAAGCAGGTGTTGATGTTTTATTGATTGACTCATCTCATGGACATTCAGAAGGTGTATTAGAGCGTATTCGTCAGACAAGGCAGGCGTATCCGGAATTACAAATTATTGGGGGGAATATTGCTACTGCGGAAGGTGCAAAAGCATTAATCGATGCAGGGGTAAATGCAGTTAAAGTCGGTATTGGTCCAGGTTCTATCTGTACTACGCGTATTGTGACAGGTGTTGGTGTGCCACAAATTAGTGCCATTATGGATGCAGTTGAAATGGCTCAACGACATAATATTCCTGTTATTGCTGATGGTGGTATTCGTTTTTCGGGTGACATTGCTAAAGCCATTGCCGCAGGTGCATCATGTGTTATGGTTGGCTCAATGTTTGCTGGAACAGAAGAAGCCCCTGGTGAAATCGAATTATATCAAGGTCGAGCTTATAAATCTTATCGAGGTATGGGATCACTTGGCGCAATGGCGAAAGGTTCATCTGATCGTTATTTCCAATCTGATAATGCCGCTGATAAATTAGTTCCTGAAGGTATTGAAGGCCGTATTGCCTATAAAGGCCCATTAAAAGAAATCATTCACCAACAAATGGGAGGATTACGTTCTTGTATGGGATTAACTGGCTGTGCCACTATCGATGAGTTAAGAACGCAATCTAAATTCTATCGAATAACCGGCGCTGGCATGAAAGAAAGCCATGTTCACGATGTGCTAATAACCAAAGAGCCACCAAATTATCGAGCTGGATCTTAATTTTTTATCAATATTAAAGCGTCGTTAATCATTGACGCTGTTCAGTAATAGTAAAAATCCCTACAATTTCAGCGTTGTTGGGATTTTTAATCTTTAAAGGGAATAGTTTGCTTTAAAAACTTGGTTTATAACGTTTTGCGTTAATTACTCAAGTCCCAGCACTTTACGTCCATTCCGAGTGGCGACGTTAACCACATTATCTAAATCGGTATATCGACATCCGGTTACAAGCAGTTTTAGCTCTTCCCACATATTACCCGTTGAAAAGGGGAGCATATAATCACTGACATTATCAGTACCAATCGCAACAGGAATTCCTGCTGCGGCTAATTCATCAACAGGGGTTAAGGAGTTACGGGTTGGGCCTTGTTCTTCACGCCTTGGACTGTCAATCCACGCAAACGGGCAGGCAATCACCATCATTTGGGCTTCTTTCATTTTTTGGTATAATTTTTGACGATATTCTAAGCTATGGGCAGTAATTGAAATACTATGAATTGCCACTACACGACCATGCATTGCATGTTCTAAGGTTTTATCTGTTAATTGCTCTGTTTCTATCTCATCGGATGAATTAAATTGATCTACATGAACATGCACCATTTTGCCTAAAGATTTGCCCGTTTGCATTAATACATCCAGATGTTTAAGTCCCATACCTTCACCATGATCACGTTCATCACGGCGAGGTAAGCCACCAATAATATCGACAAGATCGGCTCCTTTATCAAACCAATAGCGGGCCTCTTTATCAATCACGCCTTTTAAGGTCTGATTCACCAGTTTAATGGTGATATCGTTTTTATAGGTTTCTCGTGCTCGTAATGCGCCTTTGATTGCACGTTCTTCAGCGATAGGGTCAATATCCACAAATGAGCCCATGGCACTAACACCTTGTTCAATCATTCGTTCAACAGCCATACTAAAATGACGATAATAGTCTTCTTCGGTCATGGCGGCTTTGACTTTGTCTAACGTATCCCATTTTTCAATCAATGTCTGTTTTTGGTACACATCAAAACTGTCAACGGTAATTGTAAAAGCACGATCAGCGTGCATATGTGCATTAACCCAACCGCCATTTTGCTTGATTTTGTTCATTAAAAATGCTTTTAAACTTTGATCTCGACTGGTTAATAACATCTTTTTGTTGTCTGTCATAATATGCCTCTACAAATAAATTACCTAAAGTTGGTTTAAAAATTCAAAAATAACAGCTAAAAAAAATCCTCCATAAAGGAGGATTAAAAATAGAACCAACAATGTTTAAAATCTGGATTGTTGATTCACATGGCTTCATAGTTTAAAGACTCTAGCAGGTTATTTAGTAGCAGAAATTCTAAACCTATCTTGATTAAGATCAAGCGTTTTAACAGTGAAAATATGCAAATAAATGATATGGTTAAAGTATTATTTTTTAGATTTTCTTGTCATCATTTGATGGTCATTAACAATTTTGGTTTTATTTTGGGTAACATGATTAGGATAACGGATTAATTTTTATCAATAAGCGATTGTCAAAAAAATGAGATTTTCCATAATGCTTTTTTATTGATGTTAAAACAACCTATGTTAGTATAAAGTTGATAAAGTTTGCCTAAGATAAGAGGTTATTATGAGCCAGTTAAATATTGTTGCTACGCTAAAAATCAAGTCAGAAAATCATGCCGCTTTTCAAACGCTTTTTAAAAAACTTGTTGAAGCAAGCCGTAAAGAAGCGGGATGTATTCGTTATGAACTTAATCAAAGCATCGATGATCTCGATGTTTATGTCGTCATTGAAACATGGGCTTCGAAACAAGCAATTGATTTGCACAATCATACACCACATTTTATTGAATTCGCCGCATTTGCTAAAGAGCATTGCGAAAAACTCGAAATTTGTATTGTGAAACCTGTGTTATAAGATTAAACCGAACAAGCGATTAACCAAATTGTGTGAGAAAGAAAATTGGTCAAGAAATATTATATTAATAACGCGGATGCGATAAAGTTTGGAGCAGTTTAATCAGGTCAATCGGTTGCCAAAACTTTTGTTGACAACCGATTTAATAAAGTGATGAATGGCGTTATAACATCAGGCATCTATTTTGTTGAAATTACATTTTTTCAACGGTTTTTATGCCTAACATATCTAATCCTACTTTCAGTGTTTTAGCTGTCAAAGAAGCCAGTTTTAAGCGACTTAATTTTAGGTTTTCATTTTCAGCTGTTAAAATAGGGCAGTTTTCGTAAAAACTTGAAAAAAGCGTTGCAATGTCATAAAGATAAGCACAAAGCACGTGAGGCGTGCCTTCATTTGCTAACACTGAAATAGTTTCATCAAATTGAATTAGTCGAGTGGCTAATGCGCGTTCTTTTTCTGTTTCTAAAATAATACTTCCCGATAAGTCATCTTCTGAAATATTGGATTTTCTAAATACCGATAACACACGAGTATAAGCATATTGTAAGTAGGGTGCCGTATTACCTTCAAAAGAAAGCATATTGTCCCAATCAAAAACATAATCAGTGGTACGATTTTTAGAAAGATCAGCGTATTTAACCGCACCAATTGCAACGGCATCGACGACTTGTGCTAACTCTTGTTCAGTGAGTTCTGGATTTTTACTTTGAATTAAGACTTTTGCCCGTTCAGTCGCTTCATCTAAAAGATCATTTAATTTAACCGTATCACCTGATCGTGTTTTAAACGGTTTACCGTCTTTTCCTAACATCATACCAAACATATGGTGTTCGAGTTTTAAAGAATCAGGCACATATTTGGCTTTATGTACAATTGTCCAAACTTGTTCTAAATGCTGATGCTGACGTGAGTCGGTATAATAAAGTATGCGATCGGCATGTAGTGTTTCATAACGATATTTGGCACAGGCGATATCGGTTGTTGCATAAAGGTAACCGCCGTCGCGTTTTTGAATAATCACGCCCATTGGTTCGCCTTCTTTATTTTTGTATTCATCTAAAAATACAACGATTGCCCCTTCGCTTTCTACCGCTAATTTTTTATGTTTTAAATCTGCCACAATGCCGGGTAACATTTTGTTATAAATGCTTTCGCCCATGGTGTCTTCAACGGAAAGTGTGACATTTAACCGTTTGTAAGTCGCAATATTTTGCGTCATGGTAATCTCGACCAATTTTCGCCACATTTCACGACAATATTCATCACCACCTTGCAGTTTTACAACATAATTACGTGCTTTTTCAGCAAAAACTTCGTCTTCATCGTAATGTTTTTTTGCTGCTCGATAAAACGATTCCAGATCGGATAGTTGCATATCATTAGCATGTTCATTTTGCATTTTTTCCAGATAAGCAATGAGCATCCCAAATTGTGTTCCCCAGTCACCGACATGGTTAGCACGGATAACATTATGACCAAGAAAAGTTAAAACTCGTACAGTGGCATCCCCGATGATTGTTGAACGTAAATGACCGACATGCATCTCTTTGGCAACATTCGGTGCTGAGTAGTCTACAACAATCGTTTGTGCTTTTGCAGGTAAGGTAATATTCAGTTTATCGCTACTCAGTGCAACTTCATTTTGTTGAGCAATCCAACTATTTTTTAAAAAGATGTTAATAAAACCGGGGCCAGCAATTTCGACTTTTTCGGCAATGTCATCAATATCTAGATGTTGTAAAACCTTTTCCGCCAACGCTCTTGGTGGCATTCCTAGTTTTTTGGCGGTTGCCATGATGCCATTAGCTTGATAATCGCCAAATTGTACTTTAGCTGATTGTTTAATTAAGGCATCACAGTTATTATCAGCACCGGCCATTATCATTGCTTGCGAAACACGTTGAGTTAGTAATTGTTGAATATTCACACTAAACCTAATCAATTATCATAAATGCCCAATATAATACCGATAAAGTAAACACTTGTCACGGCTCAGATGATGTCGTTTACTTTAGTTTAACAGGGTTTTGATTTCCTATTAGGGTATTTTTCAATCAAAAGCATGATTGACAAAAATGACCGATGTTAATCGATCAATTTGGTGATAAACAGAGTCAAAATTTGATTGACATTCTAGTCGTTGAGTGTGTGCTTGATCTTTGTTCCCAATATATTTTCAATATAATGTTGTAGTCGTTGCTTTTCATGATCATTATTTTCATACCAGTTACGTGAAGATAGGCGAAATATATGCGGAATGGTTCTAGATAATACCGATTGTCGCCAAATGTTTCTATATCGTGCATTGGATAATAACGGGTGAATTGGCGCATCGCACTCAATGCCAATACAATAAAGTTTAGTGCTCGGATCTTCAATCGTAAAATCTAATGTAAATACGCCACTGCCTGAGTGGCGGCTATAGGATAAATTGAGCGAACGAATAAAAGTTTCTACATCGTCAAGCAGTCCGTCATCGTGTTGTGTTGGTATTGGCAAATCAGATTGCTTATGTGCCTGTTCGATCAGGTTAAGTAATGATTCAGCAAAAGTAAAATTACCTTCAGATAATGCTTTAGAATAAGCTAAATAGTATTGTAGGTAATCACGAGGGGATGTTGGAGCACGTTTATTGGCTAGCGCATCAGAAACATCTTCAATAGGCATTGATGAGATCAAAATGACTTTTTGGCGAGCTCGGGTGATTGCTACATTTAAGCGCCTTTCGCCACCTTGTTGCCCTAGTATGCCAAAATTTCGCCTGAAAATACCTTGTTTATTACGACCAAATGTCGTTGAAAAGATGATAACATCACGTTCATCGCCCTGCACATTTTCAACATTTTTGATAAAAATTGATACATCTTCACCCTGATCGAATCGTTGATTTTCTTGTTCAAAAATGTCTGAAAATTTTTTATCTAAATTGGCTTTTTCATAAAAACATTTTTCAATCAGATCTGCCTGCTTTTTGTTAAAGGTTACAACGCCTATGGATGGACGATGAGTCGCATCTTTTTTCCAAATGTTATCGACCATTTCAACAACTTTTATTGCTTCACTATAATTGCGTTGATCTTCATATAGACCATTTACCCAAATATATTCAAGTGGTTTGATTTGCTTAATGATATTAGCTGAATGTCTGACAGGTACGTTTAGTTGGCTATGGTAAAAAGCGGTATTGGAATAGTTAATCAGCTCACGATAAGCGGAACGGTAATGAATTTGTAAATAAGTTGTTGGCAACACAGTGCGAGAAAGTTGTAATAAATCCGGACAATCCATAATTTCTTTTAAATTCCAACGATTGAGTAGAGGATTTTCGTTAACTTCTTCTGATAGTGCTTGAATAGTATCATCATCAGCCTCTTCGTCTATGTCAGCGTCTGTTTGTACACCAAAAAATGTAGTGGGTGGCATCTGTTTATCATCACCACTGACTATGGCAATTTTGCCCCGATAAAGAGTAGGTATAGCGTATTCAATGGGCATTTGTGAGGCTTCGTCATAGATGACCAAATCAAATAATCCCGCTTTTAATGGCAATAAGCGACTTGCGGTGTCGGGATTTATTAACCAAATTGGTCTTAAGTACATTAATCCAAGCGGTATACCTTGCTCGATGAATTCACGTAATCGTTTGGCGCGTTGACCTGTTAGCCTTGTTATTCCTTCCCACCTTTTGGGATCAGCTATCTGATTACATTTTATATTATTAAGTAGTAACTGTTTATTCAGTTGATGCAGCTGTTCGTCGTAAGATTTTAGCTGTTCAATGGTTTGATTGATAACTTGCTGATCAATCTGTAATATCGGGTTTTCTTGTTCGATGTACAATTTCCAAATCGTTTTAGCTTCATAATCCAATAGTTGTCTGAATTGATATTGTTGATTTTCTGGACTTAATAAGGCTAGTTCGGATTCAAAAGGTCTTAGTTTTGCCAATACTTCAAGTGCAGTTTCAGATAATTGAATCGCTTCTTTACGAAATGATTGATACGCTTTTAATGAAGGTAAAACATGGTAAATAGCGTCAATAGTTGAAGGTGTTGGTTGATTTTTAACAATCGCCTGTAAACAGTTTTGATACAGGTTTTCATTTAAAAATTGATTGAGCAAGGATAAATGTTGTTCTGAATCTTGACGATATTGATAACGAACAAAGGCCGCTTCGTATTCATTAATTAAATCTTGAAAAGCGTCGCTACTTTTCAATAATGATTGCTCCACATACTGACTATAAGGTGCTTGGTGAATTTTATCAGCCCATGCTTTGACTTCTTCAAGTTCCGATAATGTTTCCTCGATCAAGTATTGAGTGTTATCAAGATTAAGCGTTAAATTGTGTTGAGGTAATTGCAAATCAACAAAGATACTCAGTAACGTTTTGCGAATTGGCCGATATTCAGACTCTAATAATAGCGACTCATAAAGCATTGGAATGCGGTTAATGTTTGCTTCCTCACCGTGCATAGCTAAAAAGTTAAAAAGTCCTTTTTTTGCTAAATAGCGTTGCAAACTCAGGCATTTGTACCAAGCATTAGGGGTAATGAGTTTTCTTGCTTTACTCAGTAAATCTTCTAGTATCTTTGGCTCTAAATAACATAATTTTTGAGACAGGTGGCACCAACCATCTGAGTTTAAATAAGATAGCTGATCTTGCAAAAATTTTAACCCATTGATGAGTCTATTACCTTCTAAGTTACCGGTTTGGATATTTTGAATTTTGAACAAGGGTAACCATTTTAATAATCGCTCCCGAAGATTTTCCGTGATATTTAAAAAAGCTTCACTCTCTTTTTTAAGCCACTGTTGATGAGGGAGGGGATCATCAACATCAAATTGGATAGGTTGGTTATCAAGATTTGCTGTTCTAACGTGCTCAACTTGAATAAATTGAGTCAGTGATTGATTAAATAAATTTATCGTAATTGGATCATTTGAAAATTCTGTTAATTCTGATAATGGACTATGTTCAAATTTTGCCGGTAACCACAGTGAAAGTAAGGGTGAACACTGATTTTTAATCATTGATAGTTGTTTGACATCAAGATTCTGAAATACTTTGCCTAATTCCGGTACGGTTAATTTGGGTGGATTGTTGGCAATCGTGATTAAATCAGCGATTAACTCCCGATAACTTAAACCAAAGTGGGTCTGTTGAGTATATAATGCCTCATCATATTGATCGAGCTGTGCTTCCAGTTTTGTTACTGTTTTTGCCAGTTTGATGCGCGCTTTAATGTAGTCATCTGAAGGCAGGTTTTTGTCCAGCAAATCAAGCTGTTGACGAATACTATTGATCAATTTGGATCGATCAGCATTAATATCGTTAATCATTATACTGCGCGTATCAAGGCCTTCGGCAGTTAAACGCTTATGAACAACTTCAAGGGCCGCTTTTTTTTGACAAACAATCAGTACCGTTTTATGGCGTCCAATTGCGTCGCCAACCATATTAACAATGGTTTGACTTTTTCCGGTTCCTGGTGGGCCTTCAATTAACAAACCGGGCGCTAATCGTGCTTGTAAAACAGCGTTTTCTTGGCTTGGGTCACTGGCAACCGAAAAAAAACAATTTTGTACGTCTGGTTTTTCAATTTGCTCATCGATTTGAGAATTGGATTTCAGTTTTAGTGCGGTTTCAAGTGCTGTGTTGTCGTAGTCGAGTTTTTTTAATTGACTAAGTTCTTCACCAATTGATTGTCCTATAAAGTTGGCATCAAATAACACAGCGGAACAAGCAAAGTAGATTTTACCTTTTTCTGGTTCAAAGGATGTTGGTAAATCATCGATTTGACTCGACAAAATTTGTCCTAACGACTTTAATTCATTCATAACCTCAAGGGTATTTAACGTTGAACGTAATAATAAGTCATCAAAAACATGTTTCCATTGATTAAAAAGTGTTTTGCCCAAAATCCCTTTAAGTGCGGGATTGATTCTTATTTCTTCTCGTTGACGATCAAAGGCGAGTGTAAGTCGTTTCATTGATGCTATATCGTCATTCATTTTTATGGGCCAAAGTAATAATGGTGCTATTCTGGGTAACCGATTGCCACTGGTTTCTTGATAAACTAAAAAAGGAAAGCCCATATAAAGACTGTCAATGCCCGTATCCCGTTGATAAATAGTGGTTGCCCGAAATAAGTTGCGTAATTTAATTTCAAGAAGTTCATTCGTTTCGAATACGGCTTTAATATCGATTTGTTGCTGACGAGGTTGTCGAGCAAGAATATGATCAAGTAGTTTATTTGACGGTAAAGATGCGGTTCCTAATAAGTTAAGATCAATACGTGGTGTAAAACGACCTAGGTTCATCCTAACTAACGGGCCTTGCAAGATACTCATTGATACTTTTTTATGAAAGAAATCGATAATTCGAGATGAGTATTTTTTTAACGGCGGTTTAATCCAATGTTCATTAGGAATGCTCAATAAAACCAAGAGCCGACAAAATGGTATACGTTTTTCAAAACGATACTGCTGTGTCCACTGATCGAGCTCTTCATGACCCAGTTCGGCAAATCCTTCTATTCGCTCATCCAATAGTTGATATAGTCTTAATCTAGGTTGCTTAAAATAATTTGCTAACTCTTCATCGCTTAATATATCAATATCATAATCATTGGCTAATTGTTTACATTCATTGATGACGTTATTTGCCGTTTTAAATTGATCTTCTTGTGCACTGAGTAAAATGATTAGATCATCTTCACTAATATTGTTACGTTCCATTAATGATAATAATCCAAGATTATTGGCATCAGGAAAGAAAGATGAGCGTTTAGTCCACATTGCCATTAATTGGTTTTTAGAACAGGCTAATTGAAGTGTTTTTAGTCGGTTTTCATCCAATTTGATTTGTAAATTTGATGCACGTAAGCGAACATTATTGGCGCGTATAGATAATTGCCATAACCCTAGTTTAGATTTATGCTCTTTAATAGGCATAGTTTCACTAATCAATTGAAATTTTTTTAATGGTTTTGTATCAATAGAATTTTTGAATGAAACGGATAATAGGTCATAATGATATGTTTTATCATCGATCATTTGCTTACTTAGCATTTCATTATCGAATCGTTCAGTTTGGCAATGACCACAGTGACGCTCTAACTCCATTTTGTATTCCTTATATTCAACTCAATGTTGATGTTATTTTTATCATTTTTATTTATATTGAATTGTAGAATGACAATGATTATTTATAAAGATTAATTTTAATACAGTCGATAGAAAACACGCATTTTAGCCCGATTTGGGTTAGCAAATGGCATCTATTATTTTGTTAAATATACAATTCAAAAAAAGCCCGAAAACTCTTATTGGTTTTTAATTTATCTATATTAAATCAATATCAATCTATTTTAAATTCATTATGACCTCTTAAGTAAACTGGCTTTGTGCGATGATCTTTTAAAAAACGAGCTACTCTAGTTATTCATCATTTATATTTTTACGGATTGCTTAACTGGATGCTGTCACAGGAATATGACGAATCTTAGGGTTATTAATGAGTAACCAATCGGGTAAATTACTTTCTTTTTCAACTAGCCAAATAATGGTATTTATAAATAACCGATCGTTTGAACCTTTAGGTTTTGGGTATTCAAGTTGTGAAAGTGCTAAAGAACGCGCAAAAAGTTGATGCTCACTAAAACTCATATTATGACGATTTTTAGACAAATGTGATTCATAATCAATTATCAACGCAACAGGCTGTTGATCATAGCTGACTAGTTGATCTAACGTGTTACTTAAATGATTTATTTTTGCGGAATCTTTTTTGGGAACAGCATTTAATCTTAGGCGTTTAAACAACGTATCGCTTTTAATTGCGGGTAAGTCTGGTGTTTGAATTTCTTCGAATCCAACAGCTGAATTCCACAATAAGACGTGATTAAATTTTGCATTTTTTAATATTCGATAAATCGACAAGACTAATGTTTCGGAAATGATGGTTTCAGTATCAATTTTCGATTGTTGTCGATCATGAATGTTTCCGGATAAAACGAATTGAGGTTTTGAATTTAGATAGCGATTTAAATCACGCATCCAGCGAGGGCTCTTGAAAGATTGAGACATAATTAATCCTTTAATAAAAATCAAATAACTGACGTTTTTATTATATACAAAGCAATTGAGTAACATCTACTATTTTTTTAATTAATAACTTATTTTTATTTGGATTTCTTGAATACTCAATCCGTTAAACAGTGATTAAACTTAGGTAATAATCATAATAAGAGACAATTAAAATCGCTTTAAAATTATCTAATTTTTGAGCATTAATTCGTTACCTTTTTACCTTAACAGTGATTAAACTTGCTTGTTATTATTCATGCTATCGCAATTACAACTGTTTACAATTAATGAGGTAAACACTAAACTATTTATCGTTCTCAACGGGGTGCCCAAATGGCTGAGAATGTTGGTTAACATAACCCGTCGAACCTGAACTGGATCATGCCAGCGGAGGGATTTGAGTTATTGTGTCTGCTCAAACCTTTTGTCTTTTATTTACTATTTTGGAGGCAAAATGTTTCGTAAGAATCTTCTTTTGTTTTTTGTTTTTTCAGCTTTTTTCTTGATTGATACCGCCAATGCTAAGCCAACTTTAACCGTTTATAGTTACAATTCTTTTATGTCTGAGTGGGGCCCAGGTGAGGCCATTAAGCAAGATTTTGAAGCGGAGTGTGATTGTCAGTTGGATATCATTTCGTTAGGGGATGGTGTATCAATTTTAAATCGGATCCGGCTCGAAGGGAAAAAGACCAATGCCGATGTTATTTTAGGCTTAGACAATAACATTTTACAGCAAGCTAAGTTAGCCAATATTGTTATTCCTCATCAAATCATTAAACCTGATAATCTTAACACTGATTGGTGGGATAATGATTTTCTTCCTTATGATTATGGTTATTTTGCTTTTATTTATAACAAAGATAAAATCAAAAATCCTCCCCATAGTATGCAACAACTTGTTGATAATAAAGCCAATTGGCGAATTATTTATCAAGACCCAAGAACCAGTACGCCAGGACTAGGTCTACTGTTTTGGATCAAAAATATCTATGGCGATGATGCTGCCAATGTATGGAAAAAGATTGCTAAAAATACGGTAACCGTCACCAAAGGCTGGAGTGAATCTTATGGTATGTTTTTGAAAGGCGAAGCTGATTTTGTTTTAAGCTACAGTACATCGCCGATTGCTCATATTATGAAAAATGATCATCGCTATGAGGCAGCCATTTTTGATGAAGGACATTACCGTCAGGTTGAAGTAGCAGGTATAATCAAATACAGTCAGCAACCCGAGTTAGCACGTCAGTTTTTACAGTATTTACTCTTACCTGAAGTACAACGTCAGATTGCTGAAAAGAATGTGATGTACCCGATTATTCAAACGACATTACCTGAGGCTTATCAGCAAATAAAGCCTGTCACTAAGGCGTTAGAATTTGGATCTGAGCAAGTTGAAAAAGGACAAAAAGCTTGGATTCGTGAGTGGCAATCAGCGATCAGTAAGTAATTATAGACATTAACATGTTGAATTTTAGAACGTTAATGCCGGGTATTCTTGCCGCCAGTAGCATAATGGTTGTACTGGGTAGTGCATTATTATCCATTGGTTATTACGCAATAACTTCAGGTGAGATAAACAGTTATATTGACAGCTATTTATTACATATTTTGTGGATAACTGTTTATCAAGCCACACTATCAACATGTCTTTCTATTTTCTTGGCTATATTAATGGCAAAAGCTTTATCCATGGTTGAGTTTTGGGGTAAAGGTCTATTGTTGCGAATAATGCCGGTGACGTTTATTTTACCTGCACTAGTTGTTGTGACAGGGCTTTTATCCGTTTATGGGCAACAGGGATTACTGTCAATCTTTGTTGGATATATCGGCTTGCCATTTTCATGGTCAATTTATGGATTACAAGGAATTTTATTAGCACACGTATTTTTGAATTTTCCTTATGCTTGTTGTCTATTTTACCGTACGCTGATGAGTGTGCCTGTTGAACAGAAACAGCTAGCCGCTCAATTGAATTTTTCTGGTTACACTTTTTTTCGATTGGTTGAATGGCCACATCTTCGTCGGCAAATATTGCCTATGGCTTCGCTGATTTTTATGCTCTGTTTTTCAAGTTTTGCGATTGTATTGGCTTTAGGCGGTGGCCCCAAATATACCACCATTGAAGTAGCAATTTATCAATCCATTCGTGATTTTGATTTTATTCAAGCGGTTTTGCTTTCCTTATTGCAATTGCTTTGTTGCGTAGGTTTTATGGGAATAATGCAAAAGTTTAATAATAATAAACAAGTCACAATGCGCTTTATAAAGCAAAACTACCGTTTTCCTGTTTCTGGATTGGCTGCCTTGCTAAGTTCAATCGTGATTATTATGGGGGGATTATTTATTTTACTTCCTTTGATAAATATCGTGATTGATGGTGTTTATTTTTTCCGTTTGTCACTGTTTACGCCAACCTTTCAACATGCAACACTGTTTTCACTTTTCATTGCATTGGGGTCAGCCATCGTAACCCTGTTAATGGCACTATTTATTCTTTGGACAAATAGTCGATTGCTCATTTATCAAAAGGTAACGTGGAGTAATCGATTAATGTTAGCCAGTTCGTTAATTTTAGCGATTCCCAGCATGATTTTAGCGTCAGGACTGTTTATATTATTTTATCAGTATGCAGGTAATACTTGGTTTATCTGCATTTTATTAATATTGTGTAATGCTTTAATGGCATTACCTTTTGTCATTAAAAGTCTGGCTACCCCCATGTTCGATGTCACTAAGCGTTATTGGCTATTAAGCCAATCCCTTTGCATTGACGGGGTTAACCATTTTTATTTGATTGAATATAAAGCATTAAACAAATTAATGTTAAAAAGTTTTGTTTTTTCGGCTATCTTATCTTTAGGGGATTTTGGCATTATCGCACTATTTGGTGGGCAGTCAGTCATCACATTGCCTTATTACCTCTATGAGCAGCTATCACATTATCATTATCAAGATGGTAGTGTCACAGCGGCAATATTATTAATTATCTCTTTTAGTTTATTGGTTTTGGTGGATGATGATCACACTCAATCATATTAATTATCATTATGATAATTTTAAAATGTTTTTTAATTTTGGTATTGCCGCAAAAGAACGGGTCGTCATTGTTGGGCCAAGTGGTGCGGGTAAAAGTTCATTATTGAGTTTAATCGCCGGTTTTATTTCACCTGATTCAGGAAAAATAATACTCGATGATCAAGATATGACGAATGTCACTCCCGGAAAACGCCCAGTATCTATGTTGTTTCAACATAATAATTTGTTTGACCATTTAACGGTTCAAGATAATATCGCTTTAGGATTAAAACCTTCTTTAAAGCTGAATATTTCACAAATGCAAATTATTGATGATATTTTAGAAAAAGTTGGATTAACAGGATTTAATCAACGTTACCCTGAACAATTATCGGGTGGTCAACGTCAACGGGTTGCTTTAGCGCGGTGTCTAATTCAACATCGTCCGATTTTACTTTTAGATGAGCCTTTTTCAGCGCTGGATCAATCATTACGTTTTGAAATGCTTGAATTAGTTAACCAAATCTGTGAAGAATTTGAATTAACATTAATGATGGTGTCCCATTATCTGGATGAATCATTGTATTATTTTTCACGATGTTTAGTTGTCGATGAAGGGCAGATTATTTTTAATCATTCACCCAAAAAGTTAACCTGTTCAGAACATCAACATGTTGCTCAGCTATTAGGCTTGAAGTCGATTTAATCCGCTAAAATTAATCTTTAGCTAAGCAGTATATTCATTGAAAATATGCTTCATATTGCTTTCATAGCATTAATGATTACCGTTGGCTTTTGTTAGTTTCAATATCGAATGTGAGTGCTTAAGGTTTTATTAATCTACCCAATGTATCTTATAAAAACTTATTCATCATGATTCGTTATTGATATTTATGCAAAATTTGAAAGAAGATCAGAAATTTAGTTTTTCCTCGTTATTTTTGATTATATTATTTTTTACCTATTTTTCATCCGCTTTGCAACTCTATATTTCTCTGTCGGGACACTCTAATTTTATTGGGTTAAGAGATTCTATTATTTATAGCTTAATTTGGCTCATACCGGTGTTATTTTTTCCGAATCATACTCGTAAAATTGCAGCCATTTATGGGATTATAGTTGGCGGATTGTCTTTAATTTCGTTAGCTTATTTTGTGATTTATCGGCAGGAGTTTTCACAAAGTGTTTTTTTTATAATGGCTGAATCAAATTTCAATGAATCTAATGAATATATTCAGCAATACTTAAGTTTTAAATTGATTGCCGTATTAGTCGTCTATATTTTAGTGGCGCTATTTCTTTGGAAACAAGTCAAACCGGTTTATGTTCAAAATAAAACTAAGTGGATGGTTTCACTATTGATTGCTATTTATGCTTTGATGCCACTAGCAATCAGTGTAATGGTAAAAAAAACTTCCTTTGAGAAAGCGGGAGCACATTTATTAAGCCGTATGGAAACGACAGTACCTTGGCAATTAATGAGCAGCTATATTGCATACCGTTCACAACTTTCTAATATGGAAAATATTTTGAATAATTTGCAATCTTTGCCTTCATTAGAAAATTTAACAGATAGTAATGGAGAGACACCAAGAACATTAGTCTTAATCATTGGGGAATCGACTACCCGTACAAGAATGGGGATTTATGGTTATAACCGCAATACCACCCCGATGATTGAACAATTTAAAAAAGAAAATCCAAATTTATTGGTTTTCAACGATGTTGTCTCATCCAGACCATATACGATCGAAATTTTAGAACAAGCCCTGACTTTCGCCGATGAGCGGCATCCTGATTTATACTTAACACAACCTTCACTCATTCATCTTATGAAACAAGCAGGGTATAAAACATTTTGGATTACCAATCAACAAACAATGACTAAACGAAATACGATGTTAACCATGTTTTCTAAGCAAACAGATAAACAATATTATATGAATAACGATCGTAACCAAAGTGCCAGACAATATGATGATGCTGTGATTCAGCCTTTTAAAGAGGTGTTAACCGATCCCGCTAAAAAGAAATTTATCGTTATTCATTTACTTGGTACGCATATGAAATATGAATTTCGTTATCCGAAAAGTAGTGAATATAATGTTTTTCAAGATAAGACAGGCATTCCATTCAATATTGGCGATGATAACGCCAAAGTCTACAACAGCTATGATAATGCAATTAGCTATAATGATTATGTAATAACGACATTGTTTAATACTTTTAAACAGAGCCATGATAACGGTTTTATGTTGTATTTTTCCGATCATGGTGAAGAGGTTTATCAAACACCACCGTATGATGTCTTAGGACGAAATGAAAAAGCACCAACCAAACCGATGTATACCATTCCCTTTATACTTTGGCAATCACCAAGTTGGTTGAAAACACATCCTAATGATTATCAAGCTTACGTTGATCGCAAATTTAGCTCACAAGATTTAATTCATACTTGGTCTGATTTAGCAGGCTTACGTTACAATTTATATCAGCCTGAAAAAAGTTTAGTTAATCCTAACTTTAAACCATCAATACGTTGGATTGGCGATCCCTATGATAAAAAAGGTTTAGTGGATTTTGATAAATTGGTTAAGTAATTGATATCCTGATTGCACAAGCATTTAAGGTATGGTATTGTATATTTATACAGTTATATTTTAGATACTATCATTCAGATTATGCGAAAAATCATTCATGTTGACATGGATTGTTTTTATGCGGCAGTTGAGATGCGGGACAACCCTCGATACCGTAATATCCCCATTGCTGTTGGGGGTGACCCACGAAAAAGAGGTGTTGTTGCAACAGCCAATTATCTTGCTCGACAATTTGGTATTCATAGTGCTATGTCAATGGCACAAGCGGTAAAACTGTGTCCAAATCTTAAAGTTATTCCGGGTAGACATGCTGTTTATAAAGAAGTTTCAAACCAGATTCATCAAATTTTTCAGCGTTATACCCAAGCAATCGAGGCCTTATCACTTGATGAAGCTTATTTAGATGTGACTGATTGTCAACTTTGCCATGGTTCGGCAACATTAATTGCCAAAGACATTCGCCAAGCTATATTTAATGAACTGGGTTTAACTGCGTCAGCTGGTGTTGCGCCACTTAAATTTTTAGCTAAAATTGCTTCAGATATGAACAAGCCTAACGGTCAGTATGTGATTACACCTGACGAAGTTGATTCGTTCATACAGCAACTCCCTCTTAAAAAGATTCCGGGGGTGGGGAAAGTCACCGAAAAAAAACTGGCTGAACTAGGGTTATTTACTTGTCGAGATGTGGTGAAGTATGATTTAACCAAATTACTTAATCAATTTGGTAAGTTTGGTCGAGTGCTTTATGAAAGATGTCAAGGCATTGATGAGCGTGAAGTCTGTAATGACAGGCAACGTAAATCAGTGGGGGTTGAACGTACTTTGGTTGATGATATTCATACTTGGGATGACTGTTTACTGCAACTCGATCCACTTTATGATGAGTTAGAAAAACGATTAAGTAAAGTCAGAACAGATTTATCGATTGCCCGACAAGGGGTAAAATTTAAATTTGATGATTTTCAACTCACGACACAAGAACATGTCTGGGCAAAGTTGGATAAACAAGATTTGATTGAACAAGCGTACAAAGTTTGGCAAGAACGACGAAATGATAGGGGGGTTAGGTTAATTGGCTTTCATGTTACCCTTATTGATCCACAATTAGACAAACAGTTAATCTTCCCTTTTTAGCTATTTAAAGCACTAAGGTGTTAAGCTGAATTTATGGGGATGATTGAAATATCACAAAATCCCCATAAATGAGTTTGGCTTAACTAAGTCGTTATTTTAAGTTTTCACCGTTGGTCTGAATGACTTGTTTATACCAATCAAAGGAATCCTTCTTATACCGTTTCATGCTACCATTACCTTCGTTATCACGATCAACATAGATCACACCATAACGTTTTTTCATTTCGCCAGTAGTAAAGGATACAACATCTATAATTCCCCATGCGGTATACCCAATAACATCGACCCCGTCATAGTCCATTGCTGTTAACATTGCTTTGATATGTGCACCGAGATATTCAATTCGAGGTTGGTCATGTATTTGATGACTATTTTCGAGTTGATCAATTGCCCCGAAACCATTTTCTACAATAAATAACGGCAATTGATAGCGATCATATAAACGGTTTAATGTATAGCGTAAGCCTTCAGGGTCAATTGGCCATCCCCAGTCACTGCTTTTAATATAAGGATTTTCAACCGCATTTGGTAAAGCACCATTGACGATATTGTCACGGTTATCATTTTTGACATCGGCTTTAACGACAGTAGACATGTAATAACTAAACCCAATGTAATCAACTGTGCCTTGTTTCAAACATGCTAAATCTTCTTGCGTAATATCAAGTTTATAACCTTCACGCTCAAACTCTTTTAATGCATAAGCAGGGTAATAACCTCGGACATGAACATCAGGGAAGAAGAATCGTTGATGCATTGCAATTTCTGAAGCCATCATATCTTCAGGATTACATGAGTATGGATAGATTGGTACATGAGAAATCATACAGCCAATTTGAAAATCGGGGTTGATTTTTTTACCCGCGATCACGGCTTTAGCACTGGCTAAGAGTTCGTAATGAGCAACTTGGTAAAGGATTTCTTGCGGATTTTCGCCTGCTTTGACTTGTACACCAGAATTAGTCCAAAAGAAAATAGGATTACTCGTATCCATTTGATTGTTAATTTCGTTAAATGTCATCCAGTATTTAACTTTGTTTTTATAACGCTCAAAGCAGGTGATCGCAAATCGTTCAAAAAACTCAACCGTTTTACGATTACGGAATCCTCCATATTCACGAGCAATATGCAAAGGAATTTCAAAATGGGATAGGGTAATGACCGGTTCAATTCCGTTGGCAATTAATTCATCAAATACCGCATCGTAAAACCGTAATCCCTCTTCATTAGGTTGTAGTTCATCGCCTTTAGGGAAAATTCTTGTCCAAGCAATCGAAGTACGAAGACATTTAAGTCCTAGATCCGCAAATAGTTTAATATCCTCTTTATAATGGTGATAAAAATCAATTGCGGTATGGTTTGGGTAAAATTTTCCTGCTTCAATATCTTGCGTAATTTGTCTTGGCACACCGTGTGCACCTGCTGTCATAACATCGACGACACTTGGGCCTTTACCGCCCTCATTCCAACCGCCTTCAAATTGGTGGGCAGCTAATGCACCACCCCATAAAAAATTTTTTTGCTTCATATCTGTGTTCCTTGTTATTGCTTAATGTCAAATACGATATCTTGAGTTGTAACGTCTGTTTTATCGGTTAAAGTGATTTGCTGATACTGCGTACTATTAACAATAATAATTGGGGTGATTAATGGATAACCCGCTTTTATAATTGCGTCTGTATCAAAACTGATAAGCAAATCACCTTTTTTAACTTGTTGATTTAATGATACATGATAATTAAATTCGTTATTTGTTAAATTAACTGTATCGATACCACAATGGATTAATAGTTCTACACCATTATTTAAGGTCAAACCAATTGCATGCTTTGAACGCTCAAATACTGCAGTAATTTGCGCATCATCAGGGGCATAAACGCGATTATCCGTTGGCTCAATTGCGATACCTTCTCCCATTAACTTTTGCGCGAAGGCAGGATCAGGGACTTCACTCAGTGGCAGCGCTTTCCCTGTCATTGGGCTGGTAATTTGAATTTCATCAAGTAAAACATTTGGCGTATCATCTTCGATCTGCTCAGTTGACGATGACTTTGTTTCACCGGTACCTAAAATTTGAATTAATAATACCGGACCAAATAAGGCAATTGTTGAACCGATTAAAACGCCTATAAATGAGCCGGGATGTTCAGGATTAATTGCATTAACTATGGTTAATGGACCCGGCAAAGCGGCATAGGTATAGTAATAAGGTGTAAAAAATCCAGCAACAATTCCGCCTATTGCTGAACATGCACAGCCATAAATGAATGGTTTTTTAAAACGTAAGTTCACACCATATATAGCCGGTTCAGTAATACCAAAAATACCGGTAACAAATGCGGATAAAGAGACCCCTTTCATATCTTTATTTTTGGTTTTGATATAGAATCCTAACGCCGCGCCCACTTGACCAATAACAGCAATTGTTTGGAAAGCTTGGAATGAATCTTGACCGTATTGATTAATATTTTCAATGATAACGGGTGTGATTCCCCAATGAACACCGAAAATAACAAATACTTGCCAGACTGCACCGATTAATCCACCTGCCACAGATGGTGCAAGATTAACAATCCAGTTATACCCATTAGCAATATAATGTGCAGCATTTGCAGTCAGCGGACCGATTGCAAGCAAAGTAAGCGGAACCATAATGACTAAGCAAATAAGAGGCATCAGGAGTGGTTTGATGATGCTATGTAAACGTGGCTCTAAAAATCGTTCTAAATAAGATAACAACCAAACTAAGAATAAAGGGGGTAAAACCGTAGATGTATAAGTAGTTTCAGACAATGCCAAACCAAATAAATTAACTTCTTGTCCTGATTTGATGAGTGCAGCCAGTTCAGCCCATGTTGGTGATAACAAGGCTGCACAACACGCCACGGCGATATAAATATTACAGCGAAAATGTTGTGATGCTGTAATCGCAATAAAAATAGGTAAAAAGGCGAAGGGTGCCCACGAAATGAAATTGAATACTTGGTAAGTGCCTGTCGTTCCGAAATCAGGAAAGGCTAATTTAATTAAGATTAGAATCCCTTGTAATATTCCCGATGCGGCTAAAACATAAACGAAAGGCGCAAAAACGGCTGACATAGTTGCAATGATAAGATTTAATATATTTTTATTTTCGGAACTTGCAACTTTATTATCTGTTTTAATTAATTGTATAAAAGCATTGTAGACCTTATCGACATTTGTGCCAATCACCACCTGAATTTGTCCACCTTTTTCAACAACGGTTATTACGCCAGGGAATTTAGCAATATTTTCTTTAGCATTTTCGGGTGTTTTTTGGGTTACCAAACGTAAACGTGTTGCACAACGAGCGACTGTGACAATATTATCTTCACCACCCAGCTCATTCAAAATATCAACAGCCAACTTATTATAGTCTCGAATCTTTGATGACATTGTTTAAAGTTCCTTATAAAAAATACAGTTAGCTTATCTTATCGACAAATTGAAAATTGTTAATTACCAATTTTATTGTTTGTGATCTAGATCTAATTTTAAATTTGTTTGCTTTAATATTAAAATAACCTGTATAAAATGGGATATGCCTATCTAAAAAACAGAGAAGGGAAATAAATGTTAAAATATCAGGATGTTGCAGAAAAAATTAAACGAACAATTTATCAACAAAAATTGCCAAAAGATACCCAATTACCCAATATTGAAGGGTTAATTAACCAATATCAAGTTAGTCGGACAACCATTATTAAAGCCTTAAATCAACTTGAACGCCATGGCGTAATCTATCAAATACAAGGTAGTGGTATTTTTGTCAGACAGCCTAAAAAAAGTGGATATCTCAATTTTCTAGAGAGTCACGGCTTTAGTGTAGATTTAAACGATCTTCCTGGTGCATCGCAAGTATTTAACGTAGATGTTATTGAACCAGACAAAAAAGTAAAAGAAAATCTAAGATGTAGTGATGATGAACACGTTTATTACATCAAGCGTTTGCGATATGTGGACGGCGAAATATATGGATTTGAACAATCTTATTATCGCAAAAAACTGGTTTCATATTTGAATAAAGAAATTGCTGAGCATTCAATATTTAGTTATGTGAAAGATATCTGTAAAATTAGCATTGGTTTTTCAGATAAGTATTTCAAAGCGATAAAATTAGACGCTGAAATAGCGGAATACTTAGGCTTACAAGCAGGCGATCCGGCGTTATGTGTTGAAGAGATATTTTATACATCGGCAGGAGAACCATTCGATTTCTCAACAATTATCTACCATTATGATAATGCTAAATTTTATGTGCAGAGCCATTCTAAATGAATCGAAGTTTTAAAAGAGTAGTTTGAAAAAATGGATGATTGATTTAGTAAACTATTTGTACAATAATTACTTTAAATTATAAATAAAATGGTAAGTATATTTGGGGTTAAACGCTCTCCGACTATTTACCATTTAATTAAAGAGCTAACTAAGGAGAGCGTGTTCAATTGATGATAGGTTTATCTTAAAAGTTTATTGTATAGGTTTAAGTGTTTCAAAAATACCTGATAAAACAAGATTTATTTTATACTCTGTTGGAGCATAAATATTAACATCAGCCCTCATATTTCCATCAGCATACAATCTTTTCGCATAACGTTGAGATGGATTGTATTCAGAATGCAAATCAAATTCTCCACCGCTTATATCAAGTTGTATTGGTGCACCTAACAGATATTGTTTCGCCAGTAGTCTTTCAACTTTATTTTTAAGTTTAGCTAATAATATTGCTTCATGCTCTTCAACTGCTTTTTGAACGGCTTCTTTCGAAACGGTGTAATAAGTATCATCATTGACAACCATTTTTAATTCTTGAGCTTTAGCAATAATTTTACCAATAAGGTCAAGCTTAGTTGTTTTGACCATAAGATTATGCTGAACATAATATTGTTTTACCGTAATTCTTTCCGGTGATATTTTATCCGTATCTGAATTGGTTATGGTGAAATCAGTTAATTGAAGTTTTTTTAATTCATCGGTAATGGTTGAATATTTTTTATAAAGACTATCTTTGGCGTTATTTAAAGTTTGGGCTGTTTCGCGAATATTGAAAGCATAGAGATTTTTAACTTTATCGCTTTTTACTTGATGAATATCATTGATATTATATTTATCTAATATTTTATTGAGATCAACAAAGCTATCGTTATTATCAATCTTTATAACAATATTCATATTTGCTTGATATTTTGAATTTTCTTGACTATTTTCTTGATTTATCTCTCTCACATTGTTTTGATAACCAATTGTCTCTAAATTGTCTTCAGTTAAGCCCAACTTCAATAATTCATCTTTAAATTGTTTCATTATATTTACATTGAGATCTGAGGCATCGTTAGGTGTTGCGGCATCAGTTAGTAAAGTTACAGAAAATTGTACTGTGTCAGGTTTTAATACGACAGTTTCAGAAATTTTGGCTTCAACTTTTCCAACAGGTATTAAATTTTTGCCATATTTTAATTCTTGTAATTGAAGATAAGTATTATTGACATTCAATTCTTGATTAACTGAGTTAGCAGCATAACTATTAAAGGCGATACCAATATTGAGTAACATGGCAAATAAAATTGTTTTTTTCATCTTATTATCCTTAGTTAATGTTTATTTGTTTATAAAAATACTTGTTGAATTGCTAATAAAAGGCTAAATAAATCTAATCTAGATTATAGATAAAAAGCAAATTAAATGTCTAAAAAATGTATTGGATTGTAAAAAGATGTAAAAGCGTTTTTCAACGCTTTTATTTCATTAGCTGATTGTGTAAGAGTTTACTTTAGTTTATACCATATTGCTCACGATAAGCTTCAACTAGTTTTACTTGATCTTGTCTGGTTGGATCTTGATAAAGATATTGGATCAAATCATCAAGTGTAATAATTGAAATCACTTCGCAATGATAAGTTTGTTTAATTTCTTGAATTGCAGAAAGATCGGCACGACCTTTTTCTTGTCGGTCTAAGCAAATTAATACGCCAGCTAATTTTGATTTATTATCTTCCAATATTTGCATCGATTCACGTATTGCGGTTCCGGCAGTAATAACATCGTCAACCAGCATAACACGTTGCTCATAAATCGAACTGCCGACTAAATTGCCTCCTTCACCATGATCTTTTGCCTCTTTACGATTAAAGCAGTAAGGAACATCAACGTTGTGATGTTCAGATAATGCAACGACAGTTGATGATACAATCGGAATCCCCTTATAAGCAGGACCAAAAATTACGTCATATTCGAGCTTGGCATCTAATAAAGCAGCAGCGTAAAAGCGACCTAAAAGCGCTAAATCTTTACCGGTGTTAAACAAACCCGCATTAAAAAAATAAGGACTTTTTCGACCTGATTTTAAGGTGAATTCTCCAAATTTCAATGCTTGCCGATTTAAAGCAAATTCAATAAATTCACTTTTGTATGATTTCATCGATCCTCTCCAATTAATCTTTTAAGGCCTGTCTTTGTGCATCAATAATTGTTGCAATGCCATTTTTGGCTAATTCTAATAATTTTAATAATTCGTCATGACTAAAAGGTTCACCTTCGGCAGTCCCTTGAACTTCAATAATTCGTCCGTCATCAGTCATTACTACATTCATATCAGTTTCAGCATTAGAATCTTCAATATATTCTAAATCACATACAGGTTGACCATCGACAATACCGACAGACACCGCTGCGACCAATGATTTAATCGGATTTTGTTTAACTTTACCTTCGGCAATCATTTTATTTATCGCATCATTTAGCGCTACACACGCGCCAGTAATTGAAGCTGTTCTTGTACCACCGTCAGCTTGAATGACATCGCAGTCTAAGGTAATGGTATATTCGCCTAAAAGTTTAAGATCTATCATTGCTCTTAATGAACGAGCAATTAATCGTTGAATTTCCATTGTGCGACCTGTTTGTTTACCTTTTGCCGCTTCCCGTTGCGTTCTTGAATTAGTCGCACGAGGCAACATACCATATTCAGCCGTGACCCAACCTTGATTTTGACCTTTTAAAAAACGGGGTACGCTTTCATCGACAGTTGCATTACACAGTACTTTTGTTTCACCGAACTCTACTAATACAGAACCTTCTGCATGCTTAGTGTAATGACGGGTAATTTTGATAGGGCGGACTTGTTCCGCAGATCGACCTGACGGGCGCATGCATTTCTCCAGCAGTTATATTTAAAAAATTATTTGAATTTACCATTTAGGAGGACATCAACAAGAAAAGGTTGATGTTTAGCCTAAGCTAAGAGCGCATTATACAGAATTTGTGATACAATGCCCAGCAAGTTTTTTACTAAATTTAGGAAGCCATTATGATTTCCAGTATGACCGCTTATGCCAGAAAAGAAGTAAATCAACCATGGGGGACCGCTTCTTGGGAGCTTCGTTCGGTCAACCAACGTTATTTAGAAACTTACATTCGTTTGCCTGAACAGTTTCGCTCACTTGAGCCTATTATTCGTGAACGGCTTCGTCATCGTTTAACGCGGGGTAAAATTGAATGCCATTTGCGTTTTGAATTGGATCCTGCTGCTCAACATCAAGAATTATCTTTAAACCAAGATCTAGCTAAACAAATTTTAAATGCAGCTAATTGGATTCAGTCAGAGCACAAATCCGGCGAAGTCAATCCTATCGATGTTTTACGTTGGCCAGGTGTATTATCAGCTAAAGAGCAAAATTTAGATACCATATCGCAAGAACTTTTAGCAATATTAGATTCGACAATTGATGAATTTATTACTGTACGTGAACGTGAAGGTAAAGCATTAGGTGAGCTTATCATCCAACGGCTCGAAGGGATAACGGAACAAGTTGAAAAGATTCGTCAATGGATGCCACAGATTTTGGAATGGCAAAAAGAGCGTCTACAATCTAAATTAGCTGAAGCCAATATCGAATTAGATAGCTCAAGGTTTGAACAAGAAATTGTCATGATGGCTCAACGTATTGATGTTGCTGAAGAGCTTGATCGTCTAATGACACACGTTAAAGAAACTTATGTAATTTTGAAGAAAAATGAAGCCGTTGGACGTCGACTTGATTTTATGATGCAAGAATTCAACCGTGAATCGAATACCATTGCTTCAAAATCTATTAATGCCGATGTCACGGCTAGTGCCATTGAATTAAAAGTTTTAATAGAACAAATTCGAGAACAAGTACAAAATATCGAATAATTTTATTAATTAGATATAACAACGTAATTCTTCTCAATATCAATTGATTTTATTATAAAATATTGAGAAGTTAATGAATTTAAAAATAGCTCGATTTTAACATTTAAAAAAATCCCTTTTTCTTTCCTTTTACTCATACTAAAATACGCCGCTCCCAAAAAAGCTTTGATATGTTTTATGAAAATAATGACGGTTTCACTTGCTGTCAATAATATAAATTATCTAATTTTTCTATTGAAATAATCAAAGTAGATTTATCTATAAATATAAGGAAAAATAATGAACACCTCAACTGAACACTATCAATTTTCAAATAAATTCAATCTGGGCTCTACGATTGTTTTAACTTTGCTGGGTATTTTTGTGGCTATTTTACTTGGCGTTGTATATGCCATAATCTCTCATTTTTCTCCATTAATTCTTATTGATATCGGTCTTATTGTGGGGATGTGTTATGTGATAATCATGTTGCAATCTAATTTATCTCAATTAGCGAAGATCCGTAATGTCAAAATCAATATATTAATGACTTTTTTAATCTGCTTGTTTGCCTATTATTCAAATTTGGTTACTTTTGAAGTTTTGTTATTTGACACTCATTATTTGTCCAATTGGATTTCACTGTTTTTATCGCCTATTGATACTATAACTTTATTAATAGATGATATCATTCCTTATCGTGAAATCACGATTACTAAAGGTAGCTCATCAAAAGGTTCAATTTCAGGGATGTTATTAGCTGGCGTTTATCTGATTGAATTCTTAGTCTTCTTTTACCCAATTTTGACAGCTTTATTCATAGAAGATGCCTTTTGTGAAGATTGCCAAACTTGGTACAAAAAATATTTTTTCCATTCTTTGTCTAGTGAAGAATTAGAAAACAATATTAATAATAGTCGTGTAGGTAATTATGCCGATGCATTAGCCAATGTAGAACTTCAAAAAGATATTCGGGATTTGCTCGTTAAAAAGACTGACGATAAAATGTCAATGCTAAATTATGAATATTGCCAATGTCCAAAATGTCAGCAAAAAAGTATTTTAACCATTACGAAAAAAATGTTAAAACAAACGGATAAAGGGCCTGAAGTTGAAGGTGTGAATGATGGAATACTTGTCAATCAAGCTTATCTTGATCACCAATCAGATCAACTTTTTTCAACAAAAATCTAGTATCACAACGATTAACTATTCTCTTTTAAAATCAGGTACTCTTAAGAGTGCCTGAAAACCCATATTTTAGCTGAAGTCTATTTCCTCAACTCAGTACATCGAAAATGTTATCTTCCCAATGTTAAATCTAAAAAAATAATGTTGTTATAAAAATCGTTTAATTAATAGCGCTGTAAATGTTAAAAAAATTTAATAAATATCATAGAGAAAAAATAAAATAATGGCTTACCATTTAAATTTTATTAAAAATTTATTTGCGTTGTCTATGTCAGCTAGCCAAGTTATCAACCGTTATAAATTGAGAAGTTTGGTGTGCAAAATAGGTCCAATGTTTATCACTTTTTAAGCGAAAATTAGATTAGCGGTTTTTACGTTTATCTGAAAATTATCTCATCAAAAATTTTCATTGTTTTTTCATTGAATTAATTAATATTTAATAAACAAAAACAATAGATTAAATAATGCTTACAATATTTATAAGAAATTTTCGATCGATTGAATATTGATTGATCATTTAATCCGATCAATAATATTTTTACATAACTTTCTAAAAGACTAGTGGTTATGTTTAATATCGTAAAATCAAGGAAATTTAATAAATGAATAAAATCTACAAAGTTTTAAAAAATAGACAAGGAATAAGCTTGGCAGTATCGGAACTAGCCAAAGGCAAAACAAAATCTTCAGTAAGTAAAATTGCAGCAGCCATCATGATTACAGCTGCGATGTCTGAAAGTGCATTAGCTGCACCAATTCATATTAATTCGAATGAAACAATCAAAGGTAATGGTACTGGCACAATTCAAAGTGGTCAAATAACCAATGAGGAATATTCATTAGGATCAGGGACAAATGGAAAAGGACGTCTAACGATTAGTGATGGCGGTACGCTATCGTTAGCAAGAATTTTAGTTGGTCGAGGCGCAGGAAATTCAGGTGAATTAATTCTTGATAATGGACATCTTATTAATGCTCAGGGTGTTGCATACTTTGGTTTCCAAGGTGGTGATGCGAATGTATTAATCACAAATGGTGGTACTTTCACTAATACTGCTTGGGCTTCGCCAAGTATAGGAAGTGAAGCTGGTTCTAATACCACCCTAACAGTGAAAGGTAAAGGAAGCGCATTCATTCAAAAATCGAAAATTCAAGTATTTGTTGGCGCTAATGGTAATGCCAAAGTTGATGTCATAGAGGGCGGCTTATTTGATGCAAAAAATACGCTATTGCTTGGATTTGCAAATGGTACTGCAATTTTTAATGTTATAGGTAAGGATTCAACATTAAATGCGGCCACTATGCGTATAGGGCCAGAAAAAAATGTAAATACGGGTCATGCTGAGCTAAATATTTTAAATGGTGCTAAAGCCAATATTGGTGATACAGTCAACGGTACTTTAGTTGTTAGAAATGGCGGTAAAGTATTTGTTGATGGAACTGATTCTGCATTGAATGTGGTTAAGGATATATCAATTGGTAATAAAAGTGAAATCACGGTTTCTAATGATGCCAAAATAAACACAACTAAAAACGCTAATGGTGAAAATGATGGTATAACCATCAATGAGGGCGGTAAATTAAATATTGGTGGTAAACCAAATGAAGCGCCACAAAAAGCGGGAGCAATTGATGTGCCGGTTATCCATTTTGCAAATCAAGATCCATCATTACCAGCGGGTGAACTTAATTTCAATCATACTAATAATGATTATCAAGTAGGCTGGGATATTGATAGCAAAGCAAATGGAAAAGGCAATGTCAATGTAATCTCTGGTGATAACTTTATTAGTGGTAAACATACTTATGAAGGAAACACCAATATAACTGGTGGTTCTTGGAACGCGAAAGCCGAGAATGTCTTTAGCGAAAAATCTAACTATAACGTTGATAAGAAAGGTTCACTTAATTTAGAAGATCATAACCAAACAATTGGCAATTTAGTCAATGGTGGAACTATCGATTTAGGTAAAGACTCAGCAAATACAGTATTAACTGTCAATGGTGATTACCGTGGTGAAGATGGCAAACTGAATATGTATGTGGATACAGAAAAAGGTGAGTCAGATAAACTTGTCGTAAAAGGTAATACGTCAGGAAAAACCAATATTGATATAACTGAAATCGGCCGAGGAAATTCAGAACGCGGTAAAATCAATCTAGTTGATGTTGTCGGTCAAGATGATGCTATCTGGAATATCATTGAGAAAAAAGATAGTGAATTTGACTATACAATTGGACGTGATGAAAATGGCAAATTAGTCATTGAATATACCAACGCATTTTCAAATGTTTATAAATCACCGATAGTAGCATCAGTATTTGGTAACCAATTAGCGGCATTAAATATGTTCCGTCATAGTGCTCACGACCGTGATACCTCAATTTATGTACCGGATTCAAATGTTTGGATGCGTTATAGCTATGACCGAACTCAGACTGATATGTTTAATGGTAGACAATCAATAGACATGAAGACATCAGTGATTGAAATGGGTGTGGATGTATTATCTTTAGACCAATTTAAAGTAGGGGTTTATGG
>NZ_JBIDFM010000004.1:0-287426 GCF_046635805.1 Gilliamella sp. CG13
GTGTTAAGCCTGCCGCCAGCGTTCAATCTGAGCCATGATCAAACTCTTCAATTTAAAGTTTGATGCTCAATAACTGTTTCTGACATATTCAAATGAATCTTCAGTGTCACTTATCAAGACTTAATTTTTTCAGTCCGTAGACTTTAATTTTTCGTCTCGCAAGTGCCCACACAGATTGTCTGTTTCTTCTTTTTAAAGAGCTGACAGCTTTTTTACCTTATCAAGTTTTGTTGATTTAGTTTGCTGTCTCAAGGGTTGCGTATGTTACTCACTTCACTTGATGTCGTCAACCCTTATTTTGGTTTTTTTATTATTTTTGGGTTGAGTGATTGCTTTTTATTCAAAACAAGGCGTTATAGTATAAATTTTATCTGATTTGTAACCTGTTTAGCTTTATCTATCGCATCGTTTATATTATTTGCTCTTGCTAATGCTACCCCCATTCTTCTTACCCCTTTAACCTCAGGTTTACCAAACAGACGTAAATCGGTCTGTTCAACGCGTAGTGCTTGGGCTAAATGAATAAAAGAAACTTGATTTGAGTCACCTTCTACCATTATTACAGCGGACGCACTCGCCCCATATTGTTCAATCGTTGGAATAGGCAACCCTAAGATAGCTCTTGCATGTAACGAAAATTCGGAAAGATTTTGTGATATTAAAGTCACCATTCCGGTATCATGAGGACGAGGTGAAACTTCACTAAACCATACTTGATCACCTTTTACAAATAACTCAACCCCAAATAACCCTCTACCTCCTAGCGCTTCCGTTATTTTTGATGCAATCTCTTTTGACAAATTTAGCGCTTGGTCAGACATGTGTTGTGGTTGCCAGGATTCACGATAATCACCATTTTCTTGTCGATGTCCAATCGGTTCACAATAAGATACGCCATCAATATGTCTTACTGTTAATAAGGTAATTTCATAATCAAAATCGATAAAACCCTCAATAATGACTTTACCACTGCCTGCTCGCCCACCTTCTTGAGCATATCGCCATGCAGATTCTAGGTCACTATTATTTTGTAAAAAAGATTGTCCTTTACCAGATGAACTCATCACAGGTTTAACCAAACAAGGAAAACCAATTTCATTAACAGCTTTTTCAAACTCTATAAAATTTGTCGCAAATCGATAAGGAGAAGTCGGTAATTTTAATTTTTCAGCGGCTAAACGACGAATCCCTTCTCGATCCATTGTTAATTGCGTTGCTTTTGCGGTAGGGATAACATTAAAACCTTGTTGTTCTAATTCTACTAATGTATCTGTTGCAATGGCTTCAATTTCTGGCACGATATAATCTGGTTTTTCTTTTTCAATTACGCTTTTTAGCTCATGACCATTTAACATGTCAATAATATAGTAACGATGCGCAACTTGCATTGCAGGTGCGTTAGCATAACGATCAACGGCAATCACCTCACAACCAAACCGCTGTAATTCAATAACAAGCTCTTTAGCCAGTTCGCCTGCACCACAAATTAAGACTTTTGTCGCCGTTACCGATAATGGCGTTCCTATTTTAGACATACTTTCCTCAACCACAATTATTTATTTGCAGAAACAAAAAATCGGGATAATTTCCCGATTTTGATTAATTTATTATTAGGCTTGGTATGGATCACGTAGAATCATGGTTTCACTTCGATCAGGGCCAGTTGAAATAATATCAATTGGCGTCTCGGTTAATTCTTCAATCCTTTTAATATAAGCTTTTGCTGCTTGTGGCAAAGCATCATAGCTTTTAATACCAAAAGTTGACTCGCTCCAACCAGACATCGACTCATAAACAGGTTTAACTAAGCTCCACTCTTCAGCCGAAGCTGGGGCATTTTTAATCACATCGCCATTAGGTAATTGATAACCCACACAGATTTTAACTTCTTTTAATCCGTCTAATACATCAAGTTTAGTTAAACAAAAACCTGAAACTGAATTAAGTTGCACTGCTTTTCTAACAGCGACCGCATCAAGCCATCCTGTACGGCGACGGCGTCCTGTTGTAGCACCAAATTCATTCCCTTGTTTACAAAGATATTCGCCAACTTCATCGAAAAGTTCGGTTGGAAAAGGGCCCGCGCCAACACGAGTAGAATAAGCTTTTACAATTCCCAAAACATAACCGACATAACGAGGTCCGAAACCAGAACCCGTTGCTACCCCACCAGCAGTAGTATTTGATGAAGTCACAAAAGGGTAAGTACCATGATCAATATCAAGTAATGTACCTTGTGCACCTTCAAACATAATTCTTTCGCCTTTTTTGCGAGCTTCTTCTAGTAGTGCAGGAATATCAGCTATCATGGCAATTAAAATATCAGCAATCGCTAATGTATCATTTAGCACTTTTTGGTAGTCAACCGCTTCTGCTTTGTAATAGTTGGCTAATTGGAAGTTGTGATATTCCATCACTTCTTTCAATTTTTCTGCAAATGCTTGGCGATCACGTAAATCACCGACACGAAGACCACGACGAGCTACTTTATCTTCATATGCCGGACCAATCCCACGACCTGTTGTCCCAATCGCTTTACTACCTCGGGCTTTTTCACGAGCTTGATCCAGTGCAATATGATAAGGCAAAATCAAAGGACATGATTCTGAAATGAGTAATCTTTCTTTGACCGGAATACCTTTATTTTCTAACTCTTTCATCTCTTTCATTAAAGCATCAGGACAAAGTACAACTCCATTGGCAATGATACTAATAACATCATTACGTAATATTCCTGAAGGAATAAGATGTAATACTGTTTTCTCACCATTAATGACTAATGTATGTCCTGCATTATGTCCACCTTGATAACGGACAACATATTTTGCTTTTTCTGTGAGTAAATCAACAACTTTACCTTTGCCTTCATCACCCCATTGTGTTCCTAACACAACAACATTATTACTCATAGACTTTTACTCATTCTGTTAGTTATTAGATTTTAATTTCATGTATTGAAAAAATTCACTATCTGGACTAATGACCATTACATCATTACCAGAAAAACTTTGTTCATAAGCTTTTAAACTTCGAATAAAACTAAAAAATTCTCTGTCTTTACCAAAAGCATCCGCATAAAGTTTAGCTGCAATGGCATCACCTTCACCACGAATCGCACGTGATTGACGTTCAGCTTCCGAAAGTATTTTTGTTTCTTGTAATGTCGCTTCTGCTCGAGTCTCTTCGGCTTTTCTTACACCTTCAAAACGTTTATCTCGTGCAATAACTTCACGTTCAGCTCGCATTCTGGCATAGATTGAGCCTGAAACTTCAGCAGGAAAGTTAATTTGCTTAATTCGCACATCGATAACTTCAACACCAAATGCACGTAAGCTTGTTTTATTACTTTCTATTTCTTTATGTTCATCCGATGATACATTTTCAGTTACTTCTTGAACACCGCCATTTAGCGCATCTTTAACGCGATTCATCAAAGAATTACGAGATTGTGTATCCGCATTAGAATCATTGATAATATCTTTATTACTTAATTTACCAATCTCAGCACGTAAACGACCGTTTAGTCTTGCTAATAATAAGTCTTCGACATTATTACCACCAGCGACTGTTTCATAATAACGATTGAAATCAATAATTTTCCATTGCACAAAATAGTCGACGATTAATTCTTTCTTTTGCACATTAAAAAATCGTTGTTCTTTATTGTTATTAGAGCTATTAGTCGTTTGAATTTTAGCATCAATTACTTTAACTGTATCCATGCCCGGGATTTTAAAATGTAAACCAGGTTCAGATAATCCAATGATTTTATTGAATCTTAAAACAACACCACGTGTACCTTCTTCAATAACATAAACGCTTGAAATATATACACCAATTAATATTAAAACTATAGGAATTAATAATTTTCTCATATTTTTCTCCTTAACGTCCCATAGTCCGCGTAGTATTTCTTACGCTGTTTGAGTTATTACTACTGTTATTTGTTTTTGGTGATTCAGATGCCGTTTGAGACTGATTTTTTACAGCTTCAGAAGAAGACACATTAAAATTATAATCACTCGTGATACTTGATGATGTTGGTGAATTAGAATTTGTCATTTCTTTATTTTGAAATAACTTTTCTAATGGTAATACCATAATGTTACCACTTTTATCATTAACAATAACTTTATTAGTTTTGGTTAATACTCTTTCCATAGTTTCAATATACAAACGTTCTTTAGTGATTTCAGGTGCTGCTTTATATTGAGGTAGGATTTTTTCAAAGCGTGCAACATCACCCGCAGCTTCAAGCTCAACACGTACTTTATAAGCATTAGCATCGGCCAAAATTCTCGCTGAGCGACCTTCTGCTTGTTGTACGATTTGGACTTTATCTGCTTCAGCCTTTTTAATTTCACGCTCACTATCACCTTGAGCACGGATAGCATCATCATAAGCATCTTGAACTTCATCTGGTGGACGCGCTACCTGAAAGTTCAAATCAACAATATTTATACCCATATCATAATGCGTAATCACATTGACCAATTCATCTTTAGTACTACTTTCAAGCACAGAGCGTCCATCAGAAATAATTGCGTCAATATTTGAACTACCGACAGCGGTTCTAAGTGCACTATCAGCCGCTTGTCGCAGACTATCTTCTACATTTGTGACATTAAATAAATATTTTAAAGGATTATTAATACGATATTGTACGTTCATCTCAACAAACACTAGGTTTTCACCTGTCGTGACGATAAATCCTTTTACATTGAAATTTTTAGTACCTTGAGTATCAACAGGATAAACTTTGTCTACTAATGGTATTCTCCAATTTAATCCGGGTTGAATAATTTCAGGTTGAACTTGACCAAAACGAGTAATTACACCACGTTGGCTTTGATTTATGGTGTAAAAACCACTTGCCCCCCAGATAAGGAGTAAAATGATAAGTATGACAACAATAATGACACTTAGCGGGAATTTATTAGCCGAAGATCCGCCATTGTTGCCTGAATTACCTTTTTTTAAGAGGTCATTAATTTTATCAAAAAAACCGCCAGATAAGTTAGATGGTTTTTTGTTATTATTACCCCATGGATCGTTATCTTGTCCGTTATTGCCGGGCTGATTCCACGCCATATTTTATTTGCTCCATTAAACAATTAGTTGTTATTTTGCGTATTGATAAAGTATAACAGATCTGGCTCTTGTTTACACAAACGGTTCCATTCAATTGCAGGCATTCTTACATCTAAATGGAAGCTACCATCGCTATTAATTACTTCGTGTTCAACTGCATTTAGCTGATATAAACGGCTTCTTAGTTTTGCTAAATGAATTGGTAAGTTTAATTGGCAAACTTGAATTTGCCTAGCAAGTCTTTCTGTTAATGCCGTAAATAAGAGATCTAATCCTAAACCATTTTCAGCAGAAATCCAAACACGAATTGGTACACCATTTGAATCACGATCAATACTTGGCTGTTTATCTTCGATTAAATCAATTTTATTCATGACTAATAGTGTTGGAATTTCATCAGCGTCTATTTCCAACAAAACTTCTTCAACCGCTTGCATGTTATCTAAAAAGTTGGGATCAGCGGCATCAACAATGTGTAATAATAAGGCTGCTTCTTGAGTTTCAAGCAAGGTTGCTTTAAATGCAGCAATAAGATCATGCGGTAAATGGCGTATAAAACCAACCGTGTCAGCCAGCACGACTTCGCCTACATCATCAACAACTATTCGGCGTAAAGTTGGATCAAGTGTTGCAAATAACTGATCTGCGGCATAGACATCCGCTTGTGTTAATGCGTTAAACAGTGTTGATTTACCGGCATTAGTATACCCCACTAAAGATACAGTCGGAATATCTGCTTTATTTCGAGATTGTCTGTTTTGATTGCGCTGTTTTTCAACTTTGGCAAGTTTAGATAAGATTAATTGAATACGATGACGAATTAATCGCCTATCGGTTTCTAATTGAGTTTCGCCTGGACCTCTTAACCCAATTCCCCCTTTTTGTCGCTCAAGATGAGTCCAACCACGAACTAAACGTGTTGATAAATACTGTAATTGAGCTAATTCAACTTGTAATTTTCCTTCATGGGTTCTTGCACGTTGTGCAAAAATATCAAGAATCAATCCAGTTCTATCGATAACACGACATTCACACAATTTTTCGAGGTTTCGTTCTTGGGTAGGCGTTAGGGTATGATTGACTAAAATAACAGAGGCATCTAATTCTTTCACTTTTTCAGCGATTTCAATAGCTTTACCTTCGCCAATAAAATATTTGGCTTGAGGCGCCTTTCTTGAAGTTGTCACGATATCGAGAATATCTATCTGAGCTGAAGAAACTAATATTTCAAACTCTTTAAGATCCTCAATATCGCTTTCTTGGGGAAAGAACACATGCACTAATAAGGCGGATTCACCACCTTTATATCGTTCAAACAATCGAACTCTCCACTGAAATTATCAGCTTTCAGTTTCCTCTTCAGGCTGAGATACCAATCCTGAAATAGGTCTTGATGGTACGACTGTTGAAATAGCATGTTTGTAAACCATTTGGCTTACCGTATTCTTTAATAAAATAACAAATTGATCGAATGATTCAATTTGACCTTGTAATTTGATCCCATTGACTAAATAAATTGAGACAGGAATATGCTCGCGACGAAGCAAATTTAAATAAGGATCTTGTAATGACTGCCCTTTTGACATGAGTTTATCCTTTATAGATGAAATAATAATGAAGATAAAATAATTGTAAACGCAAAAAATAATATTTAATGCGACATAAGATACTTCTGTATTATCAAAATAACATAAAAAGCATCGCTATAAAACTAACGAAAAGCGATTAATGCACAAATAACTAAAATTTTAATGTATTTAAACTAAAAAATACAAAAATTATACCGAATCTTGACAATTATCCAAAAAATTTTAAGAAAATGCAATTTTCTATTTTAACTTAAAAGGTTAAAAAAGAAAATTAAAACAATTGACATCATTATATATTTTGGAAAACAGAATCCATATTATCCCCATTTAACCATGTGATTGGTTGCTTCCAGCCCCTTAGCCAGGTAATCTGTCTTTTCGCTAATTGCCGTGTGGCACAAATCCCTTTAAAGACCATTTCATCATAACTTATTTCACCACTTAAATATTCCCACATTTGACGATAACCGACACAACGTATAGAAGGTAAATTTGAATGTAAATCTCCACGTTCCATTAATCGTTTAACTTCATCTTCAAAGCCAAGTTCTAACATTTGTAAAAAACGTTGTTCAATACGTTGATGCAACTCCGCTCTATTTGGTGGCATAATGGCAAATTGCATAATATCGTAAGGTAATAGTTCACCACTATGTTGTGTCAATTCAGTTAAACTTTTTCCGGAAATTAAATAAACTTCCAAAGCACGATTAAGACGCTGTGGATCATTAGGATGAATTCTACTTGCCGAAACAGGATCGACTTTTTTTAACTCTTCGTGAATTGACTGCCAACCATATTTATTGGCTTTTTCTTCAATTTGCTGACGTATTTCACTATTCGCTGCTGGCAGAGGTGAAAGTCCCTCAATTAAAGCTTTGAAATAGAGCATTGTTCCCCCCACTAATAGTGGAATTCGACCATTATTCAAGGTGTTTTCAATTGCTGAAATCGCATCAGACCGAAAATTTGCAGCAGAATAACTTTCAGACGGATCACAGATATCAATTAATTTATGAGGGTATATTTGTAATTCCGATTGTGTTGGTTTTGCTGTGCCAATATTCATCCCACGATAAATAAGCGCAGAATCCACACTAATTATATCAATAGGATAACGATCATAAAGTGCCATAGCAAAGGCAGTTTTACCTGATGCAGTTGGCCCCATTAACGAAATAATTTTTGGTTTACTCATAATAAAATTGATTGCGTAATAGTTTGAATATCAATAGGGTATAAAAACGTTTCTTGATTTAATAGTTTAATATCTATCTGTTCTAATTGAGCAAGCAATTGAATTACGTTAGCGACACTCCAACTGACCATGCTGTTATCTTCGCATTCAATAGCTAACCAACTAGCAATTTGAGTAGGATCGATAGTTGTATTTTCAGCAGATAAAAAAGAAATTAAAGCAGGTAATAACTGTTGCCAATTTGTCGTACGTAACATTTTAGGAACGTTTTGCAAATGTAATTTTGCTTTTTCAAAATAAAAATCAAAGCCTAAAAAGGTTAATTGTGCTTTATAGTGCGTAAGAACTTGCTCTTCTTTGCGATTAATTAAAATTGTTAATGGAATCAGTAATTTTTCAGATTCTTGCGATAATAATTTAATCGCATTCACTTTTTGCTTTGCAACAGGTAGCTTCATTAACATTAGTTTTTGCTCACTGTCTTCATATTTTTCCAGTAATGCAATATCAGGTTGAATAACAGTTAAAACTCGACCAAATTGGACTAATGATGAACTATCAAATTGGTGTTGTAATGATGACTGTAAAGGAGTTGTTCGTTTCGGGAATAAAGTTTCAATCACCGCTTTTTGTGGTTCAGTAATGTGATGATCCTGTGGTAAATCAATCTGTTGTTTTTGCTCTTGATTCTGACGGTTTTGCTGAGCATCAACATTAACAAGTTGTCCGTACAGCGCATTATTTTCTTTTACATTATTGGTTATCTTTTGAGGAAATGGCTTATTCGTAGAATAAGGTAACGGGTTGGTTTGTCGATTGAAAATATTATCACCCGCCGCTTGTCTATTCGGTGTAAAAGCGATTTTAGTTTGGTTATCTTCTAAAGGTAATGTGGATTCAACTGACGACTCCAGTGCCATAACAATAGCTTGATAAACAAAATCATGAACAAGTCTAGCCTCATGAAAACGAACTTCATGTTTAGCTGGATGAACATTGACATCAACTTGCTTTGGATCAAGCTGTAAAAAAACAACATAACTTTGTTGTTCGTTCGTTCGGTTTACATAAGCTTGTCGTAAAGCATGATTGAGTAATTTATCTTTAATTACGCGCCCATTAACATAAAAATATTGTAGATCGCTAACTTCATTACTAGCAACCCATCCTTGAATCAACAAATCATCATGTTGCCAATCTAACTTTACTGCTTTTTGAATGAAAGCTCGACCACACACTGATTCAACGCGCTTATCTAACTCAGATGCACGATATTGTTTAACTAATTTACCATTATGTTGCAAGTTAAATGTCACATCAGGACGCGCCAACGCAATACGTCTGATAAACTCTTCAATATGCATAAATTCCGTTTTTTCGGTTTTCAAAAAGCGACGTCTAGCAGGTGTATTATAAAATAGATCCAACACTTCAACTGTTGAACCAACTGGATGTGCTGCAGGTTTAATGGTGGGGGACATATCACGACCTTCAGCATAAACTTGCCAGGCTTCAGATTGTTCCGCAGTACGAGAAGTTAACGTTAATCGAGAAACTGAACTAATACTAGCAAGCGCTTCTCCTCTAAATCCCAGACTTACAATCGCCTCCAAATCGTCTAAAGTATTAATTTTACTTGTTGCATGACGAACTAACGCTAAGGCTAATTCACTCTTATTAATTCCACAACCATTATCTCGAACGCGGATTAATTTACATCCACCCTGTTCCAAATCAATATCAATTTGCGTACTACCAGCATCTAAACTATTTTCAATTAATTCTTTAATAACCGATGCCGGACGCTCTACCACTTCGCCAGCTGCAATTTGATTTGCTAACTGAGGTGATAGAATATGAATAGCCATTAATGTCTTTCTCCAAACTTAGGATTTTGCTTTACATAATTTTTTATACCTAGATAAATTGCTTTGGCAATTTTATCTTGATGCGCACTACTACCAATTAATTTTTCTTCCCCCACATTTGATATAAAACCAACTTCAATTAAAATTGATGGAATATCTGGGGATCGCAATACACCTAAACTTGCATGCTCAGGTTTATTTTTATGCAATTTGATTGTACCGTTCATCGCTTTTAACACTTGGGTCGCTAACTCATAGCCTACACGTTGTGAATAAGAAAATTGCAAATCGAGTACCGCTTGACTTAAATGAGCATCATGACCATCGCTCAGTGCATCGCCTGCGCCACCTAATAATTGTGACTGTTTTTCCTCTTGCTCAATCCAACGCCCAAGTTCAGTATCAGCTCGCTTAGTTGATAATACCCACACTGAAGCACCAGTAGCACTACGATTCGGCGCTGCATCAGCATGGATTGATATAAGCAAATTAGCTTTACTATTACGCGCAATCTCTGAACGTTTGGATACCGAAATAAAATTATCACTGGTTCGAGTTAATACACCTTTAAATTTTGGATCGTTATTGAGTAAAGTTGTCAGTTTTTTAGCAATAGAAAGGGTTACGGTCTTTTCATATAATTTATTTTTACCTATCGCACCTGAATCTTTGCCACCATGTCCTGCATCAACAGCAATCACCACTTTAGCAGCATAAGCAGAACTGCAAAGCAACAATAACATCACAAAAGTAAATAATTTTTTCATCATGTATTCGCTAAGTGTAGTTGATTAATAATAGCTTGACCTTTTTCCGTTTTTGCCAATAAAGTCGCTGTGCGTTCAAGTTTTAAATAGTTTAAATGAACTTCGATATCTGCAATTGGCAAAATACCTTGTGCTTGCTGTGGCCACTCTATTAAAGAAATAGATCGCGAAGCAAAATATTCACGAATCCCCATAAACTCAAGTTCTTCTGGATCATAAAGCCTATATAAGTCGAAATGATAAACTGAAAAATCATCAAATTGATATGATTCTACTAAGGTATAAGTTGGACTTTTTACATTACCAACATGCCCTAATTGTTGTAAAAAACCACGACTAAATGTTGTTTTTCCAGCACCAAGCTCACCAATTAAATAAATGACTATTGTACTATTATTATTCAATAAATAACTTAAACAATGCTTTGCTAACTGCTTTCCAAAGAAGATGGTTTGTTGTTCGTCGGCTAAAATAATAGGTTTCATAACGGATATTTTGCTTAATAAATAGTTGTTATTATATACTAATAACCTTTAAAGATGTACTAACCAAAATTAACTCAATTTTTGAGTAAATTTTAACTTTAATATCATGTGTTGACATAATAAGTGAAAAACATGCTACATACTATTTCAACGGATAACCAATCAATAATCGATCCACAACTTATCTGTGCCCAAGATGCGGTCTTATTTTGGCAAAATGGCGTATTTGTTGCGTTACAAAATACTCCTGTTCTTAATGCTATTTTAGAAAAAACTCAACATTGTTATATTTTAGATAATGATATAACAGCGCGTGGACTTGATCCGTTTATTGATAAAAGATTGCATATCATTAATATGCAACAGATGGTTGAATTAACCGTTCAATATTTTCCTCAAATGAATTGGCAATAATCAAGTAACCTTGTTAACTTTGATTTTTACTTCCTGTATCAACAATATTTCAAAATAGACAGAGCCAATTTGCAATTCAATACACCTCGGTTTAATATGATTTTCATATCCTATAATTCTATATCCAACTGTAAATGGTAAATTTATTATCAATAAAAGAAATTGATGACTTGCTAAAAAAAGGCGAAGTTGTTGCTTATCCAACCGAATCCGTTTTTGGATTAGGATGCGATCCTGATTGTCAAACCGCAGTAATGAAACTGCTTGATTTAAAACGCCGTCCCATTGAAAAAGGTTTAATTCTCATTGCCAGCCATTATGATCAACTTATTCCTTACATCGATGAGTCAGCCTTGACCTATCAACAAAAACAGTTAGCTCTTACCAGTTGGCCAGGTGCGGTTACTTGGATTTTTCCTAAGAATAAAAATACCCCACAATTTTTAACCGGAAAATTTGATTCGATTGCAGTACGTGTTACTGCTCATCCATTGGTATGTACATTATGCAACCTATTTGGTAAACCTTTAGTTTCAACAAGTGCGAATCTTTCAAATTATCCGCCTTGTTTTACCGCAAACGAAGTTGCATTACAATTTGGTGAACAGTTTCCTATTTTACAAGGTGAAACCGGACACAGGGCTTCACCTTCTGAAATTAGGGATATAAAAACCGGCCAAATCATACGACAAGGTTAGTATTATGCACAATTTATATATTGGTATTATGTCAGGTACCAGCATGGATGGGGTAGATATTGCGTTAGTTGATATTACCGCAGGAAAAGTTAAATCAATAGCCAGCAAATGTTATTCGCTGCCAGATGATATTAAACAACAATTACTGACCCTTTGTGAAACCAAACAGACTTCATTACAAGATTTAGGTGAACTGGATCATCAGTTAGGCTTAGTTTATGCCCATCATGTGAATCAATTTTTAACACACCATAAAATAGAACGTAATAAAATTAAAGCAATTGGATGTCATGGACAAACTATTTACCATTCACCATTAGGTGCAAACCCTTTTACGATGCAAATTGGCGATGCCAATATCATTGCCGCCCTAACAGGCATTACTACCATCGCTGATTTTAGACGAAAAGATATTGCTTATGGTGGACAAGGCGCACCTTTAGTGCCTGCTTTTCATAAATCACAACTTGAAAATCCATCAATTAATCGTGTGATATTAAATATTGGTGGAATAAGCAATATCACGGTACTTATTCCACATCAGCCCGTCATCGGTTACGATACCGGACCGGGTAATGTATTGCTTGACGGTTGGATAAAGGCTTGTCTTGGTAAAAATTATGATAACGATGCTAAATGGGCAAAAACAGGAAAAATGAATACCAAACTTCTCACTAAATTATTAAATGAAGATTATTTTCAATTATCCGCCCCTAAAAGCACAGGACGAGAACTGTTTAACCTATCTTGGTTACGTCAAAAATTGACAGGTATCACATTAAAATCTGAAGATATTCAAGCAACACTGGTTGAATTGACTGCATTATCTATCGTGCAAGAAATAATAAAATTATCCATTAATACAGAATTGCCATGTGAACTTTTAGTGTGTGGTGGAGGCGCAAAAAATCCACTTATCATGCAAAGATTATCTGCGTTATTGCCTAATTGGAACGTGTTAACTACTAGTGAAAAAGGAATAAACAGTGATGATATGGAAGCAATAGCATTCGCTTGGCTTGCCTATTGTCGACTTAATAATATTCCGTCGAATATTCCAGAAGTGACTGGTGCAAACCAAGCTGTATCTTTAGGGGTGATTTATCAGTAACAATATTTAAATCAAACCAAATTTTTTTAGGGCTTTTGCAATCCCATCATTATCATTGGAATCAGTGACAAATTCAGCTTGCTCTTTTAATTTGTCCACAGCATTAGCCATTGCTATCGGGTGATTAACGGTTGTAAACATCTCAAAATCATTCATCCCATCACCAAATGCGTAAGTTGGCACATCAGTGAATCCTTTTTTTTGCAATAACTGATTAATACCGTTACCTTTAGATCCACCATGATTAAAAACATCAACGCAATATGGCGTGTTACGTATAAACGTTAATTCCGGAAAAGCATCACGATAAACAGATTCACCTTCTTCGCACAACAATAACATCATTTGAATCGGTTCGTTTAGATAAAGCAGATCATTAACAGGGGGAATAGGTTGTTTAAGATAGTGATAAAACGTTTTTGCGGCTTGAGTACACTCAGAAATACGCATTATTTCATCATTATAAAAAGCTAAAGGAATATTCATTTGCTGTTTTGAAAACTGATACATTCTGGCGATTAAATCTTTATCGATATTATTCGAAAAAACTCTCTCGCCTTTATATAGAACAATTTGCCCATTCATACCGATAATAGAATCAATCGACAATTTTTTCATTAAATCGGTCACTTCACAAGGTGTACGACCTGTTGCAAGCATTGGAATAATATTATTTTGCTTTAGCTTTCTTATTGCCTCAACTGAACTTGCTAAAACCTCTATTTGACTATTAAATAAAGTCCCATCTAAATCAAAAAAAACGATAGCTTCAGGATTATTACTCATATTACAAATCCAAAATATTTTTAATAAAAGGAATCGTTAACTTACGTTGTTCCGCTAATGTTGCTACTTCAAACTTTTCTAACAAAGAAAACAGGGTACGCATATCACGATGGACACGCTTTAATAAAAATAATCCAACTTCAGTCGATAATTCAAAACCGCTTAATTGGGCTCGTAGTTGTAACGCCTTAAGCTTATCATCATCACTTAATTCTTTTAATTGATAAACTTGCCCCCAACTAAGTCGTGATACCAAATCAGGCAATATAAAAGAAACCTGTTTAGGGGGTGCACTGGCAGTAATCAATAATTTACTAATATTTTTTTCAGTCAGACGGTTAAATAAATCAAAAATAGCTTCTTCCCAATCCCGATTGCCTGCAATAGCATCAATATCATCTAAACAAACTAAATCATAATTATCCAACCCTTGTAAAATTTCGGGAACAAGGTGGAAATACTGTTTTAAAGGAATATAACTAGCCAGTTTATTTTGACTTGAGGCATGCAATAGATGAGTACGACCAGCAGCACTTGCCGACCACATATAAAATACATTGAAACCTTGCTTAACCAATAAAGTTTGCAATGAATCAAGTAATAATTGATTATCACCTATATAAAAACTGTCGAAAGTTTCACTATTTGGTAATGAAAAAGGCAACGGTAATTGTGAAAGAGTAATAAAGTAACCTCACACTAAAAAATTAATCTAGTTAAGTATAAATTTGCTTTTGTAAAAATAAAAGAATTTTATAAAAAAGGAACAATTTAAAAAAATAAAAAATCGTTATTCAAAAAACCCTCGATATATTTTATCAATAAACTATTAAAAAACAGCCAACAAAAAGACCAAAAAATAAGCAATCAAAATATATTTTTGTGGATAACTCTGTGCTAAAAGAAAGTAATAAGCTGTGATAAGGCTATTAATAACCTAAATGACAAAACCAATTGTGGATAACTAAGCTAATTATCAACAAGTTTAGATCAACAAAGATCCGATCAATTAACAGTGTTACAGGATCAATAAGATCCTATAAAATAATTACTATATCCAGTTATCAACAGAAAGGATCCACTCTAGTAGTAATAAAAATAAAAAGATCACATAAAAGATCTTATTTAATTTAAATGGCGATCAAATTAGATCATTTGACGTATTCAAAAAGATGAGTAAAATCGCTAACGCTAATTTAGATCAAAACAACATGTCTGAACTAACAATCATCTTCATAGAAAATAACAACGAGGCTTTATATGTTTTATCCAGATCTTTTTGATGTCATTATTGTCGGCGGTGGTCATGCTGGCACAGAAGCTGCCATGGCATCAGCAAGAATGGGCCGCAAAACACTACTTTTAACCCATAATATCAATACATTAGGACAAATGTCCTGTAATCCTGCTATAGGTGGTATTGGTAAAGGTCACTTGGTAAAAGAAATCGATGCCATGGGCGGATTAATGGCTCATGCGATTGATCTTGCAGGGATCCAATTTAGGATCCTTAATAGCAGTAAAGGTCCAGCGGTCAGAGCAACACGTGCACAAGCGGATCGATCGCTTTATCGAAAAGTGATCAGAACAACACTTGAAAACCAAGAAAACTTAATGCTCTTTCAACAATCCGTAGAAGATGTGATCATTGAAAACGATCAGATCACCGGAGTTAAAACGCAAATGGGCGTCTCTTTTAAAGCTAAAGCCGTCGTCTTAACGGCTGGCACTTTTCTAAATGGAAAAATCCATATTGGTTTAGATAATTACAGTGGAGGAAGAACAGGGGATCCTGCCTCAATTGGACTATCTAAATCATTACATCAATACCCATTTAGAATGGGAAGATTAAAAACAGGTACACCACCGCGTATTGATGCCCGAACAATTGATTTTTCTAAATTAGGTACACAATATGGAGATGATCCTGTTCCGGTATTTTCGTTTTTAGGTAATGCTAATCAGCACCCAAAACAGATCCCATGTTATATAACAAGCACAAACGAAACGACACATGAGATCATTCGTAATAGCTTAGATCGAAGTCCAATGTACACAGGGGTGATTGAAGGCGTAGGTCCAAGATATTGTCCTTCAATTGAAGACAAAATTATGCGTTTTTCAGATCGCAATTCTCATCAGATCTATTTAGAGCCAGAAGGATTAGATAGTAACGAAATATACCCAAATGGGATCTCAACCAGTTTACCATTTGATACGCAACTTGCTTTTGTACGTAGTATGAAAGGTCTTGAAAATGCTAATATCATCAGACCCGGGTATGCGATCGAATATGATTATTTTGATCCTCGTGATCTCAAACCTACACTTGAAAGTAAAGTGATCAAAGGGCTATTTTTAGCTGGACAAATTAATGGGACAACAGGGTATGAAGAGGCAGCTGCTCAAGGCATGTTAGCAGGTTTAAATGCCGCACGGTTTGTTTATGATCAAGATCAATGGTATCCAACGCGTGATCAAGCTTATTTAGGTGTACTGGTTGATGATCTTTGTACGTTAGGCACCAACGAACCTTATCGAATGTTTACTTCTCGTGCTGAATATCGTTTGATGTTACGTGAAGATAACGCTGATATTCGCTTAACTGAAATTGGTCGTAAGCTAGGCATGGTTGATGATTATCGTTGGCAAAAATTTAACGAAAAATTTGAAGCGATAGAACAAGAAAGAGCACGTTTACGTGATATATGGGTGCATCCACATATTGAAACTATTGATGAAGTGAATGCCGTTTTAAGTGCTAATTTAACCAAAGAAGCAAATGGTGAAGAGTTACTTAAACGCCCTGAAATGAGCTATAACACATTGAAATCATTATCACTATTTGCGCCTGGATTAACTGATCCTAGTGCTGCAGAACAAGTTGAAATTCAAGTTAAATATGATGGATATATTAAACTTCAAATTGAAGAAATCGAGCGCCAAAAACGTAACGAAGAAACATTAATTCCTGAGCATATTGATTATGCTGAAATTTCTGGATTATCAAACGAAGTTGTCGCTAAATTGAAACAGCATAAACCAGTATCGATCGGGCAAGCTTCACGTATTTCAGGCATAACACCAGCGGCAATATCAATGTTATTAGTTTATTTAAAAAAGAAGAATTATGTTAAAAAAGAAACTCACTAATCTTATTGATCAAACAGATCTTTTGATCACAGATCAGCAAATTGATCTGCTTATTGAGTATGTTGAAATGCTGAATAAGTGGAATAAGGCCTATAATTTAACTGCTGTGCGTGATCCCAACGAAATGTTAGTAAAACACATTATGGATAGTTTAGTGGTATCGCCCTATTTAGTGGGCGAACATTTTATTGATGTTGGAACAGGACCAGGGTTACCTGGTATTCCATTAGCGATCATCAATCCGGATAAACAATTTGATTTAGTTGACAGTTTAGGAAAACGTATCCGTTTTTTAAAACAGGTAAAATTTGAATTAAAACTGAATAATATTAATCCGGTGCAAAGCCGCATAGAAGACTATACCGAACAACAGTTTGATGGGGTCATTAGCCGAGCGTTTGCTTCATTACAAGATATGCTCACTTGGTGTCAGCATCTACCAAATCAACAGGGATCGTTTTATGCTTTAAAAGGTAGTGAACAAGATCCTATCCCTGAAGGGTTCGAACTTAAACAGAATATCAAACTGACTATTCCACAATTAAATGCGGATAGATGTTTAACGATTATTACTAAAGTTAATTGACGATAATTTTAATTCTTACCTGAGAAAGAAATATTAATTTTTACGCTTTTTCAGGTAATCTTTGATACCACTAACAATCGCTTTTGATACTTGATTCTGGAAAGAAGCGGTTTTTAATTTTTTTTCTTCGTTAATATTACTAATAAAAGCGGTTTCCACCAAAACAGAAGGAATATCAGGGGCTTTTAAAACAGCAAAACCTGCTTTTTCAAGTGAAGGTTTATGTAAACTATTGACGCCTTTTAGTCGATTTAATATAGCATTACCTAATAATACCCCGTTGCTAATAGTTGTTTTTTGGACTAAATCTAAAATAGTATTATCTAAATATTTATCACCACTGCGACTCACGCCACCTATTTGATCGGCATTATTTTGTGTTTGAGCCAAATAATTTGCTGCCGAACTTGTCGCCCCTCGGGTGGATAATGAAAATACAGAAGATCCTCTAACTGATCGACTGGTAAATGCATCTGCATGGATAGAAATAAAAAGATCGGCATGTAAAGATCGTGCTTTAGCTACTCGTACTTTCAATGGGATAAACACATCTTCATTACGGGTCATATAGACTTTAACATTCGGCTCTTTTTTCAATAAATTAAAAGTTCTGCGTGCAATTTGTAAAACAATATCCTTTTCTCTGGTTTTGTTATAGCCAATCGCACCCGGATCTTCACCGCCATGACCGGGATCGAGCATCACAATAATCGGGCTATTTTTCTTTTTATTAATGGGTGGTTTGATCTCAGCTTGTTGTTGGTTTAGATCACCTTTTGTATATTCTTCTAACAGGGCTAATAAAGGATCATCATCTGTTATTGAAGATTGTTTTGAAGGATAAAGATCGATGACTAAACGGTTTTTAAATTCGGCTACAGGGGGTAACGTAAAAGTATTGGGGTCTATTCCTTGCTTAGCTTCGATCATGATTCTAACCGTTTTAGCATCCAGTTGGGTAACTTGAATTGATTTGATGTAAGGATCGTGACTTAATACTTTCGATGAAATACTTTTTAAAACAGGATTTGAATTGATATTATCAATATCGATCACTAATCGATCTGGGTTAAATAATGCAGCACTTTTGTATTTAAGCTTACTATTAGATTCTAACGTAATTCGTGTATAAGTAGAGGAAGGCCAAATACGAACAGCGACCATTTGTGCCATTGCTGAAGCAAGACCAACACGAGTGACAGACAATAAACAAGTCGCAAGAATACCTTTAACTAAAAGGCGTTTTGTTGGACTGAACGTTTTTGACATATCTAGGCACTTTCAATAATTAAATTAAGGCGGATAATAACATAAATTATTGTGAATGGTAAAAGTTACCAAGAATTATAACTGTTTCGCATCGTTGCAAAAAAAGCTTTTGCTTTAATTCGAAAACATATTCATAAAATTAAAAAAAAAGAGAGTAACAGAAGTTACTCTCTCACTCAATTGGAAGAACTTTGAAAACTACCAAAAGAGTATGTTATAAACTGTATTTAGCAGTTATATCGATTCCTTTAAAAAGGAGGACTACTGATAAATAACGAGTTACTTCTCGTTAAATTTATCCCAACAAATATTAACGAGAAAATCTAGCTTAATGGCCAGTCAATTCAGTGCTAAAGTATTGTTAGTTGTAGTCCTCCAACAAATTTGCACCTACTGTTAACTAAAGTCAATCTTTAATTTAATAAAGAAAGCATTTAGTAACTGCTAAGTAGTATATCATTTAGAATAAAAATATGAAAGGTAATTTAGTGACTAAAAATTAAAAATATTTAATTGATTGATAGAGTTATTAAGAGCATCTGAAATAAATATAAAGATTATCGTTACAAAAAGACGAGTAACCTAAGTCACTCGCCCTCATTATGTCATTTAAAATCTAAATAGCAATAGTCTTAAAAACGACTACACTAGATGGATTTATTTTGTTTAAATATTTCTGAATTATTCAAATCATTTTGAAATATTTAAAATAAGTTCTGACGAGAAATTCTAACAAATGGTTAGTCATTCAAGTTGGTAGCATAACTTTGTGTAGTTCCTGCTGACAACTATGTTAATACTGAAAAATCCTATGGTAGAACCAAATGATACAAATCAGTAGTAGTAACTATAATCCAAAAAAATGAAAAATATAACAATTAATTAGTAATTTTATGTTAACTGTTTTAAGCATAAATTAAAAAGGTTAAATTGAAATTATTTTTTTTAGATAACAATTATTATTTTATTATAGACCCTACATTCACAAAGGATTACAATATGGCACGCTAAAATCGCGGATTTAAACCCGTTTTCATTTTAACAATTAAATATAGCTGAGTTATTGATGAGCAAAAAATTACATATCAAAACTTGGGGCTGCCAAATGAATGAATATGATTCAACCAAAATGGCAGATCTCCTTGAATCCACCCACGGTTTAACATTAACAGACAACGCAGAAGAAGCAGATATTTTATTATTAAATACTTGCTCGATTCGAGAAAAAGCGCAAGAAAAAGTTTTTCATCAATTAGGACGTTGGAAAAATTTAAAACAACATAATCCCGAAATTATCATTGGGGTTGGTGGATGTGTGGCTTCTCAAGAAGGTGCGCATATTCGTAAACGTGCACCTTTTGTCGATATTATTTTCGGTCCGCAGACTTTTCACCGTTTACCGGAAATGATAGAGCAAATTCGAAGTGGAAAAGGAAATCATGTTGTCGATGTAAGCTTTCCTGAAATTGAAAAGTTTGATCGCTTACCTGAACCTCGCAGTGAAGGTCCGACAGCGTTTGTCTCGATTATGGAAGGATGTAATAAATATTGTACCTATTGTGTGGTACCTTATACCCGTGGTGAAGAAGTGAGCCGACCTTGTGACGATGTAATTTATGAAATAGCTCAACTGGCAGAACAAGGTGTGCGTGAAGTTAATCTGCTTGGTCAAAATGTCAATGCTTATCGAGGACCAACCTTCGATGGCGATATTTGTTCATTTGCAGAACTACTTCGGTTAGTCGCTGCCATTGATGGTATTGATCGTATTCGTTTTACAACTAGTCATCCAATTGAGTTTACTGATGATATTATCGATGTTTATCGTGATACGCCTGAATTAGTTAACTTTTTACATCTACCGGTGCAAAGTGGATCGGATCGTGTTTTAAATTTAATGAAACGTACGCATACGGCACTTGAATACAAATCAATTATCCGAAAACTACGCAAAGTCCGTCCAGACATTCAAATTAGTTCTGATTTTATTGTTGGATTCCCAGGTGAAACACAAGAAGATTTTGAACAAACCATGAAATTAATTGCTGATGTCAATTTTGACTTAAGCTATAGCTTTGTCTATTCTGCACGCCCTGGTACACCAGCGGCAGAAATGGAAGATAACGTTTCTGAAGACGAGAAAAAACAACGTCTTTATATCCTACAAGAACGTATCAATCAACAAGCAATGCAATTTAGCCGTCGTATGCTAAATACCGTGCAACGCATTTTAGTCGAAGGACCATCTAAGAAAGATCTGATGGAACTAACGGGCAGAACTGAGAATAATCGTATTGTTAACTTTGAAGGTCATCCTAATATGATTGGTAAATTTGTTGATGTTGAAATTACCGATGTTTATCCAAATTCATTAAGAGGTAAAGTTGTGCGTACCGAGGATGAAATGGATCTGCGTGTGAGTGAATCTCCTATGTCTGTAATCTCAAGAACCCGTAAAGAAAACGATTTAGGTGTCGGTATCTACCAACCATAATAAAAATAACATATTGAATTATTAAAAAATAATATTTTATCATAATGGAAAGGAAAGAAAAAAATGCTTATTATATTCGGCTCCAGAGGTCGTGAAGTAAACGAAAAAACAGGGCAATTTAATTGCCCTAGTTGTTGTACACAGCAAAACATCAAAACTGATGAAAAACAACAACAATATACGCAAGTTAAAGTGGCAAGATATTTTACATTGTTTTTTATACCAATATTCAGTTTTCAAACATTAGGAAGATACATTAGATGTAATCATTGTCATTCAGAATATAATGAAAATGTTTTAAAATATGTACCGCCTACATTAGAAGAAGAAATTGGTCAGGATGTTGAGCAAGAATTAAAAAGTGGTACACCAATCTCAATGATGATCAATAAACTAAAAACGCAAGGATTAGATGAACAACAGGCCACAAAATTGGTTGATCAGATAGTATCGGGAAATATTGTTACTTGTCATCATTGTAAAAAGGAATTTTTAAAAGGTGTTGAAAAATGTCCTTTATGTGAAGGATATCTTAGCAATTAACATGAATGATTAGAGGGCTTATCATTGAAAATTATTACACATCAAACCGTGCTTGAACCAGATGATAATCAAAGATTAAATAGTCTTTGTGGCCCTCAAGATGACAACGTAAAACAACTTGAACGTCGACTTGGTATTGAAATTAATCATCGAGGTAATCTATTTTTAATTACCGGTGATCAGATTTGTGTTAACGCAGCCGATCAGATTTTAAAGTCACTTTATCAACAAACTAAAACCAAAAACAACATTATTGATATTGAACCCGAACACATTCATTTAGCGATAAAAGAATCCGGTGCGCTTGAAAAAATGAAAGAACATCTTCCTGCTTATACTGATCAGCATGGAAGTAAAATGGTAATGATTAAAACAAAACGTGGGGTAATCAAACCAAGAACGCCCAATCAGGCTCAATATATTGCGCATGTTTTAGATTATGATATCTCGTTTGGTATTGGGCCTGCGGGAACGGGTAAAACCTATTTAGCGGTGGCAGCTGCTGTTGATGCATTAGAAAAGCAACAGATTCGTCGGATAGTACTGACTCGACCCGCTGTTGAAGCGGGTGAAAAACTTGGATTCTTACCAGGTGATTTAAGCCAGAAAGTCGACCCGTATTTACGCCCACTTTATGATGCGCTATTTGAAATGCTGGGTTTTGAAAAAGTCGAAAAACTGATTGAAAAAAGCGTGATTGAAGTTGCGCCACTAGCGTATATGCGTGGTCGTACCCTAAATGATGCATTTATTATTCTCGATGAAAGCCAAAACACCACAATAGAACAAATGAAGATGTTTCTAACACGCATTGGCTTTAACTCAAAAGCTGTTATAACAGGGGATATCACTCAAATTGATTTACCGCGTCACCAAAAATCCGGTTTACGTCATGCAATTGAAGTTTTAAGCCAAGTTGATGAAATTAGTTTTAACTTTTTTAATAGTGAAGATGTTGTTCGTCATCCGGTAGTTGCCAGAATTGTCAACGCTTATGAACAATGGGAACAACAAGAGCATCAATCAAAAAGCAGTATTTAAGGAGTATTATTATCCCTATTACAACAAAAAAAAAGCGAACTAATATTCGGGATCATTCAGCAGAAACAAACTTATTCCTGCGTAGAGCTTTGTTTGCTTTTGTGGTAATTATCTTTTTGATTATTATTTTATTAGTGAATTTAGCGGATCTTCAAATTGCTAATTTTAGTTATTACAGTACTAAATCAAATAATAATCGTATCGAAATTATACCTATTCCTCCTAGTCGCGGCATGATTTATGACCGTAATGGAACGCCATTAGCCAGTAATAATATCACCTATCAACTAAACATTATTCCTGATAAAACCAAAAATCTGAATGAACAATTTGAACAATTAAAAAAAGTGGTTGATTTGACAGATGAAGATATTGAAAATTTCCAAAAAGAAAGACGAAATTATCGCGCTCACAGACCTGTTCCGCTAAAAGAGAACCTTAGTAAAGAACAAATTGCACGATTTGTTGTCGATCAACACAGATTTCCTTTTGCCTCAATTGTTAAAATACAACACCGCTATTACCCTTATGGTGCATCACTAACTCACATTCTGGGGTATATCTCAAAAATAAATAGCCAAGATAAAAAGCGGTTAGAAGAAGAAAATAAAACCAGTAATTATGTTGCGACGCTCAATATCGGAAAAATGGGCATTGAACGCTATTATGAAAACATATTACATGGCACAGCTGGTTATGAAAAAGTTGAAGTTAATAGTCGCGGACGTATCGTCCGACTGCTTGAACAGCATCCACCACAAGCAGGCGAAGATATCTATTTATCAATAAATCTCAAATTACAACTTTACATCGAAAAACTTCTTGCTGGGCGCAAAGCTGCTGTGGTGGCGATTGATCCCAATAACGGTGAAGTCCTAGCGATGGTATCAAGCCCTAGTTATGATTCAAATGATTTTGTTGGAGGGATATCAAGTGCAAAATATAATGAATTACTCAATGATCCGAACAAACCTTTATTTAATCGGGCTTTATTGGGGGCTTATCCACCTGCTTCAACCGTAAAACCCTTTATCTCTGTAGCTGCATTAAGTGAAGGGGTTGTAACGCCCAAAAGCGTGGTTAACGATCCCGGATGGTGGCAATTACCGGGAACAGAAAGACGTTACCGAGACTGGCTAAAATGGGGGCATGGTCGGGTTGATGTACTAAAAGCGATAGAAGAATCAGTAGATACCTATTTTTATCAAGTTGCTTATGATATGGGGATTGATCGTTTAAGTTTATGGATGACTAAATTTGGCTATGGTCAACGCACTGGAATTGATATGTCACCAAGTGAAGAGACACGCGCTGTTATGCCAAGTCGAGAATGGAAAAGTAAACGTCATAAAAAATCCTGGTTACAAGGAGACACTATCCCTGTTGGCATTGGTCAAGGATACTGGACTGCAACACCAATGCAAATGGCAAAAGCATTAACTATCTTAATTAATAATGGAAAAACTTATACCCCCCATTTTTTACTGTATAAAAAGAGTGATATTTTAAATTCCAATGAAGATCAGTTTCACATTGATCCCGTTCAATTTGAACAGCCAAATAATTTAACAGAAGTTAAAACAAATTATTGGGATTTAGCGAAAGAAGGTATGTATAGAGTGATGTTTGGTTCACGAGGAACAGCACGTAAAGTGTATGCTGGCGTTCAATATCAAGCAGCAGGAAAATCAGGAACAGCACAAGTGTATGGTTTAAGAGAAAACGAAACTTATAATGCGAACAATATTCCCGAGCATTTACGTGATCATGCATTATTTATTGCTTATGCGCCTTACGATAAACCCAAAATAGCATTGGCTATTGTACTTGAAAATGGGGGGGGCGGAAGCTCAAATGGTGGTGCGGTTGCACGCAAAATTCTTGATTTTTATCTATTAGGCAATCACTCCACTGATCTCGATGACGCAGCTCAAGATACAGGATATGAAAATTAATTATGAATAACATCAAAAAATCTTTTTGGCAAAAGATACATATTGATCCCCTTTTTTTTCTATTTATAACGCTACTACTCTGTTATAGCTTATATATACTTTGGAGTGCGAGTGGGCAAAATATCGATATGATACAAAAGCGAGTGGTACAAATACTCCTTGGTTTTTTTATCATGATATTTTTAGCTCAATTTTCACCTCGAACCTATGAAAAATGGGCTCCCTATCTTTATATTTTTTGTATTATCATTTTACTGTTTGTTGATATTTTTGGTTACACCAGTAAAGGCGCACAAAGATGGTTAGACTTAGGTGTATTGCGATTTCAACCATCAGAAATTGCAAAAATAGCCGTGCCATTAATGGTTGCTAAATTTATTCATCGTGATGGCTGTCCTCCACCTTTAAAAACCACATTACAAACCTTGGCTATTATTGGTGTGCCAACTTTACTTGTTGCAATGCAACCGGATTTAGGTACAGCTATATTAATTGTCATGTCAGGAATATTTATTATCTTTTTGGCTGGTATTGATTGGCGATTTATCATTGTTGCTGTCATCTTAATTGCTGCTTTTTTACCTATCATGTGGTTCTTTTTAATGCATGATTATCAACGTGAACGGGTGTTAACACTTTTTAATCCTGAGCGAGATCCAAATGGTACGGGTTATCATATTATTCAATCTAAAACTGCCATTGGTTCTGGAGGGATATGGGGTAAAGGATGGCTTGAAGGCACGCAATCACAATTAGAATTCCTACCAGAAAGACATACTGACTTTATTTTTTCTGTAATTGCAGAAGAATTTGGTTTTATTGGTACTATCGTTCTGTTAATTCTTTTTTTATGTTTAATTGTTCGTGGGTTAATTATTGCATCACAAGCACAAACGACATTTGGTCGGATATTATCTGGTGGTCTGATTTTAGTATTCTTTGTCTACGTGTTCATTAATATCGGTATGGTCAGTGGAATCTTACCGGTAGTTGGTGTACCATTACCTTTAATAAGTTACGGTGGCTCATCATTAGTCGTTTTAATGGCATGTTTTGGCATTATGATGTCTATTCACACACATCGATATATGTTATCTAAAAATATTTAACGGAATTCAAATAAATGAAAAAGAAATTTAAATTATCTTTTGCTATCTTGATGCTGTCAATTTGCACATCAGCATCTGCTGATATGCCTTTTCCTATTCCAGCTATTCCCCAATTAAATGCTGAATCTTATATTTTAATGGATGCCAAATCAGGCGAAATTTTAGCGGAATATAACGCTGAACAACAACGTGATCCAGCCAGTCTTACCAAAATGATGACCAGCTATGTAGTTGGTCAAGCTTTACACTCAGGTCGAATTAAAAATGATGATATGGTTGTAGTCAGTAAAGATGCATGGGCAACGGGTAACCCTGTATTAAAAGGATCATCATTAATGTTTTTGGAAGTGGGTAAAACCGTTTCTGTTTCGGATCTTAACAAAGGTATCATCATTCAATCAGGTAACGACGCTTGTATTGCAATGGCTGAACATATCGCAGGTAGCCAAGGTGCTTTTGTTAATTTAATGAATGACTATGCCAAAAAAATAGGTTTGGAACATACCCATTTTGAAACCGTACATGGACTTGATGCGCCAGGACAATATACCACAGCCAAAGATATGGTGTTATTAGGCCGCGCATTGATTCGTGATTTACCTGATGAATATGCGATTTATAAAGAAAAAGAATTTACTTATAATCTCTCTAAACCGCAATTAAATCGTAATGGCTTACTATGGGATACTACATTAAATGTAGACGGAATCAAAACAGGTCATACCCAAGCAGCCGGTTACAACTTAGTTGCCTCTGCTGTCGAGGGTAATACACGTTTAATATCGGCAGTATTAGGCGGAAGAACCTATAAAGGTCGGGAAGAAGAAAGTAAGAAATTATTAGTTTGGGGTTTTCGATTCTTCGAAACGGCTAACCCTATAAAAGCGAATATGCCTTTATTTACTGAATCCATTTGGTATGGAGATGAAAATAAAATCCAACTAGGTTCAATAGACGGTGCTTATGTTACTGTACCAAAAGGTCGTTCAGCTGATCTACAAATAAAATATGTCATTGATAATTATATTTATGCACCGATAATGAAAGGAAGAACAGTAGGTAAAATACAATTTTTATTAGATGGCAAAGTGATTAATGAACAACCATTAGTGGCACTGCAAAATGTTGCAGAAACTGGGTTCTTTGGATCTGTATGGGATTGGATTTGTCTGAAGTTCACTCAATTATTCAACTAAATTTTATTAAACCATTTGATAAGTAAAAACTTATTGAATGGTTTTTTTACATTATAAAACAATCCTTTTGGAATATCTTTAATTTTGTTAGTGATAACAATCACTTTTTAAATTGTTATTTTAAACTTTAATACTATTTAAGGTATAGAGAGATAAATTAGAAAGTTAATGAATGTCTAAATACCTAAGTTAATGATAGTAACAAACCTAATCTTTAACGATTAAAAACATCACATTAATAAAGCCAATGTTTTTATTTCTTTATGGAAAAAATACTTAAAAACCTCATAAAATTTGCCCAATTTTTTACATTTTTAATGTGACTTTTTTAAAGTACAACATTATTCTGTTCATATTATAAAAAATAACGCTAGTAAATTTTATCTAAATATGGTATAAAACGCGCGCTACTTTCCACATTCATTTTTCAAAAAAATCGTTGTGAAAGTCAGCACAAATTTTAAAATTTAATTAACGTTATAACACACACATATCATTACTCTTTTCCGGGGTGCCTTTTGTTTTATGCAATAAGGTCGGTTAAAGCGGATATGTGGAGGCATAACCCCAACGTCAAAATGAGGAAATCATGACTACAGTATCAATGCGCGATATGTTACAAGCAGGTGTACACTTTGGACACCAAACCCGTTATTGGAACCCAAAAATGAAACCATTTATTTTTGGTGCGCGTAACAAAGTTCACATTATCAACCTTGAAAAAACAGTACCAATGTTTAACGAAGCGTTAGCTGAATTAAACAAAGTGGCTGCACGTAAAGGTAAAATTTTATTTGTTGGTACAAAACGAGCAGCAAGCGAAGCGATTAAACAAGCCGCTGAAAGCTGTGGACAATACTACGTTAATCACCGTTGGTTAGGTGGTATGTTGACTAACTGGAAAACAGTACGTCAATCAATCAAACGTCTTAAAGATTTAGAAACACAAGCTAGTGATGGTACATTTGACAAATTAACCAAAAAAGAAGCACTAATGCGTGCTCGTGAAATGGCTAAATTAGAAAATAGCTTGGGTGGAATTAAAAATATGGGTGGCTTACCCGATGTGATTTTTGTTATTGGCGCAGACCATGAACATATCGCTATCAAAGAAGCTAACAATTTAGGTATTCCAGTCGTTGCTGTTGTTGATACCAACTCAGATCCAGATGGTATTGATTACATCGTTCCAGGTAATGATGACGCAATTCGTGCAATTCAATTATATGCAAATGCAGTTGCGGAAGCCGTTCGTGCTGGTCGTGAACAAAATCAATCTCCAGTATCTGAAGAAAGCTTTGTTGAAGAAGCTCCAGCAGCAGAGTAATAAACTCAAATATTTTCAGGGTCGATAATATAAATAATCGACCCATTCTAATGAAAATCATCACAATGGTTAAATAGAGGATTTAAAAATGGCTGAAGTTACCGCTTCTATGGTAAAAGAACTGCGTGAAAGAACTGGCGCAGGTATGATGGAATGTAAAAAAGCATTAGTTGAAGCAAATGGTGATATCGAAGTTGCTATCGACAATATGCGTAAATCAGGTCAAGCAAAAGCGGCTAAAAAAGCAGGTCGTGTAGCGGCTGAAGGTGTGATTATTTCTAAGATTTCTGCGGATAAAAAATCGGGTGTAATTTTAGAAATCAACTGCGAAACAGACTTTGTTGCTAAAGATGCAGGTTTCTTAGAGTTTAGCGAAAAAGTTGCTACTGCAGCATTGAACGAAAGCATTACTGATCTTGCTGCGTTACAAGCAAAATTTGAAGAAGAACGTACAGCACTAGTTGCAAAAATCGGTGAAAACATCGGTATTCGTCGTATTCAACAAATTTCAGGTGATGTAGTTGGTAGTTACCAACATGGTGCACGTATCGGTGTATTAGTTGCTGCAAACAGTGGTTGTGATGAAGAATTAGTTAAACATATTGCAATGCACATTGCTGCAAGCAAACCAGAATATGTTAGCCCAAGCGATGTTCCAGCTGATGTTGTTGAACATGAGCGCAATATTCAAATCGAAATTGCAATGCAATCAGGTAAACCACGTGAAATCGCTGAAAAAATGGTTGAAGGCCGTATGCGTAAATTTACTGGTGAAGTTTCACTTACTGGTCAACCATTTGTTATGGATCCAAGTAAGACTGTTGGTGATTTACTGGCTGAGAAAAAAGCGACTGTTGCTTCTTTCATCCGTTTTGAAGTGGGTGAAGGCATTGAAAAAGTGGAAGTTGATTTTGCAGCCGAAGTTGCTGCGATGTCGAAACAATCTTAATTGTTTCGTAAAAAACCGCCGTCAAGGCGGTTTTGTTTATCTACAAATTTTTTTAAATTATTGCTAGCTAGCCATTTTTAGCTTGTCAGGTAATTAAATAACGAAATAGTGAGACTTCATATGGTAACCCCTTTCTATAAACGTATTCTTCTTAAACTCAGTGGTGAAGCACTACAAGGCGATGAAGGTTTTGGTATTGATCCCACCGTTCTTGACCGCATGGCGCAAGAAATTAAAGAACTTATTGAAATGAATGTTCAAGTTGCTGTTGTTATTGGGGGCGGTAATCTATTTCGTGGCGCTGGTCTTGCAAAAGCCGGTATGAATCGTGTTGTTGGCGATCATATGGGGATGCTAGCAACGGTAATGAATGGTCTTGCAATGCGTGATGCGTTGCATCGAATTGAGGTTAATGCGCGTTTAATGTCAGCTATTCCACTTAATGGAGTATGTGACGATTACCGCTGGACAGAAGCAATTAGCTTGCTTCGTCATGGTAAAGTGGTTATTCTTTCAGCAGGAACAGGTAATCCTTTTTTTACAACTGACTCAGCAGCGTGTTTACGTGGTATCGAAATTGAAGCAGATGTGGTGTTAAAAGCAACAAAAGTTGATGGTGTTTATTCGGCTGATCCTGTTAAAGATCCAAATGCAACACTTTATAAAACATTAAATTATGAAAAAGTGCTTGATGATGAATTAAAAGTAATGGATTTAGCTGCGTTTACGTTAGCACGTGATCATAACCTGCCGATTTGTGTCTTTAACATGAATAAACCAGGTGCATTACGTCGAGTGATTTTAGGTGAACCCGAAGGGACATTAATTAATAATCAGGCAACAGTAAGCTGTTAGTCTTATTTATTCAATATAAGGTTTTTATTATGCTAAATGAGATTCAAAAAGAAGCGCAAGTGCGCATGGAAAAAAGTATAGATGCGTTTCAAACTCATATTTCTAAGATTAGAACAGGACGGGCATCGCCAAACTTATTAGACGGTATTATGGTTGAATACTATGGTAGCCCAACGCCGCTTCGTCAATTAGCAAATGTGGTGGCTGAAGATGCAAGAACATTGGCTATCACCGTATTTGATAAATCATTAACACCAATGATTGAAAAAGCAATTTTATCTTCTGATTTAGGGCTTAATCCAGCGTCGGCAGGTACGGTTATTCGAGTACCATTGCCACCACTAACAGAAGAACGTCGTCGTGATTTAACGAAAATTGTTCGTAACGAAGCAGAACAAGGTCGTGTGTCAATTCGTAATATTCGTCGTGATGCGAATGATCAAGTCAAAGCATTATTAAAAGATAAACAAATATCAGAAGATGATGAACGTAAATCACAAGATTTTATTCAAAAAGCAACTGACGCAGCCATTAAAAAATTAGATGCTGTACTTGTTGATAAAGAAAAAGAGTTAATGGAATTTTAATTCTTTGTTTGAAAAGCTTAGTTGATTTAACTAGGCTTTTTTCATTTTATTTATATCATTAGCTTTTAAAGTTTTGATTTGCATTTAGTGAATAATGCTTAAATATTCTAAATCAATGGGTAATGTTAGAGTGCGCATTACTTACCCAATTTCTTACCTATCCTATCAACTTGTTAAAAATTAGTGTTACTACGCCTGTTAAATTATTTAGGTAATAAAATTGCATTCATTGTATTAGACGGCAATCGGGCAGTATCCAGATTTGTATTATGAGCAATTTGTTAATTATTTTTCTGGTCAGTTTGAAAACAAAGCAATTAATGCTGATGAACTTTACTTTAAGATTATTAACCTGTTGGAAAATACTGAAGTGTTAACCACTATATTTTAATTGCTAACAAAATATTGGAATGCATTTGAAAAAGACCTGTCAATATTGATATGGAGAAATCACGGTTCATTAAAGCTGGGTCTTTATTAAATAATTTTTCTGTTTAAATTGTCTGTAGTTAGCACAGAGTTTTGTTTTTAATTATCATAATTTAAGTATATAATGTTAGGATAATAACATCTATAGTCATATAATGTTATTATCCTAACATTACTAACAATATTTACTAGATATCATTAACAATAATTAAAGGACATTTTATGGGTTATGCAAAGTATATTGATCATACTTTACTCGCAATGAATGCGACTGAAGATCAAATACGTAAATTATGCGAAGAAGCTAAGCAGTACCATTTTTATTCTGTATGTGTTAATTCAGGTTATGTTCCTTTAGTCGCTAGCTTATTAAAAGGTAGTGATGTAAAGGTTTGTTCGGTTGTTGGTTTTCCGCTTGGTGCGATGTTAACATCGGCTAAAGCATTTGAAACCGAAATGGCTGTCAAATCAGGTGCTGAAGAAATCGATATGGTTATCAATGTCGGTTGGCTAAAAAGCAATGATTGGGAAGCAGTGAAAAAGGATATTGAAGCTGTTTTTAAAGCATGCGGTGCAGTTCCGTTAAAAGTCATTTTAGAAACTTGCTTGTTAACTAAAGAAGAAATTGTAAAAGTTTGTGCTATTTGCAAGGAAATTGGTGTTGCTTTTGTAAAAACATCGACTGGTTTTAGTGTATCTGGTGCGACGGTTGAAGATGTAAAATTGATGCGTGAAACAGTCGGTGATAAAATGGGTGTTAAAGCATCAGGTGGCATTAGAGATCGTCAAACGGCTGAAAAAATGGTTTATGCTGGTGCAAATCGATTAGGCGCTAGCGCGGGTATTGCGATTGTATCAGGCGATAAAACTTCCTCTAGCGGTTATTAATTCATCCTTCATAAGCTACTGATACAGTAGCTTATGGCTATAGATGGAATAGCAATGGAAACACAACCCAAAAAAAGAGTCAATGCACTTATTGAACATTTAAAAATAATCGATAAAATTCATTTAAAACAAGCAGCACAAATGCTTGGTGTTTCTGAAATGACAATTCGTCGTGATCTTAATAATCACTCCTCATGTTTGGCTGTTTTAGGCGGTTATGTGGTTAATCAGGCACGTCATACCATATCGCAATATTTTGTGTCTGATCAGCAAGATAAGCAAGTAATTGAAAAACGTTATATTGGTAAGTTGGTTAGTCAATTTGTTGATGAAAACGATACAATTTTTTTTGATTGTGGTACGACTATGCAATTTATCATTGATGAAATTAGTGATGATATTTCTTTCACTGCCATCTGCTACTCGCTCAATTCCTTTCTGGCATTACAAAAAAAGCCAAAGTGTAAAATCATTTTATGTGGTGGGCATTATCAACTTAATAATGCAATTTTCACCAGTATTTGTTCAGATAATCAGCTCGATGTTGTTTGCCCAAATAAAGCCTTTATTTCGGCAGCGGGTATCGATTTAACTCAAGGTACCACTTGTTACCATTTTGATGAGTTAAATATGAAGCATAAAGCCATGAAAAAATCTAATCAAAATATATTAATTGTCGATCACACTAAGTTTAACCAAGTTAAGCCAGCCTTTATTTGTAACCTTGATGAATTTAATTTGGTAATGACAGACAAAGTACCTGATTTAGAATATGTTTCATATTTTAAAGAAAATAACATTGGTTTAATTTATTAATTATGAAAAACATCGCAATTTTAGGTTCAACAGGATCAATAGGCTGTAGCACTTTGGCGGTCGTTCGGCAAAATCCAACATTATTTAACGCTTATGTGCTAGTGGGTGGCAGTAATGTAAAAAAAATGACTGAACAATGCCAAGAATTTAAACCCCACTATGTGGCAATGGCAAGTGAACAAGCTGCACAACAGCTTAAAGCAAATCTTGTTGATCTAAAATTGGATATTGAAGTATTAAGTGGTGAACAAGCTATTTGTGATTTAGCACAGTTGCCCGAAGTTCACCAAGTCATGGCTGCCATTGTGGGCGCAGCAGGATTAAAACCGACGCTTGCTGCAATTGAAAAAGGAAAACGTATTTTACTGGCTAACAAAGAGTCTTTGGTTACTTGTGGACATCTGTTTATGCAAGCCGTAAAGCGATATGGCGCTGAACTGTTACCGGTTGATAGTGAACATAATGCGATTTTTCAAAGTCTGCCAACCGCCGTTCAGCATGATCTCGGGTTTGCTAATTTGGTTGATCATGGTGTGACAAAAATTGTGTTAACCGGCTCTGGGGGGCCTTTTCGAGATTGGGCAGTCAATCAATTATCTTCGGTATCACCTGCACAAGCGATTGCTCATCCTAATTGGTCAATGGGAAAAAAGATTTCCGTTGATTCCGCTACGATGATGAATAAAGGTTTAGAATATATTGAAGCACGTTGGTTATTTAATGCCAGTGCTGAGCAAATGGAAATCATTGTCCATCCACAATCAATTATTCATTCAATGGTCCGTTATCAAGATGGCAGTGTTATTGCTCAATTAGGTGTGCCTGATATGCGGACACCGATCGCTTATTCTATGTCTTATCCATTACGTATCACATCTGGTGTGCCTGATTTAGATTTTACTCAGATGTCATCACTGACGTTTAATACACCTGATTTTAATCGTTATCCTTGCTTAAAATTAGCCATTGAGGCTTCTTGTCGAGGGCAAGCTGCAACCACGACCCTTAATGCGGCCAACGAAGTGGCGGTTGAAGCATTTTTGCAAAATAAAATTGGTTTTATGGATATTGCCAAACACGTATCGGCAATATTAGATAAACTTGTTTTACCTGAACCAACCACTATTGAGGACGTTGTGGCTATCGATACATGGGCTAGAGCACAGTCAGTTAAGGTGAATTAAAGCGTTTTATACTCTCGACAGGGTGCGCCCATGGCGACCACATTTGAAGGGATATCACGATCAACAATGCTTCCGGCTGCGATAACGGTATTATCACCGATAGTTACATTTGGCAGTATAATTACATTACCGCCAATCCAAACGTTGTGACCAATAGTAATTGGTTTTGCAAACTCAAGACCACGGCATCGTGTTTGGCTATCCAGTGGATGCCCTGAAGTGTAAAAGCCGCAATTAGGTGCAACAAGCACATTATCACCAAATGTAATGTTAGCCGCATCAAGCATGATGCAATTAAAATTGGCGAAAAAGTTTTCACCAATTTCAATATTATAACCGTAATCACATTGGAATCCCGGCATTATCGTAAACTGCTCTCCTGTTTTTCCCAGTAGCGTTTGAAACAGCTGATATCGCTGTTTTTCGGCAAGAGGAGATAATTGATTGATTTGAAAGCAGAGATCTTGAGCGTAAAGCCGATCGTTAGCCAGCAAATGGATACCAGGATCATACAATAACCCAGCTAACATTTTTTCTTTTTCTGTTATTGAATTACGCCATTTGTTTAGCGGTTAATGCGGGATTATCGCTAATAAATGATTGTAAAAATGCGCTGTCAGGCAGTGCCGTTAAAGCTCCTTTTTGAGTTGTGGCTAAAGCGCCACAGGCACTGGCAATGGTCATCATACTTTCAAGCATGAGTTTATCTTCTGGCATTCCCGATGACGCAATGCTACTTAATAAACCTGCGACAAAAGCGTCACCAGCCCCCGTTGTGTCAACACTATTCACATGGTAGGAATCAAACGAAAAGGTTTTACCTTGCCATACGACAATACTGCCATCTCGACCTTTGGTCACCAATTTTAGTGGAGCATTATAGTGCTGCTGAAGTTTATTTAATGCTTCATGCCAATCTTGACTTTCTGTCAACCAAAACAGCTCTTCATCAGACAGTTTAAGAATATCTGCATCGTGACAAAACTGCGTAATAATGGTGCGCATTTCGTCTTTATCTTTCCACATTTGCTCCCGTAAATTAATGTCAAAACTAATTAACCCATTTTTAGCGGTCAGATCTTCAATAGCGGTTTTAAGTGTTTGTCGACAAGTTTGTCCAACTAATGCCAAAGAACAAAAATGTAAAATGTCTTGATTAAAATGGGGTATTGCTTGTTTTGAAAGGAATTGATCGGCTGACGGTGAGACTAAAAAAGTAAAGCTGCGTTCGCCGTTTTTACCTAAATCGACAACGACAGTACTGGTTCGATGAAGATCATCTTTTTCAAGGCTTTGGCAGTCAACATGATATTCTTTGAATGTTTTTTCCATAAAGTGACCAAACGGATCATTACCGACACGGCCGATAAACGCCGAAGGAAGACCTAACTTAGCCACGCCAATAGCAACATTTGCAGGTGCACCCCCTGCACAAGCTTGATAATTCATTTCGCCAAATGGCAATAAATCAATAACCGCATCGCCAAGAGACCAGACTTTAGTATTATTCATTTCATTACTCGATATAATATTTGGTTAATAGGGTTTAAGGTGTGTGAATAGGTTGACGATATTTCTTATTGATATCATCTGCTACATACAGATTAAACCAAGTTTAATAATTAGTCATTCGCCATAGACTAAATCATTTCAAAAAAAATTCATTGTTAACGTTAAAAATGTGTGACTTCCATCACATATTTTATCGCTTAATTTATCTATAGTTAACGTTAACAATTAAATTAATATACCATATAATCAGATAAATCTGATATCGGATGAACAAAGGGGATTTTATGTCTACTGCTATTGATAAAGCAAATCAAGCTGTTTTGCAATTAGAAACGATCATGAATAAACAGTATTACCCACATTTTCATTTAGCACCACAATCGGGATGGATGAACGATCCAAATGGTTTGATTTACTTTAAAGGACAGTATCATGCCTTTTATCAACATCATCCTTATGATGAAAACTGGGGACCGATGCATTGGGGGCACGCTGTTAGTGATGATTTAGTGACATGGCGAAGATTACCCATAGCCATTGCACCCGATCAAGAGTTTGATAAAAGTGGCTGTTTTTCCGGTTCGGCAGTCGAAAAAGATGGCGAATTATATTTAATTTATACGGGGCATATTTGGTTAAATGGTCAAGGTAACGATGAGCAAATTCGGCAAACCCAATGCCTTGCTATTAGTAAAGACGGTATTCATTTTGAAAAACAGGGAACGATTTTAACGCCAGAAGATGGCATCATGCATTTTCGCGATCCTAAGGTTTGGCAACAAGATGGGATATGGTGGATGGTTGTCGGCCAGCGAGATCGCAACGATGTGGGCAAAGTTTTACTGTATCGCTCACAAGATCTTAAAAAATGGCAATTTGATCATGTTGTGATAAGTGATATCGATCCTGATGTTTATATGCTTGAATGCCCTGATTTTTTTCCGTTAGGTGACAAATGGATTTTAATGTTTTCTCCGCAAGGTATGAAAGCTAAAGGTTACCAGTATCGTAATCGGTTTCAATCAGGTTATATTGTTGGTGATTGGCAACCAGGACAAAAATTTTCTGTTATTAAACCTTTTCAAGAAATGGATTTTGGTCATGATTTTTATGCCCCTCAATCGTTTCTTGCAGCAGATGGACGCCGAATTATTTTTGCTTGGATGGATATGTGGGAATCAGTCATGCCGAGTAAAAAAGATAAATGGATGGGAGCATTTACCTTACCCCGTGAATTGATCCTAGATGCAGACAATAATGTTCGTAACAGACCGATTAAAGAACTTGAAGTATTACGTGAAAAACCTCAATCATTAACCAATATATTGTTGAGTAGTGAATTGAAAAATACGTCGATTGAATCAATTAGTTGTGAACTTAATGTCGAAATTGATCTCTCTGAAAGTAATGCAGAACGTTTTGGCTTGCAACTGGCAGCAACTGAAGATGGTAAACAAGCAACGTTGTTATTTATTGATTTACAATCTAATCGCATTGTACTTGATAGAAGTCTTTCTGGTTTAGAGCTTAAAGGTTACCGTAGTGTACCATTACCAAAAACCGATAAGTTAAGCTTACATATTTATGTTGATGCATCATCCGTAGAAGTTTTTGTGAATAAGGATTTATATAGCTTGTCTAGTCGTATTTACCCTAAATTACCTGCGACAAGAAAGGTGAATTTATTTGCAGAAAATGGGCAGGCTAAAATCATTAAATTAGAAAGCTGGCAATTAAAATCAATCTATCAATCATGAGTCATTAACCCACCATCTCGTCTGGTGGGTTTGTCACTGTCTCTATAAAGATTGGCGTTGTAAAAATGCTGATGCAACTTGCGTTACCGTTTTTTGGGTTTGACCTGTGATGATATGTAAAGCTGCTTGTTCGCCTATTTCATAATGGGGAAGCTGTACCGTCGTTAAAGGGGGATAAAAAAGCTCGCCAGTACCCACCATATTATCATAGCCTAAAATAGCAACATCGTTAGGAATATGGAAACCATTACTTAATAAATATTGATAAGCAACAAAAGCGATCCGATCATTACCACAAATTAATACATCAAATTCAGGTTTTCTAACACAGTGTTGTTTTAATATTTCAACTGTCATCATATATTCTTGCGCAAGATTACCTTGAGATGTGGATGTATGATAACTAATTAGGTCATCTAAATTTTTACCTGCATCAAGCCAAGCTTGTTCTGCTGCTTGACGTCTAATGCTACCGGCTAAAGTATGTTCGGATAAATAGATACAAAGCGGTTTTTGATAACCTTTATTAATGACTTGCTGCATTGCTTGGTATTGACCCGAGTAGTCATCAGGAATATAACAAGCTAATTGTTCAGAATCACTAATACAGTTGGCGAGCACCACATTTTTACCAAGTAATCTTTCAGGAAGCTCAACTTTTCTTAGTCCCATGGTGGTGTAAATAATGCCATTAGGGCGATAAGACAATAGCGTGTTAATGGCATGATTCGCGTCTTTATCGTCAAATAAATTGACAATAAACGTATTCCAGCCATGTTGCTGGGCTGTTCGTTCAATAGCTTGTAGCAGTTCAACTGAAAACGGTGTCGTGGCGGTTTCTAATGCTAAGACACCGATAGCATGTGGACCAGAATGATCACCACGTATTTTTCGTGCAGATAAATCGGGAACATAATTGAGTTGTTCAATTGCTTTTTTTACCCGTTTATATGTTTCTTTATTTAATTTTTCAGGATTATTGATTGCACGCGAAACAGTCATCAATGAAACCGATGCTAACTTTGCGACATCCTTAAGTGAAGCCATAGTTAAATCCTTTTGCTCAGCATTAAAAGGTTAATAATTAGTAATTACTTAATGTGATGATACCACAAATAAAAATGATAAAAAGTGTGAGGAATGTAACATTTATGATATCTGATTCTATCTATTTAGTTTCATTTATGACAATAATGTTAACATTAACATGTTAACGTTAAACTTCCATAATATAAGAGTACTAAAATATGAAAACGATAGAAACGGTAGAAAATAAAAATTATTGGTTCTCATCAGGTTATCTTATAACCTTTTATGCAGCATGGTCTCTTTGGTGGTCTTTTTACGCCATATGGCTTAAAAGTACAATTGGATTATCGGGCGAGCAGTTAGGAATTGTTTACGCAGCCAACTCTGCCGCCGCTATGTTTTTTATGATCTTTTATGGCATTATTCAAGATAAATTACAAATCGGTAAAGCAGTTATTACGTTTCAAAGTATTATGATGTTGCTGATTGGTCCATTTATGATTTATGTCTATGAACCCTTATTAAAACACGATTTTATTCTTGGTGCTTGCATTGGTGCGCCGGTATTAAGCGCTGGGTTTATCTCTGGATGTGCTTTAGTTGATTCTTTTATTGAGCGAATAAGTCGATTATTTGGTTTTGAATTTGGTCCTGCTCGTTTTTGGGGATCATTTGGTTATGCCGCAGCAACCTTTGTTGCCGGTATTTTATTTGGTATAAACCCGCATATTAACTTTTGGATGGCATCGGCTGTTGCCGCAATCTTTTTTACCATTAATATCCTATTTAAACCTAAACATTATTCGGAGTCCTCATCGGGAAATGATAAAAATCTTGTTGTTGAAAAAACATCAACTATTCCAACGATGAGTGAAATAGTGTCCTTATTTGGCATGAAAAAGTTTTGGTTATTTGTTTTCTTTATTATTGGAACCAATAGTTTTTATACCATTTACGATCAGCAATTATTTCCTAATTTCTATACCACTTTTTTTACTCAACAAGAATGGGGTTACAAAGTATATGGTTATTTGAACTCTTTCCAAGTTTTTTTAGAAGCTATCTGTATGATTTTAGCTCCATACATTATTTATAAAATTGGCGCTAAAAGAGCGTTATTAGTGGCGGCGTTAGTGATGATTTGCCGAATTGCATTATCAGCAACATTAGATAATGTATATTTAATTTCATTAGTGAAACTTTTTCATGCTATTGAAACCCCGTTATTTATTTTAGCCGTGTTTAAATATGTTGTTGCGAATTTTGATGAAAGATTGTCTTCGACATTATATTTAGTTGGCTTTAATATCTCATCAAATATTGGGGTTATTGTGCTTTCATGGTTAGTCGGAAAACTATTTGATACTACCGGATATTCAACCACATTTTATGCCCTTGCCGGTATTGTTCTATTGATTTTGGTCATTGCTATATTTACCTTGTGTGATGAAAAAAAAGCTAAGCTAGAATCTTCATTATCATCGTAAAAATCGTCAAAAATATGGAAACAGATTGTTTCCATTTTGCTATTTAAATGATGATAATAAAATACAACACTTGCTTACTTGATAAGTTTGCGAAACAATGTTGATTATTGTGATTAATATTTATAGGTCGTCATTGTGAACATTACGAAAAAAGTGGTTGAAGCAGATATGTTGTGGCATACCATTCGGCAAGAAGCTTCTCAATTAGTTGAAAGTGAGCCAATGTTAGCGAGTTATTTCCATGCAACTTTACTCAATCATAAAAACTTGGGTAGTGCATTAAGTTATATTTTAGCGAATAAACTTGTTACCCAAGTAATGCCGGCAATTGAAATTCGTGAAATTGCAAGGCAAGCTTATGAGGCAGATACCACGATTATTCAATCAGCTGTGACAGATATCTTAGCGGTTTATGTACGCGATCCAGCAACAAACTACTATTCGACCCCGTTACTTTATTACAAAGGCTTTTTATCGTTACAGGCTTATCGAATTGCCCATTGGCTTTGGAAACAAGATCGTAAGTCGCTGGCTATTTTTTTACAAAGTCAAATCGCCATTGTTTTTGGTGTTGATATTCATCCAGCAGCCCAAATTGGCTGTGGTGTAATGTTTGACCATGCAACCGGTATTGTAATTGGTGAAACGGTCGTTATTGAAAATGATGTATCGATTTTGCAATCTGTGACCTTAGGTGGTACAGGTAAAGAAAACGGTGATCGGCATCCTAAAATTCGTGAAGGGGTAATGATTGGGGCTCACTCTACGATATTAGGCAATATTGAAATCGGAAAAGGGGCAAAAATTGGTGCTGGTTCGGTCGTGTTAGAGCCTGTTCCTGAGCATACAACGGTTGCCGGTGTGCCAGCGAAAGTGGTTGGATGCCCTGATTGTGACAAACCAGCCTTAAATATGAATCAAGATATTTTATATGAAAAAGAGGTTGTTTCAATTTCCGTCGACGTTGATCGACGGAAGTAAAAGAAAACAACTCACTCATTAGTGGTTGGTGGTGACATTGACATCCATTGTTGGATAAGGAATATTAATATTATTCTCAGTTAATGCGTTTTTAATATTTTCGAGTAACTCTGCTTTTAAAGCGCCATAATTTTCGTTTAATGTCCAAACTAAAACATTAAAATTCATTGATGATGCATCAAGTACATCTAAACGAATAATTGGTTTTTTAGTGGTTAATATATTGCTGGTTTGATTAACCGCTTGATTAAGTACCTGATAAACTTTCTGGATATCGGAGTTATAACCAACATTAATCACTAGATCTAAACGTCTTTCAGGTAGACGACTATAATTAATAATATTGGCACTTACCACTTGCCCATTCGGGATGACAACCACTTCATTAGTCGGTGTGACAATTGAGGTTGAGAAAATTTGAATTGAATCAATTACTCCTCTTTGATTGTTAATCACCACTGTCTCGCCGACTTTAAACGGACGGAAAATGATCAAAATTACTCCGGCAGCGAAATTCGATAATGAACCTTGTAATGCTAAACCGACCGCTAAACCGGCAGCACCAATGACAGCAACAATTGATGCAGTTTGTACACCTAATTGCCCTAATACGGCAACTAATGTCATTATGATAATGGCGTAATAAGATAAAGCACTAACAAATTTTACAACGGTAGGATCAACTTGGCGAATGGTTAATATGCGTTTTAGCTGACGGCTAATGAACTTGGCAATAATTCGACCAATGATAAAAATGATAATAGCAAAGCAGAAATGAAGAATATAACCAATTACTACGCCGTCATATTTATCAATAAGTGAGACTATCTGCTTTAAAATATTTTCAAAATCCATATATTATCCTCAATAAAGATTATAGAGCAGTTAGTTAAAGATTATTTTATATGTTTAAATTAATTGTTTCGCTAATAATGCCCAACGTGTATCAAAATTGGTGGTTGGTAAATATTTAAAGCCGGAACGAGAATAGCGAACCATCATCCCTTCACAAAATGCTAATAATTGGCTGGATAAAATTCGCTCATCGGTGGTAAATGCAACGCCTTCACGAATTTTTCGTTCACGTAATACTTGCTTAATTTGAGTTTCAATTCGTTCAAATAGCTGACTAATACGTTCTTGAAGTTGCTCTTGTTCAAACATTAAGGCATGCCCAGTCATAATTCTGGTTAATCCGGGATTTTTTTCAGAAAAACCCAATATTAATGCAAGAATTAACTGTAAACGGACAAAGGTATTTAGCTCATCTTGCATAATGACATTAATGCGAGAAAGTAAAATATCTTCAATGTAGACAATTAAACTTTCAAACATTTTAGTTTTACTCGGAAAATGTCGATAAAGTGCAGCTTCTGATACACCAACACTTGCTGCTAACTTTGCTGTAGTAATGCGTTGGGTACCTTCATTAGATTCAAGCATGGTGGCTAAAGCTTGCAGTATATCTTCTTTCCTATTTTTATTTTTGCTGCTCACAATCATTTTTTACCCGAATGCCCAAATCCACCTTCGCCGCGTGCTGACGCTGTAAATTCATCAACAATATTAAATTCTGCTTGTATGACAGGAACAATAATTAACTGGGCAATGCGATCACCTGCTTCAATCACAAATGGAGTTTGACTACGGTTCCATACCGGTACAAATAACTGACCTTGGTAATCTGAATCAATGAGACCCACTAAATTACCAAGTACAATCCCATTTTTAGATCCTAACCCTGATCGAGGTAAAACTAATGCCGCTAAAGTCGGATCTGCAATATGCATGGATAAACCTGTTGGCGTTAAAATGGTTTCACCGGGTTTTATCTCGGTTGTTTTATCAAACATTGCTCGTAGATCAATGCCAGCCGATCCTTCGGTTGCATAGGTTGGAAGCGGAAAATCATTACCTAAACGTTTATCTAATATTTTAATATCAATTTTTCTTTTCATCATGACTCGCTTTATATCGTGTTATAACAACTTCAAGTAACTGTGTTGCTAATTGTTGTTTACTACTTAATGGTAATGTTTGTTCACCATTTTGCCAATAAAGTGTTAATGCATTTTGCTCAGAATTAAAGCCAATTTTTTTATCAGAAACATCATTAGCGCAAATCAAATCTAGGTTTTTAGCTGTTAATTTTTTTAAGGCATAATTTTTAACATTTTCGGTTTCAGCCGCAAAACCAACCACAAAAGGGCGCTGTTCTTTTAACGCTGCAATATGCGCAATAATGTCAGGATTTTTGACTAACTTAATCAATAATTCATTACTATTATCTGTCTTTTTAATTTTATTTTCGGCGATAGTTTCAGCTCGATAGTCGGCAACGGCGGCACACCCAATAAAAATAGATGATTGTTTAGCAAATTTTAACGCTTCGTTATACATCTCATTTGCACTTTTTACATCAATTCGATTCACATTTTTGGGCGTATCTAAATTTACCGGACCACTTATTAGGGTTACCTTTGCACCCATATCAGCGGCAACTTTAGCAATAGCAAATCCCATCTTTCCTGAACTATAATTACTAATATATCGAACAGGATCTAACTCTTCAATCGTTGGGCCAGCCGTGATGGTTAGCGATATGCCTGATAATGCAGATGAAGTTGAAAAACAACGTTCAATTTGATCGACAATTGCTTGAGGTTCAACCATTCGTCCTGGGCCGTAATCACCGCAAGCTTGAAAACCATCGTCAGGGCCTAAAATGAATGTATTTCGGTTACTTAGTACAGATAGATTATGTTGGGTTGCTGCTGCTTTATACATCTGTTGATTCATGGCTGGTGCTAACGCAATATTTGCTGATGTTGCTAAACAAACCGTTGATAACAGGTCATCGGCAATGCCATTGGCTATTTTAGCAATAATATTCGCTGTTGCAGGGGCGATTAATACTAAATCCGCCCATTTTGCCAGTTCAATATGGCTCATAGAGAGTTCAGCAGAAGGATCAAATAAATCAGTTGAAACAGGATTACCTGAAACGGCTTGTAACGTCATTGTTGTGACAAAATGGCTAGCCGAGTCAGTGACGATTACTCTTACGTCCGCTCCCGCTTTTTTTAAATGGCGAACAAGATCTGGGCATTTATAAGCAGCTATGCCTCCTGTAATTCCTAATAAAATATGTTTACCAGAAAGATTCATGATCAAGTTTCCTTCACCTTCAAATCAAAATCACTATATTACCACAATTCATTTAGATAATAAGTAACTCTTTCGCATTGGCTAATGTTGCATCAGTAATTTTATCTCCGCCTAAAAGTCGGGCTAATTCATTTAAACGTCCATTATTGTCTAATTTTTGCATATCAGTTGATGTCTGTTTGCTGTTAGTTTGCTTACTGACAAAGTAGTGTTGATTAGCTTGTCCCGCAACTTGTGGTAAGTGGGTAACGGTAATAACTTGGGTAGATTGTCCAAGCTGTCTTAATAATTGCCCAACTTTAGAAGCAGTAGGGCCGCTAATGCCCACATCGATTTCATCAAATATCAGTGCCGGTGTATCCATTTTTTGAGCTGTCAAAACCTGTATTGCTAGCGCAATACGTGATAATTCACCGCCAGATGCCACTTTGGCAAGGGGCAAGGCATGCTGTCCGACATTGGTCGTAACTAAAAAAGTAACTTGGTCGGCGCCGTCTTCATTTAAACGCGTTTCATCAAAGGTTATATCAATGCTAAATTGTCCATTAGGCATAGATAATTCATGCATAATAGCCGTAACTTTTTTGGCGAGTGCTTTACTGCTCGTTAAGCGTTTTTGATGTAATTTTTGGGCAAGTTCAAGTGCAAATTGATGATATTTGGTAATATCTGCCTTTAGTTGTTCACTTTGTTCATCTTGTTGATTAATCTGTTTGAATTCGGTAAGCAAATTCTGATGCAATTCAGGAAGTGCCTCTGGTGCAACATGGTGTTTACGGGCAAGCGCTATTTGCTTTGATAGCCGTTGTTCAAGTTGCATGACACGCGCTGGATCAAGCTCTAAACTTTCGCTGTAATGGCGCAGTTCATAACTGGCTTCTTTGATCTGGATAGTGGCTTCTTCCAGCATGTTAAACACGTTACTTAAATTTGGATCGAGTTCGGATAACTCCTGCACACTGTTTTTAACACTACCAAGTAGATTACTGACATTGTATTCATCAGCTTCATCTAAAAGCATCACCGATTGTTGGCTAAGCTGAATTAACTGTTCACTATTCGATAAACGTTTGTATTCTTCATCAATTTGTTGGTATTCCCCTTCAATAGGTGAAAATTCATTTAGCTCTTTAAGTTGATATTGTAATAACTGAACATGTGCTTCACGTTCTTGTCGTGATGCTTGATACTGTTCATAAGTCTGGCGTGCTACTTTCCATTGCTTATAAGCTTGCTGCATTTGATTGAGCAGTGATGGCTCATTCATATAATGATTGAGTAATAACTGCTGATATTCACCTCGTAAAAGACGTTGGGGTTCATGTTGTCCATGAATTTGGATTAACATTTGTCCTAAATCTTTGAGTTGGGATATGGGCACAGCACGACCATTAATAAAGGCTTTTGAACGTCCATCTTGATTGATAACTCGTCGTAATATACATTCATTACCTTCGTCTAGTTGATTTTCGGTTAGCCAAGAAAAGGCGGCTGGTGTGTCATCAAGCACAAAGCAGGCTGAAATATCGACACGTTCAGCACCTAAACGGATAGATGAAGCATCGGAACGATTGCCTAAACAGAGCCCTAAAGCATCGATCGCGATCGATTTCCCTGCTCCGGTTTCACCGGTTATAGCAGTCATCCCGGTTGTAAAGTCAACTAACAGGTGATCGACGATAGCAAAATTATTGATAGTAAGTTGAGTTATCATAAAAAATTAATCAGTAAGGCTAGTGATAATATGAGCAGTATAGCAACAAAAATACTGTAAATAAATACAGTTTAATGGTGTTTTGTGAGAAAACTCGTGTTTATTGATGATTTGAATATCCACTGTCATTTGTTTTTTATAAAAGTTAAATAACGAAAATCCCGTGAATTTACGATGAAATATGAAAAAATTGAATATTTTTCTTTGTAAAATGAGTTTTAGATCAAGTTTTACCAATTATTATAATAGATTTTCTTGTGAATTAATCTTATTATACCCTCTTTCAACCTAAATTATTATGCAATATAATTTGGAAAATTTTAACAATAATTAAGGACATTTAACATGTTTGGAAATAAAACAAATCGTCAAATTATTATTTGGACAACTCTGATTGGTGGATTCATTAGTGCGTTAGTTAAATGGGGCTCAGAAGTCAACATGCCTCCACGTGTACCCGGTGAAGTTTCTCCTCCTGCAGCACATATTGATGCATGGCTTGGTTGGTTAGGTATTAATTCTCACTCGCTTGATTATGCTTATCAAACGGCTATCGTTTCAGGTGCAGTGACACTTTATCACTGGCTATTTAGTTTTGCATTTGCTTTTGTCTATGTGTTTATTGCCTACTTTTGGAATAAAATCCGATTATGGTATGGTGCATTCTACGGCATTATCATTACCGTTACCATGCATGGCTTTTTAATTCCACTACTTGGTTTCCGTCATCCTGCTTATGATCCAGAGGGTACAGTAGGTTGGTTATGGAATTTAAATGGTTATGAACTTTGGAGTGAATTTTTAGGACATATCTACTGGGGTGTGTCGATTGAAATTTGTATGATTGCCGTACTTGCTTATTTTTCAAGACCTATTCGTGGTGAATGGCGTAAATAGTCCATTTTTCTAAAAAATTAACTAAAATCCTTCTGACAATATAACGTTAGAGGGATTTTTTTGATGTTTAGATATAGAAAAAAACTATATCAATCAATAAAAAACTAGAATTATTCAATAACAGTTTTTTTTGTTATCTTTTTTGTTACTTAAGAAATGTGATGAAAGGAAAACAAAAATGAATACTGCTGTAATTGGATATCCTCGTGTTGGTAAACTTCGTGAACTTAAATTTGCTACCGAAGCTTATTTTAAAGGCAATAAAAGCCAGACTGAATTATTAAATGACGCTAAAGCATTACGTGCTGAGCATTTGCAACAACAAGCATCACATAACATTGCTTTTATCTCCTCAAATGATTTTTCGTTTTATGATGCAGTATTAGATACCGCTTGTTTACTCAATGTTATTCCAAAACGTTACCAAGATTTAAGTTTACCGGAATTGGATCGTTATTTTGCAATGGCTCGGGGTTATCAAGGTGAAAAAGGTGATGTTCGTGCATTGGCAATGAAAAAGTGGTTTAACACCAACTATCACTACTTAGTACCTGAAATTGAAGATTCAGTACAGATTAAATTAGCTGGCACAAAGCCTTTTGATGAATATCAAGAAGCGAAAGCACTTGGTATACAAACTAAACCGGTTGTTATTGGTGCGTTAACATTTTTCAAACTTGCACAGTATTTAGGAAATAAAAAACTGGTTGATTTTAAAGCTGATATTATTAAAGCTTATCAAGACATCATTCAAAAATTTACGACACTTGGCGCACAGTGGATTCAAATTGATGAACCAATTTTGGTGACTGATTTAAATAAAGATGATATTGCTTTATTTACTGAACTTTATCAGGCGATCTTATCGGTTAAAGGGACAACTAAAGTAGTGTTACAAACCTATTTTGGTGATGTTCGTGATTGCTACAAAGAATTGGTGGCGCTACCATTTGATGGTATTGGACTGGATTTTGTTGAAGGCAAACAATCATTAGCATTACTTGAAAATCATGGATTCCCGTCTGATAAAGTGTTATTTGCTGGTGTGGTTAATGGTAAAAATATTTGGAAAAATAATTATCAAAAAACATTGGCATTAGTGACTAAAATTAAACAAAAAGCGGGTAAAGTGGTGATTAATACGTCATGTTCTTTACTCCATGTGCCTTACACATTGCAAAATGAAACAAAGTTAACGATTCAACAACGTGCTTATTTTGCTTTTGCCCAAGAAAAACTTCAAGAACTTGCTGAACTGGGGCTTTTAGTTAACGAGTCTCAACCTGAAAATCATGCAGCGTTTAAAGCTAATCAAACGTTATTTACGCGTGAACGAGAAGGCGCCAATCAAGCAGTACGTCAGAAAGTCGCTGCATTAAAAGAATCCGATTTTACCCGTTTGCCAGCGTTTTCAGTCCGTGAAGCAGCACAGAAAAAAGCCTTTAATTTGCCATTATTACCTACAACAACGATTGGTTCATTCCCGCAAACACCTGATGTACGTTTAAATCGAGCAAAATTCAAAAAAGGTGAAATTTGTTTGAATGAATATACCGAGTTTAATAAGCAAAAAATTGCAGAATGCATTAAGCTCCAAGAAAAGATTGGTATTGATGTGTTAGTTCATGGTGAATTTGAACGTAATGATATGGTCGAGTATTTTGGCGAAAGCTTAAATGGTTTTGTCTTTACTGAAAAAGCTTGGGTGCAATCATACGGTACTCGTTGTGTTAAACCACCTATTGTTTGGGGTGATATTTCACGCTCTAAACCCATTACTGTTGAGTATTCACAATACGCTCAAAGCCTCACTGATAAACCTGTTAAAGGCATGTTAACTGGCCCAGTCACGATCCTTAACTGGTCGTTCCCTCGGGAAGATATTTCACAAAAAGAATCGGTCTTCCAAATTGGTTTAGCAATCAGTGATGAAGTGTTAGATCTTGAAGCGGCGGGTATTAAAGTTATCCAAATTGATGAGGCGGCGCTAAAAGAGAAATTACCACTACGTAAAGCGGATTGGAATAGTGAATATTTAGATTGGGCTATTCCAGCATTTAGATTAGTTCACAGCAAAGTACAAGCTGATACACAAATTCATACGCATATGTGTTACAGCGAATTTGCTGACATCATCAAAGATATTGATGCAATGGATGCTGATGTGATTTCGTTTGAAGCTTCTCGTTCAAATCTGCAATTGATTGACGTACTTAAAGCTAATCACTTTAAAACAGAAGTTGGGCCAGGTGTTTATGATATCCATTCACCTCGTGTCCCACCGGTTGCCGAAATTAAAGCCACGATTGAGAAGTTACTGGCTAAAATTGAAAAGCAAAAATTATGGATTAATCCAGATTGTGGTTTAAAAACGCGTGGCGAAAAAGAAGTTGTTGAAAGCTTAGAACATTTAGTTCAAGCAACATTAGAAGTTCGAAAAACACTCAATTGATAAGCTTTTTTAACGCTAAATAACGTTGTTAAGCCTTATTATTCCGCTGCCGATTTTGAGCGGCGGAAATGTCAGTAAGGACAATCGTTGGCACACGAATGGATGAAACAAATGAAAACAAATTTACTTTTTAATAAAAAAACGGTGTTCTCTTTTGAAGTGTTTCCACCTAAAAAAACGTCGCCTTTAGAGACTATCTATAGCACATTACGCGAACTTGGCTATTTTAAGCCTGATTTTATCAGTGTAACTTATGGGGCTGGTGGCAGTTTGAATGGCCAAACCACTATTGATATTGCCCACTCGGTCAAACACACTTATGGTATTGAGAGTGTTGCCCATTTACCCGGTATTAGTTTTGATAAAGCAGAAATGCAAAAAATTCTTCATGATCTTAAATGTGCTGGTATTGATAATGTGCTTGCCTTACGAGGCGATATTAATCCTAATATTGCGCCTAAAGATGATTTTCGTTATGCCAGTGAATTGGTCTCATATATTAAAGAAAATGGGGATTTTAATGTAATAGGTGCTTGTTATCCAGAAGGGCATCTTGAAACTTCAACTCTAAAACAAGATTTGATACATTTAAAAGAAAAGGTCAATGCCGGAACGGATCAACTTATATCACAGCTCTTTTTTGATAATGACTATTTTTATACTTTTTTAGATAAAGCACATGATATGGGAATTAACGTACCGATAGAAGCAGGTATTATGCCGGTGACCAATAAAAACCAAATTGAGCGCATGGTATCGATGTGTGGGGTTAATCTTCCGAAGAAGTTTAAACAGATGATGGAAAAATATGAACATCATCCTGATGCATTCCGTGATGCAGGGATTGCTTATGCTATTGATCAGATTGTTGATCTTGTTTCACAAGATGTCGATGGTATCCATTTGTATACGATGAATAATAGCTATATTGCCAGAAGAATCAGTGAGGCAGTATCAACGTTACTTGCAGTACCTAAATCGGCATAATGTGTAACTAATAGAAAAAGCTGAAATATTGAAGAGTTGGTTGCGGGGGCTGGATTTGAACCAACGACCTTCGGGTTATGAGCCCGACGAGCTACCAAGCTGCTCCACCCCGCGTCAAAGAGGTGAGCAATATTATAGTAATAAAATAATAAAGCAATACCTTTTTGGCGTAACTGCCCCATTTTTGAACACATTATCTATAAATAGACACTTTCTTTACTAAAATGTACGCCTTTTCTTAAATTTTTTAGATAAAAATCACTTTGTTTTTTGATTAAAAGCTAGGCTGCTATTTATTTCATATTAGAGTAATTGTTATTTATTCAAGCAAGAAAGGAAAAAATGTCTAATCAATATCATGGTTCATGTTTATGTGGAAAGATTAAATTAACGCTACCATTTAAAAATATCCTTAATACTATATTTTAATAGTATTAAGGTTTCTTGTTCTCAGCACATATGTCAGTCACTATTTATTTTATAGGCTTACTTTTTACCCAATATTTATGCGTAAAGTGTTTGCAATGATACAACATATTGTGCTGGATCGCAGTCTAATGCAACCGTTGTAGCATAAGCGGCATTCATTGTTGTATCATAGTGAACTTTGTACTGTATTGCACTACGACGCAGAATTTTCGATGCTTCAATGGCTGCTCGCCCAGATGTAGTATTAAGAATATAGCTATATTCGCCATTTTTAATATGGTCATGAATATTCGGGCGTCCTTCGTTTTCTTTTTTGACCATTTGGCATGGTATGCCAGCTTGTTGTAATGCCTTAGCGGTGCCAAAAGTGGCGTCAATACTAAACCCATGCGCAATGAGTCGTTTAGCGATCGCTAACAAGCGAGTTTTGTCTTGATCACGAACTGATAAGAGCGCTTTCCCCGATTTTTTCATATTCGATAAACTACCTAATTGTGCTTTAGCAAAAGCTTCGGCAAAGGTTTTACCGATTCCCATTACTTCACCGGTTGAACGCATTTCTGGCCCTAAAATAGGGTCAACACCACTAAATTTATTAAATGGTAAAACCACTTCTTTTACTGAGTAATAAGGTGGAATAAACTCACTGGTCATATTTTGTTTAGCAAGTGTTTGACCTGTCATGACCCTAGCGGCAATTTTGGCAAGTGGCAGTCCTGTTGCTTTCGACACGAATGGCACGGTGCGAGCAGCTCGAGGGTTGATTTCAATCAAATAAATTTGATTATCTTTGACGGCAAATTGCCCATTCATCAAACCTTTAACATTAAGTTCTAACGCTAATTGTTTAGCTTGCTTGCGCAATTTGTCTAAAATTTCTGGACTTAATGTATAAGTGGGTAATGAACAAGCGGAATCGCCTGAGTGAATACCGGCTTGCTCAATGTGCTCCATAATGCCGCCGATCATAATTTGTTCGCCGTCGGCAATCACATCAATATCAACTTCAATTGCGTCATCTAGAAAGTGATCAAGCAATACAGGCGCATTGTTAGATTCGCTGATAGCGGTTTTAAAATATCGCCTTAAATCGGATTCATTATAAACAATCTCCATTGCCCGACCGCCAAGCACGTAAGAGGGTCTGACCACTAATGGATAGCCAATCTGTTCGGCTTTAATGACGGCTTCTTCAATGTCAGTTACAGTAGCATTAACCGGTTGTTTCAAATTTAGTTTTTCAACAATGGCTTGAAAGCGTTGACGATCTTCAGCCTGATCGATTGCATCAGGTGAAGTACCAATAATTGGTAATCCTGCTGCTTCCAGTGCTCGAGCCAATTTAAGTGGTGTTTGTCCACCGTATTGGACGATTACACCGTTTGGCTTTTCAACGTAGGCAATTTCTAGCACATCTTCCAATGTAACAGGCTCGAAATAGAGTCGATCTGATATATCATAATCAGTTGATACCGTTTCAGGATTACAGTTAACCATAATGGTTTCGTAACCATCTTCACGTAATGCCAGCGCTGCATGCACGCAACAGTAATCAAATTCAATACCTTGCCCAATCCGATTCGGTCCACCGCCTAATATCATAATCTTAGGGCGAATGAATTGTGGTTTGGCTTCACACTCTTGTTCATAGGTTGAGTAAAGATAAGCCGTATCGGTTGAGAATTCTGCTGCACAAGTATCAACCCGTTTATAAACCGGATGAATATGGTATTGCTTTCGTCGATCACGAACGTCTTGCTCTTTAACATTCAGCAGTTTAGCGATTCGTAAATCTGAAAAACCTTTACGCTTAAGTTGCCATAATGATTCTGAATTAAGGCTAGCAAATGATTGCGATTTTAGTTGGTTTTCAAGGCTGATAAGTTCTTCAATCTGCACTAAAAACCAGCGATCTATATTGGTTAATGTGAAGACGTCATCTAAGCTGAAACCGGCTCGAAAAGCATCCGCAATATACCAAATTCGTTCAGCCCCAGCTTCTTGTAGTTCATAACGTATTTTGTTGAGGTTTTTTTCATCATCATAATTGTCAATTTTCGGATCAAAACCACACGCACCGACTTCAAGTCCTCGTAGCGCTTTTTGTAATGATTCTTGAAACGTGCGCCCAATCGCCATGACTTCACCTACTGATTTCATTTGTGTGGTTAAGCGATCATTACAACCGGCAAATTTTTCAAAGTTAAAACGTGGAATCTTAGTGACGACATAGTCGATCGAAGGCTCAAATGATGCCGGTGTTCTACCGCCTGTAATATCATTGGCGAGTTCATCAAGAGTATAACCGACTGCCAGTTTGGCGGCAATTTTAGCGATAGGAAAACCAGTTGCTTTTGACGCTAATGCGGATGAGCGTGATACCCGTGGATTCATTTCAATGACAATCAAGCGTCCATTTTTGGGATCGACCGAAAATTGAACATTTGATCCGCCTGTTTCTACCCCAATTTCACGAAGTACCGCTATCGAGGCATTACGCATGATTTGATACTCTTTATCTGTCAAGGTTTGAGCAGGGGCAACAGTAATAGAATCGCCGGTATGAATGCCCATAGGGTCAACATTTTCAATTGAACAGACAATGATGCAGTTATCATTTTTATCTCGCACAACTTCCATTTCGTACTCTTTCCAACCGATCAATGACTCATCAATCAGTAGTTCTTTCGTTGGTGATAAATCTAATCCTCGAGTACAAATTTCATCAAATTCTTGAGTATTATAAGCAATTCCACCACCGGTACCACCCATTGTAAATGAAGGGCGAATAATGCAAGGAAAGCCCACTTGTTCGAGTACAGCGTAAGCTTCTGTCAGTGAATGGGCAATACCCGAACGAGCCGTATCAAGACCAATTTTTTTCATGGCTTGATCAAAACGTTTGCGATCTTCGGCTTTATCAATGGCGTCAGCAGTGGCACCGATCATCTCAACATTAAATTGTTTTAAAATACCACGTTTTTCAAGTTCCAGAGCGCAGTTAAGGGCAGTTTGTCCTCCCATTGTGGGTAAAATCGCATTGGGTCTTTCTTGTTCGATAATTTTGCTCACCGTTGTCCAATGAATAGGTTCAACGTAGGTTGCATCTGCCAGTTCAGGATCGGTCATAATGGTGGCAGGATTAGAATTCACTAAAATAACCCGATAGCCTTCTTCACGTAGTGCTTTGCAGGCTTGTGCGCCTGAATAATCAAATTCACATGCTTGACCAATAACAATCGGGCCTGCGCCAATAATTAAAATAGTGTTGATGTCAGTTCGCTTAGCCATGTTATTGCTCCTGCTGGTAAAATTTAATTAATTCTATAAAGTGATCAAAAAGCGGGGCGGCATCATGTGGCCCAGGACTGGCTTCGGGATGTCCTTGAAAACTAAAAGCAGGTTTTTGATTATGATGAATACCTTGCAATGAGCCGTCGAATAGGGATTGATGCGTAACACGTAAGTGAGCCGGTAAACTGTGTTCATCAACGGCAAACCCATGATTTTGCGCGGTAATCATGACACGATCATGCTCAAGATCTTTAACCGGATGATTTCCACCATGGTGACCAAATTTCATTTTTTTGGTTTTCGCACCACATGCCAGCGCTAACAGCTGATGTCCAAGACAGATGCCAAATATCGGAATATTAGTGGTTAAAAACTGCTTAATGGCATCTATGGCATACGTACACGGTGCTGGATCACCAGGCCCATTAGATAAAAAGATACCATCAGGATGTAATGCTAAAACTTGTTCGGCACTCGTTTTAGCCGGCACAATGGTTAATTTGCAACCCCGTTCAACTAACATACGTAAAATAGTTTGTTTAACACCAAAATCATAGGCAACAACATGATAGGGTAAAGCACTTTCAGGTTTTGGTGTTGGATGCTCATTTTGTCTTGTCCAAATGCCTTGCGTCCAACAATAACTTTTAGCACACGTTACTTCTTTAGCTAAATCAAGTCCGGTTAATCCTTTAAAATTGAGAGCTATTTGTTTGGTTGCTTCTGCATTCTCGAGTAAAGTCTGTTTATCTTTGCCCGTTACAATAACGCCATGTTGTGCGCCTTTTTCACGTAAAATACGGGTTAAACGGCGGGTATCAATATCGGCAATAGCAACAACATTGTGTTGTTTTAGATAATTGGAGAGATCTTTTTCACAGCGATAATTACTGGCTAATAGTGGCAAATCACGAATAATAAGTCCTTTTGCGTAAACTTGATTTGATTCAGCATCTGCATCATTAGTGCCCACATTACCAATATGTGGATAAGTTAAAGTAACTAATTGTTCACAGTAAGAGGGATCGGTCAATATTTCTTGATAGCCAGTCATTGAGGTATTAAAAACAACTTCGCCAACAGTTTGACCTTCAGCGCCGATAGATGTACCGATAAATTGTGAACCGTCTTGTAATATAAGGAGGGCATAAGTTTGCATGATTAAAAAGACCTTTAAGAATAAAAAATCATTATATATGAATAAAAATTCATTTCTATTAATCTTGAGAAGATAATATTTAGCCATTTTATTACACTTTTTTATACAAAAAAAGCAATATTATTAAAATTAATTGAATAATAATGTCTCATTTTTGAGACTTGTAACGAATCACATAAATTATCAAAGATATTACTATGTTTAGCTTGAAAGTGAATAATTATTCAAATAGAATGGCGAGAATAATAATCTCGATTAGGAGCTCGTCATGCACGGTTTTTATCAGCGCCACTTTTTACGTTTACTCGATTTCACCCCAAGCGAAATTAATCAATTAATCGATCTTTCTATTCAATTAAAGCACGCTAAGCAACAAGGCACTGAAAAAAAACATCTGGTGGGTAAAAATATTGCCTTAATTTTCGAAAAAGACTCAACCCGTACGCGTTGTGCTTTTGAAGTGGGCGCATTTGATCAGGGTGCCCAAGTGACCTATTTAGGTCCAAGTGGGAGCCAAATAGGTCATAAAGAATCTATTGCAGATACTGCCCGTGTATTAGGTCGGATGTATGACGGTATTGAGTATCGAGGTTATGGACAAGATATTGTCGAAACCTTAGCGAAGTATGCCGGTGTCCCTGTGTGGAATGGATTAACCACCGAGGCACACCCTACACAGATTTTAGCTGACTTTATGACCATGAAAGAACATATCGGCAATCGGGCATTAAGCAGTGTCAAATTCGCCTATCTAGGTGATGCGCGTAATAATATGGGGAATTCGTTAATGGAAGGCGCAGCTTTAATGGGTATGGAGATTCGTTTAGTGGCGCCTAAAGCGTGCCAACCCGAATTGGAACTGGTCAAACAGTGCCAAGATATAGCAAAAACGACAGGTGCTAAAATCCTTTTAACAGAAGATGTTGCTGATGGCGTTAACGGCGTTGATTTTCTCTATACCGATGTGTGGGTTTCCATGGGAGAACCTAAAGACGTTTGGGATGAAAGGGTCAAACTGTTAGCGCCTTATCAAATTAATCAAAATGTGATTAATCTTACTCATAATCCCGATGTGAAATTTATGCACTGTTTGCCCGCTTTTCACGATATGAATACCACCGTCGGCAAGCAAATGGCAGCGCAATATGGTTTAACAGATGGTTTAGAAGTGACTAACGATGTATTTGAATCTCGACACAGTATTGTTTTTGATGAAGCAGAAAATCGTTTACATACCATTAAAGCCGTAATGGTTGCAACGTTAACCAAAGACGAATAATATAATACTCATCAATAAAAATGCTAATTAACTATCAGCATTTTGCTATGTTTGCCGACGTTAAGTCGGCATCATTTTATCAAATTTAAAAGCAAACATGACAAAACAAGCACGTAATAAAGATTTTAAAAAACACTTGAAACTTACTAATCCGATCCATTTTTTAGCGGTGGGATTAGGAAGTGGCTTATCCCCAATTATGCCTGGCACAATGGGGTCATTAATGGCGATTCCGCTGTGGTTGTTATTTAACGAGTTACAACCGATTTTATATTGGATCTTTATTTTTGTGACATTTATGTTTGGCTGTTTTCTTTGTCAAAAGACATCAGATGATACACATACACATGACTCAGGGCATATCGTTTGGGATGAATTTGTTGGTATGTGGATAACGCTATTTTTTATCCCACAATATTCACTACTATGGATTGCGATTGCTTTTGTTGCTTTTCGAGTATTTGATATGGCAAAACCTTGGCCTATTCGTTGGTTTGATAAGCGTGTGCCCGGTGGTTTTGGTATTATGGTGGATGATGTGATTGCAGCGATTTTTTCATCCCTGACTGTTTATGTGTTGGCTTATGTGATTCCCTACTGATTTAAAATAACAGCATTTTTACCTTCTTGGTATGCTCGCAGGTTAAAATGATTCCCTGCGAGCCATGATCGATAATGATTTTCTGTCTAAAATTGGTTAGCTAAATGATTTAATACATTTTTTGTGACCAACCCAATTTACTGGAAAGGTTATTAAAATAATCATAATCTCTAGAATGAATTAAATTAAATTCATATCCAGAACGGCGAATAATAACATCATAGCTTGGTTTGACCGGTAAAATAATTTGGCTATCGCAAGCAATATTCAAATCTAATGCAGTGGTTGGAAACTTAAGATGGATAGGGTTATCACTTTTGATGACTAATGGCCTTACCGCCAATGAGTGTGGAAACATTGGTGTAATAATGAGTGCATCTAAGTGAGGCGCTAAAATTGGTCCACCAGCAGACAAGGAGTAGGCGGTAGAGCCGGTTGGGGTTGCAATAATTAAACCATCCGCACGCTGTGAGAATGCATTGCGTTCATTGATATACACATCGTAATCAATCATATGCGCAACCGTGTTGGGCGTAACGACAATTTCATTAACAGCAAAACCGGAATTGATGAGATTGCCATTATTATAAATTGAAACTTCGAGTAAAAAGCGAGGGTCATCGTCATATTCTCCGGCAATGACTGGACTTAACTGTTCCACGACTTGCTCATGCGAAATGTCGGTTAAAAAGCCCAAATTACCCCGATTCACGCCGATTACTCTAATTTTATAGTGTGATAAATAGCGAGCCGAACGCAACATATTGCCATCGCCACCAACAACAATGGCCAGATCAGCTTGTTCTCCAATCGTATCCAAATTGGCATAGACATTGGCTGGAAATTTAATAAATTCCGCTAATCGGTCTTCAACTAAAACACGAATACCTAATTTGATTAACCAATCATAAAGCACTCTGTGGGTTTCGATAGCGTCTAATTTGCGTGGAATGCCAACTAAACCAATACATTTAAATGGTGCACCCATAAAATATCCTTGTCATTTTTTTATTTAAGTATCATTGATTTTTTTAATTAAAAATAAAAAAATATATATTAACCTATAGAGATAACCTTGCAATAACAAAAATCGTCCCCATAATAACCTTAATTCACTAAGTTTTCGACTATATTTGGAGTACCTTATGACAGAGCAAGACAAGAACATGTCAGAAAATGAACCTAACATTGATGTAGCGGTAGAAGAACCAAAAGAATCAGAAGCGCCAGCTGAACCGAATTACGAGGAGCAATTAAAAGCGAAAAATGCACGTATTGCTGAATTAGAACAGGCATTACAAATTGCGAAAAAAAATGAGAGTGAGGCGATGATTCGTGCCCGTGCTGAGATTGATAACGTTCGTAAACGTGTTGAACAAGACGTTGATAAAGCACGAAAATTTGCGTTAGAAAAATTTTCGAATGAACTGTTGCCAGTTATCGATAATTTAGAGCGAGCTCTAGAATCTACCGATAAAAATAATCCTGAACATCAAGCAACTGTTGAAGGATTAGAGCTTACCTTAAAATCATTTTTAGATACCGTCAAAAAGTTTGGGATTGAAGTGATTAACACAGTAGATTCACAATTAAATCCTGATGTTCACCAAGCGATTAGCATGGTTGAATCGCCAGATCATCAATCAGGTCAAATCGTCAATACCATTCAAAAAGGTTATACCTTAAATGGTCGTTTAATTCGTCCGGCAATGGTGATTGTTGCGAAATAAATAAGCGATTATGCTGAAATAAAAGGGAAATGAAGTATTTCCCTTTTTTGTTTCGGTTTGCTTAAAAAGATAGGTTAATACACCCTTTATTTTTTATTTATGCTGTTTTGGCAATGATAAATATCCTTTTATAAACTCAACGATTGGATCGGCTTGATTGATATCAAATACAGGTAGCTGACTCTCTAATGGCTCATCACTGGCGATGGCTAAGGTATATTCGTCAATATACAGCTGAGGTTGATTTGTATGCCGATGACAAATAATTTTAGGTATTTTCTCTTCTTTAAATCCTTCAACCAAAACGATATCGACATGGCTAAATTGGTTAATCAGTGTCGATAAATCGACAGGATTGTTTGGGGTCTCTTCAATAAATGCATAGCGGTTATCACAAGCAATAATGGTTTGTAAAGAACCGGCTTTTCGCAGTTCATAACTATCTTTTCCGGGAATATCTAGTTCAATATTATGATGCGCATGCTTTAACGAGCCAATGCGAAAACCCTGTTCGACCAATAAAGGAATTATTTTCTTGAGAAGGGTCGTTTTACCACTGCCACTATAGCCACTAATTCCAATCATTTTTGTATTGTTCATAGACTCTCTGCTTTATCGTGTTATATTGAAGATGCGATTAATATAACATCATATTAAAAAATGAAGGCGGAATAAAGGTAATGATATGTATGATTTTTTGAATGATTATAACCAAACAGTGCATCCAAGCTTGTTAAAAAGCTTTGTTGAAACGACCAATAAAAAGTTAAGTGGCTATGGTTTAGATGAGTGCTGTCATCAAGCTAAAGAAAATATCAAAAAGCGTCTAAAATCGCCGAATGCAGATATACATTTTATGCCAGGTGGAACTATCACGAATTTAACAGTTATTTCACATATTTTAAAACCTTATCAAGCGGTTATTGCGACCGAAAGTGGACATATTAATGTGCATGAAACAGGGGCGATTGAAGCAACAGGACATAAAGTATTAACGGTGAAAAGCCAAGATGGAAAATTGACGCCTGAATTGCTAAAACCCGTTTTGGCACATCATCATGATGAACATATGGTACAACCTAAATTAGTGTATATTTCAAACACCACCGAACTTGGTACTATTTATAGTAAGCAAGAGCTTAAAAAGCTATATCAATTTTGTCAAAATAATCAACTTTATCTGTATTTAGATGGTGCACGTCTGGCAATGGCATTAGCCGCAAAAGATAATGATCTAACCTTTCCGGATTTAGCTAAATATACCGATGTTTTTTATATAGGTGGCACGAAAGTGGGGGCATTTGCGGGTGAAGCGTTGGTGTTTAATAACCTGACGATTAACCAAGATTTTCGATTTAGTATGAAGCAAAAAGGCGCAATTTTAGCTAAAAGTTGGATTGTTGCCGTACAGATGAATGCGTTGATGCAAAACAACTTGTATATCAAACTGGGTAAGCATAGTAATTATATGGCAGATAAACTGCAAACACTGTTTGAAAATGCTGGATTTTCATTCTTAAGTAAACCACAAAGCAATCAATTATTTGTTAGTGTGCCAAAACGATTAGCCAAGAAAATCCTTGCACATTATTCGGTCGATAATCTTGGGGCAATTGATGAGGCGCATATCGGGTTACGTTTTTGTACTTCTTGGGCAACACAGGATGTTGAAATAGACGATTTTGCTAAATACTTAACAAAATGGAATAAATAGCAGTTTAATCTAAAAATAAGAGATTTATTTTTTAGATTGAGTGAGTTGCTCAAGTATCTCAGGGGTATTAATATTGGTAAAACATGATGGTTTATCACTAAAATCGACAGCATAAGCATTGATTTGTTGTAAAAATAACATCAATTTACGTTCACCTTGTGCCAAATAAGCTTTAAGTGGGGTAATTATGGTTTTATGAATCAATAAAATGGTTGGATGATGATACCGCCCGTCAAAGGGATAAATAGCGTAATGTGTCGTGGTGTGTTGGGTTAAACGAAAGATTAAATCGTCAGGTAAAAAAGGCGTATCACAACTGACAAATAAGTTCCAGTCGGTAGTGCTACGTAATAACCCACTGTAAATGCCGGAAAGGGGGCCATGATAACCCGCTAAATCATCAATAAAGGTAGGATAGCCTGCCTTTTGATATTGATTTAGATTGCGATTAGAGTTAATCATGATGAAATCTGTTTGTGATTCAATACGATCAATGACATGTTGATAAAGCGGTTTACCATTTAGCTGTAATAATCCTTTATCGTTACCATTCATTCGGGTACTTTTTCCGCCAGCTAAGATAATTGTTGTAATAGGTAGTTTGCCCATAAAATGTCTCTGTTTCACATTGCGAAAAATCTAAATAGCATTACTATATAGCAAAATTAATTTAAGTTATAAGGGAAAATAGACTTATCACAATTATTTCATAGACATTAAATGGTATTGAAAGATAAGTCGATACCTATGACTTTTAACGTGTCGTTTGTATTTAATAAAAAGAATCGCTACTATTGTTTATGTTTCTGTGACAGAATTTATAGCGTTAAATATTTAATATTAATTTTATCTCATCATCTTCAATTAATTTGAAGTATACAAAAAGGTATGAATTATGAAATGTCATCGTATTGATGAATTAATGGAGTTATTACAGGCAGCCTGGGAAAAAGACTCAGATCTGAATCTGTTACAATTTCTTGCACAATTAGGGCAAGAAGCAGGTTTTGAAGGCGACTTAAAAGAGTTAAGTGATGAGGTTCTGATTTATCATTTAAAAATGCGTGACGCTGATAAAAATGAAGCTATCCCCGGTCTGAAAAAAGATTATGAAGATGATTTTAAAAGTGCCTTGTTAAAAGCGCGTGGCATTATTAAATAATAAGGAGAATTGACTAATGAAAAAGACGTTTATTGCTTTGGGAGTATTACTTTTTTCGGTAAATAGTTTTGCAGAGCAAGCCCCCGCAAGTATTGACTCTAAAGAAGATCAAACACCGACTATTACGGCACCATTAGCACCGATTGAAAAAGGTGTTCAGTATGTTGTACTACCGACTAATCCATCACCAGACAAAGAAGTGATTGAGTTTTTTTCATTTAATTGTCCTAGTTGCTACCGATTTGAAACAAAATATCATGGTGCACAACTTATCAGCAAGGATTTACCAGAAGGGGTAAAATTTAAACGTTATCATTTAGAGGATTTTGGGCCACTTGCCAAGGAACTTGCTCAAGCATGGGCGATAGCTAATGTACTTGGTATTCAAGATAAAGCTTCAGACGCTTTTTATCAGGCAATACAAGAAGAGCGTAGCATAAAAACTGCTGACGACATCAAAGCGGTATTTTTAACGTTAGGTGTGGATAGTAAAACGTTTGATGAAACGAAAGACAATTTTTTAGTTAAAGCTTTTATGGCACAACAAACCGATGCCATTAAAGAATTGAAACCAAACTCAATACCTTCTGTTATCGTTAATCGCAAGTTTTATGTCAATTCCAAAGGACTTAATATATCTGATGAACAAGCATTTATTAATGATTATTTAAGAGTGACTTCGTTCTTAGTCGGCTTAGATCCTAAAACCAAAAATTAAGCGAGTGTCATTGATTAAAACATCTGTTTTGAGTGCGATAAATTGTCATAGTATTTGAATGTAACATGATGACAATTTTTAAGGTTGTTATTTTAAATCCCTTTGCAATATCATGATTGCAGAGGGATTTTAATTTTAGGTGAGGTTTTAAAAACATTATTCTCGTTCTAAAGCATAAATCGGATCAAGTTTGGCGGCTCGTTTAGCTGGAAAATAACCAAAAATTATGCCAATGACACTTGAACAACTAAAGGCAGCGATAATTGAAATGATGGAAAAACGCATCGCAAAGGATGTGACAACATAATTGAAAATCCCACCAACCACAAATGATAATAAGATGCCTAATGTACCACCGATAAGACATACTAATACCGCTTCGATTAAAAACTGTTGCAGTATATCACTTGAACGTGCACCCACTGCCATGCGTACGCCAATCTCTCGGGTTCTTTCTGTGACGGATACTAGCATGATATTCATAACACCAATCCCCCCCACTAACAGTGAGATAAATGCAATGGTTGAAATTAATAATGTTAATACCCAAGCTGAGGAGTTAACGGTGTCACGAATGCTATCTGAATTAAAAATAAAAAAGTCTTTAACACCATGACGTTGTATCATGATTTTATTAATCGCTTGTTCTGCAATCGATAAATCAACATTATCATTGACCCGAACCGTAATACTTCTTAACGAGGTTTGTCCCACCATGCGATTAATGACTGTGGTGTAAGGAAGCCAGATGTTAAGGCTTTCATTATTACCAAAACCTTGTTGTTGTTTTGTGGCAACGCCAATTATTCGTACCGGTAATTGACCCACCATCAGAATTTTGCCGATTGGATTTTCATTCTTAAATAGCTGTTTAACGGTATTTTCATCGATAACGGCATCTTGTGCTGACGAAGCAACACTGGCCTGATCAAACGCAATACCTTGGGTAATGTTATAGCCACGAACGGCAAAAAATTGCTCTCCCACACCATTTACAGTCCCCGTTACAGCCAAATTTTTAACCCGAAAATAGACTGATGTTGCCAGATTTGGGGTCGTGCTATGTACAAAACTTTGTTTTGCTAAAAAGTCGGCGTCGGATGAGCGTAAGGTGGTAATTTTATCTGCGTTGCGATCCCCAAATCCGCTTCCGGGATAAATTTCGAGTGTGCTTGTCCCTAACGAATTTATATTCGATAATATTTTTTGTTTTGTGCCTTCGCCTAAGGCAACCATTGAAACCACCGAGGCAATACCAATGATAATACCAAGCATGGTAAGAAAAGTTCGTAATCGTTGAGAAAGCATCGACAATATTGCCATATTAAAGGCATCTCGAAATCGATTATACTTAGCTTGAAAGTTGTCTTGGGTTTTAGTCGTTTCGATCTGTTTGACTTGGCGATGATCCTCTTCTTCTGCGTGATAGTTAGGATTGATTGAGTCAGAGATAATATTTCCGTCACTGATTTCAATAATCCGTTCTGCACTTTGGGCAATATTGCTATCATGTGTCACAATAATGACGGTATGCCCTTGTTTATGAAGTTCTCGCAAGATAGCCATGACTTCTAATCCGCTTTTACGGTCAAGTGCGCCCGTCGGTTCATCTGCTAAAATAACTTGTCCGCCGTTTATTAAGGCTCGAGCAATACTGACACGCTGTTGTTGACCGCCAGATAATTGACTGGGTTTATTATTAATCTTATCTTCAAGCCCTAAACGGGTTAATATTTCAATAGCTCGTTTTTTCCGTTGTTCATTGGTGATTCCGGCATAAATAGCAGGGATTTCAACATTACCTTGTGCCGTTAAGGCGTTTAGCAAATGATAACGTTGAAAGATAAAACCAAAGTGTTCACGACGTAATTCAGCTAATTCATCAGGTGATAATTGATTGGTGGTTCGTCCTCCAATGGTATAGACACCAGAGCTTGGTTTATCTAAACAACCTAAAATATTCATTAATGTTGATTTGCCCGAACCAGACGCACCAATAATGGCAACCATTTCGCCAGCATTAATCGTTAGATTGATGCTTTTAAGCACTTGTATGGTTGAATCGCCAGCTGGAAATTCACGAACAATGTTTTCAAGTTTGATCAGCGGATTATTAGTGTTTGTCATATCAGAATCTTATCCTCGGCGTGCGTCCATTAGGATTGAATAATGCGCCATTGTCACTACCAATAATGACGACTTCCCCTTCTTTAAGTCCGGATTTGATTTCCACATTAATATTATTATTGATACCTAAACTGACTTCTCGTTCTTCAGCATTATTTTGTTGATTAAGTACATAGACAATTGCTTTATTATCTGCCAAATTTTTTTGGATTGCTTGAGATGGGATTGCCAATACATCTTTTGCTTCAGATAAAACAATATAAACTTGGGCTGTCATCGAAATTCGTAAAATATGATCAGGATTATCAACATCGAATAATCCATTATAGTAAATTGCTGTTTTGGTGGTGGATGACGAAGAACTTAAACTTGATGAACTTTCCGTATTAATCGAATCTGGCGCAGGTTCAATGGCGCGTAATGTTAAACCGTCAAAACGTCTATTGGGCTCACCTAATATGGTGAAATAGACGGGCATTCCTTTTTTTACATTAATGACATCCGCTTCTGAAATTTGTGCTTCAACGGTCATCTTATCCAATTGTGCAACTTTCACAATGGTCGGTGCACTTTGCACAGAGTTAACGGTTTGACCTTGATCAACGGGTATAGCGACAATTACGCCATCAATAGGTGATCGTATTTTGGTATAACCAAGATTCACTTTGGCTGTATCAACAGCGACTTGTGCACTGATGATATTTGCATCTAAGGCAGCGATATCGGCTTTGATTGCATCGAGATCGGCTTTGGCTGAATCTAAATCGGATTGAACGCCGACCCCTTTATTGACGAGTTTTAATTGGCGATTATAAGTCAGTTGGTAATTAATTAAGTTGGCTTGTTTTGATTTACGTTGTGCTTCAAGGCTACTAAGCGAAGCTTCGGCTTGTTTCAAATCATTGCTTTGTTTTAAATCATCAATTTCAGCAATCATGTCTCCTTGTTTAACTTGATCACCTAATTCAACATATAACTTTTTGATCTGACCCGAAACCTGCGCCCCCACGCTGACTTGCTTGAAGGCGCTAATTGTTCCATCAGCCAGTACCGTTTTTTCAATATTAACTTTAGTCACAGGTGAGGTAATATAATTCACTGGCGATTGTGACGGAAAAACGATCAGCTTGATAATATAGAGAAGCACAAACAGAAAAATAGCAATCACTATATTTTTGAATTTAATTAACTTTAACAATATCTTTTCATCCTTTTATTCTATTCTTTAATCGTTTTAGCATTGTAGCGTAATAATATAAATGTTATTGATAACTATTCTTAATAAATTGTAATTATTATGAAAATAATACAGGCTAAATTATCTAATTTATATTGAAATATTTCAATAAATTCAAACTTATTTGGTCTATCACGAACATGATAGCTGTATTCTTTTTTAGAAATTAGGAAGGATTGCGCTATAATGGCGCAAATTTTTTGGAGATGATAAAGTTAATTGAGCAATGGCATTAAAAATAACCAGTAAATGTATTAATTGTGATATGTGTGAGCCTGAATGTCCTAACGAGGCTATCTCTATGGGGTTTGATACTTATGAAATCGATCCCAACAAATGTACTGAATGTGTCGGTTATTATGATCATTCAACTTGTCAGCGTGTTTGCCCCATTCAAAATGCTATTATTGCTGATCCTGAGCATATCGAGACCCATGATCAGCTATTGGCAAAATTTGAGCAACTAAAACACACAAATTAACCCGTTAGTTTGCTTTTACTTCAATACGCAATTCTTTAGGAATTTCAAAGGTAATATTTTCTAAAATTCCGTCTGTTTCGATCAGTGATGTGCAACCCAAACTTTTCAAATGTTCAATAACCTGTTGCACTAAAATATCGGGCGCAGATGCGCCTGCCGTTACGCCCACCGTGCGAGCATTAGTTAACCATTCTTGTTCAATATCGGTGGCATAATCGATCAAATAAGCATTTTTACTGTTGCGTCTGGCAAGTTCAGCTAATCGGTTGGAATTGGATGAATTTTTTGAACCGACGACAAGTATCACATCTGCTTGTGATGAAAGTTGTTTTACGGCTTGTTGTCGATTGGTTGTGGCATAACAAATATCATTTTTACGCGGGCTACGGATTTTAGGAAATCGTACTTTTAAGGCAGCAATGATTTCCGCCGTATCTTCCACTGATAAGGTTGTTTGGGTTGTAAAGCATAGGTGATCTTCGTTTTTGACTTGTAATGTTTGAACATCGTTTATCGATTCAATCAAATAAATACCACCATTAGGATTATTGTATTGACCTAATGTACCATCCACTTCAATATGCCCGGCATGACCGATTAAGACCACTTCTTCACCACGATAACTGGATCTTGCCACTTCCATATGAACTTTAGTCACTAATGGGCAAGTTGCATCAAAGATACGAAGTTTTCGTTTTTTTGCTTCTTCACGCACCGCTTTAGATACACCATGCGCAGAAAAGATAAGAATACTATCGTCAGGGACTTCGTCAATTTGTTCAATAAAAATTGCGCCTAGCTCTTTCAAGTTGTTAACCACATAGCGGTTATGCACCACTTCATGGCGAACATAAACGGGTGCACCAAAGAGTTCAAGTGCGCGTTCAACGATCGTGATAGCTCGATCAACACCAGCACAAAAACCTCGAGGGTTAGCTAAAATAATTTGCATGTTATTCGGTCTTTTGGGGTTTTTTATAACTACTTAGAATAAATAATCCAATACCGATACAAATCGCACAATCAGCAATATTAAAGGTTGGGTAGTGCCAGCTACCGAAATTTACATCTAGAAAATCAACCACAAATCCATGATAAAGGCGGTCAAATAGGTTGCCTAAAGCACCACCTAATATAAGTGATAGTGAAAAATTTTCTAATTTTTGCTGTCGTTTGTTACGATAAAGCATATACACAATGGCACCACTAATGAGTAAAGCAACGGCTGCAAGCATCCAACGTTGACCTTCAAAAATACTAAATGCAGCACCAATATTTTGTACATAAGTAATCGAGAAGAAAGGTAACACGTTGATTGATTCATAAAGGTTGAATTTAGTTAGGATCCAAAATTTACTAGCAATATCAACAAAGAACACAATTGTGCTAATAAGTAACCAGTAAAGTCCATTCTCTTTTTTCATAAAGTTCATGCTCATGATGATATTTCGCCGACTGTTGTCGGCGCTTAATGTAATAAGTGGCTATAAGCTATTGTCTTATAGCCGTGTTTATCTGTCATTCTATTGCTAGGCGAAATGTCTAACTTCACCCTTACCATGAATGTTTTCTTCACAGCGTTTACATAAATGTGTTGTTGGTTCATTATCAATGGTGTAATGCCAACAGCGAGGACACTTATCACCTTTCGCTTTAGTGAGCTCGATTTTAAGACCGGCTATATCACTTTGTACTGCCTGTTGTGTCGCACTGTCTAGTGGTTTCACGCTGGCTTGTGACGTGAGTAGTACAAAGCGTAATTCGTTCTCTAATTTAGCGAGTGCTGTGGCAATCTGATCGTCTGCATAAAGGGTAACAGCGGCTTCAAGAGAACCGCCAATCACTTTATCGTTACGACCTTGTTCTAGCACTTTGTTTACTTCGCTACGAATTGCTAGAATTTGCGCCCAATACTCACTATTTAATGTTTCATTATCGGATAAACTAAATAGTTCGTTATACCATTCATCTTCAAATACAAATTCTGATTTTTCGGCTGAAGGTAAATATTGCCAAATTTCATCAGCGGTAAAAGATAGTACCGGCGCTATCCAACGTACCATTGCTTGAGCAATATGATATAAGGCAGTTTGGCAACTATGACGAGCAACGCTATCACTTTTTGCAGTGTACTGACGATCTTTAATAATATCTAAATAGAATGATCCCATTTCAATTGAACAGAATTGCATAATACGTTGTACGACTTTATGGAAATCATAACTTTCGTAAGCTTGGATAATTTGATCTTGTGCCTCTTTTGCCATGCTGACCGCCCAGCGATCCAGTACCACCATATCTTCAGGTTTGACCATGTCTTTAGCTGGATCAAAGCCGTTTAAGTTAGCCAGTAAAAAGCGAGCTGTATTACGAATACGACGGTAACTATCCGCTGCACGTTTGATAATTTCGTCAGAATAGCTCATTTCACCCGAATAATCGGTCGAAGCAATCCATAGACGTAGAATATCTGCTCCGAGTTTACCCATAACTTCTTGTGGGGTAACGATATTGCCTAACGATTTAGACATTTTTCGACCTTGACCGTCAACCACAAAACCATGCGTTAACACTTGCTTATAAGGGGCTTTGTTATCAATCGCTGTTGATAGCATTAATGATGACATAAACCAACCACGATGTTGATCTGAACCTTCTAAATACATGTCAGCTTCGTGCCCTTCAAACTCAGGGCGTACACCGACTACCGAAAAGAAAGTTGATCCTGAATCAAACCAGACATCAAGGGTATCTGGCACTTTGCGATAATCGTCTGCATCGGGGCCAAGCAAATCTTTGATATCTGCATCCCACCAAGCTTGGATACCGTGTTGTTCAACTAATTTAGCGACTTTTTCAACCAGTGCTAGGGTATCGGGGTGTAGCTCTTCGGTCTCTTTGTGGACAAATAACGTCATCGGTACGCCCCATGTGCGTTGACGAGAGATACACCAGTCAGGGCGATTAGCAACCATTGTCTCAATTCGTGCTTGTCCCCAATCCGGAATCCAGCGAACTTGTTTAATTTCTTGTAATGATTGGGCACGTAAACCTTGTTTATCCATGCTAATAAACCATTGCGGTGTTGCACGATAAATAACCGGTGTTTTGTGACGCCAACAACATGGATAGCTATGTTCAATATTTTCAAAATGAAGTAGCGCATTGTGGTCTTTTAATATGTCGATCACAACTTTATTCGCTTTAAATACAAATAAGCCATCTAAACCTGCACCTGTGCCCGGTAAATAGCACCCATTGCCACCAACAGGGTTAGCAACTTCAAGCCCATATTTTTGACCAACTAAAAAGTCTTCCGCACCATGGCCGGGCGCAGTGTGCACCGCACCGGTACCAGCATCAACCGTAACGTGTTCACCAAGTACAATGGGTTCATCAAAATCAAGGAAAGGATGCTTAAAGCGTAATAGCTCAAGCGCATTACCTTTACAGCTGCCAAGAATTTTCCATTCTGAAATTTCGGCACGTTTCATGACGGATTCGACCAGATCAGTGGCTAAAATTAAGCATTCTTTATCGTTTATTTGTACCAGTTGATACTCAAACTCAGCATTTAAGGCAATACCTCGGCTAGCGGGTAATGTCCAAGGTGTTGTCGTCCAAATCACGGCATAAATAGTTAAATCGGTATGAACGCCAAATTTACTCGCAACAGCTTGGTTATCCACCGCTTTAAATTTTACATCTATAGCGGGTGAAGATTTATCATAATATTCTACTTCTGCTTCTGCTAACGAAGACATACAATCTGTACACCAGTAAACAGGTTTTGCCCCTTTGACTAAATGCCCGTTTTTGATGACTTTACCTAACGCTCGAATAATGTTCGCTTCCGTATCGTAATTCATTGTGCGGTAGGGATTTTGCCAATCACCCAATACACCCATACGTATAAAATCAGCTTTTTGTAGTTCAACTTGAGAAGCAGCATAGTCACGACAAATTTGACGAAACTCAGCCGGTGTCACTTTTACGCCTGGTTTGCCAACTTGTTCTTCAACTTTTTGTTCGATTGGCAGACCATGACAGTCCCACCCTGGAATATATGGGGAATCATAACCGCTTAAACCTTTTGATTTAATGATAATATCTTTGATAATTTTATTAACTGCATGACCAATATGAAGTTTGCCGTTTGCATAAGGAGGGCCATCATGCAAAATAAAGGCTTTTTTCCCTTTTTTTACTTGGCGGATTTTGCGATAAAGTTCTTTATCGTACCAGTTTTGCAACATCGCCGGTTCACGTTTGGCAAGATCACCTCGCATTGGGAAACCGGTTTCCGGTAAATTCAATGTATTTTTATAATCTGTCATGCTGATTTATTCCAGTTAATTTTGTTGATACTACTTTCTTAATTGGTTAATTGTGCACTGATCTTTTTCGCAGTGCAAACATCTTGTGTAATTTGTTCTTTCAACGCTGTTATAGAGTCAAATTTTTTCTCGTCTCGTAATTTTTCGAGGAAGGTTACGTCTAAATATTGTCCATAAATATCACCCGAAAAGTCAAATAGATTCACTTCTAAAATGGCTTTTTTTCCTTGAATAGTTGGTCTTATACCAATATTAGCAATGCCATAATAAGATTGTTGGCTACAACAATTTTTGACGTTAACTAAATAGACACCGTGTAAGGCTGGTTTTTTGCGGTGTAGTTGAATATTTGCCGTAGGAAAACCTAATTGCCTTGCTAATGCATTGCCATGAATAACACGTCCTTGAATGCTATACGGACGCCCTAATAGGCAACGTGCTAATTCAAAATCATTGTTGAGTAAAGCTTTACGCACCGCGGTACTACTAATTCGTAACTGATTCCAAACGTAGGTTGGCATGCTTTCGACAGTAAAATCATTTTTTTGTGCATAATGTTCAAGAAGATGAATATCCCCTTTACGTTCAAACCCAAACCGAAAATCATCACCAATAATAATATATTTGGCCCGTAACTGATTTATCAACCAAGCTTGAATAAAGTCATCAGCAGACATTTTGGCAAAGGTTTGAGTAAACGGAACAGCAATAATATAGTCGATACCGAGTTTTTCAATAAAAATCACTTTTTCTTGAAATGAGGTTAATCGGGAAGGGGCATTTTCCGAACAAAAAAACTCTAACGGTTGCGGTTCAAATAGCATAACCACGGTTGGTAGATTTAATTTTTTACCTTGGGTGATTAAATGGTTAATTAATTGCTGATGTCCTAAATGTATGCCATCAAAATTGCCCAATGTCAGTACGCACTGGGAAAATTGATTTTTTAAATTAGCAATACCGCGAATGATCTTCATGAAAATGTGTTATTTAACTGTGTAATTTAACTCAAGTAGCCGAGAATTATACCAATCTTTCTTGAAGATGCACGTAATATAAAGCTGATTTTCGGTTGTTTTGTATTTGAGTTTTAGGTTTTGATTATTGTTAAATATTCAATTCCCATACGATTGTTACAAAAATCCGCTGAATTTAGGTTTACGTCAATTTTGATTGTTACCAAAAAATCCGACAATAAGCCAGCTCATTTGCCCGTTTTTTATATTCAGCTTGTTGCGCTTTAGGAATAAAAAAACGGTTTTTTTCTATCTCTTCGCACTCTTTTACATCACGTTTAATTTGTTCTGCTTCTTCTTTTGAAATTCGAAAGAAAACTGTATTAAATATACCGATTTTTGAATAGTTATCACCATGAAAAGTCACTCTGTTTTCTAAACCAAAATTTCTTTCTGATGGATAAGCGAGTCCATCGAAATTGTCTTGGGGTTTTGTGACTTTTCGCATCGCAATGGTTTGATCATTACCATAAACATAGTTTTCATTGATAAAGTAATTATCCCCTTGTTTACTTATTTCAACAAGATTGGCATAGGTTGCAGTATATTTAAAATCGGGACCACCTTCTACCCAAAAACCAATAAATTTATCGTTATTATTAGAATTATTAGACTCCTGTTCAGAGCATGCTGTTATCAATAATACCATAAAAATGAGTGATAAAAATTTCATTGAATATCCTTATATTAATAGTGATGTAATGCTCTTAAAAATTCTTGTCTGGTACTTGGATTGGTTTTAAATCCGCCACCCAGTGCGGTCGTGGTTGTCATACTGCTTGAATCTTTAATGCCTCTGGCTTTCACACAATAGTGAGTCGCATCGATTGAGACCGCCACATTTACCGTGCCAAGTAAGGTTTGAAGGGCAACGAGTATTTGTTGAGTTAATCTTTCTTGTACTTGTGGTCGCTGTGAAAAAAATTCAACAATTCGATTAATTTTGGATAAGCCAATAACTTTATCTTTAGGGATATAAGAGACGGTGGCTTTGCCGTCAATGGTGACAAAATGATGTTCGCAGACACTGGTTAAGGTAATATCACGAACGGTGATCATCTCGTCGACTTGCATTTTATTTTCAATGAGCGTGATTTTGGGAAAATTTTCATAATAGAGCCCAGAAAAAATCTCATCAACATACATTTTAGAGACACGATGTGGTGTTTCGGCAAGACTGTCATCAGTAAGATCCAACTCCATTAATTTCATGATCTCACGAAAATGTTCTTCGATTTTTGCCTTGCGCTCACTATTATCCATTGCTAAACGACAAGAAGGGGTTTCAAGATTTTTAGCTGCCAGTGCATCTTTAACTTTTTGTGCAGCAAGACTTAACTGTGTCATTAATCGTATACTCAGGTTAAAAAAGATACAGTATTATATAATACTCATTTTGCAATATACAGTTTTTTAAGTTAAAACTTTCTATTAAAACATTGTGTAAATATGAAAGATTTTTACATTTTATTGTTGTAGATAATAAGAATATTGTTGTTAATTGGGGTATACTGTTAACCATTATAGCGAATAACCTTTGGGTAATACTAATGCCAAATAAAACACCAATTATCCTGATTGATGGATCTTCTTATCTCTATCGTGCTTTTTTTGCATGTCCGCCGTTAACCAATGCCAAAGGTGAGCCAACAGGGGCTATTTTTGGTGTCATCAATATGATCCGTAGTCTGATTAATCAGTACAATCCGACACATATTGCTGTTGTTTTCGATGCTAAAGGCGGCTCTTTCCGTAACGAAATCTACAGCGAGTATAAAGCCACACGTGAGGCAATGCCGGAAAATCTTCGTCCGCAAATTGAACCAATTCACACTATTTTAAAAGCTATGGGGCTGCCTTTACTCTGTATTGAAGGTGTGGAAGCGGATGATGTGATTGGTACACTAGCAAGGCAGGCTGAAAAGGAGAATCTGGACGTTTTAATCAGTACCGGTGATAAAGATATGGCACAGCTTGTCAGTGATAAAATTACCCTGATTAATACCATGAATAATACGGTGCTTGATCCGAAAGGCGTGATGGAAAAATTTGGTGTGCCACCCGAAAAGATTATTGATTATTTAGCATTAAGAGGCGATTCGTCTGACAATATCCCAGGGGTTCCGGGAGTAGGTGAAAAGACGGCCCAAAGTTTATTAACTGAATTTAACAGTGTTAAAGATATCTATCAACGTTTAGATGATATTGAAAAATTATCAATCCGTGGCGCAAAATCGTTAAAACAAAAATTGATTGATAATCAGAAAGAAGCCGAATTGTCTTATTTGCTGGCAACGATTAAAACCGATGTGCAATTAGATTTTACTAATGAACAGCTCATGTCGAGCGATATGGATGTTAATGCATTAAACGAATTATTTGCTTATTATGGCTTTCATCGTTGGCAAAAAGAGTTGATATCGGGCAGTTTTTTAAAAAATCAAAAAGCATCAGCGGTCAATGTGAACCAGAATATGCCGTTATTGGCGCAAGAACATTCATCTGCCAAAAATAAGCAGACTGATTATCAATGCATTTTGACTGATAAACAATTAGAACAGTGGGTAACCAAATTATCCCAAAGTCAACAATTTGCCTTCGATACTGAAACGGATAATGTGGATCATGTGCATGCTAAATTAGTCGGGATTTCGCTTAGTATCACGCCGCATGAAGCAGCTTATATTCCGCTTGCTCATCAATATCTTGGTGTTCCCGAGCAGTTACCGCTTGATAGCGTGCTGGCGAAATTAAAGCCAGTGCTAGAAAATCCGAAGATTAAAAAAATCGCGCAAAATGCTAAATTTGATTACAGCGTACTGGCTAACTATGGTATTAAAGTACAAGGTATTGCCTTTGATACCATGCTTGAATCGTATGTACTAAATAGTACAGAAAGACACGATATGGATAGCATGGCTAGTCGTTATTTGAATCATAAAACCATCACTTATAATGAGCTAACCAAGCAGGATAAAAAACAAGTAACTATTGATGCTATTGATGTTGAAAAAACGACACAATACGCAGCAGAAGATGCAGATATCACGTTACAATTACATGAAAAACTGTGGCCAGAGTTAGAAAAAGATTCAAAATTAACTAAACTGTTTACTGATATTGAAATGCCTTTAGCCATTGTGTTGGCTGAAATGGAAAGAACAGGGGTATTGGTTGATGCTAAACAGTTAAATGATTATTCCCATGAACTTGCCAAACAGTTAATGGCGACGGAAGCCGAACTTCAATCATTGGCTGGTGAAAAATTTAATCCTGCTTCGCCAAAGCAGATTCAAGCAATTTTATTTGATAAGCATCAATTGCCGGTGTTGAAAAAGACGCCAAAAGGCGATCCGTCAACCAGTGAAGATGTGTTGAGTGAATTGGCTAATGAGTACGAATTACCGCGTATGATTCTATTTTATCGAGGACTGGCCAAGCTTAAAAATACTTATACAGATAAATTACCTTTAATGATTAGTCCTATCGATCATCGTATTCATACGAATTACAATCAAATTGGGACAGTAACAGGACGTTTATCTTCCAATGATCCTAATTTACAAAATATTCCGGTACGCAATGAAGAAGGGCGTCGAATCCGCCAGGCATTTATAGCACCAGAAGGGTATAAGATTATTTCTGCTGACTATTCACAAATTGAATTACGCATCATGGCACATCTATCGCAAGATAAAAGTTTACTCAACGCCTTTGCCCATGACAAAGATATCCACCGAGTGACGGCGAGTGAAGTATTAAGTAAACCTGAATCAGATGTGACGTCGGAAGAACGTAGACGCGCTAAAGCGGTCAATTTTGGTTTGATTTATGGAATGAGTGCTTTTGGTTTATCAAAACAAATCAATATTCCTCGAAAAGAGGCGCAATTTTATATCGATCGCTATTTTGAACGTTATCCGGGGGTACAAACTTACATGGAAGAGACCCGTCAATTGGCAGCACAGCAAGGTTATGTCGAAACCTTATCTGGTCGACGTTTATATCTGCCTAAAATCACTTCGACTAACGGCATTGAAAAACGAGGAGCCGAACGAGCAGCAATTAATGCGCCAATGCAAGGTACTGCGGCGGATATTATTAAAACTGCGATGATAAAAATGAGTGATTGGATTACCAACCAACCGTCTGGCAATATTAGAATGGTGATGCAAGTACACGATGAATTAGTGTTTGAAGTCAAACAAGAATTGGTTGATAAGTACAGTGCGCAAATCAAATCCATTATGGAAAATTGTTATCAATTATCTGTGCCATTAAAAGTCGATGTTGGCGTCGGTGATAATTGGGATGAAGCACACTAATTTTTCATCAGCATTAGTAAATTATAAGATGTTTACGGTTTTAGATTTAAATGCAAGCTTAAGCTTAAACATCTTGAAAATTTGTGATCGATTTTAAGGCGTGAATAGGCTATTGCTCAAACCTTTTAGCGTGTTAGAATAAGTAACGAAACTGAATTTATATCAAAATGTTATTATTCTGGTTAGTTAGTTAACCGAATTGAATAAAAGAGCGCTGTTAACGCTTTTTACGTTTACGTGCTCTTTTTTATTATTATTAGGATTATTTCATGAAAATTAAAACCCGTTTTGCACCAAGCCCAACCGGTTATTTACATGTTGGAGGAGCACGTACTGCGCTCTATTCTTGGCTTTATACCCGTCATGCACAAGGTGCATTTGTCTTGCGTATTGAAGATACTGATCTAGAGCGTTCAACGCCAGAAGCCATTGAAGCGATCATGGAGGGAATGAATTGGTTAGAATTATCATGGGATGAAGGTCCTTATTTCCAAACTAAACGTTTTGATCGCTATAATCAAGTGATTGATGAAATGCTCGCTAAAGGAACAGCTTATCGTTGCTATTGCTCAAAAGAACGCTTAGAAAAACTGCGTGAAGAGCAGATGGCGAAAGGCGAAAAAGCCCGTTATGATGGTCATTGTCGTTGTGATGAAGTCCAAAAACAACATAACCATAGTGAACCGCATGTTGTCCGTTTTGCCAATCCGATTGACGGTGTTGTCGTATTTAACGATTTAATCCGTGGCCCTATTGAGATTGCCAATAAAGAGCTTGATGATTTAATTATTCGACGAACAGACGGTTCACCAACTTACAATTTTTGTGTTGTGGTGGATGATTGGGATATGGAAATTACGCATGTGATTCGTGGTGAAGATCATATCAATAATACACCTCGTCAGATTAATATTCTCAAAGCATTAGGCGCACCGCTTCCTGAATATGGTCATGTATCCATGATTTTAGGAGATGACGGGCAAAAATTATCTAAACGTCATGGTGCGGTGAGTGTTATGCAATACCGTGATGATGGCTACTTACCGGAAGCTTTACTCAATTATTTAGTACGCTTAGGCTGGTCACATGGTGATCAAGAGATATTCTCCGTGCCTGAAATGATTAGTTATTTTACATTAGATGCAGTAAGCAAATCAGCTAGTGCGTTTAATACTGAAAAATTATTGTGGTTAAATCATCATTATATTAATCATTTAGATGCTGATTATGTCGCTCAACATTTAGTTTGGCATATGAATCATCAAGGCTATGATTTAACACAAGGCCCGGATTTAATCACAATTATTAAATTGTTTGGTGAACGTTGTAAAACACTTAAAGAAATGGCGGAATCATGCCGTTATTGTTATCAAGATTTTGATGATTTTGATGCTGATGCCGCTAAAAAACATTTGCGCCCCGTAGCTAAAGAGCCGTTAGAACTCATCAAAGCTAAAATTGGTGCAATTGCTGATTTTGACTGGCAAATTGATAAAATTCATCATGCTATTGAAGCCACGGCGACTGAACTTGATGTTGGAATGGGTAAAGTGGGGATGCCATTGCGTGTTGCAGTAACAGGAATTGGGCAATCGCCATCCGTGGATGCAACGGTATTTGCCATTGGCAAAAAACGAACACTATCTAGAATTGATAAAGCATTAGCTTATATCGCACAGCGAGAACAGTCACCAGCGTAATATTATTGTATTGCCGAGCAACACTCGGCAATAAACCTTGCTAAGTAGAGAGTTTATTTATGGCTCGCTTGAAAAAACGCTATTGGTTTTCATTTATTTTTATGCTGATTATTTCATTGCTAGGTCTGTTTGGATGGCATTATTGGTTGTCTTTTAAGCAAAAAAATCAGTTAACCTTAGATTGGCATGGCTTCAATATTGGTTTTGATGGGGTATCATTTGATACTTTTACCGTTTCTCAGCAATCACAATTATCCTTAACGGCAAAAAATTTGCATGTTTCGTGGTCAAATCTATCAGCAGAAAATGTAGATATCTATTGGCAGCCCGTTAACGCTAAAGCAGAGAATATTAGCGATCACGGAGTTGATGGCGAGGCTGATCATCTTGATCGATCTGAATTTGATACCTCATCTTTTTCATCAATGTTGTATTGGTTACCTAAAGCTATTCATATTCATTCGTTGCGATTTTATCAAAACAAAGTGCCTTTGTTTGATATCAAGCTAGATATGAATAAACAGCCACAAGCTATACAGCTTGAGTTATCCACCAATACTCAATATGCTGCAAAGTTATCGACTGTTTTACAATTTAATGAAGCCGATTCCCGTATTGAGATTCAACATGGCATGTTAACGACCTCATTAGCTCAATTTGGCATACAAAATAGCGATTTATCCTTACCGTTTAAAGGATCGATAACTCAAAAACAGCTTACACTAACCAATTTGGATAATGCGTCATTTAGCTTAAAAAAAGCGAATGTTTCGGAAGATTTCATTGTTAATGATCTAAGAGGAAATATCCGCTTTCAAGTTCAGTCATCGCTTCCATTTCAATTGAATCAAACCTCAGCGACAGGTCAATTAACGATTAGTCAGTTCAATGGTCTTTATAAAAATAGTGAGATTAAATCGGCAACAGGTAATATTAATCTTTCGGTTAATAACAATAATTTTACGCTTTCCACATCTGATTTACATATCCAAGAAATCAATCTTGGCATCGGTTTTGAAAAAGTTAATGTTGCTGGCGCTTATTCATCAACTTTAACTGCTCCGACAAGAGGCATCATTACGTGGAAAAAATTACAAGCGAGGCTATTTTCTGGTCAACTGTTTGTTGATAAAGGAAAATTGAATTTAACTAGATTACCTCAACAAATTAATGTCAGACTAAAACAAATACAGTTAAAAGATGTGTTAGCCAAATATCCGGTTGAAGGGCTTGCCGGTAATGGGGCGATAGATGGCATCTTACCAATTACATTAAGCGAAGTTAAAAACAACAATGAGCTATCATATAAGTTGGTAATTAAAAATGGTCAACTAGTTTCAACTAATCAGGGTGAATTACAGTTTGAAAATTCAGCGCTAAAAGATTATGTAAAAAATAATCCAAATATGAAAATACTCACTGATATTCTTAAAAATTTTCATTATACTAAGCTATCGAGTAAAGTTGATTACGCTAATGATATTGCTAAGTTAGGTCTGACTATTCAAGGAAATAATTTAGAGGTGCAAAATGGTAAAGCGGTGAATTTAAATATCACGCTTGAAGAAAATATCGCTAAATTAATGACCAGTTTACTCTTATCAGACCAAATTAGTGAACCGATTCGTAAACGAATTGAAGCACGATTGAAAAAAAATCATGATAAATGAAAGAGGCTATTTTTATGATACGGAATGTGATTGCAGTCATGGTAGTGAGTAGCGTATTAATGGGATGCTCACCGACGGTTAGAGTTCAGGCTCCCAATGAACCAATAAACATAAATCTAAATGTTAAAATAGACCATGAAATCAACATAAAGGTTGATAAAGCGTTAGACAATGTAATTAATAAATCTGGTTTATATTAATTATTTATTGAAGATTCACGATTATATTTTGGTTGGCGTTGTCAAAAGTGAATTAAAAGTGTAAATCACTTTTGCGTTAATGAAATATAAAGTATTTATTAAAGGGGTTATTATGACTATTTATAAAAAGTTAACGATTGCATTATTAACAGCAGCTTTATCTTTACCCGTGTTTGCATTAAATTTAGATCAAGCGATTAACGCATTAAGTCAAGCAAAAGCGAGTGGTTTAGTGGGCGAACAAGAGGATGGTTATTTAGGTGTAGTTAAAAACGAAAACAATGCAAGTGAAATAGCGCAACTCATTAATCAAGCGCGTAAACAAGAATATCAAAAAGTTTCTGCTGAAAGTAACGTTCCTTTGAACGAAGTTGAAGTGAGAGCGGGAACAAAAGCTCAGGAAAAAACACCTGCTGGACAATTTATAAAACAACAAGGTCAATGGAAAAGAAAGTGATGATGTCATAAAGTCGCTAAGTTCTTTTTGCAACGATAGGAAAAGTATCACGACTTGGGACTTTAATTGTTTATAAATAGTGTGTATGCTGTCTACCTTTATTATTTGCGCTTTAAGCTGGATAAGAATAAAGGGCAAAGTAATTTAAAATAAAAAAAATTTTTTAAATTTTCATATAGTTATTTTTACGTACAAATAGTATCGCGTTTGCGATTTTAAGTGGAGAAAATCAATGTGTTCGATTTTAGGTATTCTTGATATTAAATCAGATCCGGAACAACTACGAACAAAAGCATTAGAACTATCAAGTCTACAGCGTCATCGTGGGCCGGATTGGTCTGGTATTTTTGCTTCTGATAAAGCAATTCTTGCTCATGAACGTTTATCAATTGTAGATGTTAATACAGGATCTCAACCGCTTTATAATAAAGATAAAACTCTCGTTTTAGCGGTGAATGGCGAAATTTATAATCATCAAGAACTCCGAAATCAGTACAAAGATCGCTATGAATTCCAAACAGGTTCTGACTGTGAAGTTATCTTAGCGCTCTATCAAGAAAAAGGAATTGATTGTCTTGATGAACTACAAGGTATGTTTGCCTTTATTCTCTATGATATTAATAAAGGTACTTACTTTATTGGTCGTGATCACATTGGTATTATCCCAATGTATATGGGACACGACGGAAATGGTACATTCTATGTCGCCTCTGAGATGAAAGCGTTAGTACCCGTTTGTAAAACGATTGAAGCTTTTCCTCCAGGATGCTATTTATCGAGCACTGAAGGTGAAATTAAAACCTACTATAAACGTGATTGGATGGATTACGAAAATGTCAAAGATAATAAAACAGACATTAATGCGCTTCGTATAGCATTGGAAGAGTCTGTTAAAAGCCATCTTATGTCAGATGTGCCTTATGGCGTTTTATTATCTGGTGGGCTTGATTCTTCCGTTATTTCGGCAATCACTAAAAAATTCTCAGCGCGTCGTGTTGAAGATCATGAAAAATCTGAAGCTTGGTGGCCACAATTGCATTCATTTGCAGTGGGTTTAAAAGGTGCGCCAGATCTTAAAGCAGCACAAGCGGTTGCCGATCATCTTGGTACCGTTCACCACGAAATTAACTTTACTATTCAAGAAGGTATTGATGCCATTCGTGATGTCATTTATTTTATTGAAACTTATGATGTCACAACTATCCGTGCTTCTACGCCAATGTATTTAATGGCAAGAAAAATTAAAGCAATGGGTATTAAAATGGTGTTATCTGGTGAAGGTGCAGACGAAGTATTTGGTGGTTACCTCTATTTCCATAAAGCGCCAAATGCTAAAGAGTTCCATGAAGAAACGGTGCGAAAATTAGCCGCGTTACACATGTATGATTGTGCACGTGCTAATAAAGCGATGGCGGCATGGGGCGTTGAAGCTCGTGTTCCATTCCTTGATAAGAAATTCTTAGATGTGGCAATGCGCCTTAATCCGAAAGATAAAATGTGTGGTAGTAACGGAAAAATGGAAAAACACATTGTTCGTGAAGCATTTGAATCTTATTTACCTGCGTCTGTGGTTTGGCGTCAAAAAGAGCAATTCTCTGATGGTGTTGGTTATAGTTGGATCGATACTTTAAAAGAGATTGCAGAAAGTAAAATCACGGATCAACAATTGGAAAATGCAAAATTCCGTTTCCCTTATAATACGCCAACGTCGAAAGAAGCTTACATGTACCGAGAAATTTTTGACGAGCTATTCCCGGTTGAAAGTGCAGCACATTGTGTGCCGGGTGGTCCAACTGTTGCTTGTTCTACGGCAAAAGCGATTGAATGGGATGAGTCATTCAAAAATCTTAATGATCCATCAGGCCGTGCGGCAGTAGGTGTACATAATGATGCTTATAAAAAATAAGCGTTAAATGTTGTTATTCATTGATATAAAAAAACGGGGAAATTACCCCGTTTTTTATTGCTCTCATCACTTGTTTAAATAACAGCGACAATTAGTGAGCAGCGCCTTTAGGTGCACCAATTGGTAAAATAGTGCGTCCGTATTGTTCGTTAAGTACTTCAGCCATTGCTAAATAAATCGCACTTGCACCACAAATAATCCCTTCAAAGCCTGCGATATGAATGATGCTGTGATTACCAGAAATATTACCAATTGCTAATAAAGCAAACAGGACAGTTAAACTAGCAAAAACAAATTGTAATACTCGATTACCTTTTAACGTACCGATAAACATGAATGCGGTGAAAATCCCCCATAATGCGAGGAAGATACCAACGAAGGTTGCATCGGTTGGTGCTGTTGCTGGCGAGGTTGGTAAATACCAAATGCCAACAAGCGCAATCCAAAAGAAACCATATGAAGTAAACGCTGTTGTCCCAAAAGTATTACCTTTGCGAAATTCTAAAATTCCAGCGATCACTTGTGCTAGTCCACCATAAAAAATACCCATAGATACGATTGCTGTCATCACAGGGAAAAATCCCGCATTATGAATATTCAATAAAATGGTTGTCATACCAAATCCCATTAGTCCTAGTGGACCTGGATTTGCAAGTTTAGTTTGTTCCATAAGGATCCTATAAAATGTGTCTTAATAAAAAAAGAGCGGCAATAATAAGTGTAGAAAACTTTATAATCAAGATTTATGCAAAAATAATTTTTCATTCCCCCCCTTGATATTAATAATAATGTTCCCATCTATGTGGAAACACTAACATTTCTTTGACTAAATTAAAGACTTGAAAATCACAATTTCAGTCTTATATATAAGAAATAAAATACAGGTTTTGAGGAGAAAAGATTATGGGTAAAATTATTGGTATCGATTTAGGTACAACAAATTCATGTGTTGCAGTAATGGATAATGGTCAAGCTAAAGTTTTAGAAAATGCTGAAGGCGACCGTACAACCCCGTCGATTATTGCTTACACACAAGATGGTGAAATTTTAGTTGGTCAACCAGCAAAACGTCAGGCAGTAACAAATCCACAAAATACATTATTTGCCATTAAACGTTTAATTGGTCGTCGTTATGAAGATGCTGAAGTACAACGTGATGTGGGTATTATGCCATATAAAATTGTTAAAGCTGATAACGGCGATGCATGGGTAGATGTAAAAGGTCAAAAAATTGCGCCACCACAAATTTCTGCTGAAGTACTAAAGAAAATGAAGAAAACTGCAGAAGATTATCTTGGTGAGCCAGTAACAGAAGCGGTTATTACCGTTCCAGCTTATTTTAATGATGCTCAACGTCAAGCAACTAAAGATGCGGGTCGTATTGCTGGTCTAGATGTTAAACGTATTATTAACGAACCAACAGCCGCTGCACTTGCTTATGGTTTAGATAAAGATGTGGGTAACCGCACAATTGCAGTCTATGACCTTGGTGGCGGTACATTTGACATTTCAATTATCGAAATTGATGATGTCGATGGCGAAAAAACTTTCGAAGTATTAGCAACTAATGGTGATACTCACTTAGGTGGTGAAGATTTTGACTCTCGATTAATTAACTATTTAGTTGATGAGTTTAAACGTGAACAAGGTTTCGATCTTAAAAATGATCCACTTGCAATGCAACGTTTAAAAGAAGCAGCAGAGAAAGCAAAAATCGAATTGTCATCAGCGCAACAAACGGATATCAACTTACCTTATATCACAGCTGATGCATCAGGCCCTAAACATTTAAATATCAAAGTGACACGCGCTAAACTTGAATCTTTAGTCGAAGATTTAGTTAAACGCTCTATGGAACCAGTGAAAACAGCATTAAAAGATGCAGGTCTTACTGTTTCTGATATTAAAGATGTGATTTTAGTTGGTGGTCAAACACGTATGCCAATGGTACAAAAAGCCGTTGCAGACTTCTTTGGCAAAGAACCTCGTAAAGACGTTAACCCTGACGAAGCAGTAGCAGTAGGTGCTGCGGTACAAGGTGGTGTATTAGGTGGTGATGTTAAAGATGTATTATTACTTGACGTAACCCCATTATCATTAGGTATTGAAACAATGGGTGGTGTAATGACTACCTTGATTGAGAAAAACACAACTATTCCAACTAAACATAGTCAAGTGTTCTCAACGGCTGAAGATAATCAATCTGCGGTAACAATTCATGTGTTACAAGGTGAGCGTAAACGTGCTGGTGATAATAAATCACTAGGTCAATTTAACCTTGATGGTATTCAAGCTGCACCACGTGGTATGCCACAAATTGAAGTGACCTTTGATATTGATGCCGATGGTATCTTACATGTATCAGCAAAAGATAAAAATACTGGTCGTGAACAAAACATTACCATTAAAGCTTCTTCAGGTTTAAGTGAAGAAGAAATCCAAAAAATGGTCAATGATGCGGAAGCGAATGCTGAAGCTGATCGTAAGTTTGAAGAGTTAGCACAAGTACGTAACCAAGCAGATCACCTTGTTCACTCAACTCGTAAACAAGTGACTGATGCAGGCGATCAATTATCTGCTGATGATAAAAAAGCGATTGAAGATGCGGTAACTGCATTAGAAAATGCTGCTCGTGGTGAAGATAAAGCTGAAATTGAAGCTAAAATCAATGCGTTAATGGAAGCATCAAAAAAATTACTTGAATTAGCTCAACAACAAGCTCAAGCAGATCAATCTGCAGGTCAAGCAAATAATGGTAGCGCTTCGGCACAAGATGATGTTGTTGATGCTGACTTCAAAGAAGTTGATGATGATAAAAAATAATCGTTAACTAAAATGTTTTTTAATGAGTTATTTCAACGAGTTTTAGACATGTAACACATTAAACGGGCGCGAGGTAACTCAAGCCCGTTTAGTTGTTTATGCAATAAAAAATAAAGGTTAATTATGGCGAAGAAAGATTATTATGAAACATTAGGCGTGAGTAAAAGTGCCAGTGAAGCTGAGATAAAAAAAGCCTATAAACGCCTAGCCATGAAATATCATCCTGACAAAAATCAGGATAATAAAGCTGAAGCAGAAGCGAAATTCAAAGAAGTTAAAGAAGCTTATGAAGTATTAACCGATTCACAGAAGAAAGCGGCTTATGATCAATATGGTCATGCAGCCTTTGAACAAGGGCATGGCGGCGCAGGCGGCGGTGGTTTTGGTGGCTTCGGTGGTTTTGGCGGAGGTTCTGCATTTGATGATATCTTTAGTGATTTCTTTGGTGGTGGTCGTGGACGTAGTCAAACTTCCTCACGCGGTGCGGATCTGCAATATAATATCTCGTTAACACTGGAAGAAGCTGCTGCAGGCGTCAGCAAAGAGATAAAAGTACCGACTTGGGTAACTTGTGACGTTTGTCATGGACAAGGAACTGAAAAAGCCTCAGATGTAATGACGTGTGAAACCTGTCATGGTGCAGGTGTTGTACAAATGCGACAAGGTTTCTTTGCTGTGCAGCAAGAGTGTCCAACCTGTCATGGTCGGGGTAAAGTAGTAAAAAATCCATGTAAAAAATGTCATGGTGAAGGACGAGTTCAGAAAACTAAAACGCTTTCTGTAACGATTCCTGCTGGAGTTGATACCGGTAGTCGTATTCGACTTTCTGGAGAAGGTGAAGCAGGTTTAAATGGCGCACCAGCTGGTGATTTATATGTTCAAATGCAAATTAAACCACATGCTATTTTTGAACGTGATGGTACTAACTTACATTGTGAAATTCCAATTAATATTGCTTTAGCATCGCTGGGTGGAGAAGTAGAAGTACCAACACTTAATGGTAAAGTAAGCTTGACTATCCCTGCTGAAACACAAACAGGTAAAGTGTTCCGCTTACGAGGTAAAGGCGTTAAATCGTTACGTGGAAGTTCAATTGGTGATCTTTATTGCCATGTGGTTGTTGAAACACCAGTTAATTTAACCAGTAAACAGAAGGAATTGCTTAAAGAGTTAGGTGAAAGTTTTAAAGCCGATAAAAGCTCTAAGCACAGTCCAAAAGAAAAAAGCTTTTTTGATAAAGTGAAGAAGTTTTTTGGTTAAAAAGACGGATTTATCTATAAACGAGATTAGTTTTGCTAATCTCGTTTTTTTAAGCTTTTATCTTTGATTTTATTAGATGCTATTACCATAATGTTTAAACATACTCTTTATTATCTACTTTTTGCTGTTTTAAGCGTTATATCTTCTCAAATTTAGTAGTACAGCTGTATAAATGCTATTAATAGGTATCCTTCAAGAAGGAAATCTATTGAGATATCGATCTGATTAATTAGAAGATGCAATTAATGCAACTTTAGAAACTAATAAAAACAGAATTCATTGCCAGAATATAGTTAACAGTTGTTAGAAGTAGGTTGTGGCTTGTTAAAGATGAGGAATTAGCCATTTATCTTGCTCAGTATATCGCAAGACAAAATAAGATGCTTTCTAGATATTTAATGTGGTTTCGTTCCAGCTTGATCACACGATTGAGGCTGGGTTGATTGAGCTGATGAATAACAGATAAAAATAAACCCAGTAAGTACTGGGTTTGTATAATGTGTTATCAAAAATTACATTTTAGTTGTAAATGTACGAGCGATAACGTCGCGTTGTTGTTCTGCTGTTAATGAGTTGAAACGTACCGCATAACCAGAAACACGAATAGTTAATTGTGGATATTTTTCTGGGTGTTGTACGGCATCTTCAAGTGTTTCACGACGAAGTACGTTAACATTTAAATGTTGTCCACCTTCAACTTTGATAGTTGGTGCAATATCTAAAGGAATTTCACGATATTCAAACTGACCAAGTTCAGCTGTTGGAATAACTTGATCTTCTTTATATACTGATTTAGCTGCGACACAACGCGCTTCATTAGTCGAGTCATCTAATAACCAAAAAGAATTAAGAAGTGCTGAGTTGTCAGCTTTAGTAATTTGGATACCTGTAATCATTTTAAAACCTCCTATGAGCGTTATTGCCCCTAAAATATTAGGGTTAATATAACACTTATATAATTTGATTAAAGTCAAAAAAAGCTATTAATACGATAAGCTGTACCTTTTATTTAACTTTTAGAGCACTATAGGTTATGATGAGTAAAAATGAGAATTTCTCAGCAAGATATATTCAGTAATTTTTACGGCGTGGACAAACTATGACAACACAATTAACATGGCATGATGTTATTGGTACTGAAAAAGACAAACCTTATTTTCAAAAAATCATGCAATTTGTTACCGCTGAGCGTAATAGCGGTAAAATCATTTATCCTCCTCAACACGATGTATTTAATGCATTTCGTTTTACTGCTTTTAATGACATCAAAGTTGTCATTTTAGGTCAAGATCCTTATCATGGACCGAATCAAGCACATGGACTTTCCTTTTCCGTGTTACCGGGAGTTAAACCTCCTCCTTCATTATTAAATATTTATAAAGAGTTATCTACCGATATTCCTGATTTTCAGATCCCTTCTCATGGTTATTTAGCATCTTGGGCGACTCAAGGGGTACTTTTGCTTAATACGGTATTAACGGTGGAAGCTGGTCAAGCTCATTCACATGCCAAAATAGGTTGGGAGACTTTTACCGATAATGTCATAGCAGCTATAGACAAACATCTTGAGGGAGTGGTGTTTCTGTTATGGGGATCACCTGCGCAAAAAAAAGGGCAATTTATTAATCGGCAAAAACATCATGTATTAACTTCTGTGCATCCTTCACCTTTATCAGCCCATCGTGGATTTTTGGGTTGTAAACATTTTTCCAAAGCTAATGATCTTATTGTGCAACAAGGTAAAGCAGCTATTGACTGGCAACCTAAATTACCTTGAAATTAAATATAATTATATAAATTATTGGGTTTTTTGAAAGCGATTTAGAAGTGAAGTTAAACTAAAAATAGTCAATACGATAATGTGTTGTTAATATTCTCATCAGGTTAGCTGATGAGAATAAAAAAACTTACTGAATCCCTTTAGGATTTTCGCCATATTGGTTGCTACCAGGTGTTGAATCTGTAGCTAAGTAAACTATATTCATAACAGGAACCAAAAGCCACCAACCTGGTTTGTCAGTATCGTGTAAACGGCGAACACCAACTGATATACATGGTAGTAATAACGCTAACTGAACAATGTATACAATATAGCCTAATGGAGCAAAGATAAAACTTAGCAATGCAGAAACTATTGAAACAGCTACTACTATGATGCAGTATATTAAAGCAAACATCCAATATTCTTGACGCCTTGCTCGACCATTAAAATTAAAATAATTTTCTTTTGTTAAACAATTAATAAACCAGTTCATCCTATTAATTTCCTTTAAAATTTTATAATTAACATTTAAAAACCACCTTACTAAGGCGGCTGGTTATTCTAATCAAAAAAATTACATAAAACAAATTTTTCATCAATTTTATACTTTTTACTTATTATTATCTTTTTTTGTTTTATAAAACTTAGCAATTTAATTTGAGTTTTCTCTCGCTTCTATCTATGTTAAAATCCCCTCTCAGTGGTTATTTAAAGTGACCAAAATCTTTCAGCAAAATAACACTGAGGCCCTCCATGAAAATAGTTGAAGTTAAACACCCTCTTGTACGTCATAAAATCGGTTTAATGCGCGAACATGATATTAGTACTAAAGACTTTCGTGCGCTTGCCAGCGAAGTTGGTAGTTTATTAACTTATGAAGCCACGGCTGACTTACCTACTGAAAAAGTGACCATTGAAGGTTGGTGTGGACCCGTTCAAATTGAGCAAATCAAAGGTAAAAAAATAACTGTAGTACCAATCCTTCGTGCCGGTTTAGGTATGATGGATGGTGTGCTTGAGCATGTGCCTAGTGCTCGTATTAGCGTCGTTGGGTTTTATCGTAATGAAGAGACCCTTGAGCCAGTGCCTTATTTCCAAAAATTAACGTCGGACATTGCGGAACGAATGGCTTTGGTTGTTGACCCTATGCTAGCAACGGGTGGTTCAATGGTGGCGACGATTGATTTATTAAAACAAGCAGGATGTAAAAACATTAAAGTATTAGTTTTAGTGGCTGCACCTGAAGGTATCAAAACATTAGAAAAAGCCCATCCAGATGTTGAACTCTATACTGCATCCATTGATGAACGGTTAAATGAACAAGGTTACATTTTACCAGGACTTGGCGATGCTGGAGATAAAATATTCGGCACTAAATAAAATTTCATTTTTTAAACCGGCTTAGCCGGTTTTTTTATGCTTAAAAAATGAGTTTAAAAGATTAAGTTGAAGTGGAGATGATCAACATGTCAAATAAAATAAATGATATACAAAAATCTAAAACATCACAGGAGAAACCTGCTTGGCAAGATATTTTTACTGGTGCACAAATGCTCTTTGTTGCTTTTGGTGCGTTAGTATTAGTGCCACTATTAACGGGTTTAAATCCTAATGTCGCATTGTTTACAGCGGGTATAGGCACATTATTGTTTCAACTCACCACGAAAGGCAAAGTACCGGTATTTTTAGCTTCCTCATTTGCCTTTATTGCACCGATCTCTTTTGGTGTAGCTCAATGGGGGATTCCTGCAACTTTGGGGGGATTGGTTGCAGCAGGATTTGTGTTTATGTTTTTTGCTTTATTAGTCAAACTAAATGGCAAACATGTTATCGATCGTATTTTACCGCCAGTGGTAACTGGCCCTATTATAATGGTCATTGGTTTATCTCTTGCGCCTGTCGCAGTGGGTATGGCAATGGGTAAAGATAGTGGTCTTCAGGTTAAGGATTATCAATTAATTATGATTTCAATGTCCTCATTATTGACTACGCTGATTGTGGCAATTTGGGCAAAAGGGTTTTTCAAACTTGTTCCAATTATTGCAGGTATTGTCGTTGGTTATGTGATGTCTTGGATAATGGGTATTGTCAACTTTCAACCGGTTATTGATGCACCATGGTTTAAGATACCGGATTTCACTTTTCCTGAATTTCATTGGCAAGCTATTTTATATATGATACCTATTGTTATTGCACCAACGATTGAGCACGTTGGTGATATCATGGCGATTAGTTCTGTTACTGGCAAAGATTATACTCGTGAACCGGGATTACAACGCACACTTTTGGGGGATGGGTTAGCAACTTCGACCGCAGGCTTTTTTGGTGGCCCGCCTTGTATTACCTATGCAGAAGTGATTGGGGCCGTCACCTTAACACGAAATTTCAAAACTCGTGTAATGACATGGGCAGCAATTTGGGCGATTTTAATGTCATTTATTGGTAAAATCGGCGCATTTTTGAGTACTATCCCAACTGTTGTTATGGGCGGAATTATGGTGCTTTTATTTGGTTCGATTGCATCCGTTGGCATTAATATATTAATCAAACATAAAGTTGATCTTTCCGTTTCGCGCAATATGTGTATTGTTTCATTAGTGTTGGTGTTTGGTATTGGTGGGATGATTTTTGATTTTGGTTCTTACGCATTGCAAGGGATAAGTTTATGTGGCATTTTAGCTATTTTATTAAATTTAATCTTACCTTATCCGAGCAAAACAGTAAAAACTGATTAAGATTAAGATATCACGGTTAACGAATCAATCGTTAACTGTGATAAATTAAACTAAAGAAAGGGCGCGATATTTTCATAAAATATATCATTTATTTATCAATAAAAAGTGAGTAGACACTCACTTTTTTTAGTCTCTGGTTAATGACTAATGACATGTTATTCGTCGTTTTTCTTAATGGATAAGAAACTTATCCTAATTTTACATTAAATAAAGTTTAATTTTTAGTCCTGATTTTTTCACGATGAATGACTATGTTGAGTCCCATTTCTGTGGTTGGTAAGTGATAACTTATTTAATTTTGTAGATTTTAAGAAAATATCATTATTTTTCTGTATTTTATTTATACTGATTCAATTTAAAAAATATTGAATTGTTGAAATACGCTTGATTAAGATGAACTCACATTTTTAGTTGCATGAAAAACATTATTCAGTTTGTATAGAAAAGTCAGTAATAGCTTACTTATTTAATAATCAATTGATAAATATAATATTGTATCTATTTTGGGAGTGGTGGTAAGTTAAATTAAAAAATATTATTTAGATATATAAGAGATATTTGCATTACAATAAAAAACTCACTTATTTGTTGAGATAAGTGAGTTTTCAATAGTAGAGTATCTTATTTTATTGGACGCATGGTTGGGAATAAAATGACATCACGAATAGTATGACTATTCGTAAATAACATCACCGTTCGGTCAATACCAATGCCTAATCCAGCTGTCGGCGGTAATCCATGTTCTAAAGCCGTAATATAATCTTCATCATAGAACATTGCTTCATCATCACCGGCATCTTTTTGTGACACTTGATCAGCAAAACGTTGAGCTTGGTCTTCCGCATCGTTAAGTTCTGAGAAGCCATTGCCAATTTCACGCCCACCAATAAAGAACTCGAATCGGTCTGTAACAAATGGATTTTCATCGTTTCGACGAGCCAGTGGTGATACTTCAGCAGGATATTCGGTAATAAATGTCGGTTGAATCAGATTAGCTTCAGCAACCTCTTCAAAAATTTCAGTCACAACTCGACCAAGTCCCCAACCTTTTTCAATTTTGATACCTACTGCATTAGCAATAGCACATGCTTTATCAAAATCATCCAAATCAGCATTATTGGTTTCTGGACGATAATGACAAATAGCTTCACGCATTGTCATTTTAATAAATGGTTTACCAAAATCGAAGGTATGTTCACCATATTGAACAACGGTATTACCCGTTACAGCGATTGCCAGACGGCGGAATAATGCTTCAGTTAGCACAATCAAATCTTTATAATCAGCATATGCCATATACATTTCCATCATGGTAAATTCTGGATTATGTCTTGGCGATACCCCTTCATTACGGAAGTTACGATTAATTTCAAAGACACGCTCAAAACCACCGACAACCAGACGTTTTAAGTAAAGTTCTGGTGCGATACGTAAGTACATATCTAAATCAAGGGCATTATGATGCGTAATAAAAGGTTTCGCTGACGCCCCACCAGGAATAACTTGCATCATCGGTGTTTCAACTTCCATAAAGTGATTTTCAAGCATGAAATTGCGAATTTCAGTTACCACTTTTGAACGAGCGATAAACGTATTTCTCGACTCTTCATTTGTGATGAGATCCAAGTAGCGTTGACGATAACGCATTTCTTGATCTGCAAGACCATGGAATTTATCCGGTAATGGACGAAGTGCTTTAGTTAATAAGCGAATTTCTTCACAGTGAATAGAAAGTTCGCCAGTTTTAGTTTTAAATAAATAACCTTTAGCACCGACAATATCCCCTAAATCCCATTTTTTAAATTGCTCGTTGTAGTAATTTTCGGGAAGATCATCACGCGTTACATAAAGTTGAATTTGCCCAGCAACGTCTTGTAAAGAGACAAAAGAAGCTTTACCCATTATACGGCGCATCATCATTCGACCGGCAACAGTGACAGTAATTTTATTCTCAATTAATTCTTCGTTGGTTTTATCGTCATACAATTTATGAAGATCACTTGAAATAGCATCACGACGAAAGTCATTTGGGAAAGCAATGCCTTGCTCGCGAATATTTGCTAGTTTTTCACGACGTATAGTTAGCTCGTTATTTAACTCTTCAATATGGTTTTGTTGCTCTTGCTGTGTTGACATAATTTTACCTTTTATTTATCACCAAGCAGTTTATAAACCTGCTTTTAAGCTTTCTTCAATAAATTGATCTAAATCACCGTCTAAAACGGCCTGAGTGTTGCGTGTTTCAACGCCGGTACGCAAATCTTTGATTCTTGAATCATCAAGCACATAAGAACGGATTTGACTACCCCAACCGATATCCGATTTGTTCTCTTCCATCTGTTGCTTTTCAGCATTTTTCTTCTGCATTTCAAGCTCATACAGTTTCGCTTTTAACTGTTTCATTGCTTGATCTTTATTACTATGCTGAGAACGATTATTTTGACACTGGGTAACAATTCCCGTTGGTATATGCGTAATTCGAACAGCAGATTCGGTTTTATTGACATGCTGTCCACCAGCACCTGATGCCCGATATACATCAATACGAAGATCGGCAGGATTGATATCGATATCAATATTATCATCAATTTCTGGATAGACAAAAACAGAAGCAAATGATGTATGACGGCGATTACCCGAATCAAAAGGACTTTTTCGTACTAAACGGTGGACGCCTGTTTCGGTACGTAACCAACCGTAAGCATAGTCGCCTGATACTTTAATGGTCGCCGATTTAATTCCTGCAACATCACCATCAGATACTTCCATGACTTCTGTTGTAAAGCCTTTAGATTCTGCCCAGCGTAAATACATTCGCAGTAACATTTCAGCCCAATCTTGTGCTTCAGTCCCCCCAGAACCTGACTGAATATCTAAATAACAATCTGCGCTATCGTAATCGCCTGAAAACATTCGACGAAACTCTAGCCCAGCCAGTTTTTTTTCTAACTGTTCAAGCTCTAGATTTGCTTCATCAAACGTATCTTGATCGTCGGCTTCAATGGCAAGTTCAAGCAAACCTTCAACATCGTCAAGACCTTGAGTTAAAGAATCAATTGTATTGATGATTTCATCAAGCGTTACCCGCTCTTTGCCTAACGCTTGTGCTTTTTCGGGATCTGCCCAGACTTCAGATTGTTCTAATTCGGCATTAACTTCTTCAAGTCGCTCTTTTTTTAAATCATAGTCAAAGATACCCCCGAATCACATCAGTGCGCTCGGTAAGTTCGGCTATTTTGGATTTTATCGGATTAATTTCAAACATGTATTATTTAGTTCGGTTTTGCGATTTTCAATTAATCGCCCATTGTAGCGGATTTAAGTATAATTTAGCAATTGCCAATTTGCAGATACGATGATTGGTAAATAATACCAATAAATAAAAATGACGCATTAAGCGTCATTGATAATTGAGTAACTATACTAAAAACAGTTATTTTTTTGCTTGAGCGTATAACTCAGCAACTTTATCCCAGTTAATTACATTCCAAAATGCACCAATATAATCAACACGACGATTTTGGTATTTTAAGTAATATGCGTGTTCCCAGACATCTAATGTTAAAATAGGCGTACCTGAAACACCTGAGAATTTTTCGCCCATGACAGGAGAATCTTGGTTTGCGGTTGAAACTACTTCAAGTTTACCATTTTGTAACACTAACCAAGCCCAACCAGAACCAAAACGAGTGGCTGCTGCGTTTGAAAATTTTTCTTTGAATGCGTCTACAGAACCGAAATCTTTTTCAATAGCTGCTTTAAGTTCACCTTTAAGCTCGGTACCAACTTTAAGTAATTCCCAAAATAGGGTGTGATTAACGTGACCACCCACATTGTTTTTGATACCTGTTAGTTTATCAGCTGGCACTTTATCTAAATTTTTAAGTAAAGTTTCAGGACATAATTCTTTAAGTTCTGCCGGTAAAGTCTCTAAGAGCGCATTTGCATTATTGACATAAGTTTGATGATGTTTGTCATGATGAAGATGCATCGTTTCCGAGTCAATATACGGTTCTAATGCGTCATAAGCATAAGGTAGAGGTGCAAGAGTGTAAGCCATGAAGATACTCCTTTCAAAAATTAGATATTCGTTATTGCTATATTTTACAGAGTATACGGTCAAATTGCTTATCTCACAATCTATTGTTTGAATAGTTCAGAACTATTTAATGATTGGATAATCAATAAATCAAATTGCCTAATTGACAAAGCCCTCCACCAATATCTTTCCCAATCTTACCATTATGCAAAGAAAGACCTTCTAAAAACTTACGATTTTCCATCAGTTAATTTTACGTTTTAAGATTAAATACTCTTTATCTAATTTTAATCTCAATTTACTTCGTTTTTCGGGGTTGTCTACTTTTAATATTTTGCATAATTTCGAACAACCAACCATGAACGATAATAGAATTTAATTTGTAGAAGCAGATAGATAGTATTGACTCAGCTTATCCAAAAAAACAAAGAGTTTATAATTCATTTTACTATAATCATGTAGACGTAATTTTTCCTCTGTATCAACAAAACGATATTTAGCCGCTTGACTAAGGTCATTTTGCGAATGGGCAATCAACTTTTCAACTACCTCATGGGTTAACTCCATATGACATTGGAAACCATAAACCAATTTGCTATAAGCAATAATTTGCCGAGGACAGCCTTCACTATAAGCAATGATTTGCGCATTTTGCGTTAAACCTGGCATATCATTGTGCCAGTGACCTACTGCTAGCGTATCGCCGAAATGAGAAAAAAGCGGATTTTTTTTGCCTACTTCCGTTAAGGTAATGGGGAATTTACCGATCTCTTTTTCAGGACTATGCTCGAAATGAGCACCTAGCGCTTCGCCAATTAATTGGGAACCAAGACAAACGCCAATCACGATTTTATTCGCTTTAATTGCTGATAAAATGAAGGTTTGTTCTGCTAATGAATCAAAATGTGCACACTCTTGTTTCGTTGTAGCAGGGGATTGTGGGCCGCCCATAATAATAAGAAAATCAATATTATCTATCCTTTCAGGAAGTGGCTCGCCCAGATAAACTCTTGAATAGGTAACTGTATGAAGATGTAACTTAGCCCATTGTTCATAAGCGCCTGGTGCTTCAAAATCTTCATGAAGAATAAAATGGATATGCATGGATAAAAATTTCCTTTCTTATTAATTTAACAATAACATTATAGATAAATTTTGAACATTTAAAGTGTTATCAAAAGTATTATGGGTAATAATTTTTTTAAAATATTATTAACCATTTTACTTTAAACACAATATTAAAATTTGAAAAGGAGTGTAATTGTCGGAAATAAAAAAACCTGCTATAAGCAGGTTTTAATAATTCGGTAAGTTGGCTCCTCCAACTGGACTTGAACCAGTGACATACGGATTAACAGTCCGCCGTTCTACCGACTGAACTATGGAGGAACCGAAATGTAGCGCGCATATTATAGATTAAATGGCGCTATGTCAATAGTTAAATTGTATTAAATGCTTTTTCGTTTTAATAACCTCCCTTTATTTTATTCAAGTGTTAGGATTGTCTTGAATAATTCCGTTTGCCTTAAGAGTTGTTGAGGATGAGATCCAAGCTGTTGTTCTGGGATCTTCTCTTTTAGCGAATGATAATAATCGATCCAATAAGGTAAAACTTGATGGGTCGTTAAATCTCTAAAATTCATCGGATATAAAGCAAAATAACTTTCATTGTGTTCATTTCGAAAAGCGTAGGTAATGAGTTCACTGCAATAAAGTCCAGCTGTATTTGGACGAAAGCTAGGGTTATAAGGTAGACCAATACATGATTTAGCTCGCTTAATGGCATTTTTAATCAACCCTAAATTATCAATTCGACCAATGATATTAAATTGCGCTGCATTGATAAAATGCGTCAGTGTTTGGTTAATGACCCCGTATTTTGGCGTTGCTTCAATAACGATATTATTTCCAATATATAATCCTACATGATTGATATTATTGGTTAACTCATCCACGTTACGTGTTGCACCAGAACAGGTGACCGCATCATTAAAGTCATTAACCTCGTTCAGACACTGGAAAATAATATCGCCTTTTTTTAAATCAGTGATTTTTAGCACGGTAACGCCATAAAAGGAACATGACTGAAGTTGCTATGATAAACTTAAGTGCATCAAATCCTGCAAAAGGGAGATATCCGAGTTTTATTGCTTCAATGAGGTTAATATGTAAATAACCAGCTAGATAAAAAACGCCAAATACAAAGATTAATAAATGTGCACAAGCGAATGCGATTAATCCTAAAATAAAATGGCGATCATAACCTTTTTCAGCGGCAAAGCCGGCTAAATAAGCACTAAATACCGCCCCATATAAATAACCGGCAGAAGGGGAATGTAAAGCTATCATGCCACTACTTCCGTTGGCAAACAATGGTAATCCTATTGCACCTAAAAAAAGATATTGAATTATCGCTAATGCACCTAATTTACGTCCTAAAAACGCACCAATAAGGAGTATTGCTAAAGACTGTAAAGTAAAAGGAACAGGATAAGTTGGAATGCTAATGTTAGCGGCTAGTCCTAATAATAATGCCGCACTTGTTGTTACAAAGAGTTTTCGTTGCCAAGAGGATAGCTTAAATAGCGTTGTAATAAAGGTTGGATAATATGGGGTAACTTGATGTTTCATAATAATTATACCTTGCTTTTATGTGTAAATATTTTGCTAATAATATAGCAAAGTTTTATTATGTAAACTTATTTTTTATAGAAAGGTTTACTTTTGAGAGGGTTATCACACTCTATGAAAAATGAATGTGATAACAACCGCAATATTTTGATTAAACTAAGAAAGGATTATTCATGCGCTCATGGCCAAAGCTAGACATAGGGCCATGTCCGGGAACAAAAATGAAATCATCACCAAGTGGTAATAATTTATGTTTAATTGAAGAAATCAAATCGGCGTGATTGCCTCTCGGAAAATCCGTTCTTCCTATACTACCGTTAAATAACACATCACCAACAAAAGCGATTTTATCAGGATGATTAATAAAAACGATATGACCGGGTGTATGACCTGGACAATAAAGTACATCGAGTGAAATATTGCCGACTTTGATTTTATCCCCTTCTTTTAACCAATAATCCGGTAAAAAGGGTTCAATATAAGGAAAACCAAATTGAATACATTGCTGAGGTAATCCACTAAATAAAAATTCATCTTCTTGATTTGAGCCGATGATTTTTACATCATAATGTTTTGCTAATTCTACAGCCGCGCCAACGTGATCCAAATGTCCATGCGTTAATAGGATTTGTTTAATATTCACGCTCAGTTTTTCCACGGCTTTTTTCAGTAATTCGGGTTCACCACCTGGATCGATAAAGGCTGCTTCCTTTGTTTCATCACACCAAATAATGCTACAATTTTCCTGAAAAGCAGTAACCGGAATGATTTGGTATTGAAACATATTGTTATCTCCTTGTTTCTTGATGATGAGCGGTTAAGTTTTGCCCATCTTGTTTTTTTAAAGCTGCAAACACAATGCTAGAAAGTATTGTGATAATTCCTAATATCATAAAAGTAATTTGAAAAGACTTAATGGTAGCGGTTTCCTCACCGACTAACCTAACAAGCACAGCACCTAAGGCGATACCGAAGCTAATAGCAAGTTGTTGGTTTACCGCCATTAAACTATTCCCACTACTGGTTGTTTCACCTTGTAAATCAGCTAAAGTGATACTGTTCATTGCCGTAAATTGTAATGAATTGGTACAACCAATGCAAAAAAGTAATAGACACATCAGGATGATCGGGGTGGATAAACTTAATTGTGACATTAATAAAATGAACGTTCCAGCCAATATAGTATTGCCAATCAAGACGTTTCGATACCCTAATTTAGCTAAAATTGTAGGAATAAACGATTTAATTGCCATTGAAGCTAACGCCATAGGAATTAATATCATTCCTGCTTCAATTGCTGAATAACCAAAGCCAACTTGTAATAGTAATGGAATTAAAAAAGGAACCCCTGAAATACCTAATCGACTTATCAAATTACCGATAATACCGATTTTAAAAGTGCGAATACTAAATAAAGATAATGGGAATAGAGGGGTAGTTGCTTTTTGAGCGTAGAATCGGTAACCAAACAGAAAGATTAAACTTATTATTGCCAAAAATAGTGAAATATAACTACTTTGTCCCTCACTTAGCAGCTCCAGACTTAACGTGGCACTAATAAATGTTATGGCAATAATAACAAAGCCCCAAAAATCAAAATAGATGCGTTCACCTTTAAGGTTTGGCATATATTTCCAAGCAATAATGATCCCAGCAATACCAACAGGGATATTAATTAAAAATACCCAATGCCAACTGATCATTTCAGCTAAATATCCGCCAAGAACAGGGCCAATTACAGGGCCTACCAGTCCTAAAATGGATGAGGTATTTAGCGCTGATAAAAATTCATTACGCCGATAAGATTTAATTAAGACTAATCTGGAAACAGGTACCATCATTGAACCGCCAATACCTTGTATAACCCTCGAAATATCCATAAAAATAAGGGTATTTGATAGGGCACAAGACAGCGATCCCGCTGTAAAAAGAAACACGGCAGTCACAAAAACATTTTTTGTTCCAAAGCGATCGGATAATAAACCACTAATCGGAATAAACAATGCTAAAGTTAATGCATAACAGATTACCGCAGATTGCATATTTAAGGGGGATTCATGGAGATCTTTAGCAATCGAGGGGAGTGCCGTATTTAAAATTGATGTATCGAGTGATTGCATTAAAAATGCGACTGCCGCAATCCACGGCAACATTCGATATACCATAGGGGATAATTGAATATCATTGCTCATTATAGTGATTACCTATTATTGTTGCGATGATAGTTTTAAGGCTATCAATAAGATGATAGAAGACAATTTATCTCATATTACCTCGAAACGACTTTGTCGTCGATGAAATAAACCAGAAAGCATAATTTATTTAAGTTTTCTTTACAGTGAGTTGGTGATGCTTGTCGGTTTGGATTTGATTGGTCTATCTTATCAATACTTGGCAAGTAATAGATAGCGATTACGCATTGTGTAATATTCATAATGAAATTAAGTGGGTAAGAGACACAATTGCAAAGTCTAAAAATCGATTTTAACCAGTCAAAAAAACTGCCTTGTATCGCTAATGTTTGACGGTGATAATGCACATATAATTATAAAGCTATTTATAATCAATGCTTCAATGCTTTTTGATTGATTCGACTAAATAGCGTTAAGGTATTAGATAAGATTGTACGAAGTATTTCTGGTTGGGGTTCTTTGCGTAACTGACTTAAAACATGAAATATTTCAATGAGATATTCTGGGCGATTGATTTGACCTTGTCGACCACTTAATGGCATATCGGGGGCGTCGGTTTCAAGTACAAGACTTTCTAAAGGCAGTTGGGCAATGGTTTGGCGAGTTTTATTAGCGCGTGCGTAACTTATTACTCCCCCGACACCAATATAATAACCGAGTTTCACAAATTGCATCGCTTGTTGATAACTGCCCGAAAATCCATGTATGACACCCCGACAAGGTAAATTTGCTTGATGAAGTTCGTGGTACATAATGTCATGCGTTTTACGTGAATGAATCAAAACGGGTAAATCATATTTTTTAGCCAAGGTAAGCTGTGAACGAAAATAAAATAGTTGTTGTTGCCAATCAACGGTAAGATTGTATTTATCCAGACCAATTTCGCCCATTGCTACTAATTTTTTTGGGTTTTTATTGATAATATCGGATAATTTTTCTAAATCTGATTCTGTGTGTTGATAAATGGGATGTAAACCAAGCGCTGCATAAACTTCATTATATTGTTCGGCAAGGTGTAATATTGTATGAAAATGATTCGCAGAGACAGCTGGCACAATGAGCGCATCAATTTTTGCTTGCTGTATTTTGTCGATAGAATCAGCGATATCTGCGGTAAAAATGGGAAAATCAAAATGACAATGTGTATCAATAAACATAATGCCTCCTATTTTACCTTTTCTTGATGTAATAAAATGGGTAATAAAAATTGTCGAGCCGAATAAATAATCTGCTCAATAAGTGGATTGGTTAATTCAGGATATAATCGGGCATAATAATTATCACATTCTGCTGAATTGAATCCCCCTCCTTGCCAAGTGTTTTTAAGTTGGTTGATAGCTTTTTGACTGATTTCAATCTCATTTGTTTTAGAATTATACGCGGATACTAACCAATTCCACGCACTTTGAATTGGGAAGAGTAACGGTTGATTAATACCTTGCAAATAGCCTTCGATTAAAGTTGTTAAAATAATTTGTGCTTGCTCAGGGTTTAAATATTCAAAACGCCATTCACTCTCTTCCCGACCATAGATGCGACTATAGCTATTCGTGTTTTCAGGATTGGAGATGCAATAAATAAGATGATCGATCCATAATGTCATGCCATCACGGATCGAAAGTTTCGATGGTCGCCATGTTAAAATCCCATCCTCTTGAACATGGGTTAACCAACCTTGCAGTATGTAATGTTGTCCATTAGCAAAAAGGGTTAAATTGACCTCTTCGGCAGTTTGTATCAGGCGTTCTTGGCAAATTTTATTCGCTAACGATTGCATGGATTCATTTTGTTCATCATAAATAATCTGACCAAAGGCGCCGTCTGGTAACTCGCCGGTTAATGCTAATCGATGATACAAATCTGATTCTTGGATAGTGTGATCAATCAATTGATTTAAAATTTTTACATTAAGCTGGTATCGTTCAAAATTATCCAGATTAAAATTTTCAGCATCCGGTAAAGTATCATCAAGATAATTAATATAGAAATTGAATCGTTTTTGTAAAAAAAATCGTATGGAGTGTTGATAGAATCGTTTTAATTCATCAAGACTAATGTTATCAATCGTCATCGCCGAAATATCACTAATGAAGGATTGACTTTCACCTTGCTGTTGTGCTGCCGGTAGCCATTCATTGGCATAGCTTTTAGGCGGATTTAAATAATTTTGAGGATTAAATGGTGTGCGCGTATGGATGACACGTAAATTATCGAAACCGTTTGTATTATCTTTGGTATTATCATAGTATTGAACGATATAATCCCATAACTCATCAATTAATACTGACGGATAACGTTCAGTATTATCTTTAATTTCTCGCCCAATATAACTCATGTAGAGTTGTTTTTGAGCCGATAAAATTGCTTCTAAAAACAGATACCGATCATCTGTGCGACGACTTCGATCCCCTCGTCTTGGGTACTGAGCAATCAAATCAAAATCAAGCGGTAGCGATGTTCTAGGGTAATCACCATCGTTCATGCCTAATAAACATACCACTTTAAAGGGAATTGAACGCATTGGCATCATAGTACAAAAATTGATTTTGCCCACTAAAAAGCGATGAGCTAAATGATTTTGTTCTAAACGTGATTGCATCGCATCATGTAAAATAGTCATCGATATGTTATCCGCAAAATTTGCTAACAATCCACTGTCAATCAGCTTTTGCCACTCATCTTGAATCATCAATAAAATAGATTCACGTTGTTCATTACTAATAAAAAAATCATTGAGTAATTCAAGGCAACAACTTTGCCATTCAACTAATGGTTTGGCTTGACTTAACAATGTTGACCATTTACGGACTATACTAATAAATTCAGCTAATTGACCAATAAGTTCAGCATCCAAACCAGTTGCACCATCATACGGGAGTATTTGCTGCCAGCTTCCTTGCTCACTGCTCATCGTATAACCAAGCAACAAACGTTCAAGTCCAAATAACCAACTATGGGCATTTTCAAGACCAAAACGAATACCCGATTCAATGATCCATGTCCTTAAAAGCGTTAATTGTGATTCATTGATCGAAAATTTTTCCGAAATTGCTGGAATCTCCAGTAAATTAAATAACTCTTCTGCCGTAAATCGACTTTGAGGAAAATTTAAAATCGCAAAAAATGCTTGCACAATGGGGTCAATATTTCGAGCTTTCTGATCGGAAATAGTGAAAGGTAGATAACGTTGACCTTCAGCATTACCAAAAACGGCACGAATATAAGGGATGTATTTATCAATATCTGAAACCATCACAATGCAATCACGTAACTCTATGGTTGGATCAGCATCAAAGACAGATAGTAAATAGTCATAGAGTACTTCGACCTCACGCTGTTCGCTATGGCATGCATGAAACGAAATTGATTTATCGGTTGAGTTAATGTGAAGTGCAGTTTTATCTGACGGATATAGCTCCAGTATATCTTGCTGAATAGCATGTAATAAACAAGTGCGATCGTGATCAGCAAACACATCAATATCTTGTTTGTTTTGGAATTCTTGTAATAAAAACAGACAATCCCGACCTAGTTTTCCCCATGACGTTAAGAGTGGATTTGGGATTTTATCGGGTGTATTTTGTATGTCAGTTAGCTGTTTTTCGACAATATCTCCCCAATACCATTTGCAAGGATTGTTAAACATTAAATGTACATCGATATGTTTTCCAAGTGCTGAGAGTAGCGAAAGATAAATGGGTGGAAGGGAAGTAATACCAAAAATAAAAATACGGTCGGGTAACGTATTTAACCGTTTTTTATCAAAATGGTCATCCAGTAGGATATCAAGCATTTGCTGGTAGATATTTGCACGGTGATACGGCTGACTAATGGCTATTAATTGTCTCCACAGCTCAGCTTGCCAAATTTCATCGGGATGATGATTTAATTCGACCACGGTTTTATTCGATTCCCATTTTGCTAGCCAGTCAGGGCGATAAACTAAGTACTGATCGTATAAACGAGCAATACGTGTTGCCAGTTGATATAACTTTCTTTCTGTTTTATCTATATTGAGATAATGTTTGAGTGCGCTAAATTCCTGCTTATCAATGAGTTGAGGCAGCAAATAAAATAGACGCCAAGTCATGGCTTCAGGATTAAAACTGTTTTCAATAGGCGAATCGGGTAATAAAGCTTGATAAACTTGCCAGATAAACTGGGTTGGATAAGGAAAAGCAATGTTTGCCACAATACCGAGTGCATCTGCAAGCTCGATCTGCAACCATTGCGCCATGCCTTGGCTTTGCACGATCACCATATCGGGCATGAACACATTTTCTAATGGTTGTCTTTGCATCAATTCACTCACCAATGATTTGAGCAGATCGACTTGATTTGAATGATAAATGGTAAACATAGTCGCTTTAAATTCGAAAAGATTATTCAAAATTATCGCTGATAGTGAGTAATAAATCTAGTAGCCTATCTTCATAGAAAACAGATTTTGGGGCTGTATAATTTTAAACGTAATGGGGATCATCAAAGAAAAACACACACAAAACGTTCATAATTTATCTTACTCAAAGTAAATTTTGCAGTTTGCTTAGCAGTATTCTCATTTTTAATTTTTTTTATTTACGACATAAAAATTTAACAATATAAAAAAAGATGAATTAATTATTCAATTCAATTATAAAAGTAATAAACGGTTTTACTTCACAGTGTGAATATGAAGACTTGTCGTTATTGGGGTACTGAACAGGACTATTGGAAAAGCAGAAAAGATTACAAAATTAATTTTTGTAATCTTTTTGATTTTAATAACGAAACTATTGTCCAATACGGCGTGTTAATTCGATAACACGCATTTTAGCTAAAGCTTTTGACAATTCAGCAGAGGCTTGTGCAAATGACATATCATCACTTGGGTGATTAATATGTTCTTGGGCACGTCTGACTGCTTCTTGTGCTCTTGCTTCATCTAAATCTTCGCCTCGAATAGCCGTATCAGCTAAGATTGTTACTATATTGGGTTGAACTTCTAATATACCACCCGATAGGTAGATAAATTCTTCTTCACCATTGGGTTTCACAATACCCACCATACCTGGTTTAATGGTAGTAAGCAGTGGCGTATGACCCGGGTAAATACCGAGTTCACCTTCAATACCTGTGACTCTGATTCGCTGAACATCACCCGAAAATAGGTGAGATTCAGCACTAACAACTTCTAATTGATAGGAAGTTAGTGCCATAATACTATCTCCGTTCAATGAATCTCTTACAGAGATTTCGCTTTTTCAATCGCTTCATCGATTGAACCAACCATATAGAATGCTTGTTCAGGAATGTGATCATAATCACCGTTCATGATACCTTTAAAAGCACTGATTGTATCTTTTAATGGCACATATTTACCCGGTGAACCAGTGAACACTTCGGCAACGAAGAATGGTTGAGATAAGAAGCGTTGAATTTTACGTGCACGAGCCACGGTCAATTTATCGTCCTCTGATAACTCATCCATACCAAGAATAGCGATAATATCTTTTAATTCTTGATAGCGTTGTAAAATTGATTGCACGCCTCGTGCACAATCATAGTGTTCTTGACCAACAACCAATGGATCTAATTGACGACTGGTTGAATCAAGTGGATCAACCGCAGGATAGATACCTAATGAAGCGATTTGACGACTTAATACGATTGTTGCATCTAAGTGAGCAAAGGTTGTTGCTGGTGATGGGTCTGTCAAGTCATCGGCTGGTACGTATACTGCTTGAATTGATGTAATTGAACCAGTTTTAGTCGATGTAATACGTTCTTGAAGTATACCCATTTCTTCGGCTAATGTTGGTTGATAACCTACTGCTGATGGCATACGACCCAATAGTGCCGATACTTCTGTTCCGGCTAAGGTATAACGATAAATATTATCGATAAATAAGAGTACGTCTTTACCTTCATCACGGAATTTTTCAGCCATTGTTAATCCTGTCAACGCTACGCGCAAACGGTTTCCTGGTGGCTCATTCATCTGACCATAAACAAGCGATACTTTATCAAGTACGTTTGATTCTTTCATTTCATGATAAAAGTCATTACCCTCACGAGTACGCTCACCAACACCTGTAAATACAGAGTATCCAGAATGTTCGATAGCGATGTTACGGATTAACTCCATCATGTTAACGGTTTTACCTACACCTGCACCACCGAAAAGACCGACTTTGCCCCCTTTTGCAAATGGACAAATTAAGTCGATAACTTTAATACCGGTTTCAAGTAACTCAGTTGAGTTAGCCAGTTCTTCATAGGTTGGCGCTGCACGGTGAATAGCCCAGCGCTCTTCTTCGCCAATTGGACCTGCTTTATCAACAGGATCACCAAGTACGTTCATAATACGACCTAGTGTTTTAGTACCTACCGGTACTTCAATGCCGTGCCCTGTGTTGACGACTTTAAGTCCACGTCTTAAACCATCAGATGATCCCATTGCGATACAACAAACAACGCCACCACCTAATTGTTGCTGAACTTCCAGAACTAATTTTTCGGCGCCAGTTTCCACTTCTAATGCATCATATACCTTTGGTACTGCATCTTCTGGGAATTCGACATCAACCACCGCACCGATGATCTGGACAATCTTTCCAGTAGCCATTTTTATTCCTCTACGTCTTTTTCTTAACTATAAGCCAATATATTTAGCATTAACCTGAAACAGCAGCTGCGCCCGATACAATATCAATCAATTCATTGGTAATCGCACCTTGACGTGCTTTGTTATACACAATCTGTAATTCATTGATTAAATTTGCACCATTATCGGTTGCTGCTTTCATGGCCACCATTCTTGCTGCTTGTTCACTCGCTAGATTTTCTACCACAGCTTGATAAACCTGTGATTCAATATAACGACGTAAAATCACATCTAAAAGCGATTTAGCATCAGGCTCATAAATATAATCCCATGTTGAAGCAGTGAGTTTTTTATCTTCTGAATGCGGTAATGGTAATAATTGCTGAATAGTCGGTTTTTGCGACATGGTATTAATAAATCTATTCGTTGCGATATATAATCTATCAATTTTCCCATTGTCATACGACTCAAGCATCGTTTTTACTGGACCTATCAAATCAGATAATTCTGGTTCATCACCTAAATTAGTCACTTGGGTTAAAATATTTGTTTTTACTGATGAGAAAAACGAAACCCCTCGTGAACCAATTAATGCGACATCTGCTTCTACACCTTTTTCCTGCCATGCTGACATATCAGCAACGACAGTTTTAAAAAGATTGATATTTAAACCACCACATAAACCACGATCGGTTGAAATAATAAGATAACCAACTCGTTTTACATCCCTTTCTTCTAAATAAGGATGTTTGGCACCTATTTGAGCTAACGCTAAATGTCCAATTACTTCACGAATCATTTCGGCATATGGACGAGAAGATGCCATTCTATCTTGCGTTTTACGCATTTTGGAATTGGCAACCATTTCCATTGCTTTTGTGATCTTTTGCGTACTTTGGATACTGGCAATTTTCGTTCTGATCTCTTTTGCATTAGCCATTTGTTACCTCACCCTTACCAAGTTTGAGTTGATTTAAAGCTATCAAGCATTGCTTTTAACTTACTTTCAATCTCATCATTGTAATTGCCTGTCTCGTCAATCTGTTTAACAAAATCGGCATATTGACTATGCGCATAAGCTAGTAGTGCTGCTTCAAATGGTAAAACCTTAGCGAGTTCAACATCTTCAAGATAACCACGCTCTGCTGCATAAAGAACAATTGATTGTTCAGCAACTGTCATTGGTGAGTATTGCTTTTGTTTCAATAATTCAGTTACTTTTTCACCATGACTTAATTGGTTTCTTGTTGCTTCATCTAAATCAGATGCAAACTGAGAAAACGCCGCTAATTCACGATATTGTGCAAGGGCTGTACGAATACCACCAGATAATTTTTTCATTATCTTAGTTTGTGCAGCACCACCTACACGAGAAACCGAAATACCCGGGTTAACCGCAGGACGGATACCAGAGTTAAACAAGCTGGTTTCTAAGAATATCTGACCATCAGTAATTGAAATTACGTTAGTTGGTACGAACGCTGAAACGTCACCAGCTTGGGTTTCAATAATCGGTAGAGCCGTTAATGAACCTGTTTTACCTTTCACTTCACCTTTGGTGAACTCTTCAACATACGCTTCGTTAACACGTGCTGCACGTTCAAGTAGGCGAGAATGTAAATAGAATACATCACCTGGATAAGCTTCACGTCCAGGTGGACGACGAAGTAACAATGAAATTTGACGGTAAGCAACCGCTTGTTTAGATAAATCATCATAAACAATTAATGCATCTTGACCACGATCACGGAAGTACTCGCCCATTGCACAACCTGCGTACGGCGCTAAGTATTGTAATGCCGCTGATTCAGAAGCGGATGCAACAACAACAATGGTATTTTTTAGTGCACCATGTTCTTCAAGTTTACGTACAACGTTGGCAATGGTTGATTGTTTTTGACCAATGGCAACATAGATACATTTAACACCTGAGTTACGTTGGTTAATAATTGCGTCGATTGCTAATGCGGTTTTACCGGTTTGTCGGTCACCGATGATAAGTTCACGTTGACCACGTCCAATAGGAATCATTGAGTCAACGGCTTTATAACCGGTTTGTAATGCTTGGTCAACCGATTGACGGTCGATAACACCAGGTGCGACGACTTCAACAGGAGAAAACCCATCATTTTGAATTGAACCTTTACCGTCGATTGGTTCACCAAGGGTATTAATAACCCGACCTAATAAACCATCGCCGACAGGTACTTCTAAAATACGACCAGTACATTGTACTTTCATCCCTTCGGATAGATCTTCGTATGGTCCCATAACGACTGCACCGACAGAATCTCTTTCAAGGTTTAACGCCATTGCGTAACGATTTCCTGGTAGTGAAATCATTTCACCTTGCATGACATCGGTTAATCCGTGGATTCGAAGGATACCATCACTTACCGATATGATCGTTCCTTCATTGTGAGCGTTACTCACAATATTGAACTGAGCAATACGCTCTTTAATTAGTTCACTTATTTCAGTTGAATTTAGCTGCATTATCAGTCCCCTTAAGACTGTAGAGCGTCATTTAATCTTGTTAAACGCCCTCTGATACTACTATCAATAACCATATCGCCCGTACGAATAATAAAACCAGAAATGAGCGATGGATCAATATGACATTTTAGTTTTACTTTTCGTGATAAACGTTTTTCGACAGCGATAGAAATCTTATCAAGTTGTTCGTTAGACAGTGCTTGTGCCGAAATGACATCGACATCTGCTTGCGCTTCTCTCTCTAAACAATATTGTTCAAACAGTGTAAGCACTTCGGGAAGAAGAGATAACCGTTTGTTTTCAGACATAATCTTAATAAAATTTGTACTAAACTCATCTAATACATCTTGACAGATATTGATGAGTAAGTTTGCAACCGAATCGGCTTTCATGTCAGATGTCAAAATACTACGTATTTGTTCGTTTTGACTAACTTGAGATGTTACCATTAGCATTTTATGCCATGATTCGATATTGTTTTTTTCTACCGCAAACTCGAAAGCAGCTTTAGCATAAGGGCGAGCAATTGTAATTAAGTCTGCCATTGCTCTAGTCTCCTTATAATTCAGCTACGAGTTTATCAATGATGTCGCTATTTGCGGCTTCATTAACAGAGCGTTCAATAATTTTTTCTGCACCAGCAATAGCAAGTGTAGCGACTTGTTGTTTAAGCTCTTCTTTAGCTCGTTTACGTTCAGCCTCTACTTCAGCAAATCCTTGCGCAACAATTCGTTCTTTTTCTCGAATTGCTTCTTGTTGTGCTTCTTCAAGAATAATTGCTTTGCGTTTATTGGCTTGCTCTATAATTGCATTAGCCTCAACCTTAGCCTGTTGCATTAAGTCAGATGTATTTGCTTTGGCTAGTTCCAAATCTTTTTTTGCTGTTTCTGCTGAAGCAAGACCATCAGCTATCTCTTTTTGACGTTTTTCAATCGCAGCGATAACAGGAGGCCAAACAAACTTCATACAGAACCAAACAAACAATACAAATGTAATTGCTTGGCCGAGGAGAGTTGCGTTCATATTCATGAGACGATTCCTCTTAGATTTTTATTAGCCGGCAACAGCAAAGATGATATAAAGCGCAATACCCACACAAATCATTGGGATCGCATCCACTAGCCCCATAACAATGAAAAATTGAGTTCGTAACATAGGGATTAATTCCGGTTGACGTGCTGCACCTTCTAAGAATTTACCACCTAGTATACCGATACCAATTGCGCCTCCTACAGCAGCTAATCCCATCATTATGCCTGCGGCTACATATAAAATTTCCATTATATACTCCAGTTTAATATAAAAAATATTGAAATTAATGTTCTTCCGTTGTCGATGCCATTGCTAAATAAACAATCGTCAACACCATAAAAATAAAAGCTTGTAACGTAATAATTAAAATATGGAAAATGGCCCACGGTAAAGATAATACCCATTGTGACCACCAAGGTATTAATGCCGCAATTAAGATGAAAATAAGTTCACCTGCATACATATTACCGAAAAGTCGTAGACCTAAAGATAGTGGTTTAGCTAATAGACCGACAAGTTCAAGTACTAAATTGATTGGTGCAAAAGCCCAGTGATTAAAAGGATGAAGGGTGTAATCTTTGATAAACCCTGAAATTCCTTTGTACTTGATAGAATAGAAAATAATTAAAATAAAGACGCCTAAAGCCATTGACATAGTAATGCTGACATCTGCTGTTGGCACTACTCTCAAATGAGATAAACCTAAATATTGTCCTGCGTAAGGGAGGAAATCAACCGGGATAAGATCCATGAGATTCATAAAAAAGACCCAAATAAATACCGTTAATGCTAACGGTGCAATGAGCTTGTTTTGACCAGTGAACATGTCTTTGACAGTATTATTAACAAATTCAAAGATCATCTCGACAGCACATTGTAATTTACCTGGTACCCCACTTGTTGCTTTTTTGGCAACACGATGAAAAATCCACAAGAAAATAACACCAAGAAAAATTGAAAAAAACAATGAATCAAGATTAAAGGTCCAAAAACCTGAACCTACTTGTAAGTTTTCAAGATGGTGCTTGATATAAGCCTGTGGCGAAGCCGGAGAGGAAACTGCCATATAACCTTCTTACTTATTCCTAAAAATAAAAAATATTACAATGTTTTATCTATATTAAAAGGTATAGACAATCGCTGTAATAACCCTAAGCTAGTATTTTAAACCCAATTACCTATATAAAGTCAACAAATTATTAACAAAATAAATAAATTCAACACTTTTTACTAAAAAATTGTAAATAAACAGAGCTTGCTTAATAAACTCATTAAACGTATTGACTTATTAAAAACTTATTATTACATATAAAAAATATTATTTTTAAGCTTTAACAGCTAGTGCAATACGTTCTGCCAATTTTTGTACTTCGGCTTCTTCACTGCCTTCAACCATTACTCTAATGAGAGGTTCTGTTCCAGATTTGCGAATTAATACCCGCCCGTTACCATCAAGTTCTTTTTCAACTTGCTCTATTGCTAGTTTTACTGCTGAATTTTTTAATGGATCACTTTTTTCGGTATAGTGAACATTAATTAATACTTGAGGTAACATTATCATGCCACTACATAAATCTGATAAAGACATATCGTTGCGAACCATAGCACTTAAAACTTGTAGACCAGCAATAATTCCATCGCCAGTTGTTGTTTTGTCTAATAACAAAACATGACCTGAGTTTTCAGCCCCTAAACGCCATTTCTTCTCAATAAGCTTTTCAAGAACATAACGGTCACCAACTTTAGCACGGGCAAAAGGTATGCCAAGGTTTTTAAGTGCTATTTCCAGTCCCATATTACTCATTAATGTACCGACAACGCCACCTTTTAGTTGACCTTGTCTGAGTGCTTCGCGAGCAATGATATAAATAATCTGATCGCCATCAATTTTTCGACCTTCATGGTCAACCATTATAATGCGATCACCATCCCCGTCTAATGCAAAACCTAAATCTGCTTGTTCATCAATAACTCGTTTTGACAATGCTCTAACATCAGTAGCACCACAATTTTCATTAATATTAACGCCGTCAGGTTCACAGCCAATTTTGATGACTTTTGCGCCGAGCTCACGCAATACTTTTGGCGCAATATGATAGGTTGCGCCATTCGCACAATCGACTACAATTTTCAGACCCGATAGACTTAGCTCATGATCAAAGGTGCTTTTACAAAATTCGATATAACGGCCTGCTGCATCAGTAATACGGCTAGCACGTCCTAATTGTTTGGATTCGACACAATCTATATCTTTTTCTAATTCTGCTTCAATTTCTAATTCAATCGAATCAGCAAGTTTTTTTCCTTCGGTAGAAAAAAATTTAATACCATTATCGTAAAAAGGATTATGTGAAGCAGAAATGACAATACCGGCATCAGCTCGAAAAGTACGAGTTAAATAAGCGATAGCAGGCGTTGGCATTGGTCCGGTAAAGGCAGTAGCAACACCGGCAGACGCAAAACCAGCTTCAAGTGCTGATTCAAGCATATAGCCTGATATACGCGTATCTTTTCCGATTAAGACTTTTTTCACACCATCTTTAGCTAATATGCGTCCAGCTGCCCAACCTAATTTAAGAGCAAAATCGGGAGTGATAGGATATTGTCCAACTTTACCTCGTATCCCATCAGTACCAAAATATTTTCGATTAGACATTTTATTTCCTCATACTAAATTTTATTTCTAATAATAATTTTATTGATAAATAATTACATAAGATTTTTGTGCTAATTATAATTAATGATGTCGGATGTTATATTTATGCATAATAAAATTATTCTCTATTATCATTAGCGAATTTTAATAAAACTTGGCTTTCTTTGATAAAACGTTGTGCATAGCTACCAAACCATTTTGTAACTTGATTAAAATTCTCAACAAATTTACCTTTGTCGCGTTGCTCAATCAAGTTGACCATTTGCCCAAAACAATGATAATAACGTTTAATCAATTCAATATTATCGTCTGATGCCATAATAATATCGGCATAAAGTTCAGGGTCTTGAGCAAATAGCCTTCCGACCATCATTAATTCAAGGCGATATATAGGTGAAGATAACGCAATTAATTGTTCTAAATCTGCTTGCTCGCGTTGTAAATTAACCCCATAGGAAAAAGAGGTGAAATGGCGTAATGCTTGGATAAATGACATGCATTTGTCATGCTCTTTGGCACTTATAGCACATAAGTTTGCCCCCCAAATTCGCATTTGATCGATAAACCATTGGTATTTTTCTGGCTCTCTTCCTTCACAATACACTATAATTTGTTTCGCTAAATTAGGCACATCAGGACCAAACATAGGGTGTAATCCAACGACAGGGCCTGGATGTTTTTCTAACATGGCTTGAAGCGGTTTTACTTTGATAGATGTAAAATCGGTTAATATACAATTTTTAGGTATAGTAGGTAATTGTTGAATGATTTGACAGGTTTTATTTATTGGTACGGTCACAATAACTGCAGCGGCATCGGCAACTATCTGCGAGGCTTGATGCATAGTTTTTGAGCCTAATGTTTTTACCTCATAACCTGAAAGCGTAAATAATCGAGCAAATAATCGCCCCATTTGTCCATTGCCACCGATAATAACAATTGACCCTCGTCCTTTATAAACTTTTTTAAAACCTTTGTCGTTTTCACTAGTATAAGACTCTCGCATTAGTCGCCGTAATATATCTTCGATTAGCGCTGGAGAAATACCTAAATTTTCTGCCTCTTGCCGTCTTTTTGCTAACATCTCAGCTTCACGCTTAGGATCATAAATTGGAATACCATATTTGCTTTTTACTTCGCCAACTTCTTCGACTAAGGCTAATCGCTGAGTAATAAGTGATAAGATTGATTTATCGACCTCATCAATATTATCGCGTAGTTTAAGTAATTCCGTTGTCATATTCGGTGATTCCTTTATCACAAATGGTAGCTTTTACTGTAATAGCTTAACAGTATATCGTATTTTTGATAGCATGGTTAAATCTAAACATCAAATCGAATATAATAAATTTATCATGAAAGTTATCTCATTTAATATTAATAGCCTGCGTGCACGCATTCATCAGTTAGCCGCAATTATTGATAAACATCAGCCCGACATTATTGGTTTACAAGAAACCAAAGTTCACAATGATCAATTTCCTGTCGAAGAGTTAGCACAATTTGGTTATCACTTACATTATCATGGTCAAAAAGGGCATTATGGTGTTGCGTTATTAACCAAACAAAAACCAATATCAGTGCAGTGTGGCTTTCCAACCGATAGTGATGATGCTCAGTGCCGTTTAATTATGGCAGAGTTACCGACCAACCAAGGAAATTTAACCGTGATAAATGGCTATTTTCCACAAGGTGAAAGTTTGCATCATGAAGTTAAATATCCTGCCAAACGTAAGTTTTATCATGATTTGATTGATTATTTACGCCAACATCAATTGAGTAATCAGTTATCCTTGATAATGGGAGATATGAATATTTGCCCAACCGATTTAGATATCGGTATTTCTGATGATAGTCGTAAACGTTGGTTACGAACTGGTAAATGTTCATTTTTACCCGAAGAGCGGGAGTGGATGAGTAATTTAATGTCATTAGGCTTTATCGATACTTATCGTCATGCACATCCAACCGAGCAAGACTATTCATGGTTTGATTATCGATCTAAAGGTTTTGATACCTATACTGGACTGCGCATCGATTTAATTTTAGCTAGTCAAAAATTGTTACCCTATTGTCAACAAACTGGCATTGATTATGATATTCGAGCCATGGACAAACCGTCTGATCATGCACCAATTTGGGCAGAATTCGATTTAACATAAATTTTTAGTATCATTAAGAAGGATGAGTACATGTTGAATAATTCGATTTTATCGGTAAAAGATCTTAATCAAATGGTCAAAGATCTACTTTCTGATGCGATTGGTCAAATTTGGTTAGTTGGCGAAATTTCGAATTTTTCTCGTCCATCTTCAGGGCATTGGTATTTTACGCTTAAAGATGATGCTGCCCAAGTGCGTTGTGCGATGTTTCGAAATAGTAATTTTCGAACGGGGTTTACACCACAAAATGGGCAACAAGTTTTAGTTCGAGCGATGGTGACATTGTACGAAGCTCGTGGAGAATATCAATTAGTCATTGATAAAATGCAACCGGCTGGTGCAGGATTACTGCAACAAAAATTTGAGCAATTAAAACAAAAACTATCTGATGAAGGACTCTTTGATCCTATCTATAAAAAAAGTTTACCAGAAAATATTCGTACTGTTGGTATTATTACCTCAGCAACTGGGGCGGCATTGCATGATATTTGTCAGATTTTAAAACGCCGGGATCCCAGTTTACAGCTAATCATTTATCCGACCCAAGTTCAAGGTACAGAAGCTGCTGGTCAAATAGCCAAGATGATCCAAATAGCAAATGCACGTCAAGAGTGTGATGTGTTGATTGTCGGGCGAGGCGGTGGATCGCTTGAAGATCTTTGGTCATTCAATGAAGAAGTGGTTGCAAGAGCGATATTTGCTAGTCAACTACCTATTGTAAGTGCAGTTGGACATGAAATTGACTTCACAATAGCTGATTTTGTTGCTGATGTGAGAGCAGCGACGCCTTCCGCTGCCGCAGAGCTTGTTAGTCATGACAATAAAGAACAGATTCGGCGAATTCAGATACAAGAACAACATTTATCGATGGCGATGGATTATTACTTAACAAGACAACGCGAAATATTGAATAAATGGTTTCATCGACTTCAGGCGGAACATCCCCAAGCAAAGCTATCTCAACAATTAAATCGACTCATTACTTATCGACACGCGTTATATGAAAATATTCAGCAACATTTGCTTAAACTTACTAATCAATATAATCGATTAGATAGAAAATTATTGAGTGTTTCGCCAGAATATCGCATCACGTTTTATGGTCAGACATTATATCAAAAGCAACAGCAACTGATTAATATGATTAAACAAAAATTAGCAATGTTGCAACATCAATTTGTTTTACAAACCTCACAACTTAATAATTTAAGTCCGCTGGCAACGTTGGAGCGGGGTTATTCAATTACTACTAACCAACATGATGTAGTAATTTGTAATAGTCAACAAATGAAAGTGGGTGAATGTATCACGACAAGGTTAAAAGAAGGGATTCTAGTCAGTCAAATTACTGAGGTGAAATAAAATAATTAATTATTATGATAAAAATCATAATACTAATCTTCAATTTTAAACAATAAAGTATACTGATTATTTTAATCAGACAAAATTGTCATTAAAATAGTAACGCAGTATATGATACTGCGTTAAAAATTTTTAATAACTAATAATATTTAAGCACATAAGAGAATAGACGATTTATGCATCCCCCAATAGGTATTGATTTAGGTACAACAAACAGCTTAATTTGTGTTTGGCAAGATAGTAAACCGACGCTGATTCCCAACGCAATTGGAGAAGTGGTAACACCATCAGCAATAAGTATTGATGAAGATGGCTCCATTTTAGTTGGTCGAGCAGCGTTATCACGATTAACAACTCATCCCAATCAGAGTGCATCAGCATTTAAACGTTTTTTAGGATCGAATAAAGTTTTTGAATTAGGCGATAAGAAGTTTACGCCAACAGAACTTTCTGCAATTGTCCTAAAATCTTTAAAAGCTGATGCTGAAGCTTTTCTAAAACAAAACATTCATGATGTGGTGATTTCTGTCCCTGCTTATTTTAATGATGAGCAGCGCAAACAAACCCGTTTTGCAGCTGAACTTGCTGGATTAAACGCGGTACGTTTAATTAATGAACCAACTGCAGCGTCCATGGCATATGGCTTGCATGATGAACAATCCGGTAATACATTAGTTTTTGATTTGGGTGGGGGGACATTTGATGTCACCGTACTTGAATACTCTATGCCAATTATCGAAGTCCATGCTTCGGCGGGCGATAATTATTTAGGGGGAGAAGATTTTACTCATGATATTGTTAAAGCTTGCTTAAGTGAATGGAATATTAAACAGCAAGATGTTTCAGCCGATGATTATGCCAGATTACTTGATTTAGCTGAACAGTTAAAATGCAAGTTAAACGGCGAACAGATGCAACATTTAACTTGGTTTTGGCAAGATAAAGAGTGGCAATTTGAGCTTAACGAAAATCGAGCTAAAATGATTTGGTTGCCATTATTAAATCGCCTTCGAGCACCGATCGAGCAAGCGTTAAGTGACGCTCGGTTGAAGCCGAATCAACTAGAACATATTGTGTTAGTGGGTGGTTCGTCTCAATTGGGCGTTGTGCGTGAACTGGTTACCAAATTATTTGGCAAATTACCTTATCGCCATATTAATCCGACCACTATTGTGGCACAAGGTGCTGCAGTACAAGCAGCTTGTCGATTGCGTAATAAAGATGTGGAAGAAGTTATTTTGACCGATGTTTGTCCCTACACATTAGGTATTGAAAGTGCGTCGGATAATGTTCATGGCTTATTTTCCCCCATTATTGAACGCAATACAATTGTACCAACTTCCAAAGTGAAGACTTTTTATACTAGTCGTCCACAACAAAAATTGATTTCTATAGCTGTTTATCAAGGCGAAAATCCACGTGTTGAAAACAATGTGTTAATTGATGAGTTTGAAGTTCCTTTGACGCCTATGGAAAAAAAACAAGGGATTGATATTCGTTTCAGTTATGATTTAAATGGATTATTAGAGGTCGATGTTGTGGTACTTGAAACAGGTAAGCAACACGGCAAGGTAATCGATCATAGCCCGATAGGGTTAACAGAACAACAAAAACAGGAAAGTCATGAACGTTTAAAATCACTGAAAATTCATCCCCGAGATCAAATGCAAAATCGTACATTATTAGCTAGATTGGAACGTGCATGGGCGCAATCACTTGGTGATGAACGTCATTTAATTGGATCTTATCTTGAAGCATTTCTTGATGTATTAAATCGTCAAAATCCAGATGAAATTAATGAGTTTCGTTGTGATATTGAGTCTGAACTTAAAGATCTTGATAGATAATTATTCAAAGTAGTATTTATAAACTTCTCCCCTTTTATTATTGATATAAAAGGGGAAGTTTATACACTAGTTTATCTATTCCTTCACAGGCGGTCCATATCGGTTATTTTTTTTATAACTAGGTTTCCAGAAAGGTATTAATATCAGTAAAAATAGGGTATAAATAATGAAGTAACTTGGTTCACCTAAATAACTATCATTTGCACGTCGTTTTAATGCGAAAACAATATTTATTCCCGAAATCATATAAGCAAATTTTGAAACTTCGTTATATATTGATGAGTCGGACAAATATCTATCAAGAAATAAGGCAGAAAAACCAATAATGAACAGACTATAAAAAATTTGTTTACAAAATCCTTTACGATTTGTTCGTCCATCTAAACGCCAAAATTGCCACCATTTATTTTCAGGTAGAGATAATGCATCAACTTGTTTTTGATTTTCACGATTTCTAGCTAAAAGTAAGGCGGCACATAAGCGTAATATCATATTATTGTCTGAATGATTTTTTAGCCCTTCTAACATCTCGATATCATCTTCTTCAATTAGACCACAGTAGTTGGCTAAACATTCTTTAAGATATATTATTCTAGCCGTTAGATCATTATGTTGATATTTATCTTTATTTACTGAAGATGGAAATAACCACTGTTTTTCGAGCGAATTTGCGATTTTTTGTAAATCACCATTATCACCTGCAATTTTATTTAACGCTTGTTGTAATTTCAGATTTTGTTCAGGTTTATATAACAAAATGGCATTTAATATCATTAAATAATAAGGGTTTTGATTGGCAAATTTGGTTTGCCACAATTGTTCGATTTTATTTTCGATATCTTTTAAATCAATTTTTTCAGGATAGTCTATATCAGATTCGATTGAATCTGGGTAATTGATTAAAATACTATTGATTAACCCACTATTATTATCCATTAAATTATAGAGCTCAGTTTTATTTTGCCAGTTTCCATATTTGAAAATATTAATCACTGGAAGCATTAGATCATCATCGGTTAATTTAAACGTAATATTTTCTTTTCGAAGATATTTTGCTGTTTCGTAGGGTTGATTAATTATAGCCATCGTTAAAATAAATTGACGATACCACTCCCAATAAACGTTTTTATCACACGATGAATCAGGTGGAGTTGGAAACTGGTAATAATGTTCAGATTCTAAGAAAATAAACCAGTCAAACATCTCTATATTTGCATAACGCGAAAAATTATCAAGATGTTTTTTGGCACGCTCCGGAATGGCATCGAATCTATCCAACCATAAACGACCATAGTATTGTTCGTACCCATTCAAGTTAGGATCAAATTTATCTGGAATGGGCGTATTTTCATCACTATCATACAGCCAAGCTTTAAATTCTTTGACGGGTGGAATTTGTTCAAGCCATGTTAAATGTTGCCGAGCTTGGCGTTGTAAATTTTGTAGAATAAAATACTCAAAGTCATCTTTACTCTGTTCATCAATAATTTGTTGTAATAAAGTTTGATTACCATGTCGTAACATAATGGCATGACGATATAAGCGATATAAACGATTAGTACCGTCATCAAGTAACAACAGTGCAAGAATTTGACGATAATTCCAACTCACATTTAACGACCATTTGATAAAACTTGCAATTTCAGGGGAATACTCATCAGGATCAATTTGTGCTAGTCGTGCAACCGTTGTTGCTGTTAACTGAGGAACTGCGTAAAGGTAAGTTTCTGATGTTTCTGCAGCGATACAATAAGAGTTATTCAATGCGATAATTAACAATGGAAAATAATCACTAGCATAATGTGAGCACCAGCCCGCTATCCAACTGGCTGCTTTTTCTTGATAATGACCTGAGTTATAAAGATCAAGCCAAGCCTGTAAAGACTCATGTTTTTTATCAAGCATAGTATATTGAATTGCTGCAATATATTTCCATTCGATATTGATATGTTCATCTTGATCATCTTGAGTGATGCATTTCAACGCATAATCTAATAAGGTTTGATTAGGTATTCTTGCAACGCAGTGCCAATTAGCAAATTGAAGCATTAAGCTTTTATCATTGGGTAAATAGATGACGGTATCTTGTGATAAAAAGTCATAAAGATCACTACTTCTACGTTCGTAAAATAACCATTTGGCATAATCGATATAATTTATCGTTGCATCTTGCAGGGCTCTGTTTGTGGTGGGTAACAGGGTATAGTCAAATAAATCTTCACTCTCAATATGATTTAAAAAGATATCATACCTTTCAGATTGATTGGGAGATTGTATTTTCAGTTGTTGGCGCCAACGCAAATTATCCGCTAACAGTTTGATACAAGCGTTTGATACATTGCTTGCTTCATAACTTATTTCTAATAGACGCCATTTTACCGAATCAATGATTGCCATTGGGTAATCGTAAAATGAACTAATAAATTTTTGCCATTCATCGGCGTTAAAACACCGTTGTGGATCGTTCAAAAGTGCTTGATAAGCAGTATAAATTTCATTTTCTTTGATTTGTTTTTCTGTAAGGGGGTGATTGACTGCTTGCTCTTGTGATTCTTGTTGTGATTGCCCATCCATTTGTTCGGTTGACTGTGCATACTGTATTGCAAACTCATAAGCTTCACGTAAAGCTTTAAATCCAATCGGGTCTGTTTCGGGATGATAAAAGGGTAACTTGGCTCGATAGGCTTGACGTATTGCGACAGTATCCGTCGTTTTTTCTATTTCGAGTAGTTGCCAAATATGTTCATTCATAACCAATCATACTCCCTTAATGATTCTGGCTTTTCAAATTTCTCAATATCAATAAACCATGGTAACCGGTTAAAGGGTGCTTGTTTGTCTTCATATAAATTTGCCATGGATGTTACTTTAGATGGACGGGATAATTCACAGCGTAATTTTTCTAAATCGTCTTTAATCTGTAAATTATTCCAATATTGTAAACCAATAAACCAACTAACAAGGTAGTGTTGCCAAGATTGATAAAAGTATGTTGAACGTAACCCAATTCTATGCAAAATCCATAAACATTCTTCTTCAGTGACATATTTATTCGTCGTGCCAAGTCGTAGAAGATAGGCCATCCGGGTATAATCCCAACTACGAATTCCTGCAATATTACAGATAGGAAATGTTTGCTCAACAAATTTAAGTATCACTTTATGATAATCAGTTTGACGTTCATAAAAGCTGAGCCAATCAAATTCAGACAATTGAGAATATTTAGAATAGAATTCAGATAATAATGGTGCATGTCCATCATCAATCATGGTGAAAACGCAATCAAGTAAAGTTTCCCGAGAATCTATTTCCCAACTCTCTTTCAAATCTATAAAATCATCGTTAGGATAAAAAAAAGGTGAGGTATAGCTTGCTCCATATCTTTTATTTAATATTACCATTGGCGCTGACAAACCATATAGCCAATCAATATAATCCTGTTCCATATTAGCCTATAAAATATCAATACATAGTTTAGTGTATAAAGATAACAGATTTTTTAAATAGACGTCAGTCTGTTTTACTGTTTTTCGTTTATTATTTTTAAAAAAATAAACAATAATTATTGTGAATAACAGTAAAATTGTTTTGCAAATTACTTTGTGCAAGGCATAATAAAATCAATTTATTTTGTCATCAGTTACACATTACTAAGCCATAAATGAAGGAGTTATAATGAGAAAAATTGCCTTAACGGTAATATTAATGTCTGGCTCATTGATGTTACAAGGCTGTGTTGCTGCGGTAATTGGAGCCGGTGCAACGGCTACAGCCAAAGTTGCTTCAGATCCGCGTACAACCGGGACTCAAGTTGATGATACAACGCTGAATTCACGAATGGGTATGAAATTAAAAGAAAATACATCAGCTTTTATTGGTTCACGTATTTCAACGAGTGCTTATGACGGTAATATTCTTTTAACCGGACAAGCAAATAATGAACAGAGTATGAAAGCCGAAAATCTTGCTCATGAAGTTGAAGGTGTCAAAAAAGTATTTAATCAAATTCGTATCGGTGAGTCTGTTGGTGCAGGAACCATTACCAATGACGCATGGATTACAACCAAAGTTAAATCACAATTAGTCTTAAATTCGGCAACAAAAGCCAGAAATATTAAAGTCGTTACCGAAAATGGCGAAGTTTTTTTAATTGGTATTGTCAAACCTGAAGAGGGTAAAGCTGCTGCAGTTGTTGCCAGTAAAGTAGCTGGTGTTAAAAAAGTTATCACACTTTTTACTTATTTAGATAAGTAAAAAGTGAAATCGATGAAAGGGCGGAAAGATATTTCGCCCTTTTATTATTCTAATTAACTGATTGAATTCGCTCTATTAATTTATCTAATCCTTTTAGGCGAGATTGACTAAGCTCGTCGGTAATTTTAAGTTTACTTAATTCAAACTGAAAATCGATAGCCTGAATTTGCTTCGCTGTTTTATGATTTGCAATGATAAGTAAAATTGCGAGTAACCCTTTAACAATTCGACCCTCACTATCACCTTGAAAAATAAAAGTATCATCAGCTTGTTTTTGAAAAGTAAGCCAAACTCGATTTTCACAACCATTGACTTGGTTACTATCTGTTTTTAAATCGGCTGGAAAGTCAGGCAATTGTTTTGATAACGCAATGATTTGCCGATAACGATCTTGCCAGTTTTGTTGTTTCAATAATAATTCCGTTAATGTTTGCTGCGATAGCATAATATAGACCTATTTGTCGTTTACATAATGATAAATATTTAAAGTTAACAAAAGCTGGTGATAATACAATTAATCCAAGATTTGTATAGCATGTTGTAATGCAATTATAAAACGGTCGATATCTTGTTTGTTATTATAAGGCATCAATGAAAGACGAATGACACCTTGGCAACCTAGCTTTTGCATTAATGGTTGAGCACAAAGTTCACCAGTGCGTATTGCAATGTTTTGTTCACTTAATAAGATAGCAATATCATTATGATGAATATTGTGGATATTAAATGTGATGATTGAACTATTATTTACACTGTAAAATTGAATATTGGTTAGTTTACTAAGTTGTGATTTTGCATAATCGGCTAATTGTTCGGTATATAATTGTGCTTGATTAAAATCCCAACGTTTTAGCCATTCAAACGTTGCATTAAAGCCTAGCATTCCGGCGATATTGGGTGTGCCTGCTTCAAATTTATACGGATGTTGCTCAGGTATAAAGTGATCGAAAGAGACACTTTTTAGCATTTTACCTCCACCATGCCAAACGGGCATAGTCTCAAGCAAAATTTGTTTACCATATAATACACCGAGTCCTGTTGGACCATATAATTTATGCGCTGAAAACACATAAAAATCAATATCAAGTTTATCAACATCAATGGGATGATGAACAATACCTTGAGCACCATCCACCACTAAAATGGCATTATATTGGTGAACGATTTGGCTAATCGCTGCTAAATCCGGACAAAATCCTGTCACATTGGACATTTGTGTAATGGCGACAATTTTTGTGCATTCTGATAGAAGTGAAGTCAGATCATCAATAACCGATGACCATTTAATTACTTTGGCTCCCGTTTGCTCTGCAACAATTAGCCATGGCAATAAATTGCTATGGTGCTCTAATTCACTGACAATAATCTCATCACCTGCTTTTAGCAAAGGTCGAGCATAGCTTTGTGCAATAAGATTAATGGATTCGGTCGTACCACTTGTCCAAATAATTTCACTGCTCGTTGAAGCGTTAATCCAATCAGCGACATTTTGCCGAGCTTGATTTATTATTTCAGTCACTTGTAAGGCATTAGGGTGCAAACTGCGTTTAACAGTTGCAGTATTGTGTGCATAATATTCCAGCGTCGCATCGATCATCGCTTGGGGCTTGAGTGATGTTGCGGCTGAATCAAGATACACGTTTTCATTGTTCAGAGCAGGAAATTCTGCTCTAAACTTTTGATGAGAAAACTTTTTACTGGTTAAGTTCAAGTCCTGCAATTCCATTCCAATACCCATTACAGTCTCGTTTATGCTCTATATGTAGCGGATTTAATCCTTCTTCGTTCGCTCTAAACTGTTTCACAATATCCAATGTTTCCAACCCAAGTGGTGAAATACGAACAATATCAACTAATCCTTTCATCTCTTTGAGTTGATTACCTAAATTATAGCAATAACCGCTTTGTGTTTGGATCCCATTTAGAACAAACACTTTTTGTTGTTCTTGTGAAAACACTTCACGCCCAACAGGGTATTTGATACAACATGTTTCGCATTTATCTTTTGGTTTATCTTCTGAACGTGCCGTAAAACAACGAGCTGAATAGGCTAACGGCAGGTAACCGTAACTGAAAACTTCAACGTCAAAATTTCGCTCGATATTGAGACTATCAAATTGATTTAGTACATTTGCTAACCAATCCCGAGAAAGTTCAACGGGCATACACCAACGTACCATACCTTGTTTTTGTAATAATTTTAACGTGTATGCGTTATAGCAATTAATTGCAGGGCCGGCAACAAAAGGTAATTTATTTTCCTGAGCGATATTAATTGCAGCTAAATCATTGGCTTCAATTAAAAAATCGCCATTATTAACGAGTAATCTTAATTCATTTAATTCAGATGGAGCTTCAAGCAAAGCCAACGTTGAAAGCACCACTTGTTTTCCTGATTTAGCGACTTCTTTAGCTAATTCAAGCCAGTTAGGGACTTTCATTTCACGGCGTTTAGTACAAACTGTTTCGCCCATATAAATAATATCGGCTTCACTTTCTTTTGCCGCATGATAAAAAGCTTCTGTTTCGGTTTTAGGCCAATAATAAAGCACTGGGCCTAATGCATATTTCATAGTTTTGCTCACTATATTGATTTATGTTAGATCATTTATCAAATCATTTAAAATGATATTTTATTAAATAAATTCAACAATATAAATTAAAGTAATGCCACTTTATTTTTAATAAGTGTCTTTTCCAATAATATGAATTTAAAGTCTAAAATATTCAATTATTGCCATTTACGGTGATAAGCACCCAATGTCGTTTGTGTTCCTTCCGACACAGAGCCTAATGTATCCATCCAATGTTGTTCAGCTTGAAATGATTGTGGGTTTGCTTTATAACGGTCAATTGCTTGTCGCCATACTTTGGTTACTTGCTCAACATAAGCTGGACTGCGTTGACGCCCTTCAATTTTGACCGATGCAATATTGGCAGCAAATAACTCGGGTAATAGCTCAATGGTATTTAAACTGGTTGGTTCTTCAATTGGATGATAAAGCTGTTCTCCAACAAAATAACGTCCTTTACATAGGGTTGGATAACCGGCATTTTCACCTTTTTTATGACAATCAATCAATACGTTATTCAAACGAGATTCAAGACCTTTGTCAGTCTCTTCCCATCGCACAAATTTAGCTGGAGAACATGCCCCAACCGTATTAGGTGATTCACCTGTTAAATAAGACGATAAATAGCAACGACCTTCAGCCATTATACATAAACTACCGAAGGCAAAAACTTCTAAAGGGACGGGAGAAACTTTTGATAACTGTTTAACTTGATGCATCGACAGAACACGAGGCAATACAATACGATGAACCTGAAAATTATTATAATAAAACTTGATTGACTCTTCATTGGTTGATGAGGCCTGAACGGAAACATGGCGTTCAAGATTAGGGTACTTTTCGGCAGCATAATCAAGCATAGCAAGATCAGCAATAATTAACGCATCAGCACCAATGTTAGCCGCGGTATCAACCGCATGTTGCCAACGCTGAAAATTTTCAGGATGTGCAAAAGTATTTATCGCAATATGCAATTTTTTACCACGTTTATGTACATAATCAGCGGCTTCAATTAATCGCTTCTCATTGAAATTTAAACCAGCAAAATGACGCGCATTGGTATCATCTTTTAAACCAATATAAACGGCATCAGCACCATTATCGATGGCTATTTTAAGTGATGGCAATGAACCTGCTGGACAAAGAAGTTCCATAATAATTCCTAAGTTAAGTTCGGTAATTTATACGTCGTGTATTATGCAATAATTCCCAATTTAAAGCGACTAGAAAGCCAAGTATGCGATGAAAAAAGTAACAATAGTGTGGATTAAATAGATTAACTAACTGTCAGGAAAATTGCCAGAATACTAACTCTATTGCTCACAAATTGCAGTTGGTCAATCATGATAAATATTCTTTTATTTTGTACTTAAAATAGGACAAAATCACCTTAATGATAACGACTGATGAAGAGAAAAATCAAGGTGATTTTATCGACTGAATAACAATACAACGTATGATTATTGTAATTGGCAGGCGTCTTCATCGCCAGTATTTTGGCAAGACAGCTTAAAATAATGTTTAGCTGTGTTAATGTCTTTTTCTCGTCCCAGTCCTTGTTGATAAATAAGTCCTAAATAGTATTGTGATTCACCATGATTTTGTTCAGCAGCCAGTTCAAACCATTTTTGGGCTTGCCGATAATCTTGTTTAACGCCGTTTCCGTTAAAATATAGCCAACCTAATTTGAATTGTGACTCAACGTAACCTTTTTTCGCTGCTTTTTCATCTAATTTTCTACCTTTTACGTAATCTTGTTTCAATCCACCTTTTCCAAGATAATAAAAGTTAGCCAAATTATTATTTGAAACAATGGCATTTCCTTTTACGGCTTGTTCATAATACTTTCTTGCTTTGACGTCATCTTGTTTGACACCTCTTCCAGCTTCATACAAAACACCAAGATTTCCGGCCGCAGCTGGTTCTCCATGCTTTAATGCTTTTTCATACCACTTTCTAGCCATGATATAATTTTGATTGATTGCGTCATTTTTTAAATTGGATTCGATTCCTTTTGCTTTTGGCTTTTGAGCAATTAAATCATAAAAAAGTCCCATATAAAACTCGCCACTACTGTTACCGTTCAATGCGCCTTTTTCAATCAGTTTTTTTGCTTTATCTAAATTTTGAGTGACGCCTAAACCATTCAAATATAAGGAACCTAAATAAACTGAGGCATTTTCATTATTTTGTTTTACGGCTTTTTCATACCATTGAGCTGCTTTGGTATAACTTTGCTCAACTTCAATGCCTTTTTCATACATATAACCTACATGAAATTGTGCTTCTGCATCATTTTGGATAGTGGCTTTTCTGTACTCATCCTTATAATTAAGTTCTTGATTTTCATCAGCAAAAATGGGGTTGTTTACTGAAAAAAATAAGCATAAAATTAATATTAATTTCTTCATCCATTTTTTCCTCTTTATAACAATTTATAGCAAATATATTGTATCAAATTACATCGATAATGGTTTATAAGTATCGTCTTTTAATAAAGTTTTATTAAATAAGTTTGTAATATGTGAAAATTATTTAGCAATGCATACGGTGAAAATCAAAAATAATGTTAGTGATAAGTGAATAATATGTTGATAGGAATTATTTATGTAGCAGCTAGTCTCTTTGATAAATTATTAACGTATCAAAACATTATTTAATGCGGTGAATTTGGGATGTTGCGTTATTTTTCTCAAAATCAATAATATCGCTGACATTCCCAACATAATCTGGCAATAAGCTTATAAAACCTTTATACTATGCCGTAAATTTTGGTATCACTTTTTAGGTTTGCCAAAACAACCCGTTCTTTAACATCATCAATTGGAAGAAAATTATGCATCCGATGCTTAATATTGCTATTCGTGCTGCTCGCAAAGCAGGTAATGTTGCCATTAAGGCTTATGAAAATCCTAGTTCAATCGAAATTGATACTAAAGGTGCTAACGATTTTGCAACCAATGCAGATCGTGCTGCTGAAGCTTTAATTATTGAAACAATTAAAAAAGCGTATCCAGATCATACTATTATCGCTGAAGAAAGTGGTCTTGCTAAAGGTAGCGATGCCGATACGCAGTGGATAATCGACCCAATTGATGGTACCACCAATTTTATTAAGAATATCCCACATTTTGCTGTGTCTATCGCTGCTCGAGTCAAAGGTAAAACCGAAGTGGCAGTGGTTTATAATCCAATGAGCAATGAATTGTATACTGCTGCACGTGGTAAAGGTGCTCAGCTAAATGGCTATCGTATTCGTGTCAGCAATGCTAAAGATTTAAATGGAAGTATACTGGCAACTGCATTTCCATTTAAAGCGAAACAATATAGCGATAGCTATTTTGCAGTTTTACAAAAATTATTTACTAAATGCGGTGATTTTCGTCGCACTGGTTCAGCAGCATTAGATTTGGCTTATGTGGCAGCAGGTCGTTTAGATGGATTTTTCGAAATCGGTTTAAAACCTTGGGATATTGCGGCAGGTGAACTCATCTTACGTGAAGCTGGTGGTGTCATTACCGATTTTGCCGGTGGTAATAATTATATGGTATCTGGTAATGTTGTGGCTGGTAATCCACGAGTAGTGAAAGATTTAATAGTGTCTACTCAAAACGATTGGCCAGAAAAATTACGTAATTAATTTCTATTATGAACAGCGTTGTAATAACGCTGTTTCCTCTTATTTATTGCTTGTCTTTTTGATCACTAAGAAAAAGTAATTGATGCAAAGCATCTTGTATTAAAGTGATTATTGTTTAGGTTGGTCAGCTATTGCTGCCATTGTACAATTGATATTCAGCCCTTGGCGATTTAAACAATGGCTTCCCCATTGATACATTGCTTCTAGTACAGGTTTAATACTTTTGCCAAAATCTGTTAAGGAATATTCTACTTTTGGTGGGACGACAGGAAACACTTTTCGGTTGATTAATTGATTGGATTCGAGTTCACGTAACTGCTGAGTTAACATTTTTGGTGTGGCGCAAGGAATTTCTTTTCGTAACTGAGAAAATCTTAATGTTTTGTTTGTCATCAGTTTCCATAAAATTAATGATTTATATTTACCTCCAATCATATTGATTGTTGTTTCAACCGGACAGTGAATAACAGATTCCAAGCTTTGCTCGTTGTTATAGGTTTTAACTAAATGATTTTTCACTTAATGCCTCAATAGTATCTTTTTGGATAGTATATATCAAAAAAGTGCATTCTTGTTATTCGAATAATTAGTATTAAAATATTTGTTAAGTAATCAAAAAAATTTGTTGAGAACGTTTTTTAATCTTAACAACCCTATCACCAAAGGATGCGTCAAATGAAAACAGTTGAATATAATTTTTATGTTGAAGATATGAGCTGCGCATCATGCGTTAGTCATGTTGAAAAGGCGATTAAAAAGGTTGATGGAGTAATTGATGTTAGCGTGAATCTAGCGACTGAAAAAGCAACCGTTAAAGCAAATTCAAATGTTAATTTAGCAACACTGATGTCAGCGGTAGACAAAGCAGGTTATCATGCGGTGAAAATGACGGATCAGCAAACACATGCAAAAGATACTGAAAAACAAGCATCACTTTGGCCGATTGTGGTGTCCATTTTATTCGCTATTCCTTTTGTTTTACCAATGTTATTAGAGCCATTTGGTTTCCATTTAATGATGCCTGCATGGTTACAATTTATTCTGGCTTCGATTGTTCAATTCGGTCTTGGTGCTAAATTTTACCGAAGTGGTTTTAGTGCTTTAAAAGCTTTCACTGGTAATATGGATTTATTAGTGGCTATAGGTACCAGTGCAGCTTATGGTTTATCGTTATATCAATTAATTACAGGGCATTATGATCATCTCTATTTCGAATCATCTGTTGTAATTATAACTTTAATCTTAGTGGGTAAATGGTTAGAGTCAAGAGCGAAACATCAAACCACACAAGCGATCGAAGCACTTTCAGCATTAAGACCTGAAGTCGCTTTAGTCAGACAAGGGGATCACGAAATTAGTTTACCGATTAGCCAAGTTAAAGTGAATGATATTGTCGTGATTAAACCCGGTGAACGTATTCCGGTTGACGGTATTATTATGGAAGGTGCATCCAGTAGTGATGAATCGATGTTAACAGGGGAAAGCTTTCCAGTTAATAAAACTGTTAATGATGTGGTCACGGGTGGTACCATTAATGGTGAAGGACTGATAATCGTCAAAACTACCGCTATCCAATCTGATTCAAAACTGTCTAAAATTATTGAAATGGTCGAATCTGCACAGGCTAAAAAAGCACCTATTCAGCGAATTGTCGATCGTATCAGCGCAATTTTTGTCCCAGTCATTTTGATCATTGCTTTGATTACCTTATTGGCTTGGGGAATTATTTATCATGATTGGCAACAAGCATTACTTCATGCCGTTGCTGTATTGGTGATTGCTTGCCCATGTGCTTTAGGATTGGCAACACCCACAGCGATTATGGTTGGCACGGGTGTGGCTGCACGTCAAGGTATTTTGATTAAAGATGCTGAAGCTTTAGAAACCTTGCATAATGTTAACACTGTCGCATTTGATAAAACAGGCACCTTAACAGAAGGTAAACCTGACTTGGTGGAAATCGATGTCGTTGGAACTGAAACACCCGATCAGATTTTGTCACTTGCTGCATCGATGCAAGCTGGTAGTGAACACCCATTAGCAAAAGCTATGTTATCTAAAGCTAAACAATATGATTATGCGAAAAATATTACATCAGTAACAGGATCGGGCGTCATGGCAACGATTGATAATACCGAATACTATTTAGGAAGTTTGCGTTGGATGAAATCGTTAAACGCCTATTTTGTAAACATGGATGATAAAATAGATGAGCTAACCAGTAAAGGGTACACTATTTCATTTTTGGCTAAACAACAAGCTGAAGATAGTGTCGTGATACTTGCTTTATTTGGCTTTGCTGATGTGATTAAACCTGAAGCGAGAAATGCAATTGATGCATTACATCAATTGCATGTTAATACTGTCATGCTAACTGGTGATAATCAACAAGCGGCAAATTATGTGGGTCAACAATTAAACTTAGATAAAGTGATAGCCGAAGTGTTACCCCAAGATAAAGCCAACTATATATATCAATTGCAAAAAGAGAGCCATACCAACACCAATAATCAAGTAGCAATGGTAGGGGATGGCATTAATGATGCGCCAGCGTTGGCTGCCGCTGATATCGGCATTGCCATGGGAACAGGTACTGATGTGGCAATGCATACAGCAAGTATTACCTTAATGCGAGGTAATTTATACCTTATCGCTGATGCTATTGATATTTCTCGTCGAACATATAATAAGATCAAACAAAACTTATTTTGGGCGTTTTTCTATAATTTAATTGGTATTCCATTAGCGGCATTTGGTTTTTTAAACCCAATGATTGCTGGCGCTGCTATGGCTTTAAGTAGTGTTAGTGTGGTGACTAATGCATTATTACTAAAACGCTGGAAGCCAAGAGCAGAAACAAAATAAAATTAGCTTGTTAACCTTTAACTTAAGGGGCAATGGATAATGTCCCTTAATGGTTTGATAGCTGATTGATAATGAGCAAGTGGCTTATGTGCTAAGTGACACGAAAATCAATTTGCGAACCTTTTCCTTGGTCAGTCACAAACACGCCGACAGCGCAAATAAGTTGTTCATCATAATATATCAAAGGGATGCGTGTTCGCATCCAAGGTGGAATATGGTTTTCTTGCCATAGTTTTTTGATTGCTCTTGAGCCTTGACGATTAACGATTTGAAGTTGTCCTTGAGCATGAAAGCGTACAGTAATATGTTCGTCTCTGTTCGGTAGACGACACGTTAAATCATTTTGATAAAGAGCATGTAACTCACCGATATGATCGGGTAAAACTAAAGGTGAAGTCAGATCCCAATTTATGACTTCTAGTTCAGTATCTTTATAGAGTGGCAATAGATAAAGTAAATTTTGATAACGGCGAATTTGCTTATGGTGTAAAACGAATTGCGGATTAGCATCGTTCTTTGCTTGAACAACGGTTTGCCAAATAAGTGCTAGTTGTTTTTGGCTAGGCATCATAACGTGTTGATGTCGTAGCCACATGCGTAAAATGGCATTGCGTTTATATTCTGAATAATCGCGTAATGGTGACAAGCGTAGCTGACCTTGCTGGGTTAATACTTGATGAAAATCGTTAAGTAACAGCTCGTTAATTAAAGCTTCTTGTTGTTGGCAAAGCGATGCACTTCGGGCAACCATTTGTGAAAACTGAGGCCAACGTTGATCAATAATTGGCAAAACATTTAATCTAAGAAAATTGCGATCATAATGGTCATCTTGATTACTTTCATCTTCTATCCAAGTTAATTGATGCCAATTGGCATACGCTTCTATTTGTTTACGTGAAATAGTGAGTAACGGTCGAAGATGTTGTTGGTTTTCAACGGGCATGGCTGATAACCCTGATGGACCGCTTCCTCTTTTTAAAGCTAACAAAAACGTTTCGCATTGGTCATCAAGATGTTGAGCTGTGCATAGCATTTCATCGCTTTTCAAATGATGATAAATCGCTTGATAACGAGCATGTCGAGCTTGTTCCTCAATATTGCCTGCCGAGGTATCAAGCTTAACCTTTTCAATAATAAAAGGGATTTCCCATTGTTGGCATTGTTGTTGGCAATGGCTTGCCCAATTATCTGCATTTTGACTTAAACCATGATGAATATAAATGGCTCGTACTGCTAAATCAGCTTGTTGTTTCAATTTGACTAGTGCATGTAGCAATACAGTGGAATCAACCCCACCACTATAAGCTACCAATAGCTTACGGTGTTTTTTTAAACATGTTGAAATGGTCTGTGTGATGGTTTGATCAATCATGAGTTGACTTTGGTTATCCATGTTTTTCCTGATTATACTAAGCTTTGTAGTGCATTTGCTTTATGATTATGTTGATTGATTCTTTCTAAACCAGCAGCAAGATCCGCAATTAAATCTTCAGGATCTTCAAGACCGATATGTAATCGGATGAGTGTGCCTGTAAAACTAATACCCGAAACAGGTCTAATTTTAGCTAGTTCTTCCGGTTGATTGGCTAAAATTAATGACTCAAATCCGCCCCATGAATAAGCCATAGAAAAATGGGTTAAATTATCCAGAAAATCGGAAAGTTGAACATCACTTAGGCGATCATGAAGTATAAAAGAAAATAGTCCACTTGCTCCCGTAAAATCACGCTTAAAAAATTCATGTCCTTTACAACTTTCTAATGCTGGGTGATTCACTGTTGCAACTTGCGGGTGATTAGCCAACCATTTTGCTATTTTTAATCCACTTTCATGATGTTGTTTTAATCTGATAGCTAAGGTGCGTAACCCTCGTGCTGCCATATAAGCTGTATCGGCATCGCACATTTGTCCCATTAAATAAGAACGTTCTCGTAGTCTATCCCAGCATCTTTCATTAGCAACCGCGGTACCTAACATTGCATCAGAATGACCAATTAAATATTTTGTGCCTGCCTGAATTGAGATATCAATATCATGCTCTAAGGCTTTAAACAATACACCAGCAGCCCAAGTCGTATCCATCATAATGATAATATCAGGATTTACATGGCGAATCGCTTTAACGATGGCCGGTACATCATGCACTTCCATGGTAATGGAGCTTGGCGATTCTAAAAATACGATTTTGGTATTCGGTTTAATATGGTTACTGATATAGCGACCAACTAAAGGTGAAAAGTAATCGGTTTCGACGCCAAGATCCTTTAAAATATGATTACAAAATTCTTGAGTTGGTTCGTAGCTGGCTTCGGATACAAGGATATGATCCCCGGTTTTTACAAAAGCTAAAATGGCATTAGCAATTGCAGCTGCACCACATGGATAAAGATAACATCCGGCTCCGCCTTCAATTTCAATCATGGCATCTTGAAGTGAAAAGTGGGTTAATGTGCCTCGGCGTCCATAGAATAGTGCCCCTTTGGCTCGATTTTCTGTTGCTTCTTTTTTTGCAGCGACAGTGTCGAAGACTAATGAAGAAGCACGCTGAATTACCGAATTTACAGCGCCTTGGGTATAGCGTTTTTTGCGACCAGCATTCACTAATTTGGTTTGTAATGACATGATGTATCCTTAGCTATCTGAGAAATTTTAATAACAGTTAGCATAGCATGCTGTTAAAATAGTAAAAAATAATTTTTATGAATACTGGTTTTTCAATTATGCTAATCGTCCAACTAGCCAATTTAAATACGGCGACAATTAATTATGCGTTGTTATCAGAGCAAATTATCAACGATGCCAATCAGATGAATGGGCAACGTAAAAAACAGTTTTTAATCTGTCGTTCGATATTAGCAGATTTGCTTAATCAGTATTGCCATTGCTCTACCTTGCCAACAATCGTAATCGGTGAAAATAGTCGCCCATGTTTTTTAGATCGAACTCTTCCTGATTTTAATATCAGCCATAGCCAAGATAGGGTAGCTGTCGCGATATCTTTAAACGGTAAAGTAGGTTTAGATATTGAACTTGCTCGCCAGCGTAAACACTATTTAAAAGTAGCAGAAAACTTTTTTGATGATGATGAATATCAATGGATGATAGCGCAAACCGATACATTATCGGCTTTTTGGCAATTATGGACGTTAAAAGAGTCTGCTTTAAAGCTGTATGCGAAAGGTGTTTGGCAAATGAAATCTGTGAAAATTGACCTTAATCACCAATTGATTCATGCTCCTTTTGCAAGTCATTTTTATTATCAATATCAGCAGATTGATGATGTCCATTTGGCGGTCAATAGTAGTGTGCCGATAACAAGGTTTATCTTACAACATTAAAGACGCTAATCTGCCACATCAAAAAATGAAGCAGATTAACATGTTGTATTAATTATTCGTTGGTCGTTAATAAACCTGATTCACTTAACGTTTTGTTAAAATCTTTATCCATAAAGAATAGGTCACGCTTATTTTCACCGACTAATTCTAGTTTATCGACAATGCTTTTGAAGAGTTTTTCTTCTTCATGTTGTTCAGAAACATACCATTGTAAAAAGTTAAATGTCGAAAAATCTTTCTGTGTTAACGCATAATCAACCAGCGCATTAATTGCTTTGGTAATTTTAAGTTCGTGCTGATAAGCCACTTTAAATAATTCAAGTAAAGAAGGATATTGTGATTCAGGGGCTTCAATTTTGCCAATTAAAGCTAAGGAGCCACAATCTAAAACATAATCAAATAAACGCTCCATATGTTGGCGTTCTTCACCCGCATGATCTCTTAAAAACTTTCCGAAAGATGGAAAATTTTGGTCATCACACCAAGCACTCATTTGTAGGTACAGATTTGAAGAGTAAAACTCTAAATTTAATTGCTCATTAAGCTTTTTGACCATTTGATCGGTTAACATTTTTATTTCCTCACATTGCTATTTTATGACTTCACATTTCAATCGATAACATCGTTGATGTGATTATTATTTATGTATAGATTAATTATCTATATCGTTAATATTGTCTAAATTAGATAAAGGTCTTGAAGTACCTTACTTTTGTTATTATCTAATTGATATTCCTGAGCTAACCAATTATCAATAGTCTGATAACGCTGTTTAATTGCCGTTATTGCGGCGGTTAGGTACGCTTCTTTAGCAGCAAAAATCACTTTTTGATTTTCAAGTTCGGTTGCCGTTAATTGGTTTTTATTCTGGTTAAGAATGGTGTCACGAAAATCTTTTAATAATTGTTCGGTAAGTAGATAGTCTTGCATGACAACGTCTTCACTCACGCCTAATGCAAACAGTGTTAAAGCGACACCAATGCCCGTTCTATCCTTGCCGACAGCACAATGCTGAACTAAGGGCTGCCCATTACCATTTAATAAAATGTCAGTGAGTTTTTGATAAGCAGGATTATTGAAAGGTAATAATTGATAAAGTTTGATCATAAAATCAAAGGGTGACGTTTTTTTAATGGTAAAAATATCATCTTCAATTTCTGAGGTTAAACTGGCTGTCACTTCATCACTTAATGGATTTGCCGGAACATTAATATAGTTGGCATTACGCCATAAATTGTCGGGATAGCGATTGATTTCGTTCGGATCTCGATAGTCTAAAATGTAGTGTAATTTTAATTCATTCGCTAAGAAGTCTTTTTCTTGTTCGCTAATACGTGAAAATTCACCTGCACGATATAATTTTCCTTTACGTATTTGACGTCCATCTTGTGCTTTAATTCCACCTAAATCACGAAAATTAATTCCATTTTTTATTGGTACAGCAGATGTCATAACGAATCCTTATTTATTCTTAACCTGCTTGCTATATTAGCATGTTTCTGATTAGAATTAAGCCATTGTTTTATTTTTATCAATAATTGGAGTTCTGCTTATGTCGATGTTATCTATTTTACTTTCTGAAAAACCTGCACCCTCGCAATGGGGTAAAGATGCACTACTGAGTTTTTCAGATGAATCAATTACCATTCATTATAAAACTGAGCATCGTTTAGGGGCAATTCAACGTGCAGGGCGTAAACTCGATAATCAAGGTATTAAATCGGTTAAACTTAGTGGTCAAGGATGGGATTTAGAAGCTTGTTGGCATTTTTGGTTGGGTTATCGTAATGCAAAAAACAACAATAAAGTCACTTGGGCAAAGCTGGATAGCAAAGATAAAGCAGAATTAACACATCGTCTGGCCATTATTGATTGGTGTCGAGATATTGTTAACCAGCAAGCGGAAACATTGAGCCCACTTGAATTAGCTACGCAAAGTGCCAAACTCATCAGTCAATATTCGACAGACGTAACATACAAAATTATTTCAGGCGAAGCATTAAAAGAGCATGATTATATGGGGATCTATACTGTTGGTAAAGGCTCAGATAGACCGGCAGCGCTACTTGAACTTGATTATAATCCGGGTAAAAATCCAACAACACCGATTACTGCTTGTTTAGTGGGTAAAGGGATCACATTTGATTCTGGTGGTTATAGTTTAAAACCAAGTAGTTTTATGGAGTCGATGCGCTCAGATATGGGCGGAGCAGCGCTAGTCGCTGGTGCATTAGCGCTTGCTATTGCACGAGGCATAAATCACCGTATTAAACTTTATCTATGTTGTGCAGATAACTTAGTGAGTGGTAGCGCTTTTAAACTAGGGGATATTATTTGTTATCGTAATGGTAAAACAGTTGAAATTGATAATACCGATGCTGAAGGGCGTTTAGTGTTAGCCGATGGGTTAATTTGTGCCGATAATGATAAACCACATTATATTATCGATTGTGCAACATTGACGGGGGCAGCTAAAATTGCGGTGGGTAATGATTATCAATCACTACTTTCATTTGATGATAAATTTGCTCAATTGTTATTGGCAAGTAGTGATATTGAACATGAAGCATTTTGGCGTTTACCGTTAGCTGAATTTCATCGTTCTCAATTCCCTTCATCATTTGCCGACATGTCCAATTCTGGATTGCCAAATACAGCAGGGGCAAGTACTGCTGCGGCATTTTTATCACATTTTATTAAAAATTATCAACAAAACTGGTTACATATCGACTGCTCAGCCACTTTCCGTAAAAGTGCAACTGCATTATGGGCAACGGGAGCAACAGGAGTTGGGGTCAGAACTATTGCTCACTTATTGAGTAAATTAAAAAAAGCATGATTCATTGTTAAGGGATGTAATATCTATTTATTAAAACCGATTAGTTTAATAATTCTTAATAATTTTTGTTATTGCTAATTTAAATTTTTTTCCTACAATAGGCAGAGTTTAAAATTTGTCAAATATTTATAATTTAGAGATATAAGGAAAGTTATGAAAAAAGTATTTTTTATTTTGTTAACAGTATTGTTTTCAAGTACAACCTACGCTGGCGAGTGTGAAAAATATTGGAATGCAAAAGAGTATGATAAAGCTTTTGATGCTTGCCAAAAAGAAGCCGAACAAGGTGATAAGAAAGCTCAATTTTATTTGGCTCAAGCTTATGAGGAAGGTTTGGGCGTTGAGGAAGATTTCGATAAGGTATTACATTGGGTAACTAAATCAGCAGAACAAGGATATGATCAGGCACAATATTATTTAGCACTAATGTATGATGAAGGTGAAGGTGTTGAAGAAGATGATCAAAAGGCTGTTTATTGGTATACAAAAGCTGCCGAACAAGGTTTAGTTGATGCTCAATATAATTTAGCGATTATGTATGATGAAGGGGAAGGTGTCGAAAAAAATAAAGAAACAGCAGTGTTTTGGTATAAGAAAGCAGTGGAGCAAGATTCGCCAGAAGCGTTAAATAATTTAGGTGTCATGTATTACAATGGTGAAGGAGTAGAAAAAAATAGACTGTTAGCCATTAAGTACTTTAAGAAAGCCTGTAGTCTTGGCATAGATGAAGCTTGTGATAATAAAAGCTTGCGATAATATAAAACAAATAGAACTAATTAAAATATGTTAAAACTGAACTGTCTTAAATCATTAAGACAGTTCTTTTGAATAAATGAAGTAGAATAAATAAAATCATTTATTCTGTTATGATAATTGCTTTTTTAATATAAATTGGCTCAATCGGTACATTTTGATGTGGGCCCATCCGTTTAGTTGGCACATTGACAATTTTATCAACAACATCCATTCCTTTTATCACTTTTCCAAATACTGCGTAACCATAATCTTTGGATGGATCGTGGTTGAGAAAATGATTATCGACAACATTAATAAAAAATTGGCTCGTTGCACTATCGATGACACCGGTTCTGGCCATTGCAATCGTACCACGCACATTTTTTAATCCATTATCTGCTTCGTTTTTAATTGGGGCATTTGTTTCTTTAAATTTTAATTCACCGTCTGCTCCACCACCTTGAATCATAAAATTAGGGATCACACGATGAAAAGTGGTGTTTTCATAGAAACCACTTTTAACATAATCAAGAAAGTTTTTGGTCGTAATTGGTGCATGCTCATTGTCTAATTCAATTTCAATATCCCCCATACTGGTTTGCAACAATACTTTTGTATCTGCTAATGCAATGGGTGAAAGTAAAATTAAGCACAATGTGATGATTAATGATCTGATTTTATTCATTATATTTGTTCCTTAGTCCATTTGTTTGTTGATTATACCGAATATAAAATTTATTTAAATAACAATTGTGCAAAATACAAAAAAATTTTGTGAAATAGTTCGAGTTATTGTTTATTTAATATTTTTCAATATGTTAAATAAGATATTATAAGTAAGTTTTTACATTTGAGTACTATTTTTATGGCTGAAAAAAGTATTTTTTGAACGATATGCGATGGTCTGAAAACAAACTCTTAGTATTGACGTTTTATCCTTTATTAAATGATTGTTTTAAATTTTTGGATGACATTATTTTTAAAGTTGGAGAATTATGCGTTGCTTCTTATGCAATATGCCATTATATTTGGCACATCATGGAATTTGCTATCAATGTTTAAAAAACATACCGAAATTAAACAAGGTATGTCCGCAATGTTGTTTACCGCATTCTTTATTCACTCAGATTTGTTATCGTTGTCTTGAAAATAAACCCTATTGGGATACATTAATTGCGACTAGCGAATACATTAATCCGTTAAAAAAATTAATTCAGCAATTAAAGTTTTATCATAAAACGGAACTGACATTGGCACTGGCAAGATTAATGTTTTTAACATGGTATAAAAAACGACTTGCAAATGAAATCATAAAACCGGATTTAGTCACTTGCGTTCCATTACATCATATACGTTATTGGTCAAGAGGATTTAATCAAGCAGAATTGTTGGCAAAAGTGATAGCGAAATGGTTAAATTGTGATTTTTATCCTCATTTACTCTATCGACATCAACGAGCAATAGATCAGAAAAAGCTTTCATTAAAAGAACGTAAACAAAATGTAGAAACACTTTATGAATGTCGAAAAAATCTTTCTCAAAAATCGGTAATGCTTATTGATGATATTGTCACTACGGGAAACACAATAAATGCTGTTAGTCAGCAACTAAAAAAATGCGGGGCAATGAATATTCAAGTGATTTGTTTATGTCGCACAGTATTGTAAAATTGTAAACAGTCCCTATAATAACCAACATAGTTAGTCAACTATTACAACAAATCAATTAGCTAGTTTATTACCTAATTGCATCAAAAGTGAGGGGTTATGTCTATTATTACCATTTCTGAATCAGCTCAGCAACATTTCAAAAAACTACTAGCCAATCAACCACAAGATACACAAATTCGTGTCTTTGTCATGAATCCTGGTACGCCAAGTGCAGAGTGTGGTGTTTCTTATTGTCCTGCTGATACTGTAGAAGATAGTGATATAGAAGAAAAGTTTGCAGATTTTTCGGTATACATTGATGAAATGAGTGCACCATTTTTAGAAGAAACCGTTATCGATTATGTTACTGATGAATTGGGTTCGCAATTGACGTTAAAAGCGCCAAATTCCAAAATGAGAAAAGTCAGCGATGATGCACCTTTAATTGAACGCGTCAATTATACGATTCAAACTCAAATTAACCCTCAACTTGCTAGTCATGGCGGTATGGTAAGTTTAATTGAATTAACAGAAGACAATTATGTTGTCCTTCAATTTGGGGGGGGCTGTAACGGTTGTTCAATGGTTGATTATACGTTGAAAGAAGGAATTGAAAAACAATTATTAATGGAATTTCCTGAACTTGCAGGCGTAAAAGATGTGACTGAGCATCAAGCAGGAACACACTCTTTTTGTTAAGAAAAACTAAATAATTTGGATTTAAATCTTGCTTATTGCTAAGATTAAGTCATAATCGCATGATGTCTGCCAGTTCACTTTATGATGGGGTTTTATGAATCAAGTCAGCATTATTTCAGATCTTATCGTTTGGATTGAAAAAAATCTGGAGCAGCCTTTGTCTATTGATCATGTTGCTCAAAAATCAGGTTATTCAAAGTGGCATTTACAACGTATGTTTAAAGAAGTAACCGGTCAGGTACTTGGTACTTACATTCGTCATCGTAGGTTAACTTATGCTGCACTTTCTTTACGAATGACGAGTAAGCCGATTTTAGATATTGCCATGCAATATCGTTTTGATTCTCAGCAAACATTTACCCGTTCTTTTAAAAAACAGTTCAATGAAACCCCAGCAAGTTATCGACGCGCTGAATTTTGGGATCCGACAGGATTAACGCCAGCAATTGAACTTAATAAAACTCAGCTTACATTACCCGAACCCAAATTCGTTAATATGCCAAAACAGACATTTTGGGGTATTACTTATAAAAATAACTGTAATTTAAGTAAATTATTAGAGGAAGAAAATAAGTTGCGAGGGCAATTTTTTCACAATTATCTTTCTCGTTATACCCATAAAAATGAAATTCTGCCGGATAAAATTTATGCTTTTAACCGTATCTTGAAAAGTAAAGAAAATGCTAATGAACAAGAGTTACTTTATACTATAGCGTTAGAACACAATAATCATCTTGAGTATATTGAACAGTTTGTTAGCGAAGGTGGTCTGTATCTTTGTTTTAAATATATTGGCACACCAGAAAACTTTAAAGATTTTATTTCTCAGGTGCATTTAGCTGCGATGCCAGCTTTAAAAGTTCATTTACGTGCCGGATGTTTAATTGAAATCCATCATAATCGAGATAAAAATACGGTTGAAACGGCAAAAGATATCCAACGTATGGAATGCGATTATTGTGTGCCAGTTGCAACAGAAAATGAAGTTCTTCTAAAGAAAAATTCGTAGTAATTCTAAGTTGTTATCTGTAATCAATCTTGTGACTAATTGTAATAACCTAGCATTATAATCAATTTAACAATGTTTTTTCTAACCATTGTCTAAATTCTGGTGATGCTTCTTTCAAACTGTTTGATCCACGTGTGACAGTGGCAATACCAATACCTAATTGTTCTTTAAGCTGTCTTTGATTTATTGAACCATCAAGTAAAGAGTGAATTATTTTCACTCGGGTAATTAAAGCATCACGTTCATCTGCGGTTAGCAGCAGTTTAAATATATCCAGTGAATAACCATCATTAAATGCTTGGTGTAGTATTTCAACTGTTTGTTTCCATTCTTGAGTTTTCATAATGCCCACCATTAATAGGTTCTGTTAAATTCGTTTGCGGTAAAAATATTATGCCTTTTTTGACCTAACAAATTTTGATAAATATAATCATAAACTAAAACATTTTTAACATAATTACGTGTTTCAGTAAAAGGAATACTTTCAATAAAAGCTACTGCATCAAGTTTACCATCACTATTATTTAACCATCGTTTAACTCGACTTGGTCCAGCATTATAGGCTGCTGACGCCAAAATACGATTTTTAGCATTTTGTTGATAAACATTATTGAGAAAATATGTCCCTAATTCTATATTTGTCATTGGATCAGAAAGCTGAGATGTTGATGTGTAACTAATTGAGCTAACTTTTTTTGCTGTTTCTTTTGCTGTCCCAGGCATTAATTGCATTAAACCTTTTGCCCCAGCAGGTGATTGTATCGTGGCATCAAAAGCGCTCTCTTGACGCGATATAGCCAGCGCATAAGAAAGAGATATCTCTTTACCTTTTAATGCCTGTTTATATATATCTTCATACATAATAGGTAAGCGCTCTGTCCAATTATTCCAAAGTTTTCCAGATATTGTTGCTTGGATACTAAGATCTCCCCAACCTTTATGATAAGCATATTGAGCTAAATCTAAATATTCATTATTTTCAACGTGATTATTCAACATAAAGCGCCATTCGCGTGTTGATTCTGTTAACTTCTTCCAGAAACGTAATTCTTTAATTCGTTTTATAACAGTTTGATTATCATACTTAGATTTTAAATTTGCTATCTCGGCTTGCGTAATTTTTCTGGATTGGTTGTTAAGAGAATATTTTTGCTTAAGCAATTGAGCGCTGACCATGCCATAAAATCCACGATTAGCCGATAATTTTTTCAAAATGGTATTGGCTTCATTTTTTTTGTTTTGGTCTAAATAGACGCGAGCTTGCCAATATTGCCATTCTTCTTTTAATTTATCTTCGGGTGTTAATTGTGATAACCAATAAGCAATATCTTTATAATTATTTTCATCAATCGCAACACGAATGCGTTTTTCAACTAACGTTGTATCATGATACTTGGAAATGTAATCATCACGCCATTTAATTTGCTCATTTGTCGCAGAATCACTGAAAAATCTGTTTGCTAAATTTTTTTGTAATGCAATGAGTTCGGTTTCGCTTAGATGTTGCTGCTGTACCAGTTTTGGCAATAGTATTTGCGCAAAATTCATATCCGCTTTAACTACTCGAGGAAAAGAAGCCAATACAATTTTTTTAGTAAAATTGCTGGTTTTAATATTTTTAGAGAAATCCTCTAATTTTTTCGGATTATCTAATAAAGCATATAAATTACTTTTGGTTGTTTTATAGTCATTATCTAATAAGTTGATTAAATATCGTGCTAATTTTAAATTATTCGCTTCTATGGCAAGTTCAATTCGTAACAAAATGATATTGTTTGTTTGTTTTCCAGCATCTTTCCATGCATTAAGAAGAGGATCACAGGCAGAAGGTAATTCTTTTCCTGTTAGCCACAATGATTCTACTGTCTCTATAACAGATTGATTACCCTGTTGTAACAAAGCGTATTGATAACGGCAGTTAGATTGAATTGAGTTATCTTTAGGAAAGTCAACAACAGCAGCCCAATCTTGACGATTGGTCAATTCTGATAAGAAAGATTGATTTAATGATGCTGTTAACGGAAATTTACTATACTGAGTGACAAAATTGCTCACCATATCTGGGGAAACCGTTTTGATATTTGTTTGAAAATATTGTACTGCAGCATAAGGATACAGTGGGTAATCTTTTAGCTCTTTTAAAAGAGCGGTTTGTTCATTAAGATTGAGTGATTGATATGAGTTAAGCCATTTTTTGTAATTAGCTCGTAAATCTTGCTGCGTATTAACCGCGATTGCACTTTTAGTAAAGAGTAATCCTATTATTAAAATACACTTTAATAGTGATTTCATTGCTCAACTCCTATATCAAATTAGTTTACTAGATTAGCATATTTCACTATTGTTCGTCGATGAAAGAACTTAAGGTTTAATTCCCACTAAAATAGTCAACTAAATACTTGACTAACATTGAAGGATATATAAAATACCTTCCATATATAAAGGGGAATAAATAATGAAATTGACATCAAAAGGGAGATATGCAGTAACTGCAATGTTGGATATTGCATTACATTCTGGTTTAGGGCCCGTATCACTTGCAGATATCTCAGAACGTCAACAAATCTCACTTTCCTATCTTGAACAACTATTTGCCCGTTTACGTAAACATGGTTTGGTCTCTAGTGTTCGGGGGCCGGGTGGTGGCTATGTGCTTAGTCGAAGCATGGATCAAATTGCGATTAGTTCAATTGTTAAAGCCGTCGATGAAACGGTTCACGCAACAAAATGTTATGGTCATGATGGATGTCAAGGTGGCGTGAGATGTTTAACTCACACGTTGTGGAATGACCTAAGTGAACGTATCGATGAGTTTTTAACAAGTATCACTTTAAGCGAATTAGTCAATAATAAAGAAGTTAAAGAAGTGGCTAGTCGACAAAGCAATCTAATATCAATAAATTAAGCAATAAAATTTGTACACAGATTTTGTCATTGGGAGTATTTAATGAAACTACCTATTTATATGGATTATGCAGCAACAACGCCTGTCGATCCTAGAGTTGCTGAAAAAATGATGCAGTATCTAACCTTGGATGGTATTTTCGGTAACCCCGCCTCTCGTTCTCATAAATTTGGTTGGCAAGCTGAAGAAGCGGTTGATATTGCACGAAATCAAATAGCCGATCTTATTGGTGCCGATTCACGAGAAATCGTTTTTACTTCTGGCGCGACTGAAGCGGACAATTTAGCCATTAAAGGTGCAGCACACTTTAATCAAGCTAAAGGTAAACACATTATTACGTGTAAAACTGAACATAAAGCCGTGCTTGATACTTGTCGCCAACTTGAGCGTGAAGGTTACGAAGTAACGTATTTAGCACCTGAATCTGATGGAATATTAGATTTAAACAAACTCGCAGCGGCAATGCGTAGTGATACGACAGTGGTATCAATCATGCACGTTAATAATGAAACAGGCGTCATACAAGATATCGAAAAAATTGGTGAAATGTGTCGTGAAAGAGGCATTGTTTTTCACGTGGATGCAACCCAAGCTGTTGGTAAATTACCGATTGATGTAACCAAATTGAAAGTAGACTTGATGTCTTTTTCAGGTCATAAAATTTATGGTCCAAAAGGTATCGGTGGGCTATATGTAAGACGTAAACCTCGTGTTCGTATCGAAGCCCAAATGCATGGTGGTGGTCATGAACGAGGTATGCGCTCTGGAACGCTACCTGTGCACCAAATTGTTGGTATGGGTGAAGCATATCGGATAGCAAAAGAAGAAATGGCTACTGAAATGCCACGTCTATTGGCACTCAAAAATCGGTTATGGAACGGTTTAAAAGATATAGAAGAAGTTTATCTAAATGGATCTTTAGAACACAGTGCACCAAATATTTTAAATGTCAGTTTTGCTTATATTGAAGGTGAATCGTTAATGATGGCATTAAAAGATTTGGCTGTATCTTCTGGCTCAGCCTGTACGTCAGCGAGTTTAGAACCTTCTTATGTATTGCGGGCACTAGGTCTTAATGATGAATTAGCACATAGCTCAATCCGTTTTTCACTAGGTCGATTTAGTACTGAAGAAGAAGTGGATTATGTTATTGAGTTAATCAAAAACTCTATTGATAAATTAAGAAACTTATCTCCGCTTTGGGAAATGTTTAAAGATGGTGTTGATTTATCGAAAATTAAATGGTCAGCCCATTAAAATTAGGAGTAAATTATGGCATACAGTGAAAAAGTAGTCGATCATTACGAAAACCCTCGCAATGTCGGATCGTTCGATCAAAACGATCCGAATGTTGGTAGTGGTATGGTTGGTGCACCAGCCTGTGGCGATGTCATGCGACTTCAAATTAAAGTGAATGATGATGGCATTATTGAAGATGCGAAATTTAAAACTTATGGCTGTGGTAGCGCAATTGCTTCAAGTTCGTTAGTTACCGAATGGATTAAAGGTAAATCTTTAGATGAAGCACAAGCAATAAAAAATACGGATATTGCTAAAGAACTCGCTTTACCGCCAGTTAAAATTCACTGTTCAATTTTAGCTGAAGATGCAATCAAAGCGGCAATTGATGACTATAAGACTAAAAAAGGGCAAAGTTAATGGCTATTACATTAACCACTAGTGCAGCTGATCGTGTTCAAGCTTTTTTAACTAATCGTGGAAAAGGCATCGGTCTAAGATTAGGCGTTAAAACATCTGGTTGTTCGGGTATGGCTTATGTTTTAGAGTTTGCTGATACGATTAATGACGATGACAGTGTATTTGTAGACAAAAATGTTAAAGTTATCGTGGATAAAAAAAGCTTAGTCTATATTGATGGCACTGAACTTGATTTTGTTAAAGAAGGATTAAATGAAGGTTTTAAATTCAATAATCCTAATGCGCATAATGAGTGTGGTTGTGGCGAAAGCTTTAATGTTTAACTGAGGCATCAAGCGTGAATAATTATTTTGAGTTATTTCATCTACCTATTCAATTACCTGTCGATACGCAGCAGTTAACATTACAATATCAACAATTACAAAGACAGTATCACCCTGATAATTTTGCAACGGCATCGGATAGTGAAAAAATGGCGATTATTCAAAAATCAGCCATGATTAATGATGCTTATCAAGTATTAAAAAATCCTATAAAAGCAGCTGAATATTTCCTATCTTTGCAAGGCTTTAATGTGGCAACGGAACAACATATTATTCATGATGCAGATTTTTTAATGGAGCAATTTGTTTTGCGTGAAAAGCTAGATGATATTGAAAGTCAGTCAAACTTTGAACTATTAGATAGCTTTGAGTCTGAAATATCAGGGCGTAAAAAAGATATTTATAATCAATTGTTGAATAATATATCGCAACAAGATTGGCAATCCGCCCTAAATCAAATCTACAAGATTCGTTATCTTACTCGATTAATAGAACAGATCGAAAAGTTACAAGAAAAGCAATATGCTTTATAATTTAAGATAAATAACACATCAAGTAGAGATAAGTTAAATGGCATTATTACAAATTAGTGAACCAGGTCAAACACCAGAACCACATCAGCGTCGGATTGCGGTTGGCATTGATTTGGGTACGACCAACTCACTAGTTGCAACCGTTCGAAGCGGTAAATCTGAAGTCCTGCCAGATTTAGAAGGCGATTTTTTATTGCCTTCAGTTGTACATTATGGTGTTGATCATGATGATAATACTATTATCACAATTGGTAAAAATGCTAAAAACAGTGCTACTTCTGATCCAAAAAATACAGTAAGTTCAGTTAAGCGATTAATGGGAAGACGTCTTTCTGATATAGACACATCTCATTTCCCTTATCCATTATCCATGACAGAAAATGGTGTGCCATTACTAAATTTACCGAATCAGCAAGTTAATCCTATACAAGTCTCTGCTGAAATCTTGATTGCTCTAGCAGATCGGGCTAAAGCGAGTTTAAATGGTGAAATCGATGGTGTCGTCATCACCGTTCCCGCCTATTTTGATGATGCTCAACGACAGGCAACAAAAGATGCTGCTAAATTAGCTGGTTTACACGTTTTACGTTTGTTGAATGAACCTACTGCTGCAGCTATCGCTTATGGCCTTGATTCTGGAAAAGAAGGCATCATTGCTGTATATGATTTAGGTGGTGGAACTTTTGATATCTCTATCCTGCGTTTACATAAAGGCGTTTTTGAAGTCCTATCAACAGGGGGAGATTCTGCTCTTGGTGGTGATGACTTCGATCGTTTACTTGCGGAGTATATTAAAAACGAATTAGGGTTGATTAATCATCATGATGCACAGTTGAATCAGAGAATGATTCATCAAGCGGTTGATATTAAAATTGCTCTCAGCCATCAAGATGCTGTCACGATCACATTTGATAATCAGGTCTTAACTATAACCCGACATCAATTTGAACAACTCATTGAACCGCTAGTTAAACGAACCTTAGCTGTTTGTCGGCGTGCATTAAAAGATGCTGATATTGATATCGATGAAATTGTTGAAGTGGTCATGGTGGGGGGATCTACCCGAATTCCGTTTGTGCGTGAATCGGTCGGTAACTATTTCAAAACAAAACCTTTAACTTCTATCGATCCAGATAGAGTAGTCGCTATTGGGGCTGCCATTCAAGCGGATATTTTAGTGGGTAATAAACCCGATTCCGATATGTTGTTGCTTGATGTAATTCCCTTATCTTTAGGCATCGAAACAATGGGCGAATTGGTTGAAAAAATCATTCCTCGTAATAGTACGATCCCTTGTGCAAGGGCGCAAGAATTTACAACGTTTAAAGATGGTCAGACCGCTATGATGATTCATGTTTTACAAGGTGAACGTGAAAATGTAGCCGATTGTCGATCGTTGGCGCAATTTATCTTACGTGGCATTCCGCCAATGCCTGCTGGTGGCGCACATATTCGTGTCACTTTCCAAGTGGATGCTGATGGATTGCTGAGCGTAACGGCAATGGAAAAATCAACAGGCGTTGAAGCTGCAATACAAGTTAAGCCATCTTATGGGCTAACTGATAAAGAAATTGCAACTATGATTCAAGATTCCATCAATTACGCTCAACAAGATAAGCAAACTAGAATGCTTGCTGAACAAAAAGTTGAAGCAGCAAGAGTCCTTGAGAGTTTACAAAATGCATTAGATAAAGATGCTGACTTATTGAATGAGCATCAGCTTAATCAAATTTTAAATGCTAAACATCGTTTACAAGCGGTAAGCGAATCTGATGATATATACGAAATTGAAAAGCAAATTAAAATTGTTGATAACGTGACGCAGGATTTTGCGGCTAAGCGTATGGATAGATCCATTCGTCAAGCTTTAACCGGTCATAAAGTTGATGATATTTAACTAACGAGATTATTATGCCAAAAATTACTTTTTTACCAAATGCTGAACTTTGCCCTGAAGGGAAAACAGTTGAAGCGCAAGAAGGTGAATCTATTTTAGAAGTCGCTTTACGTAACGATATTGAAATTGAGCATGCTTGTGAAATGTCATGTGCTTGTTCAACTTGCCATTGTATTGTCCGTAAAGGTTTTGACTCACTTGAAGAGAGTGATGAACAAGAAGATGATATGTTAGATAAAGCGTGGGGCGTTGAACCACATAGTCGACTAAGTTGTCAGGCTCGTGTTGCCGATGAAGATCTTGAAGTTGAAATTCCAAGATATAGTCTTAATCATGCCAAAGAAGATCATTAGCCTTGTCGCCATCACTTCATGGCGACAGATTCCTCATTATCATCATTTTCTTAAGTAATCACTACAACTTGTTTGATTAGCTTGAAATTTAATCAATGAAAATGGTTTATCATTATTTTTAAGCTGATCAATAAAGCATCTATTATTAATTATTTCTTGCATTAGTTAATAATTTACGTATAATCATCGCCACTTTGTTTGTTGAATTTTTGATAAGCAAATGCGTATGAAGATATAATCCTTATTTAATAATATTGAATTATATCAACAATACTCCCGATCTGGGGGTTACGAAAAGAACGGATTACACTCTCCTGTCAATCGAAACAGGGTAAGAGGAGTAGTCTTTTGTTATAACTTTTAAATAGTGGAGCTCTGGTCTCATGTCGAACCAAAGAATCCGTATCCGGTTAAAAGCGTTTGATCATCGTTTGATTGATCAATCAACTGCTGAAATTGTAGAAACTGCGAAGCGCACTGGTGCGCAAGTTCGTGGTCCTATTCCATTACCGACACGCAAAGAGCGTTTCACCGTATTGATTTCTCCGCACGTTAATAAAGACGCGCGTGATCAATATGAGATTCGTACTCATAAACGTCTAGTTGATATTGTTGAGCCAACTGAAAAAACAGTTGATGCTTTAATGCGCCTAGATCTTGCTGCCGGTGTTGATGTGCAGATCAGTTTAGGTTAATCCTAAGCTGAATGATTGAGAGGTCTAAACAATGATTGGTTTAATCGGTCGTAAAGTAGGAATGACACGAATCTTCACCGAAGAAGGTGTTTCTATTCCTGTCACCGTAGTTGAAGTTCAAAGCAACCGCGTTACTCAAGTTAAAACTTTAGAGAACGATGGTTATCAAGCTATTCAGGTTACTACTGGCAGCAAAAAAGCAAGCCGTGTAAATAAACCTGAAGCAGGTCATTTTGCTAAGGCTGGCGTTGAAGCTGGTCGTGGTCTATGGGAATTCCGTTTTGAAGAAGGCGAATTTACTGTAGGGCAAAGTATTAACGTTGATATTTTCACAGACGTTAAAAAAGTTGATGTTACTGGAACATCTAAAGGTAAAGGTTTTGCTGGCGTAACTAAACGTTGGAACTTCCGTACTCAAGATGCAACTCATGGTAACTCTTTGGCACACCGTGGTCATGGCTCTATCGGTCAAAACCAAACTCCAGGTAAAGTGTTCAAAGGTCGTAAAATGGCAGGTCACCTAGGTAATGAACGTGTAACTGTTCAAAACTTAGATATTGTACGTGTTGATGCTGAACGTAACCTTTTATTAATTAAAGGTGCAGTTCCAGGCGCAATCAATAGTGACGTAATTGTTAAACCGGCAATCAAGGCTTAACGTCGAGGAGATAGAGATGGAATTAGTAGTAAAAGACGCGAAAGCGCTTTCTGTTTCCGAAACTACCTTCGGACGTGAGTTTAATGAAGCGTTAGTTCACCAAGTAGTTGTTGCTTATGCATCTGCTGCTCGTCAAGGCTCACGCGCACAAAAAACTCGTGCAGAAATCGCTGGTTCAGGCAAAAAACCATGGCGTCAAAAAGGCACAGGTCGTGCTCGTTCAGGTTCTATTAAGAGCCCAATCTGGCGTAGTGGTGGTGTAACATTTGCAGCAAAACCACAAGATCATAGCCAAAAAGTTAACCGTAAAATGTATCGTGGTGCATTAAAGAGTATTTTCTCTGAATTAGTGCGTCAAGAGCGTTTAGTTGTGGTTGAAACATTTACTGTTGAAGCACCTAAGACTAAATTATTAACTCAGAAATTAAATGATATGAATCTTAACGATGTCCTTATCATTACAACTGAAGTTGATGAGAATCTTTTCTTAGCAGCACGTAACTTGCATAAAGTTGATGTGCGTGATGTGGCAGGTATTGATCCAGTTAGTTTGATTGCATTTGACAAAGTGGTTATCACTGTTGATGCCGTTAAACAAGTAGAGGAGATGTTAGCATGATTCGTGAAGAGCGTCTGCTTAAAGTCCTGCGAGCACCACATGTTTCTGAAAAAGCATCTATTTCAATGGAAAAAACAAATACATTAGTATTGAAAGTTGCTAAAGATGCTACTAAGAGAGAGATTAAAGCCGCAGTTGAACAACTATTTGAAGTTAAAGTAGATGACGTTAATACACTTGTTGTTAAAGGCAAAGTAAAACGTCGTGGTCAACAACTTGGTCGCCGTAGCGACTGGAAAAAAGCTTACGTAACTTTAGCAGAAGGTCAAAACTTAGACCTTGCTGGCGTCGCTGAGTAATTCGGAGGAGTAAGAACAATGGCAGTTGTTAAGTGTAAACCTACATCTCCGGGTCGTCGCCACGTTGTTAAAGTGGTTAACCCAGAGTTGCATAAAGGTAAGCCTTATGCACCGTTGCTTGATTCAAAAAGCAAAACTGGTGGTCGCAATAATAATGGTCGTATCACTACCCGTCATATCGGTGGTGGTCATAAACAACATTATCGTATTGTTGACTTTAAGCGTAACAAAGATGGTATTCCAGCAGTTGTTGAACGTTTGGAATATGATCCAAACCGTAGTGCAAATATTGCATTGGTTTTATATAAAGACGGTGAACGTCGTTATATTTTAGCGCCTAAAGGCTTAAAAGCAGGTGATCAGATCCAATCTGGTGTTGATGCATCGATTAAAACAGGTAACTGTTTACCAATGCGCAATATTCCAGTCGGTTCTACCGTGCATAACATTGAAATGAAACCAGGTAAAGGCGGACAACTTGCTCGCTCAGCTGGTAGCTATGTTCAAATCGTTGCGCGTGATGGTGCATATGTAACATTACGTCTACGTTCAGGTGAAATGCGTAAAGTATTATCTGATTGTCGTGCCACTATTGGTGAAGTCGGTAATTCAGAACATATGCTTCGCGTACTAGGTAAAGCGGGTGCAACGCGTTGGCGTGGTGTTCGTCCTACTGTTCGTGGTACAGCAATGAACCCGGTAGACCATCCACATGGTGGTGGTGAAGGTCGTAACTTTGGTAAACATCCTGTGTCTCCATGGGGTCAAAAAGCCAAAGGATTGAAAACGCGTAGCAACAAACGTACTGATAAGTATATTGTTCGCCGTCGCAATAAGAAATAATTAATATAGAGGATTAGCTATGCCACGTTCTCTCAAGAAGGGTCCTTTTATTGACCTACACTTGCTGAAGAAGGTAGAGAAAGCGGTGGAAAGCGGGGACAAGAAACCAATTCGTACTTGGTCCCGTCGTTCAACGATCTTTCCTAACATGATCGGTTTGACCATCGCTGTCCATAATGGTCGTCAGCACGTTCCAGTTTATGTTACCGACGAAATGGTTGGTCATAAATTGGGTGAATTCGCGCCGACTCGTACTTATCGCGGTCACGCTGCGGATAAGAAAGCTAAGAAGAAATAAGTAGGAGAAAGAGATGGAAACAATTGCAAAGTACCGCCACGCTCGTTCTTCTGCACAAAAAGTTCGCTTAGTTGCAGATCTTGTTCGCGGTAAAAAAGTGTCTCAGGCACTTGATATTTTAACGTACACCAATAAAAAAGCGGCTGTACTTGTTAAAAAAGTATTAGAGTCTGCTATTGCTAATGCAGAGCATAACGATGGTGCTGATATTGATGATCTAAAAGTTGCGAAAATTTTCGTAGACGAAGGCCCAACCATGAAGCGTATTATGCCTCGTGCGAAAGGTCGTGCAGATCGAATTTTGAAGCGTACGAGTCACATCACCGTGATCGTCTCAGATCGCTAGGCTGGAGAATAGCAATGGGTCAAAAAGTAAATCCAAATGGTATCCGATTAGGCATTGTCAAGCCTTGGACATCTACATGGTATTCGGGTACAAAGACATTCGCTGATAATTTAGAAAGTGATTTTAGAGTGCGTGAATTCTTAAACAAAGAATTAGCACAAGCGTCAATCTCTAAAATTGTAATCGACCGTTCAGCAGAAACTAACGTTCGCATTACTATTCACACTGCTCGTCCAGGTATCGTGATTGGTAAAAAAGGTGAGGACGTTGAAAAATTACGTAATGCCGTAGCTTCTATTGTCAATAAGTATAAAGACAAAAGAGAAAAACGTGATGTTGTAGTCCAAATTAATATTGCTGAAGTTCGTAAACCTGAACTTGATGCAAAATTAGTTGCTGATAGCATTACTTCTCAGTTAGAACGCCGTGTTATGTTCCGTCGTGCAATGAAACGTGCGGTACAAAACGCAATGAAAGCGGGTGCTAAAGGTATCAAAGTTGAAGTAAGTGGTCGTTTAGGCGGCGCTGAAATTGCTCGCTCAGAGTGGTATCGTGAAGGTCGTGTACCTCTACATACACTACGAGCTGACATCGACTACGGAGTGTCTGAAGCATTAACTACCTATGGTATTATTGGTGTTAAAGTGTGGATCTTCAAAGGTGAGATCCTTGGTGGTATGGCTGCCGTTGAACAAGCAGAAAAACAACCTGCTGCTCAACCGAAAAAGCAGCGCAAAGGCCGAAAACAATAAGGAGCGTCGCTGATGTTACAACCAAAGCGTACAAAATTCCGTAAAGTGCACAAGGGCCGCAATCGTGGTCTAGCTGTGAGTACTGACGTAAGTTTCGGTACATTCGGTCTTAAGGCTGTGGGTCGTGGTCGTTTGACTGCGCGCCAGATCGAAGCAGCACGTCGTGCAATGACTCGTGCAGTTAAGCGTCAAGGTAAAATCTGGATTCGAGTTTTCCCTGATAAACCAATTACTGAAAAACCACTTGAAGTGCGTATGGGTAAAGGTAAGGGTAACGTTGAATACTGGGTTGCTCAGATTCAACCAGGTAAAGTCCTTTATGAAATGGACGGAGTACCGGAAGAAGTTGCTCGTGAAGCATTTGCGTTGGCAGCTGCAAAACTGCCAATTAAAACCACCTTTGTGATTAAGACGGTGATGTAAATGAAAGCAAAAGAGCTACGCGGAAAAAGCGTTGAAGAGTTAAATACTGAACTTCTTAATTTATTACGTGAGCAATTTAACTTACGTATGCAATTAGCTGGAGGTCAGTTGACACAGACTCATATGTTAAAACAAGTGCGTCGTAATATTGCACGAGTTAAAACGTTATTAACTGAAAAGGCGGGTGCGTAATATGACTACTGAAGTAAAAATTCGTACTCAGCAAGGTCGTGTTATTAGCGACAAAATGGATAAATCTATTACTGTAGCTATAGAACGTAAAGTGAAGCATCCGTTATATGGTAAGTTCATTAAACGTACGACTAAATTGCATGTACATGATGAAAACAACGAGTGTGGTATTGGTGATACTGTAGAAATTAAAGAGTGTCGTCCATTATCAAAAACCAAATCTTGGACTCTTGTTCGAATCGTAGAAAAAGCAGTTAGTTAATCTAATCGATTAAAAACTGTACATAATATAATAAACGGCTAAATGCAGCCGTTTATTTTATGCTATCCATTTTATTTGAGTGGTGTTATACTATGCGCCCTCACATATGTGGGTTTTTGGTTGTCTATTCTTATCCATGGTAGTTGAGGTGGATGAAGGTAGATTAGACAATAATTTATTTATACGGAGCATTAAAATGATCCAAGAACAGACTAGGCTAGATGTTGCCGATAACTCTGGCGCACGTAGTGTAATGTGTATCAAGGTTCTCGGTGGATCGCACCGTCGTTATGCAGCGGTTGGTGATATCATCAAGGTTACCATTAAAGAAGCAATTCCACGTGGTAAAGTAAAAAAAGGTGATGTACTTAAAGCTGTTGTCGTGCGCACTAGAAAAGGTGTTCGTCGTCCTGATGGATCTGTCATTCGTTTCGATCGCAATGCTTGTGTTATTTTAAACAATAACAGTGAGCAACCGATTGGTACGCGTATTTTTGGACCGGTCACTCGTGAACTTCGTTCTGAGAAGTTTATGAAGATCATTTCATTAGCACCAGAAGTACTGTAAGGAGCGGGTAATGGCAGCGAAAATCCGTCGAGAAGATGAAGTTATCGTGTTAACCGGTAAAGATAAAGGTAAACGCGGTAAAGTAAAAAGTGTTTTGTCTACAGGCAAAGTGATTGTTGAAGGTATTAATTTGGTGAAAAAACATCAAAAACCAGTACCTGCATTAAATCAAGAAGGTGGAATTGTTGAAAAAGAAGCAGCTATTAATGTTTCTAATGTAGCAATTTTTAACCCAGCTACAGGCAAAGCAGATCGCGTAGGCTTTAGAATTGAAAATGGTAAAAAAGTCCGTTTTTATAAGTCTACTAATGAATTAATTAAGTAATTTGGAGTGTACGATGGCGAAACTGCATGATTACTACAAAGCACAGGTAGTAAATAAACTGCAAGAACAGTTTGGCTACAAATCTGTCATGCAAGTCCCTCGGATCGAAAAGATCACCTTGAATATGGGTGTGGGTGAAGCAATTACTGATAAGAAATTATTAGATAATGCGGTTGCAGATTTAGCAGCAATCAGTGGTCAAAAACCACTTGTCACAAAAGCACGCAAATCAGTTGCTGGTTTTAAAATCCGTCAAGGGTATCCTATTGGTTGTAAAGTCACTTTACGTGGCGAACGTATGTGGGAATTTTTTGAACGTCTAGTTTATATTGCGCTTCCTCGTACTCGAGATTTCCGCGGTTTAAGCGCAAAATCTTTCGATGGTCGTGGTAACTATAGCATGGGTGTTCGTGAACAAATCGTTTTCCCTGAAATCGATTATGATAAAGTTGATCGTGTTCGTGGTTTAGATATTACTATCACAACAAGTGCACAATCAGATGAAGAAGGCCGAGCTTTATTATCTGCCTTTAACTTCCCATTTCGTAAGTAAGGTAGGGCATAATGGCTAAACAATCAATGATTGAACGCGATAAGAAACGCGTAAAGCTAGCAGAAAAATATTTTGCAAAGCGTCAAGAATTAAAAGCGATTATCTCTGATCTTAATGCATCAGATGAAGATCGTTGGAATGCAGTGCTTAAATTGCAAACGCTTCCTCGTGATTCTAGTCCATCACGTCAACGTCGTCGTTGTCGTCAAACAGGTCGTCCTCATGGCGTCCTTCGTAAGTTTGGTTTAAGCCGTATTAAGGTTCGTGAATCAGCCATGCGTGGTGAGATTCCTGGTCTTAAAAAGGCAAGTTGGTAATCAGGGGAGTGTTATAGATGAGCATGCAAGATCCTATAGCAGATATGTTGACCCGTATTCGTAACGGTCAAGCTGCGAATAAAGTTGCAGTCACCATGCCTTCCTCTAAGCTAAAAGTGGCAATTGCCAATGTGCTAAAAGAAGAAGGTTACATCGGAGACTATAAAGTTGTTGGTGACACTAAGCCAGAATTGGAAATTTCATTAAAATATTTCCAAGGTAAGGCTGTAGTAGAAAGTATTAAACGTGTTAGCCGTCCAGGTTTACGTATTTATAAACGTAAAGACGAATTGCCAAAAGTTATGGCTGGATTAGGTATCGCAGTTGTTTCTACTTCTAAAGGTGTTATGACTGATCGAGCAGCACGCCAAGCAGGTCTTGGTGGTGAAATTATCTGCTACGTAGCGTAAGGGAGAAAAAAATGTCTCGTGTTGCAAAAGCACCTGTCGTTGTTCCTGCTGGCGTAGAGGTAAAACTCAATGGTCAGGTAATTACGATTAAAGGTAAAAATGGCGAGTTAACTCGTACAATTAATAATGCTGTTGTTATTAATCAAGAAGAAGGTCAAATTAAATTTGCTCCTCGTGACGGCTTTGCGAATGCTTGGGCTCAAGCTGGTACTGCACGTGCGTTGATTAATGCAATGGTTATTGGTGTTACTGAAGGTTTTACTAAAAAACTTCAGCTAGTTGGTGTCGGTTATCGTGCACAAGTTAAAGGTAATGCTATTGGTCTATCTCTTGGATATTCACATCCAATTGAGCATCAATTACCTGCTGGTGTGACCGCAGAATGTCCATCACAAACTGAAATCATACTGAAAAGTGCTGATAAACAGTTAATTGGACAAGTGGCAGCAGATATCCGTGCTTATCGTCGTCCTGAGCCTTATAAAGGTAAAGGTGTTCGTTACGCAGATGAAGTTGTGCGTACTAAAGAAGCTAAGAAAAAGTAAGGTAACACTATGGATAAGAAATCAGCTCGTATCCGTCGTGCAACTAAAGCGCGTCGCAAGATGCATGAACTACTTGCAACTCGCTTAGTGGTTCACCGTACTCCGCGTCATATTTATGCGCAGATTATCGCACCAAACGGATCAGAAGTACTGGCAGCTGCTTCTACATTAGAAAAAGCTATCAGTGAAAGTTTAAAATACACCGGAAACAAAGATGCAGCAGCTGCAGTTGGTAAAGCAATCGCAGAGCGAGCATTAGCGAAAGATATCAAAGAAGTTTCTTTTGATCGTTCGGGTTTCCAATATCATGGTCGAGTTCAGGCGCTAGCAGATGCTGCTCGCGAAGCTGGCCTACAGTTCTAAGGTAGGAGTTAAAGATGTCAAACATCGAAAAACAAGCTGGTGAACTGCAGGAAAAACTAATCGCAGTTAACCGAGTTTCTAAAACCGTAAAAGGTGGTCGTATTTTTAGTTTTTCTGCACTAACAGTTGTTGGTGACGGTAATGGCCGCGTAGGTTTTGGATATGGTAAAGCACGTGAAGTGCCAGCAGCAATCCAAAAAGCAATGGAAAAAGCACGTCGTAATATGATTAATGTTGCTTTAAATAACGATACTTTACAGCATCCTGTTAAAGGTGCTCATACAGGTTCTCGTGTTTATATGCAACCAGCATCAGAAGGTACTGGTATTATCGCCGGTGGTGCAATGCGTGCTGTATTAGAAGTTGCTGGTGTTCGTAACGTTCTAGCTAAAGCATATGGTTCAACAAACCCAATTAATGTGGTTCGTGCAACGATTGATGGCTTAGAAAATATGAAATCACCAGAAATGGTTGCTGCTAAGCGTGGTAAAACCGTCGAAGAAATTTTGGGGTAATTAACCATGGCAAAGACAATTAAAATTACACAAACTCGTAGTTCTATTGGACGCATACCGAAGCATAAAGCAACGTTAGTCGGACTTGGATTACGTCATATTGGTCATACTGTTGAGCGCGAGGATACTCCTGCTATTCGTGGTATGGTAAACCAAGTTTATTACATGGTCAAAGTTGAGGAGTAATAGTAATGCGTTTAAATACTTTATCTCCTGCTGAAGGTTCAAAGCATGCACCAAAACGTCTAGGTCGAGGTATCGGTTCTGGATTAGGTAAAACAGGTACCCGTGGTATCAAAGGTCAAAAATCACGTTCAGGTGGCGGCGTTCGTCGTGGCTTTGAAGGTGGTCAAATGCCTTTATATCGTCGATTACCAAAATTTGGTTTTACTTCTCGTAAAGCTCTAGTTACAGCACAAGTTCGCCTTTCAGATTTAATGAAAGTTGAAGGTGATGTTGTTGACCTAAATAGCTTAAAAGTTGCAAATGTGATTAATTCACAAATCGAATACGCAAAAATCATGTTATCTGGTGAAGTTACAAAACCAGTAACAGTTCGTGGTATTCGTGTAACGAAAGGTGCTAAAGCTGCAATTGAAGCTGCTGGCGGAAAAATTGAGGAATAATTAGAAAGATGGCAAAGCAACCAGGATTAGATTTTCAAAGTGCCCGTGGTGGTGGGGGTGAACTTAAGAAGCGTTTACTATTTGTGCTTTTAGCACTGATTGTTTTTCGTTTAGGTTCTTATATTCCAGTTCCTGGCATTGATACTAAAGCGTTATCGGACATACTTTCACAAGCATCATCTAATGGTATTGTGGATATGTTCAATATGTTCTCTGGTGGTGCTTTAAGCCGTGCTTCAATTTTTGCATTAGGGATAATGCCTTATATTTCTGCATCGATTATTGTGCAGTTATTAACGGCCATTAACCCTAAATTGGCAGAATTGAAGAAAGAAGGTGAATCAGGTCGTAAGAAAATTAGCCAGTACACTCGTTATGGCACATTGGCTTTAGCTATTGTACAAGCAGTTGGTATTGCGACTGGTTTACCAAATATTCCTGGTTATGAGCGTGTTGTGACTAATCCAGGATTTTCTTTCTATTTTATTGCATCGGTTAGTTTAGTTACTGGCACTATGTTTCTTATGTGGCTTGGTGAGCAGATCACGGAACGTGGAGTAGGTAATGGTATTTCAATCATTATTTTCTCTGGAATTGTGGCGGGTCTTCCTCATGCAATATATGAAACAATTGAACAAGCTCGTTCTGGTGAATTGAATCCGATTCTATTATTAGTTGTCGCAGCTTTAGTGATAGGTGTGACTTATTTTGTTGTTTTTGTTGAGCGTGGTCAACGTCGAATCGTAGTTAACTATGCCCAACGTCAACAAGGGCGTCGCGTTTATGCAGCGCAAACATCACATTTACCATTAAAAATTAATATGGCTGGCGTTATTCCAGCGATATTTGCCTCAACAATTATTATGTTACCATCTATGATGGCATCTTGGTTTCAAGGAAATGGGGAAGGCTGGAGATATGTATTTGTACTTATTGGTCAATATTTCTCTCATGACCAACCGTTATACATAATCTTTTTTGCGGCAGCGATAATCTTCTTTTGTTTCTTCTATACAGCGTTGGTTTTCAACCCTAGAGAGACAGCAGATCAGCTTAAAAAATCTGGTGCATTTATTCCAGGTATCCGCCCAGGTGAGCAAACATCTAAATATATTGACAAAGTAATGACACGTTTAACATTAATAGGCGCAATCTACATTACTTTTGTATGTTTGGTACCAATGTTTATGACAAGTGCAATGAAGGTTCCAGTTCAATTTGGTGGAACATCTTTATTAATTGTGGTTGTTGTAATCATGGATTTTATGGCACAAGTACAGACTTTAATGATGCCAAATCGTTATGAGTCAGTGTTAAAGAAAGCGAACCTTAAAGGCTACGGCCGATAAGTTAGCCAGAAGTTACGGAGAAAAAAATGAAAGTTCGTGCTTCAGTCAAGAAATTATGCAGAAATTGTAAAATCATTAAACGCAATGGCATCGTTCGTGTTATTTGTGTTGAAGGTAAACATAAGCAACGTCAAGGTTAATTTATTTAGCCTAAAAGTTGAACTTTTGCATATTTTACTTGCCAAAGTATAGTAAAGCTGGCTAGAATAGCCAGCCTAAATTTTATTTGCAGACTTACTGTTTGAGTATCCTGAAAACGGGCTTTTCAGTATGGTGAGTTTGTTAAACATTAACAATAAAGGAGTGCATAGTGGCCCGTATAGCAGGCATTAACATTCCTGATCAGCAACATGCTGTAATTGCGTTACAAGCAATTTATGGTATCGGTAATACTCGCGCTAAGACAATTTGTGCTGAAGCAGGTATTCCTGAACATGTTAAGATCAGAGAACTATCTGAAGATCAGATTGAGAAGTTACGTGAACAAGTCGCTAAATTTACTGTTGAAGGTGATTTACGTCGTGAAGTAACTATGAGTATCAAGCGTTTATTAGACCTTGGTTGTTATCGTGGCATCCGTCATCGTCGTGGACTTCCAGTTCGTGGTCAACGCACTAAGACTAACGCTCGTACCCGCAAGGGACCGCGTAAGCCAATCAAGAAATAATTGAGGTGATAATAAATGGCAAAGACACCTGTTCGTACACGTAAACGTGTAAAAAAACAAGTTTCTGATGGTGTAGCTCATATTCATGCATCATTTAACAATACAATCGTAACTATTACCGATCGTCAAGGTAATGCGTTGGGTTGGGCAACCGCTGGTGGTTCTGGTTTCCGTGGCTCTCGTAAGTCCACTCCGTTTGCAGCTCAAGTTGCAGCAGAACGTTGTGCAGAAGCCGTAAAAGATTACGGAATTAAGAATCTGGAAGTTATGGTAAAAGGACCTGGTCCTGGTCGTGAGTCAACAATTCGTGCATTAAATGCAGCGGGTTATCGCATCACTAATATTACTGATGTTACTCCGATTCCTCATAACGGTTGTCGTCCACCAAAGAAACGTCGTGTTTAATGTTTATTAAACATTGAATGTTTAGGATTATTGGAGAAATAAAATGGCAAGATATTTGGGACCAAAGCTCAAATTAAGTCGTCGTGAAGGTACTGATTTATTCCTTAAATCTGGTGTTCGAGCGGTTGACAGTAAATGTAAGTTAGAACAAGCTCCTGGACAACATGGTGCGCGTAAACCGCGTTTATCAGATTATGGTGTTCAGTTACGCGAAAAACAAAAAGTTAGACGTATTTATGGAATTTTAGAACGTCAATTCCGTAATTACTACAAAAATGCAGCACGTATTAAAGGTAATACAGGTGAAAACCTATTAGGTCTTTTAGAACGTCGCTTAGATAACGTTGTTTATCGTATGGGATTTGGTGCAACTCGCGCTGAAGCTCGTCAATTAGTTAGTCATAAAGCTGTTCTTGTTAATGGTCATGTTGTGAACATTGCATCTTATCAAGTTTCGCCTGAAGATGTGATCAGCGTTCGCGAAAAATCAAAAAAACAAGCACGTATTAAAGCTGCTTTAGAGTTAGCTGAGCAACGTGAAAAACCTACATGGTTAGAAGTTGATGCTAGCAAAATGGAAGGTGTATTTAAACGCTTACCAGAACGTTCAGATTTATCTGCTGACATCAACGAACATTTGATCGTCGAACTTTACTCTAAGTAAAGTTTAGCACTTAAGAGAGGACATAATGCAGGGTTCTGTAACAGAGTTTTTAAAACCTCACCTAGTTGATGTTGTTCAATACACTCAAACTCATGCGAAAGTGACTTTAGAGCCACTTGAGCGTGGTTTTGGTCATACTTTAGGTAATGCACTACGCCGCATTTTATTATCATCAATGCCTGGATATGCAGTAACCGAAGTTGAAATTGACGGTGTTCTGCATGAGTACAGTACTAAAGAAGGCGTTCAAGAAGATGTACTTGATATTTTGCTTAATTTGAAAAAATTAGCAGTACGTGTACATACCAAAGATGATGTTATGCTGACTTTAAACAAATCAGGCATTGGTGCGGTAACTGCATCTGATATCACTCATGATGGTGATGTTGAAATTGTTAATCCTGATTTAGTGATTTGTCATCTTACTGATGCAAATGCTTCAATTAGTATGCGTATTCGTGTACAACGAGGACGTGGTTATGTCCCTGCTTCTGCTCGCGTTAAGTCAGAAGATGAAGAGCGACCAATTGGTCGTTTATTAGTTGATGCATGTTATAGTCCTGTCGAGCGTATCGCTTATTCTGTCGATGCAGCTCGTGTGGAACAACGCACCGATTTAGATAAACTGGTTATTGATATGGAAACTAATGGTACTATCGATCCAGAAGAAGCTATTCGTCGTGCGTCAACTATTTTGGCTGAACAACTTGAAGCTTTCGTTGATTTACGTGATGTACGTCAACCTGAAGTTAAAGAAGATAAACCGGAATTTGATCCGATTCTTCTACGTCCAGTAGATGATCTCGAATTAACTGTTCGGTCTGCTAATTGCTTAAAAGCAGAAGCAGTTCATTATATTGGTGATTTAGTACAACGTACAGAAGTTGAGCTACTTAAAACCCCTAATCTTGGTAAGAAATCACTTACTGAAATTAAGGATGTGCTCGCATCTCGTGGTTTGTCTTTAGGCATGCGTCTTGAGAACTGGCCACCAGCAAGTATTGTTGAAGACTAAAATAAAATTTATATAAGAAGGATAAAGTTATGCGCCATCGTAAAAGTGGTCGTCAACTGAACCGAAATAGCAGCCATCGTCAAGCAATGTTTCGTAACATGACTAGTTCACTTGTTGAACATGAAATCATCAAAACTACATTGCCTAAAGCAAAAGAGTTGCGTCGTGTTGTTGAACCGTTAATTACGCTAGCCAAAAGCGATAGCGTAGCTAATCGCCGTTTGGCTTTTGCTCGTATCCGTGATAAAGATACAGTGAAAAAATTATTTTCAGATCTAGGTCCACGTTTTGCTACCCGTCCAGGTGGTTATGTACGTATTTTGAAATGTGGTTTCCGTGACGGAGATAATGCTCCAATGGCTTATATTGAATTAGTTGATCGCCCTGCAGTAGAAGCAGAAGCAACAGCTGAATAAGATTTTAAATCATTGTATACAAAAGCCGGCTATACGCCGGTTTTTTATTGATGATATCTATCACAGATCCTTTAACTTTGGTTTCCTTATCCTTAAGTTCATCGTATCTAAATCTACTATATTTCTATTCTTTTAATTGATTAAAAATTAAGCTTATGTTGTTTTTAATAAACATATGGCATGAAAATCTATTGAGAGGGATTAGTTTAATTGAAATTTCAATGTTAATTTATTTTTAAGTAGATTTAGATATCGATGTTTTTATAACTCTTCTGGATATTTCTAATGTTAATTTAAGAGCATCTAATAAATAAGTATTAATAGTTTTTTAAAAATAGGCTACATTATTATTTCATCATTGAGATATCTGACTATAAACATAATTAATAGTGTGGTGGTGGGGTTTCCTCAGATAAATTAGCAATATTCGATGTTTGAGTGGCTTGTAGTTTTTGTGATAATAACATTAATTGCTCTTTTAGTTTACTAACATCGGCTTGAAGGTTAGTTACTGCTTGGTTTAATTCTTCAATGGTGATTTCTTGAAACGCAACTTTGGTTTCTAATAATTCAATTTGTTGTCTCATATTATTTTCACAATTAGACTTTTTAAATATTGACCTCTATTGTAAGTAAAAATAACAATTAAATCCATCCACGTTCAGCAAATGAGACATATTCACCTTTACCAATTACAATATGATCAATAATACGGATATCGATTAATTCACAAACTTGATCCAACTTGCGCGTTAAATTCCGATCTGCTTGGCTTGGTTCTGCTAAACCAGAAGGGTGATTGTGAGCTAAAATTAAAGAGGCAGCATTATATTGTAATGCTTTTCTGGCTACTTCTCTGGGATGAACTTCTACACAGTTATAAGTACCAATAAACATTTCTTCAGATGTAATGACGTGATTTTGATTGTCCAGAAAAATAACCATGAAGATTTCACGATCTTTGTTAGCTAAGCGACTAGCTAAATAATGGTGAGTTAACGAAGGTGAAGTGAGATAATTTTCATTTGTCATTTTTACTTTCAAATATCGGTGCGATAATTCAACGACAGCTTTGAGCTGAGTATATTTAACGGTACCTAATCCATGTTTTTTACAAAACTGCTCATGAGTAGCGTTCATTAAATGATAAAATGAGCCAAATTCATTTAATAAATTTTGAGCTAGTTCTAAAACAGGTAATTTTCGTGTACCTGTCCGTAAAAATAGCGCAAGCAGTTCTGCATCACTTAGCATTTCAACACCAAATTGTAAAAGTTTTTCTCTCGGCATCAGTTTTGGACATGGAGGATGCATAGTATTTGTATTCCACTCATAAAAAAACTAATTATTCTTAGAAAATTGGCTTAAAAGAATTGAAAATTGAGAAAACTGTGAACTGTTTCTCAAAAAAATGAATAATATTTCACATGATGACAAAAAAGCGCTATCAAGCGCTTTTTTGTAAATTAATATGATGACTTAATGGCAACCGCAGCTTCCATGACCGCCACCACAACAACCACTATCTTCTTCATCTTCATGATCGTGTCCGCCACAGCCACAACCACCATGCCCATGTTCGTGACCATGTTCACCATGGATATGTCCATGCGCAATTTCTTCTTCTGTTGCTTCACGAATAGCTAATACTTCAACATTAAATTTTAAATCTTGTCCCGCTAACATGTGATTTCCGTCAATTGTCACAGTATCCCCATCAATTGCGGTAATTTCAACGGGTAAAGCGCCATGGTCGGTATCTGCAAAAAAGCGCATGCCAACTTCAAGTTCATCAACCCCGACAAATACATCACGTGGCACATTTTGCACCAGTGCATCATTAAAATCACCGTAAGCATTGATAAGTTCAACATCAAATTTATCACCAACTTGATGGCCTTCTAGTGCATTTTCAAGCTCTTGTAATAAATTACCAGCGCCTTGTAAATATTCTAGAGGTGCAACAGTTGTTGCTTCGTCAACCAAAACCCCGTCTTTAGTGCGAACTTGATATGCCAAACTGACTACTGTATTTTTTGCTATTTTCATTTTTTCTCCAACAAACTTGTATTGAGCAAACATCTTAAGATTTTAACGGAAAATGAAGGATAAGTATTCATAATTTTTATTTTTGACTAAAACTGACCAATGAAATGATAAAAGATCATGAAATGAATAATGATTAACATCGTGTTAGTGTTAACACGATAAAAACAGTCGATAAAGAATTCTTACAAGAAAAGTGTGGAACTTACGATATATCTGAATAGATTCAAAAATCAAAGGATGAAATCAAATGAATGTATGGACTTCCCTTTTTAATCCTAAAAAATTAGAAAATAGACGAATAAAAAAGGCATCAATATTGATGCCTTTTTTTTATTTTTAAATGATACCTATTATTTAAGTTCTAACTCGTTCATTGCAGCAATGCTAAATCCACCGTCAACATGCACAACTTCACCCGTAATACCCGATGCTAAGTTTGAACATAAAAATGCCGCAGAATTACCCACGTCTTCAATTGTAACTGTACGACGAATTGGCGTAACCGATTCACAATGTGATAGCATTTTTTTGAAATCTTTAATGCCTGATGCAGCAAGAGTACGAATTGGACCAGCAGAGATAGCATTCACACGAATTCCTTCTGGCCCCATAGCATTTGCCATATAACGCACGTTTGCTTCTAGAGACGCTTTAGCAAGACCCATTACATTATAGTTAGGGATCGCTCTTTCAGCACCAAGATAAGAAAGGGTCACTAACGCTGAATTTGGATTCAACATCGAACGACATGCTTTAGCCATTGCAACAAAGCTATAAGAACTAATGTCGTGAGCGATAGCAAAACCTTCACGAGTGACGGCATTAACATAGTCACCGTCTAATTGATCGCCAGGCGCAAAAGCAATAGCATGGACAAAACCGTCAAATTTATCCCATGTTTTTGCCAGTTCTGTAAATAGATTAGTAATACTATCATCGTGAGCAACATCACAAGGCAACACGATTTTAGAACCAAAGTCAGCCGCAAATTCTTCAACGCGTGCTTTTAATTTATCACTTTGATAAGTGAATGCTAATTCTGCACCCTCACGATGCATTGCTTGTGCAATACCATAAGCAATAGAACGATTACTTGCAACACCGGTAACGAGTATGCGTTTACCTGTTAAAAATCCCATAAAGTTTTCCTCTATTATTTTACTATACAGTCTAGGATGGTGAAGATTATATGTTGATAAAGTCAACTTCGCTACTATAAATTTACTTTTAATGATTTTGTTTTGGTTGCTGAATTACCAACAAAACGTTGTTTATCTCATCAATAATTGACTATAATAGTCAACTATTAATTTAGTTAACTCGTGATAAAATTTTGAAAAACCTAATTTGTTATAAAACATTACCTGTTTGGAATGCTAAATCATTACCTCAATCATTTTGTGAAAAACATAATACGCAAGTTGGCACTTGGGCTAAGCTCAATATCCTAGTGGGCAGTATCGATTTTGAGATATTAACTGAACAAGGGGAAATTCAATCGCAACATCATTATGATGTTTCTCACCAGCCACCCTTTATTTTGCCTCAGCAATGGCATCGTATCGCTCAGGTATCTGAAAATTTACAATGCCAACTATCATTTTACTGTTTACCAGAAGACTATACTTTTAAAAAGTATCAAATGACCAAAACACATTCTGAAGTGCTAGCGGCAAGCAAAATTATCCCGTTAGGAAAGGTATTGGATTTAGGCTGTGGTTCGGGACGTAATTCGCTCTATTTACAGCTACTTGGTTTTGATGTGAATGCAGTTGATAAATCCGAATTAAGTATTGGTAATTTAAATCAAATCATCAAAGATGAAAACCTAAAGCACATTAATGCAAAGGTATATGATATCAATCAAGCAAATTTAGAAGGTGAGTATGATTTTGTTCTTTCAACGGTTGTCATGATGTTTTTACAACCTGAAAAAATCCCTGAAATTATTGATAATATGCAAAAATTGACTAAATCGGGTGGTTATAATCTTATTGTAAGCGCTATGTCTACTTCTGATTATCCTTGTTCTGTGGGGTTTTCATTTACGTTTAAAGAAAATGAATTGCGGGAATATTATCAGGATTGGGAAATACTGAAATATAACGAAAATGTTGGAGAATTACATAAAACCGATAGTCATGGTAATCGAATTAAATTGAGATTTGCGACTTTGCTGGCTAAAAAAAGGTAATCATTACAGGATGATTCATCCTGTAATTTTTTACATTGATTAATTAGTTGGTACTTAGTTTTTCGCCAACAACAAACCAAGCTTTGCGAGAGTTTAATAAATCTTGAGCTGACATCGGTTTTTTTCCGGCAGGTTGTAACAGTGTCATATTTAATGCACCATCGCTTGTTGCAATGCATATCCCTTTTTTGTCTGCTTGTAAAATAGTACCGACTGGTTGATTGTGGTGAGTGGATACCACTTCTGCTTGCCATACTTTCACTGGTTCACCATTAACTTCAAAATAACTAACAGGCCAAGGATTAAAGGCGCGAACACAACGTTCAAGTTGCTGTGCCGATAAATTCCAATCAAGTTTAGCTTCTTGTTTAGATAATTTTTCAGCGTAAGTGACCTGTGATGGATCCTGTTTTTCAGGTTGGATTTTCCCTTCAATAATGAGTTTTAAAGTATCAAGTAGTCCTTGTGGACCTAATTGCGCCAGTTTGTTATATAACGTTGCACTTGTATCAGAAGGTTCAATTGGACAGGTAAGTTTATATAACATATCACCCGTATCAAGCCCAGCATTCATTTGCATAATTGTGATACCGGTTAAAGTATCTCCAGCCCAACAAGCGCGTTGAATAGGAGCTGCGCCTCGCCATCTTGGTAGTAATGAACCATGCACATTTAAACAACCTAGTTTAGGCATATCAAGCACAGCTTGCGGTAAAATAAGACCATATGCCACCACAATCATAATGTCGGCATTTAGCTCCGCAATGATTTTTTGGTTTTCTTCTGTTTTGAGCGTTGCCGGTTGATAAACAGGGAGATGATTTTCAATCGCTAATTGTTTAACCGGACTTGCGGTTAATTTATTACCACGTCCGGCAGGGCGATCGGGCTGAGTAAAAACTGCAATAACATTATGTTTAGCATCAATTAATGCTTTTAAATGGGTTGCTGCAAAGTCAGGAGTACCAGCAAAAATAATATTTAATGGCTTGGCTGTTTGTGGCATATGTCTATAATCCATCATCAAAAAACTCGGATAATTATAACTTAATTTTCATTAAGAATCTTTAATCAAAAAGAATCGATATGTTGGTTTTATCAAACTGATGATGAATTAATAGTTAAAAAGGGAAAAATATTGGTACTAATGCAATATTCACCGCCATAACGAGAAACGTTAAAGGTACACCGACTTTTACAAAGTCACTAAAGCTGTAACCACCTGGCGCAACGACCATGGTTTTTACCGGCGAAGAGACCGGCGTGATAAAGGAAGCAGAGGTCGCTATAGCCACAGTCATTGCAAACGGATAAGGTGAATAACCAAATTTTATTGCCAGATCAATTGCAATAGGGGCAATGAGTATTGCTGTAGCCGTATTAGAAATAAAGAGACCAACAGTTGAACATAATAAGAAAATGAAGGTCAGCACCATATACGGACTGAAAGAACGTAAATGAATTTCTAACCATGCCGATATGAGCGAAATGCCGCCGGTTTTATTCAGTGCTAAAGCAAACGGCATCATACCGATGATCAAAATGAGTGTTGGCCAGTGTATCGATTTATAAGCACTATTCATGTCGATGCAGCGTGTTGCTCCCATTAAAAGACAAGCTATTAGGGCAGCTACGACATTAGGAACAAGCCCCGTTACCATCAATATAATCATAATAGCTAAATTAATTAATGCTGCAAATGCTTGAGAACTTGCAGGTGCAACATCATCAATATCCGACGGATAATCCAAAACAACAAAATCATTGGTACGAGTTTGTAATTTTTGAATCGATCCCCAATCCCCACATACTAGTAAGGTATCACTCATTTCTAAACGTTCTTGGAATAAGTTATTGGTATCAACAGGGGCATGATTACGCCAAATTCCAATTACGGTTAAAAAGTATTTTTCTCTAAAATCGATTTCATTGAGTGTTTTGCCACAAAGTGACGATTCAGGTAATAGCGCCACTTCTGCCATGCCAACTTCTTTCACTTGTTCCGAAAAATATTCACCCCGTAAAACTTTAGGTTCAAGATTATTGGTCGATAAAAATGTTCGATAATCGGCTTCGGAGTGGGACATATCTAATAATAAAATATCGTTTTCCCGAAATTCTGTTGCCCCGTTAACGGGGATTAACACTTTTTGAAATTTGCGCCAACGTTCAATACCAATAACATTAACACCGTGTTCACTTCGTAAATGTAGACCATCAATCGTACGACCAACAAAAGGCGAGCCTGGTAATATTTGTGCACGATGTGCCCGACCAATTAATTTATAGTCTCTGATTAAATCTGTGATTTTTCTTCTTTGTGGCTGGGTATTTGTCGGAGAAACTTGTTGAGCTGTTAATAACCAATTGCGCGTTAATATACAATAAATGACGCCAACAACAAGCACGCCTAACCCAATAGGGGTGATAGAGAAAAAACCGAATTCGGTTAAATTTGCTCGATTTAACTCACTATTAACCACCAGATTAGGTGCGGTTGCAACCAATGTCATCATGCCACTAATTAAAGCGGCAATACACAGTGGCATCATTAATTTTTTAACATGAATACCCGTATGATTGGCAATACTGATGGCAACAGGAATAAAGATAGCGACAACGCCTGTGGAACTCATTATTGAACCCAGTAACGCCACACCGAGCATAATACAGGTAATAATTCGAACATCATTTTTTCCGGATACCTTAAGAATATATTCGCTCATTTTGAACGAAATGCCAGTACGGACTAAACTTTCACCAATGATAAACAATAATGCAATTAAAATGATATTAGGATCGCTAAAACCCGAAAAAGCTTCAGCAGGCGTTAAAATACCCGTGACTGAAATAGCTGTAATGGTTAGCAATGCAATAATATCCATTCTTAATTTGCTGAATGAAAACATTAAAATTGCAATCAATAGCAATAAACAAACAGTAATAAGCGGATAATATTCGATAAAGTAATGAGGCAAAAATGCAGTTAAAGAGGTTAATAAATTTTGCCCGGATGACAAATTTTCCACAAAAAGTCACTCTATGAGAACGATTGGATTTTAACCATAATACCTTGATTTATTGTAATAGGGAATATTTTCCAAAAAAGTTTATTCTCAAAAAAATTAACGAATATTACATTTTTAACATTTTTTGCTTTTTTTTTCATAACCTATTCGCTTTATTAAAACTTAGGTGTAATTTAGTTAACTTAGATTATTTAATCTGTTAATTGTGTCTAGGAGACAGTATGTCATTAAAAAAATCAGTTGCACAAATTATTATCGAAGTCTTAGAGGAAGCTGGTGTTAAACACTGTTATGGTATTGTGGGTGATACACTCAATTATATTACCAGTGCCATTAAAAAAAGTGACATTGAGTGGGTGCATGTTCGACACGAAGAAGTCGGAGCTTTTGCAGCAGGAGCCGAGGCTTATCTGACTAATCAGCTAACTGCATGTGCTGGTTCTTGTGGGCCGGGAAGCTTACATTTTATCAATGGTATCTATGAAGCTCAGCGCAATAAAGCACCTGTTATTCTCTTAGCCAGTCAACTGGTCACCTCACAACAGGGAACAGATTTTCCGCAAGAAGTTGATTTTGAGTCTGTTTATAAAAATTGTTCTGTCTTTTGTCGTCAAATTAACGATCCTACTCAAGCAAGACAGATTACGACGGCTGCCGTTCAAGCCGCAATAAATCAACGTGGCGTTGCTGTTCTGGTTATCCCTTATAATATTAGTTTAGAAAAAGTGGAAGATAAAAGTGGGCATAAAATTTATCATCCTAATCCGATCATTCGCCCATCAGATACAGAGCTTATCCAAATTGCAGAAATCTTAAATAAAAATCAAAAAGTGGCTATTTTTGCCGGACAAGGTGCAAATGGCGCTCATGATGAATTAATTGCACTTGCCGAAAAATTGAAATCGCCCATTGTGCATACATCAAGAGGTAAGGATTTTGTTGAATACAATAACCCTTACAATGTCGGTATGACGGGCATGTTTGGCGTTGAATCAGGATTAACCGCCATTAAAGAGTGTGATGTGCTGCTAATGTTAGGCGCTGATTTTGCATGGTCTCAATTTTACCCAAATGATGCCACCATTATTCAAGTTGATATCGATGCAACTCACCTTGGTCGACGTCATCCAGTGAGTGTAGGTGTTGTCGGCAGTAGTCAACCTACTTTGGCGGCTTTAATCCCTTTAGTTGAAGAAAAACAAGATGCTGCATTTTTAGAAAAATGTCGCCAATTATATATGAAAGCAATGGATAAATTGAACAAAAAAGCCATGCCTTCAAAATCAACGATTCATCCGCAATATTTAACGGAATTAGTTGATAAATATGCTAATGATGATGCTGTTCTTTGTGCTGATGTGGGTTCAGCAATGGTTTGGGCTTGTCGACACTTTAATACTAATGGAAAAAGACGCACGGTCATCAGTTTAAAACATGGCACCATGGCTAATGCTATGCCACAAGCTTTAGGCGTACAAAAAGCATTTCCTAACCGACAAGTGATAACGCTATCGGGTGATGGTGGCATTAGTATGCTATTAGGGGATTTACTGACGACTATTCAAGAGCAGTTACCGATAAAAATTATTGTATTAAATAACAGCTCTCTCAACTTTGTCGAATTAGAGCAAAAAGTAGAAGGAATTGTGGATCATTATACCGATTTACACAATCCAGACTTTGCTAAAGTGGCTAGTGCAATGGGACTGTTTTCGATCAGAGTAGAAGATTCAGATTTACTTGAAGCAGCGATGCAATCATTTTTAGCACATTCTGGACCTGCCTTATTAGATGTCAAAACAAGTGCTAATGAGCTGGTTATGCCACCGGAAATTCAAGCGTCTCAAGTGATGGGAATGGCGCTATATAGCGTCAAAGCATCATTGAGTGGCAAAATGGGGGATGTTGTAAATTTATTAGTGGATAATTTTATTAAAAAATAATGTTAAATTATCTCGATTATTCTGCCGATACCATCGGCAGAATAGTTGATGATACATTACCAACTGATTAACAATAATTGCAGAAAGTGATTGTTTAGCTGTTACAGATTTTCTGTATGATACATTCGGTATCATTGACTACATCGGCTAAAGGTTGTTCGATATTAACGGTATAAACATCGTTTTCATCTTGTGATGGTTCTTCTAAGGTATCAAATTGGGATTGTAACATTCCCGTTTTTTGATAATGACCTTGACGTTCAGCTAAACGGTTTGCAATGACCTCAAACCTACCTTTTAAATAAATAAAATGAATATTTTTATTTTCGCCTCGAATAATATCTCGGTATTGTTTTTTTAACGCTGAGCAGATAATAATTGAAATAGGATTAACATTGCTCATGGCAAATACTGCATCACTAATTAAACGAAGCCACGGCATTCTATCTTCATCATCTAGAGGCATACCACTGCGCATTTTTAAAATATTGGCTTTAGGATGTAAAAAATCACCATCTAAAAAAGCGGCATCAAGATCATAAGCCACATGTTTGGCAACAGCTGATTTACCGCTTCCTGATACCCCCATTAATACAAACACCTGTTGAGTTTTTTGTGACACAAAGACCTCTTATCTTTCCGTTTTTTATCAATAATATTCTGAGTATTTTAATGATATTTTCAATATCGAGAACGCGCTTTTGTGATGAAGATCATGAACTATATTATGCCCAATCATAAATTTATCACAATCAATTTCAAATTTTACTTAAAAAATAGATTTCGATCACAAAAATAATAATTGCCATTTGCTTTTAAATTCGAAAGAAAATAATCTTTCATTATAGCTTTTGATTTCGAAAGCATTATTAAAAAAATGAAGAAAGGCAATAAGGGTGATCAAAGATGAACAAATGTCAGCTCTTTATCGAAGATGATCTTCGATTTAACAATGAACAAGAAGCGCTTACTTATATTAGTGAACAACTACAACAAAAAGGGATTGTCAAAAAAAGTCATTTAGAAGCATTGATAGAAAGGGAAAAAACATTTCCAACGGGTATTGCGCTTGATGGTTATGCGGTTGCCATTCCTCATTGTGAAGCTGAGCATGCTATATCGCCGGCTATCTTTATTGTTCGAACACGATCACCTGTTGCGTTTAATCGAGCAGATGAAGACAGTACTGTAGAAGTTTCATTAATCATTTCACTGGTCGTGACTTCACCAGAAGATCAACTCACGCTTTTAAAAGCATTATTTTCAAATTTACAAGATAAAGAGTTCTATCACTTCTTATTAAACGCACAGCAAGATCAGATAGCTGAGCGATTTAATAACGTGATATTTAATTAGAAAGTTGTTTAGGAGGCATTATGAAAAAAAAGATTATTGTTGCGTGTGGTGGTGCAGTTGCAACATCAACTTTGGCTGCAGAAGAGATAAAAGAACTCTGCAAAGAAAATAATATTAAGTTAGATCTTGTTCAGTGTCGTATTAATGAAATTAATACTTTTATTGATGATGTCGATTTGATCTGTACTACAGCCAGAATGGATCAAACTTTTGGTGATATTCCGATTGTACACGGTATGCCTTTTGTTTCGGGGGTAGGGATTGATCAGCTAAAAGATAAAATATTGTCGATTCTAAAAGGATAAGTATATGTTTACCGAAATTATGCAGTACATTTTGGATCTTGGCCCTTCAGTCATGTTGCCGATTGTGATTATTCTCTTTTCATTAGTGTTAAGAATGAAAGTGGGTGATGCCTTAAAAGCTGGCATTCATATAGGCATCGGTTTTGTTGGAATAGGTTTGGTTGTGGGTTTGCTCACAAGTTCAGTTGGACCAGCAGCAAAAGCCATGGCAGAAAGATTTGATATCAGTTTGAATGTTATTGATGTTGGTTGGCCCGGCGCTGCGCCGATGACATGGGCATCACAAATTGCTTTAGTTGCAATTCCCATTGCTATAGCCGTCAATATTGTGATGTTGGTTTCTAAACTCACTCGAGTTGTTAATGTTGATATTTGGAATATTTGGCATATGACCTTTACTGGTGCACTGGTTTATATCGCATCGGGATCCTACTGGTTAGGTATCGCAGGTGTGATTGTCCATGCCATTATTGCTTATAAGCTAGGGGATTGGTTTGCCAAAGATACTAAAGAGTTTTTTGAACTTGAAGGCATTGCTGTTCCGCATGGCACATCTGCTTATTGTGGACCAATTGCGGTATTTGTTGATGCTGTGATTGAGAAAATACCTGTTATTAATAAGATTAACTTTAACGCCGTTGACATGCAAAAAAGATTTGGCGCGTTTGGCGAACCGGTCACTGTTGGATTATTTATGGGGATCTTGTTAGGAATATTAGCCGGATATGGCGTTAAAGAGACATTACAACTTGCTATTCAAACAGCCGCAGTAATGTTATTGATGCCACGCGTAATTAAACCGATTATGGATGGCTTAACACCAATATCTAAACAGGCACGTAAACATTTACAATCTAAATTTGGTGGGCAAGATTTTCTTATCGGTTTAGATCCTGCTCTATTATTAGGACATTCAACCGTTGTTTCGGCTAGTTTAATTTTTATTCCTTTAAGTATTTTTATCGCCATTATATTACCAGGTAATGAGGTCTTACCCTTTGGGGATTTAGCAACGATTGGCTTCTTCATTGCGATGGGGGTAGCGATTCACCAAGGTAATTTATTTAGAATTATTCTTTCCGGTTCCATCATCATTGCTATCACGTTATGGATTGCTACACAAATGATTCCGCTTACGACCCAATTAGCCCTCAATGCAGGTACGATCAATTCCGATACCGGTATTTCAGTCGGTGCTATGGATCAAGGTGGATCGCCTATTACTTATATCATGGTTCAACTAGTCAATTTGAAACAACCTATTGGATTTATCACTATTGGAATTTTCTATCTTTTCTGCCTATTTTTAACATGGAAACGGGCTCGAAAATATCAAGTTACAACTGGGCAAAATTAAGTAAATAGAGGTGATAAACACAAAGCAATAAATTATTGGAATGAAGTTGATTTCTATGCTTTCACTGAAATGTCAGTGAAAGCATGCATTAACAAAATTGATTATTTAAAAAGGAACATAAAATGAAAGTGATTCTAGTCAATGAAGGAGGTACGTTATCTATAAAGGATATTCCAGTACCCCAAATAATCTCACCGGATCAGATTTTAGTTAAAGTCGCTTATTCGGGATTGTGTGGCTCGGATATACCTCGAATATTTCATCATGGCGCACATTTTTACCCTATTACACTGGGGCATGAATTTAGTGGTGTTGTGACAGAATTAGGTAGCGGTGTGACCGAATTTGAAATAGGTGATTTAATCTCATGTGCCCCTTTATTGCCATGTTTTGCTTGTGATGAGTGTAAAAAACATTATTACTCACTTTGTAAGCACTATACCTTTGTTGGCTCAAGAATAACGGGGGGATTTGCTGAGTACATTTTATTAAATAAAAAAAATGCCTTTAAATTGCCAAAAGGCGTTACACCACTTCAAGGGGCTTTTTTCGAACCAATGACAGTGGGAATGCATGCCATTTTATTAGCTGGTGGTTGCCAAGATAAAAACGTGGTCATTGTAGGCGGCGGTACAATTGGATTGCTTGCTATGCAATGCGCAAAAGCAATGGGTGCAAAAACGGTAACTGTTCTTGATATTAATGACGATCGCCTTCTGCTAGCTAAACGCTTAGGCGCAGATCAGGTCTATAACTCAAAAGACCTTACAGCAGATGAAATTTATCAAGCATTATCAATCAATCGGTTTGATCAGTTGGTATTAGAAACGGCTGGATCACCGATTACCGTTAAACTCGCCATTGAGATTGCTGGCCCACGAGCTCAAATTGGTTTGGTTGGCACTTTACATAATGATCTGACGCTTTCAGAAAAAATATTTAGTTTAATTTTACGAAAAGAACTACAAATTTTAGGTAGTTGGATGAATTATTCTGCGCCATGGCCAGGCAAAGAGTGGCAACTGGTAAGCCAATTTTTTGTGGAAGGAAAAATAAAACTGGATGAACTGGTTGCCGGTATCGGTGATTTTGATTCGTTTATTGAGCAAGTTACCAGTTTAAATGGGCGAGCCATGAATGGAAAAATATTGCTCAACTGCAATTAACTATTGATTAACGTCAATCATTGAAAATGAAAACTTATCTTTTGATTTTGTTTGTTATACACTGCTGAAAAGATTTCGAAAAAGGAAATATTATGAACGCAAGTGAAAGACGCCAACAAATTATAGATATTCTTAATATGAAAGGTACGGTATTGGTCAGTGATCTGTCAGAACAGTATGGTGTTTCTGAAGTGACCATTAGAACAGACCTTAGATTATTAGAAAAACAAGGCGTGCTAAGCCGATTTCATGGTGGTGCAACCAAAATTATTGACAATGATGACATCAAATCATTTAAAGAATTGCAATTAGAAGAACGTTATCAGCGATTTATTGAAGCTAAAAAACGCATTGCAATTGAAGCAGTTAAACATGTTAAAGAAGGCGATATTATTATTTTAGATAGTGGTAGCACCACGATGTTGATAGCTGAAGAACTGGTTAAATTAAAGCATATCACTGTCATTACCAATAGTCTTACCTCTGCTTTTATTCTCTCCGACAATAGTGACATTATGTTATTTATATGTGGCGGAACACTCAGACACAAGACTCGCTCTTTTCATGGAAAAATTGCTGAGCAATCGTTAGACGGCATCTCTGCTGATATTTTATTTGTCGGCGCAGATGGAATCGATGCAAAACGAGGAATAACAACGTTTAATGAAGGTTACACCATTAGTAATATTATGGCAAATACCGCTAAAAAAGTCGTCGCAGTTTTAGATTCATCTAAATTTGGACGCAATGGAATCAACATCGTGTTACCGCTCAATAAATTAGACACTATCATTACGGATTCGGGTATTGATGATAGGTGTCGACAAGAATTTGAGCAGCAAGGCGTCAATTTAATAGCGGTTTGAGATATTTTTCTGGTCATGGTGTACTACTTTTTTAAGACAATTGAGTGGAGCGAAAAACGTTATTTTCATCAATACGGTTTAAGTCTTTTTTAACCAGTTGAAAATAGGTGTTAGTTTAAAGATTACGGTTGCTCAATGGTTATTTCTCACAAAGCATTAACATGTAGGTGAGAATATGATATTAACGATTACAATGAATCCTTCAGTGGATATCGCATACCCTTTAAATAAATTAATTATTGATGATATTAATCGGGTATCGAATGTAAAAAAGACAGCTGGTGGTAAAGGGCTTAACGTGACCCGAGGTATAAAATTTTCTGGTATACCTGTTTTAGCCTCTGGCATTATTGGTGGAACAACTGGTGAATACATTAAAAAGCAGTTAGACAAAGATAACATTGCTTATTGCTTTTATATAACTAAACAGGAGTCAAGAAACTGCATTGCTATTTTGCATGAAGGCAATCAAACCGAAATTTTAGAGTCAGGCCCAGAGTTGGACAGTAATGATGTTGAACAATTTCTGAACCATTATGAAACCATGCTTGAGCAAGCCAAAATCATTACAATATCGGGGTCATTGCCTCAAGGTTTTCCCATCGATTTTTATGTTAAATTAATTGAACAAGCTGAAAAACGTCAAATTCCGGTGTTGTTAGATTCATCAGGCAAAATGCTCTATGCAACACTGATTTCAAAACACAAACCTTATTTAATCAAGCCAAATAAAGAAGAATTACAACAAATCATTGAGATGAAGATTGATGCGGATGATACCCATTCATTAATCCAAGCACTCAACCATCCGTTATTAAGTGACATTCCGATTATTGTTATCTCATTAGGGAAAAATGGAGCGTTTGTGCGTTGCCATCATCAATATTATCAAGCCTCAATTCCCCAAATTAAGGTCATTAATCCGGTGGGTTCAGGAGATATTACTTTAGCTGGGCTGGCAGTCAGCTTGCATGAAAATGAATCGATTGAAGTGATGTTAGCTCGAGCTATGACGATGGGAATGCTCAATGCCATGGAATCACAGACAGGGTTTGTGAATATGCGTCATTACGACCACTATTATCAACAAGTGAAAATTACAAAAATTATCTAAAAATATAAGGTTAATTAGGAGTAACTTATGTATCTTATTTCTAGTCAAGAGATGTTAAAAAAAGCACAACGTGAAAAATATGCCGTACCTGCGTTTAATATACACAATCTGGAAACCATTCAAGTTGTGGTTGATACAGCTAAAAAAATGGAATCACCGGTTATACTCGCAGCAACACCGTCAACTTATCAATATGCAGGCACATCCTACTTAATTAATATTTGCAAAACCGCAGCACAAATGCTGCGCTTTCCATTTGCGTTACATTTGGATCACCACGAAAACATCAGTGATATCAAAGAAAAAATTGAAGCGGGTATTCGCTCGATTATGATTGATGCGTCACATCATCCCTATGAAGAAAATATTGAAATTGTGAAAAAAATGGTTGAATTTAGTCATCAATATAATGCAAGTGTTGAAGCCGAATTAGGCAGGCTTGGTGGGCAAGAAGATGATTTAATTGTTGAAGATAAAGAGAGTGCATTTACAGATCCGGATGCCGCCAAAGCGTATGTCGAGCGCACAGGTATCGATTCGCTAGCTGTTGCCATTGGTTCAGCTCATGGGCTCTATAAAGGTGAACCTAAACTTGATTTTGAACGATTAGCCAAAATACGCGATAAAGTTGATATTCCACTGGTATTACATGGCGCATCGGGTATCCCTGAAGTGATGGTAAAAAAATCGATTTCCTTAGGCATTTGTAAAGTGAATGTGGCAACGGAATTAAAAATTGCTTTTTCAGATGCGTTAAAGCTAGATTTTAATCATCACCCTGATGCAAACGATCCAAGACATTATATGCAACCAGCTAAATTAGCTATGGCGAAAATTGTGGAAGAAAAAATTCGCATTTGTGGAAGTGCAGGAAAATTATAATAGAAAAGTATGGGTAATTAACTTGAAATGAGCGTTAATTTATTACACTGGCAGTCACTTACTGTCAGTTATTAATGGGGGGTATGTATTGTCACTAAAAAGTGATTTTCATAGTTATAATGGTGAACTCATTTTATTTTTACGAAATGAGTGACTCACGGCTAACATCAAAATACCTCGTTAGGTTTTAGGATTTGATAGAGTGTGCTTAAGTGACTTTTTAAGCACACGATCGACAAAATTAATGTTATTGGATGAGATGATTCAGCACTTGTTTAAACGTTGAAAATGAACAAAATCCATTAGCATTAATAGGACAATTTTCCATTTCTAATACGACTTTATGAGGTGGGTTTTGACGGTTTAATTGTACTAAATCACGGATCTGGTCGGTGGATTGATAAAAATATTCAATTTTCATCAGTGCTTCGCCATTGTGATTATTACGCCATTTTTGAAAGACAATTTTCCCACCAATAGGGGTGGTTTCAAACTGCTCTGGTAACGTGTAATGCTTAATTTTAATTGTTGAAAGTAGAGAGGCTACATTGGAATCATGTCCTACTAACAGCGTAAATTTAGGATGTACTTCATTTTCTGAAAAAGCGTGATTAATATAATTAACTAATTTTGCTGACACCTGTTTTGCCACAACGGGCGATCCAAATAAAACGCTATTGTAGTGCTCTTTGATCGCAACTAACTGTTCGAATTGTTGTTTATCCTTTATCTGCCCCCAAGCAATATCATGTAAAGGCGATCCTTCATAATATTGTAATATAAAAGCATCAGCAATGGATGTTCCCGTGCGAAGTGCGCCTGTTATGCCAGGTTCCTTGCCTTTTTCAATAATAAGCTCGGTGGGTAAATGTGCAAAATCACACTGTTTATGTGTAATACAATTGGTTGAATTAGAGTAATTTAGGATAGTCGACATGTCTTGATACGCTTTACCCAGTTTTTCATTCAGCCCTTCAATGCCTTTGGTATCGGCAGTTTGGTTAATTGAATTGATTGCGGCCTGTTTAAAGGCTGAACTATTATCATCAATGACAGGGAAAAATAGCGGATCCATGCTGCCAAGTTTTTCTTTATGGATAATCGGCACAAGACAACCCGGAAAAGCACCAACTGCAAAAAACTGTCCGGTGGCAATTGTGCGTTGCAAACTATTGGTATAAATATAAACATCTTGGTCGTTTGGACAACGATCTCGATTTAATAATTTGTTATCGACTAACCATTCACTGAAATAGTGACCAAAATAGCTTTCTAATGCTCCACCACGAGTCGTTAAATAACTCGCTGGGGTATCCCATTGCGGCCATTGATTGGGCGTGACTTTACCCAACGTACTATTAGGGCTAGCTAATGGTGCTCGCAAACCATGGCGACTAAAAACAACAACTTGTTCTAATGTAAAATCGTTCACTGTTTCGATAGCTGGTACATTGAAAGATAAAACAGTTGTTAATGCTATGATTCCCTTTAATATTATCTTTTTCATCTGATCTCCTAATTTGCTTAAATCAAAACTCAACTGCTATTAATGATGAGTTATTATTCAGGCATTTTCCATATTTATTAAACTTGTTTGGGGTGAGTGATATATTGTTCGTTGAATTGATTAGATTGATAAACGATATTGCCTTTGACTAAAGTTGCAATCAATTGATTTTGTTCGTTAAGAACAACCAAATTAGCGATTTTATCTGGCGCAATGCTACCCAATGTGTTGTCTATGCCTAATGCTTTGGCTGGGTAATAACTACCATGTAGCCAAGCCTTATCAAAAGAAGTATTAGTAAAGTTTGCCAAATTATTAACTGCACAATCAAGAGTTAATGTGCTACCTGCCAAGTTTCCATCATCGGTGCGAACAACATTATCTTTCATATGCACTCGCAACTGACCTAAATAATAGTCACCATTAGGCATACCCGTTGCACGCATAGCATCGGTGATTAAAAGTAAATTTTCTCCACAACACTTATGGGCAATTGCAACTGCGGCAGGGTGTACATGGTGACCATCAACAATCATTTCGGTTTGGCAATGATCTATGCTGAGAGCTGCACCCACTACACCTGGGTTACGATGATGTAATCCTGACATGCCATTATAGCAATGCACTACGCCACTTGCGCCTGCTAAAAGTGCAGCTTTTGTTGTTTGATAATCTGCATTAGTATGCCCAATCATGACCCGAATATTTTGATGACGTAACCATTTGATAATGGCTAAAGCATTGGGATACTCGGGCGCTAAAGCGATACACTTTAATGTTCCTTCGGCTAAGGTTAGCCATTTTTCAATTGTAGTGCGATCGGGGGCTTGCAGTAATGCTTCTGGGTGGGCACCTTTATGAATAGCATTAAAAAAAGGGCCTTCCAGATAAGAACCTAACAAAGTTGCGCCTGTTACGCCTTGCTGAATGCTGTTTTTAACTTGTCGTAGTGCGGCTTCGATTTTGTCATGGCTTTCTGTCACCGTCGTTGCCAAAAAAGCACCTACCCCATGTTGGGCTAAAAAATTGCTCATGGTATTGAGTGATTCATGGGTCGCATCCATGGTATCGGCGCCCATGACACCATGAATATGCGTATCAATCAGTGCTGGTAATAGTTTGATTTGATTAGGACACGGTTTATCACTCGGTGTGATATCCGTGATGATTCCGTTTTGAATGGTGACAATGACATTATTAAGCCAGCCAACCAGTGTTAACACCTTTTTGGCGTGGATTTGCTTAAATTCCATCAGAACACTCCTCATTTTTAGGTGATTTTTTTTGGTGCTCGTGCCATAAGCTCGTTATCGCTCTTTGCCCATTTTCAATGGTTTCTTGACGAATTGTTGCTAAGTCCAGATCCTCTCGCTGTAATAATATTTCAAGTAATAATGGCAGATTAGTCCCACTTATCACTTCAATATTATTATATTGATAACTCAACATGGCGGCTAGTCGAAAAGGCGAACCACCAACAATATCTGTCAAACATATCACACCTTGACCACGATCACACTGTTTTAATGCCGTATTTAACTGTTCTGCTAATTGTTCGCTACTCATGCCATCAGGAAAATTAACGGCATTAAATTGTGTTTGTTCACCAATGATTTGTGTTGCTGCTTCAAAAAGTCCGGTAGCAAAGCTACCATGACCTGTTAATATTACGCCTAACATAAATTTCCTCTATAAAATTCCCACTAATTTGCCGACCACACCAATAATCACCGTTAACCCAATTAATTTAACGGGTGAAAAGTTATGTTTCATCAAGTAATAAATAGTTAATGTAAATCCAAGTGGTAACAAATTCGGCATAAGTTTATCGAGCACATCCGCTTGTAACGCAATATGCGCTTGACCCGCATTAATTTCTAACGGCGTTGAAAAATGCACGTAAGAGGCAACCAGTGCACCAATGACGGTCATACCGACAATGGAGGCCGCGTGTGAAATACGCTTAGTATGGGATTTTAATAAAGGTAACGCACTGGTGCCAGCATGATAACCGTAATAAGCAAGTCCAAAACGTAGACCGAAATGGACTAAATTGAACATTAACAAAAAAATGATCGGACCAAACAGACTTCCTTCTAAAGCTAATGAGGCGCCAATCCCTGCGCAGATTGGTAATAAGGTGAGCCAAAATAGCGCATCACCGATTCCGCCTAATGGCCCCATTAAGGCAACTTTTACCGCCCGAATAGTCGATATGTTTTCTTTTCCTTTTTCCATGGCTAAGACTAATCCAGATAAAAAGGTCGCATCGAAAGGATGAACATTGATAAATTCCATATGCATGTGCATAGAATTTTTTAGATCATCCTTATTTTTATGAATTTTACGCAATGCAGGTAATACGGTAAAAAGCCAACCGCCAGCTTGCATCCGTTCGTAATTAAATGATGCTTGCAACGCCAATGAGCGAAACGCCATTCGGTTTATATCACCTTTAGTTAGTGTGACATCTTGGCTTTGGTCGGTAAACGTATCTGCCGAAACTTTACTTGTGGCGAGTGCTTGTGCCATACGTTTTTCTTCTTTATCTGCTATTTTTTGGTCATGATCATCATTAAATTCCATCTTCTACCTCCACTGAAGTTGCGCTTACAGACTTGTTACTGTCATGGTTATCACGGCTATAATTATAGAAATCAATCATTGCAATGGCTAAAGCACCTAACGCAATGGCTAAAATAGGTAAATTAAGATAGGTCACCCCCAGAAAACCTAAGATAAAGTAAGCAACATACGTTTTCTTCATCATAATCTTCATTAGCATTGCAAAACCAATTGCTGGCATCATTCCGCCCGCGACACTAAGCCCATCTAATAACCATTTAGGTGATTTTTCAACTAACGCGGTTGCTGCATCAGTACCAAAATAGATAGGTAAAAATGCGACAATGAAATAGAAACAAAATAGAATTATCATCCCCAGATAGTTCACCCACTCAATACCTTTAAAATTGAGCTGATCAACATAGCGATCACATTTGTGCATCATTGGCGAATAGAATGTAAATAAAAGGGTAATACAACCTTGTACCGCTATGGCAAAGGGAACAGCTATCCCAATGGCAACTTTAGGCTCGGTGTGCGTTAAAATTGCAAAACTGGTACCAATCACGCCGCCTATAACAACATTTGGAGGTTGTGCGCCGGCGAGTGGAACCATGCCCATCCAGACCAGTTCTAATGAACCACCCACATATAAACCTGTTTTTACATCACCCAAAATCAACCCAACTAACGGTCCAATTACGATTGGTCTGTGTAAATGCGTAAGTCCGTCAAATAAGTCTACGCCAGCAATACCGGCTAGTAGTCCTATCAATAAAGCATCCATTAACATAATTTGCCCCTCTTGCTATGATGATAGATTGAGTAAATCTGCTATTTTTTCGCCAGATTCGTCCGGTACACGGCGAACTTCGCAAGTGACGCCTAACTTTTCCAGCTCTTTAAAAGCAGCGATATCATTGTCATCAACGGATACCGTTTTATGGATCTGTTTTTTCCCTTCAGAAAAGTGCATATTACCAACATTGACAAATTTAATGGGTACGCCACCCTTAACTAGAGTTAGAACATCTTGAGGTGTTTTACAAACAATAAAGATTTTTTGACGTTCAGCTGCTTTGCCAATAATGTCGATAGTTTTTTGCAAGGTGAAATAACGCGTTTGAATTCCTTCTGCAATAACCATATCCATCAGATTTTGTTGTACCGGATCTTGCGCAGCGCTGTCATTGGCAACTAATAAAAGATTAGCGCCAAGCGCATTCACCCAAGTCACACCGACTTGACCATGAACTAAGCGGTTATCAATACGTGTCATAAGAATATTGGGAGTACTCATATTTTTATATCCTTTTATTTAAAGGTTTAATCGGATTGATGACTTAAATTTGATGAAATGGATAAATCGTCACACCTTTTACAACTCGATTCACTTCACCGGTAGGACAAGGATTGTCAGGGGTTAATCCAACACTCAGTGATTTTTCAAACGCTAACATTTGAGCAAAAACTAAGTAAGGAAAAATCAACCAACAATCGGAAAGATGACAATCAACCGACAATATTTGTTTATGCGTGCTCTGCTGACCGCTCAAAGCAAGTACATCTGTTGCGATACGATCGTGTTCTAACTCATTAAATAAATCGATATCGTATTGGTGGATATAAGCATCGTTAGAAAAGAAACATACCACTAAACTTTTTTCATTAATCATAAACTTAGGGCCATGGCGTAAACCTAATATTGAATCAAATCGGGTTGCAATTTTACCGGCAGTGAGTTCTAAAATTTTTAATGCGGCTTCTTGAGCGGTGCCAGTGAAGCAACTACTACCAACATAAATTACTCGTTCATGATTTTTTTGGGCTAATTGTTTTGTGATGGTTTGCCAATTTAAAAGTTGTTGCTCACAAATAGTGGCAATTTTCATGACTGCATCATTTGCATCATGAGTATCGATACCGCCTAAAAGCAGCAGTGTGGCTAATATCATGCTACTAATACTCGATGTCATCGCAAACCCAAGATCATGCGTTCCTTCTGGCAGGACTAATTGCAATATACGCTGAGCATTATTTTTTTGGTTAGCATAATCGGTTAATGCACAATTGGGATTACAGGTTAAAAATAGGTGATAGCAATCTGAAACGATTTGATCGGCTAATTTTACGGTTGCAACGCTTTCAGGGCTGTTGCCAGAACGAGCAAACGAGACAATTAATGTTTTTTTATGGGCAGATAGATATTGTAATGGATCAGCAACAATTTCAGTAGTGCCATAAGCATAAACATTGCGTTTAGTCTGTTCTCTTAGCCATGGTGCAAGGGCGACACCGCCAAAAGCGGAAGATCCCGCACCGGTAAGGATAATAACTAAATTCGGATCAGCCAGTAAAGGGGTTAGAAAGGTTTCTATTTGAGGTTGTTTTTGGGAAAGTAATTGAAGCAAATCACGCCAAATTTTAGGTTGTTGACAAATTTCTTTAGCCGTATGAATTGCGCCGTGTTGTTCTAACCACTCTTTCGAATAATTTAAATATTGTTGCATAATTGTGATCCTGTTCGTTAAGTCATAAAAATAAAAAAAGAGAAAAGTTTATAGATTGGCAATAACCACATTAATGCCTAATGTGTGTAATTGCGTTAAATATTCTTTTGGAATGTTTGAATCTGTAATCAGCGTTTCAATAGGATTGATTTTTTCAATCATACAGAAGCTTTTACGTCCAAATTTACTTGAATCCGTTATCGCAATGATTTGACCTGAAACTTGACACATGACTCGATTAACCGATGCTTCGCCAAAATTGGGTGTTGTGATACCTGCGCTAAGGTCGAAGCCATCAACACCTAAAAAAAGTTTATTAAAATGATACATTTTAAGTTGTTGTTCTACGGTTGGTCCCGAAATAGAAAAGGCTTTTTTTCGAATATTACCACCAGCAATGATGACTTCAATGTCAGTATTGATTGATAAATCGTAGGCAATATTAATTGCATTGGTAAAAACAATGAGATTTTGTTTTTCACGCAGATAAGGCACCATGGCTGCAGTTGTTGATCCTGAATCGAGAATAATGCGATCACCATCTTTAACCATTTCTGCCGCTTTTTGGGCTATCTTATTTTTAATGGTAGAGTTAATACGACTTTTATCTTGTAAAGGTCTATCAAAAGCGAAAGCTTTATTTAGCATAGCACCGCCATAGGAACGCAATACACAACCTTTTTGTTCTAAATGGCGAAGATCATTACGAATGGTGACAGTTGAAACTTTAAAAAGCTTACTTAATTTATTGACTGAAACGGTATTTTCTTTACCGAGTAAATAAATAATTTTTTCTCGACGTTGCAATGTATTCATTATTAAATCATTCATAACATAATTACTTGTTTTGCTTTCATTCTGTTATTCAATTTAAACATATGCAAAGGATCGAAAAATGATAGGTGAGTCACAAAACCGATTTTGGTTGTAAAAACGTGAAAACCTTTTCATTTGAAAGGAAGTGAAAGAAAGGGTAAGGGGAGTAATAATAACTTAAAAATAATATTGTATTGTTATTCAGTTAATTAGCAAACTTGAATGGATAATTAAAAATACTTAAATCATCAAAAAAATAACGTGTATTTCGTTTAATGAAGTGATGAAGATCACAAATTGGATAATTTGACCGAAATATTTAGAAATTTTATCAATAAAAAAGAAATGACGTTGAGTCCAAAGTTTAATACAGTGAAAGTCGTTATTGAAACCCAATGAGAGTTTCAATAACTTTATTAATGATTTAGCTTACGTCGGTTTTGGGTTGTGCAATGGATTTTTGCGTTCGTTCAAAAACGATCATCACCACAAACGCAATGACAGTTAAATAAATAATGAAAATGCCATAGGTAGATAGCATATCAATCAGTGAACGTCCTCGCATGGCGATATCTCGGAAGAATCGAAATAGCCAGACTAAAGGAAATGCATGACTAACATAGTAAGTCCAAAGTGGCATAATCCCGACCGCCATGGTTGATCCACCCATAATAAATCCTGGTGGCACTAAGAAAATCATTTTGCTTGCACCTTCACCTGGATTATTGGTTTTCCAGGAAAGTAAAAAACCTAACCAACCAAATGCAAGTCCGGTCATGAAAATGCTTGGTATAAAAATAAAATAGTTACCATCAAAACGTAATTGTCCAAAGATCACTAATACGGCGGTTATTAATGTTAATCCGGTCGTATAAAATAATGCATAAGGGACTGTTCTTGCTAATAGTGCAACAAAGCCTCTTTCTAAAACTGTATTCCACATGCCAGTGACTTTTAAACGACCGACAATCATTAAAGAAGTTAATCCATACGTCAGTGACGAAAAGAAGTAAACAAAATAGATAATTGTCGATATAGTGGAAGAGCTAGCTGGATTGAACATATATCGCGTTTTAAGTTGCATTGGCGATAAGGTGGCTTCAGTCCCTTCATGTCCTAAACCTAATGCAGACACTTTACCAACGCTAAGTTCAGCCCCTAACTCAGGAATATATTCATTTAAGCTTTGTAACACTTTGGCATTTTGTGCATCATTGGTATCATCGGCAAAATACCCTAAACGAACCGTTTGGTCACCTTTTTTAAGACTTTTCTCTAATCCTTTAGGAATATAAAGTACCCCTAAATTGCGATCGTGCGAAACTAAAGTGATAGGATTCACCGGTGATCGGATGACTTCGGATACTTCGATATAAGGCGAAGTATTGACTTTACTGATTAATTCCGTTGAATAATGTGAACCATCAAGATCAATAACTGCAATCTTACCTTCAAAAACGGCACCATGACTTAACACAATGGAAAAGATTAGCGCAACAATGGCTGCTAATCCTATTGCAACTTTATAATATGGAATGAAGTGACCTGACAACATTGCGTCAAGTTCTTCAAGCATAGATTTAATGATGTTTTGCATCATTGATCAACCTCGATTGTCATACCGGTTAAAAGTTTTGGAATAGATTCCATATATATTCTGACCTGATAAGAGGTTAAATCAGCTTGACCACGTTCACGTGTCATACGTAAATCCGCAAAAGAAGGTGCTGCGGTTGCAAAACGAACTTTACCTTTTATCTCTTTATCAAGCGCGATGACATTGGCTTTAACTGTTGTGCCCGGTTGGTAGTCATTTACCATTTTTTCGTTTACATAAATATCAATGTATTTACGATCGGTCTCTAATAACACTGCTGGTGCGCCTGTCGGAGCTAATTCACCATCTTCAAACATGATTTTTAATACTTTGCCATCTTCAGGAGCCGTTAATGTTAATCGTTGATAATTGATATGTAGCTGTTTTAAGTCAGTTTCACCTTGTGCAAGTTGTGCTTGGAGCTGAGCTAACTGATTTTGTCGATTTTGAAGTTTTTGTCGTGCAATAGCAACAGATTGTATTGTCATACCTGTTGCATTTCGAGTTTGCTCAAATTGATTAATTTGTTCGGGTGTTGCACCAATCATTAAGGTGGATAATTGGCTTTGAATCTGAACAACTTGCATTTTCGCAACCGTAAATGCATTACGGGCGGTATCAAGTTGCGATTGCGAGTTTCCCCCTGTTTTACGTAATTGGGTTTGACGATCAAACTCCATTTGAGCTAAATTTTGAGCTGATTTAGCGGCTTCTAAATTTGCTTTCACTTCTTCAATTTTACGCCAAGTGGATAATTCGGTTAAATTTGTTTCGTTTTCGGTGATCGCAATGGCAGCTTGTTCTTGAGCAACTGCCGCTTTTTGGCTGTCAACCTGCGCTTGTAGACGATCGATAGCTAATTTAGTATCGACATCTTCTAATTGCATTAACGGATCCCCTTTTTTTACAAATTGTGATTCTTCGACAAATCGTTTGATGACTTTTCCGCTCACATTTTGAAAGGCAATATTAATCTCATCTGCGGTTAATACGCCAGATTTAATGCTTTTAGCCACGGTGACGGCATCATTTCGAGAACCTAAAAAGATTAAAAAAGAGGCAACTGTTAGGATAACCAAAAATATAGCAGGGATTTTGATATTTTTTTTCATATATAGCTTATTTTCCATTTAATTAGTCAGCTAAGTATTTAGATAAATAAAATAGACTTTAAGTAAGCTTAAAGTCAGTTATTTTCGTAAAAGTTTACGCAACATCAATATTAAAGACTCTTGTTCTTGCGAGTTTAAAACTTCGGCAAAAGCACGAATCGATTTTAGGTGATTGGGTAATGCTTCTTGAATTAATTTTTCGCCAACTTCAGTCAATGAGATAAGTCGAGAGCGACCATCTTCACCACTTTTAGACATGGTGATTAATGGTGGAGTTGCAGCTAGCATTCGCTTAACCATAACTGACACGGTAGCAGGGGTAACACCTATGCGTAATGCCAAATCACTGGCACAGGTTTCACCTTCCGAAAAGAGTGACATTAATAATGCGAACTTACCTTCTGAAACATCATAATCTTTAGTCAGTTGTGCGTAAATGTTTGAACGGATTAAGTCAGCTGTGGTGATCAAGCTTAAGACCAGATCAACGCCTGAAACATCAACAATATCATCATTAAATCTTTGTGCTCGTGCTAACGTTTCACGAGACGGAAGCTTTCTTGACTTGTAATTCAATTATCATTACTCAATTTATTTAGTCGGCTAATTATACTATTTAAATTTTGATTAGCAACATTATTTAACCAAGGGTGATTGGATATTAAAGGTTAAAGCCTATCAGGGTAGGGATCCTAAATTTAATTGACGTTAAATATTTTATAATGCTTTGTTTTAAAAATAGTTATCCTTATTACTACTAAAGTGGTAATCCTTGAGGATAATTATAATCTGAGCAAAGTAACATAAAATGGAGCACAGCTATAAATTAAATAATTGAATTAAAATAAAATTGGAGCTTTATTATGAGTAAAACCAATCTCGTTATCATCGGTAATGGGATGGTTGGACATCGTTTTATTGAAGAAGTTATCGATAAAATGCAGTCTGATCTGTTCAATATTACCATCTTTTGTGAAGAACCTCGCCTTGCTTATGACCGTGTTCACCTTTCTTCCTATTTTTCTGACCACACTGCTGAAGCGCTTTCTTTAGTTCGTGAAGGGCTATATGAAGAAAATAACATTCAAGTATTACTGAATGAGCGGGCAATATTAATTAATCGTCAACGTAAAGAAGTTCACTCACACACAGGGCGAATTGTTCACTATGATAAATTGATTATTGCTACCGGATCTTATGCGTGGGTACCACCTATTAAAGGTTCAGATGGTGCAGATTGTTTTGTTTACCGAACCATTGAAGATCTTGATGCCATTCGTGAATGCGCAAAACAGTGTAAATCAGGTGCTGTTGTCGGTGGGGGGTTGTTAGGGCTTGAAGCTGCTGGTGCGCTGAAAAACTTAGGAATACAAACGCATGTCGTCGAATTTGCGCCAGTATTGATGGCTGAACAACTTGATGCCATGGGGGGTGATCAGTTACGCCGAAAAATTGAAGAGATGGGCGTTGGTGTTCATACCAGTAAAAATACCCAAGAAATTATTCATACGCCGTTAGGTAAGAAGATGCAATTTGCTGATGGTTCGTCGCTGGAAGTTGATTTTATCGTATTTTCAACAGGTATTCGCCCGAATGATCAACTTGCTAAAGCATGTCAACTTGAGATTGGTCAACGAGGTGGCATTGTGGTGAATAACCATTGTCAGACATCTGATCCTGATATTTACGCTATTGGTGAGTGTGCGTGTTGGCAAGGTAAAGTATTTGGTTTGGTTGCTCCGGGCTATAAGATGGCACAAGTTGCCTTAGCGCACTTAATGGGTGAGCCAATGCAATTTGAAGGCGCTGATATGAGCGCTAAATTAAAGTTAATGGGCGTTGATGTCGGTAGTATAGGGGATGCCAAAGGAAAAACACCCGCTAGCCGTAGCTATGTGTATTTAGATGAAAATGTACCGGTTTATAAAAAATTGGTCGTTTCGTCAGATAATAAAAAATTATTAGGTGCTGTATTGGTGGGTGATACGGCTGATTACAGTAATTTATTACAATTGATGTTAAATGAGATGGATCTTCCTGAGCATCCGGACACCTTAATTTTACCAGCTCATGCTGGGGCTAAACCCACAATGGGCGTCGAAGCTTTACCGGATACTGCACAAATTTGCTCATGTTTCGATGTGACAAAAGCAAAAATCATTAATGCGATTCACGCAGGTTGTCATACTGTAGCGGCAATCAAGGCAGAAACCAAAGCCGGTACAGGTTGTGGTGGTTGTATTCCATTGGTGACTCAGCTCTTAAACTCAGAATTAGCTAAACAAGGTATCGAAGTCAGCCATGCTTTATGTGAACATTTTAAATATTCACGCCAAGAATTATATCATTTAATTCGTGTTGAAGGATTAACTTCATTTAATGAAGTGATCAAAAAACATGGTACGGGTTATGGATGTGAGGTGTGTAAACCGACGATCGCCTCTTTATTGGCTTCATGTTGGAACGATTATATTCTCAAACAAGATTTAGTTCCGTTGCAAGATAGTAACGATATCTTTCTTGGAAATATCCAAAAAAATGGAACATATTCGGTTATTCCGCGTAGTGCCGGAGGTGAAATTACGCCAGAAGGCTTGATTGCGGTGGGGCAAATTGCTAAAAAATATCAACTTTATTCAAAAATTACCGGTTCACAACGTATCGGTCTTTTCGGTGCGCAAAAAGATGATCTACCCGCTATTTGGAAAGAGTTAATTGATGCTGGCTTTGAGAGTGGCTATGCGTATGCAAAAGCCTTACGAATGGCTAAAACCTGTGTGGGGAGTACGTGGTGTCGTTTTGGTGTTGGGGATAGTGTTGGTCTGGGTGTTGAACTGGAAAATCGTTATAAAGGGATTCGGGCTCCACATAAATTCAAATTAGGTGTATCGGGTTGTACACGTGAATGTGCGGAAGCACAAGGTAAAGATATTGGCGTTATTGCAACTGAAAAAGGTTGGAATCTTTACGTATGTGGTAATGGCGGGATGAAACCTCGTCATGCTGATTTGCTTGCTGCTGATCTCGATAGACAGACATTAATTCAATATCTTGATCGCTTTATTATGTTTTATATCCGTACCGCTGATAAATTACAACGCACTTCGGTATGGCTTGAAAATCTGGAAGGCGGGATTGACTATTTGCGTAGTGTAATTATCGACAATAAGTTAGGTATTAATGATGAGCTGGAAAGTGAAATGACTCGTCTGCGTAAATTGGTGGTGTGTGAGTGGAAAGAAACGGTTGAACATCCTGAAAACCAACAACGATTTACTCACTTTATTAACAGTAATTTGCGTGATGAAAATGTCAAATTTATTCCTGAACGTGATCAGCATCGACCTGCGACAGCCGAAGAACGTCAAGCAATGTTAGGAGAGCAATAATATGAGTCAATGGATAACAGTTTGTCAACTCGATGACATTTTACCGGAAACAGGCGTGTGTGCACTTGTCGGTCATGAACATGTTGCAGTATTTCGTCCTTATGATTCCGATGAAATTTATGCAATCAGTAATATCGATCCATTTGCACAAGCCAGTGTCTTATCTCGAGGTATTATTGGACAGCATGAAAATGACTTGTATGTTGCAAGCCCATTAAAAAAACAGCGTTTTCGTTTAAAAGATGGTTATTGCATTGATGATGCCGACTATTCAATTGCGCATTATGAAGTAAGAGTCAATACAGATGGTTTTGTTGAAGTTAAATCATCGAGTTAAAACAATTTTAAAGGTTTAGATAGTTATGTATACCGATACAATTAATAAATGTGCTGCCAATGCAGCACGTATTGTACGTTTAGCCAAAACTAACCCGATAGGGTTTTGGTTAAGTTCTGCTATGGCCGGCGCTTATGTTGGTCTTGGTATTATTTTGATCTTCACTTTAGGTAATTTACTTGATCCATCGTTAAGACCTTTAGTTATGGGGGCGACATTTGGTATTGCCTTAACGTTAGTGGTGATTGCAGGATCTGAGCTTTTTACTGGTCACACAATGTTTTTAACATTTGGCGTAAAATGTAAGAAAATTACGCATACACAGATGTGGCTAGTATTACCTCAAACGTGGTTAGCCAATTTATTGGGGTCTATTTTTGTCGCTGCTTTATATTTTTATGCTGCTACCCCATTATTATCAACCGATACCAGTTTAGTGCATAGTGCAGCATTAGCCAAAACGACCGCATCGGCTAGTGCGCTGTTTTTTCGTGGTATTTTATGTAACTGGCTAGTTTGTTTAGCTATTTGGATGGCAAATCGTGTTGAAGGCTCAGCTAAATTTATTGCGATTTGGTGGTGTTTGCTAGCATTTATTGCCTGTGGTTATGAGCATTCGGTGGCGAATATGACGTTATTTTCACTTTCATGGTTTGGTCATCATAGTGATGCTTATACCCTATGTGGAATTGGTCATAATTTACTTTGGGTATCGTTAGGTAACCTTGTTTCTGGCGTTGTTTTTATGGGCTTAGGATACTGGTATTCGACACCAAAAACTGAACGACCATAATCTTGGCTGAATTAAAAAGGATATATATTGAGGTTTTATGGATTATTTTCCACTATTTTGTAAGTTAGAAAATCGGGATTGTCTGTTAGTCGGGGGTGGTGAAATCGCTGAACGAAAAGCTCGGCTATTACTCGAAGCAGGTGCAAAGTTAACGGTTAACGCACTTGAATTTAATGAGCAATTTTTATGTTGGCAAGCGCAAAACCAGTTGATATTACAGCAAGGGGAATTTAATGCACAACTGCTTGATAATAAATGGTTAGTCATTGCAGCGACCGATTGTCCTAAAACCAATCAAACCGTCAGTCTCGAGGCTGAAAATCGCCGTATCTTTTGCAATGTTGTCGATTCGCCGAAAGATGCTAGTTTTATTATGCCTTCGATTATTGATCGTTCACCAATTATGGTTGCTGTGTCATCAGCAGGGCATGCGCCGGTTTTAGCTCGTCTATTACGAGAAAAACTAGAATCAATATTGCCTCAGCACTTAGGTAAATTAGCGCAATATGCGGGTTATTTACGAAATAAAGCTAAGCAAACCTATAAAACGCTCACAGAACGCCGTCGATTTTGGGAAAAGCTTTTTACTCATGATAGATTGGCACAAGCCATTGCCAATAATGATTCTGAACAAGTTGAAACACTAACCAATGAGTTATTTAATTTATCACTGGATCATCGTGGTGAAGTGGTTTTAGTGGGCGCAGGTCCCGGTGATGCAGGCTTACTGACTTTGAAAGGATTACAGCAAATCCAACAAGCCGATATTATTGTGTATGATCGATTGGTTTCGGATGAAATTATGAATCTTGTCAGGCGGGATGCTCAGCGTATATTTGTTGGCAAACGGGCAGGGTATCACTGCGTGCCACAAGAACAGATTAATCAAATTTTGTTAGAACAAGCGCAAAAAGGGTTACGTGTTGTCCGTTTAAAAGGGGGCGATCCGTTTATTTTTGGGCGAGGGGGCGAAGAGCTGGAAACGTTGTATAATGCTGATATTCCATTTTCAGTTGTACCGGGAATCACTGCTGCATCGGGGTGTTCTGCATACAGTGGTATCCCTTTAACACATCGAGATTATGCGCATAGTATTCGTTTAATTACCGGGCATTTGAAAGATGGTAGTCATCTTGATTGGCAAAGTTTAGCGGCTGAAAAGCAGACCTTAGTGTTCTATATGGGGCTGTCTCAAGCTGAAAATATTAGTCAACAATTAATCAAACACGGTATGAATGCTAATACGCCCGTCGCTATTGTTGAGGAAGGTACCAGTACCAAACAAAAAGTGGTAACAGGTTTGCTTGGTGAGTTAGCTAAAATCGCTTTGCAAGCATGTAGTCCAAGTTTGATTATCATCGGGCCTGTTGTTGCATTACGAGAAAAACTCAATTGGTTTTCAAATCATTAATTTAAACAGGCAAGTCTATTACTTTACAGCATAATGGTCTTGCCTGTTATCTAAACGTATACTGCCTTATATCATCATAATTTAAGGGATGACAGCTTTTAAACTTTTCGATCGAGTTAAGTATAATCAATTATCTTTAATTAATGCATTACTCTTTGCTCTGTAAATACCATACGGTCATTTCCATGCGTGATTTAAAATTTAATTTTTTAAAGATACTTTTTACATGTACTTTTACGGTACTTTCAACAATATCCAGATCTTTGGCAATGCGTTTATTCGAAAGCCCTTGCACTAGCAGATTAAATATTTCATGTTCTCGAGGCGTTAATAAGTTTATATCGTGAATTTGTTTGGTTGTTGGTTCGCCGCTGTGTCGCATATAGTGAAGGATAATATGCGAAATTGCTTCATCCATAATGATTTTACCTTCCGCAATATCTTTTAGCGCTTTAATAAAATCTTCTGGCTCCATATCCTTTAACAGGTAACCATCCGCTCCACTTTTGAGTGCGGTAATGATATCTTCTTTGGCATCCGATACCGTGAACATAATGATGCGACTGGAGATATTTTTTTCCCGTAAATAGCGTAGTATTTCTAACCCACTAACATTTTGAATATTGATATCCAGTAAGATCATATCGGGATCGAGCTTTTCAGCGAGTTTTATCCCTTCCGTTCCAGACCCCGTTTCGCCAATCACTTCAAAATGGCTAACGGTATTGATTAATTGTTTTACACCATTTCTAAGCATAGGGTGATCGTCAATAAGTAGTATCGAACTTTTTATCTGGTCCATGGGTTATTCTTCTATTATCGTAAATGGAATGGTCTTATTGGCTTTAAATATTACCATAACTTGCGTGCCTTTTTGTGGCTCAGTATTAATTGTTAGATTACCATTTAGGATTTCTGCTCTGTCTCGCATAATCACCATACCATAATGATTATCCTGCTTAACATCAGTTTGAAAACCAATACCATTATCGCTAACACTGACTGTGATAATCTGATTATCATCAATGGTTAACGCAATGATAACGTGTGATGCTTGTGCGTGTTTGTACACATTGTTTAGCGCTTCTCGAATAAATTGTAATAAATGAAAAGCATGTTTGCTTTTAATGATATTGAGCGGTAATTGATATTCAAGTTGGATATTAAATTTTAGTTTTTGGTTAAACTCTTCAATCATCTCCATTAAGCTAGCATAAAAACCTGTTTGATTGAGCCGCAAACGAAAAGAGGTTATTAATTCACGTAACTGCGAATAGGTGATATTGACCTCTTTTCGCATTGTTGCTAATAGTTCAATACTACTTTGTGATGTCAAATCAGATTGCATTTGTAGACAGCTAAGATGTATTTTTAAACAGGATAGTGATTGCGCAATTGAATCATGCAACTCTCTTGCCATTGCTGATCGCTCTTTCATTAATAAATACTGCTTTTGTTGCTCTATTTGTCGATCGAGCATCATTGCCGTGGACATCTGCTCGATAAGTCCTGTTATTAAGTTTTCCTGCTCGTCGCTAAGGGTAACATCTGTCGGTTGAATGGCAAATAATATGCCATATTTTTCACCATTGTCTTGAAGATACCAATAACGTTGAAATCCATGTTGTTGAGAATGCTTTGATTCGGTTAAACAAGCACAGCAATGCGGATTTTGGCAGAAAGGTAATTTCTGCTCATTGTCATAACTAATTTGTTGGTAATGTTCAGGGTTTTCCGATTCATAAAATCGGATTTGAAATTGAGTGAGTGGTACAAGTTCTTCTAATTGACGTAAAATCATTAAAAAACGTTCACATAATGGCTTTGATGTATGGAGCTGTTTGGTGGCGTGATATTGAAATGAGATGATGTTATTAGTTTGTTGCAATTCAGCCGTTTTTTCAGCCACCCGTTCTTCAAGGATTAAATATTGAGATTCGATTTGATCAGACATGTTATTTAACGCTAACCCTAACAAATCGAATTCATTTTTTCTGGAACGTAGCGGAAAACGTTCACTAAAATTGTGTTTTGAAATAGCCTGAGCCATATTAATCAGTTTGCGCCAAGGGGCGAGAAGATAACGACGCAAATAGTAAATCTGAGCAATAAGAAAGACCACAATAATGATAATAAATAATTGTTGCAGACGAGAAATATAATGAATCTGGTTTTCGGTCTTCTGATCGATCTTATGTACTAAATAATTGGTTTTGATAACAAATTGATCGATATCCGTTTTTATCTCATCGATGTTTTTGGCTTGTGCAATTTTTATCGCAATTTCAGTACGCCATTTATTATGTAACTCATTGAATTCATCTATTAAATCATAACGTTCAAAAAGGGCTAATTGTTGCTTTGACGACGTTATTTCACTAAAAATATTTAAACGGTCATTATCATGTTTATTAAGGGGAACCATTGATAAAAGTTGATAACTTTTCATACGAATTAGCCCTAATTGATTAATCATATAAGCGCTACCTTTGGTATCATTAGCGACTTGAATAGATAGCGATAACGCAATTAACGCAATGGTGCCTAAAAAACACATTAATAGCGACAAACGATTAATAATTGAAGCATGATAGCGAGTTTTATTATTGGTTGTTTTAGTACTCAGCATAGAATTACAATAAATTAACTAAGAAATAATGATTTATCCGTATTGTAACGCTAAAACGATATCTTGCTGATCTTTTTTGTAACTTTTTGCGATCTTTTAGTAAAGACTGCTTGCAACAAGGATAAATTTTGCGTAAAATTCACGCCCTATAAGATTAATCAATGCAGACATATATGCTAAATCAGGAATAGTCTGCTTTTTATTGCGGAGTTAAGTATGTACGCAGTTTTCCAAAGTGGTGGTAAACAACACCGAGTCAGCGAAGGACAAGTCGTTCGCTTGGAAAAAATTGAAGTCGAAACAGGTGCAGAAGTTGTTTTCGATAAAGTTTTAATGGTAGCAAATGGTGAAGACATCAAAGTTGGTGCTCCGTTTGTTGAAGGTGCAACAATTAAAGCAGAAATTGTTGAGCACGGTCGTGGCGATAAAGTGAAAATTGTTAAATTCCGTCGTCGTAAACACTATCGTAAACAACAAGGTCACCGTCAGTGGTTCACTGATGTGAAGATCACTGCAATCGCTTAATAGGAGTATCGAACAATGGCACATAAGAAGGCTGGTGGTTCATCACGTAATGGTCGTGATTCCCAGAGTAAACGTTTAGGTGTTAAACGTTATGGTTCTCAAGAAGTTCTTGCTGGTAATATTTTAGTACGTCAACGTGGAACTCAATTCCACCCAGGCACTAATGTAGGTTGTGGTCGTGACCATACCTTATTTGCTTTAATTGACGGACAAGTAAAATTTGAAGTTAAAGGACCTAAAAACCGTCGTTATGTTAGTGTAATTGCTAACAGCTAATAAAAAGCGGTTTAACGTTTATGGAAGCCTCACAGCTATTGTGGGGCTTTTTTCATTTCTTGAATTCATATAATATTAGTTAATATGATAAAACAGCAAAATGTTAAATTAGGTTTTGCCTTAGCCATGTTAACAGCGGTTATGTGGGGGCTAGTGCCGATTGCAATGAAATATGCATTGGTGGTTATTGACCCATTAACGTTAGCGTGGTCTCGATTGGCAATTTCTGCCGTCGGTATTACGATATGGTTAGCTTATAAAAAACAATTTCCTAATTTAGCGATGTTTAAAAAACGTCGACGTTTTATCTTATTAATGATTGCCGGATTTGGATTACTTGGTAATTTTGCGTTATTTGCAAGTTCTGTTCAGTATCTTTCTGCGACAACGGCTCAAGTTGTAGGTCAAATGGGTATTGTAATTTTTATGATTTCAAGTGCGTTTGTTTTTAAAGAGCGATTAAGACCAACGCAAATAATGGGTATTTCGGTATTGCTAATTGGATTAGGACTATTTTTTAATAAAAATATTACCGTTCTATTTGCTAATATATCGACTTATGGCATTGGTGTTTGGCTTGCTTTACTTGCTTCAATTTCATGGGCAGCTTATGCATTGGCACAAAAAGTGTTATTACGTAAATTACGTGCAGAACAGTTACTTTGGCTAATTTATCTTATTTGTACGGTATTTTTATGGCCATTGGCATCGCCAACAAAAATCGCTCATGCCGATGCAACGCAGTTATTTGCCATTATCTTTTGTGGTTTAAATACCATTATTGCTTATGGCGCATTAGTTATGGCAATGGAACGTTGGCAAGCTGCACAAGTTAGTGCAATTACCACATTATCACCGTTGTTTGCATTAATTTTTTCAGATTTATTTGCCGTAATTTGGCCAGAAAAATTTGCTATGCAGTATTTAAATATTTTAGGTTATATTGGCGCAGTATCAGTCGTTGCTGGTGCGATGTTTGCCACAATTGGGCACTATTTATGGCATCCAAGAAAAGGCTGGCTAATTAACCAGAAGAAAGAGGAAGAATAATGAAATTTGTAGATGAAGCTTCAATCCGAGTCGAAGCCGGTGATGGTGGCAATGGTTGCGTAGGTTTTCGTCGAGAAAAATACATTCCCAAAGGTGGCCCTGACGGTGGTGACGGTGGTGACGGTGGTGATGTCTATTTTATTGCCGATGAAAATCTCAATACTTTGGTTGATTTCCAATTTGAAAAAAATTATCGGGCAGAGCGTGGGCAAAATGGACAAGGTTCAGATTGTACCGGTAAAAGAGGCAAAGATATTACCGTAAAAGTGCCCGTTGGAACTCGAATCACAGACAAATATACGGGTGAAATTATCGGCGATTTAACGCATCATCAACAAAAAGTGTTAGTCGCAAAAGGTGGGTTTCATGGCTTGGGTAATGCACGATTTAAATCTTCAGTGAATCGGGCTCCAAGGCAAAAAACCGATGGTACGCCCGGTGAAAAACGTGATGTACTGTTAGAATTATTGCTACTTGCTGACGTCGGTATGCTTGGTTTACCTAATGCCGGTAAATCCACATTTATTCGATCAATTTCAGCAGCTAAACCGAAAGTCGCTGATTATCCGTTTACGACTTTAGTGCCAAGTTTAGGCGTGGTAAGAATGGATAATGAGCAAAGTTTTGTTGTTGCGGATATTCCGGGATTAATTGAAGGTGCTGCGGACGGTGCTGGTCTGGGTATTCGTTTTTTAAAACATCTTGAACGTTGTCGAGTTTTAGTGCATTTAATTGATATTGCACCAATTGATGAATCTGATCCTATTGAAAATGCGAAAGTCATTATTCAAGAACTTCATCAATATAGTGAAAAACTTGCCAATAAACCTCGTTGGTTGGTATTCAACAAAATGGATGTTTTAGGTGAAGAAGAAAGTGCTAAACGTGCTGCCGAAATCGCTAAAGCATTGGATTGGGATGACAAATATTATGTTATTTCAGCGGTCAATCATGAAGGGGTAAAAGCTTTATGTTGGGATCTGATGGATTATATGAATGCTCATCCACGTGAAGAAGAGCAAGAAGAAACATCACCAGAAAAAGTTGAATTTATGTGGGATGATTATCACCAACAAGCTATGGATGAGGCTTTTGATGACGACGACGATGATTTTGATGATTGGGATGAGAGTGACGAAGAAGGGGTTGAATTCATCTATCAAAAATAGTAATAACCTAAAATAAGTTAAACTTATCACTTCAAATTATCAACTAAAAAATCAGCATTGCTAAAATACAGGGTGACATAGCCCTGTATTCCTCTCTATTATTCTCACGCTAACACAATGATTTCATATTAAAAAACTTTTATTTTAAATTTTTTCTGTTTTTTTGAAAAAAGTCAAAAAAAACGCTTGCTTTTAATAATGAGAATTATTATCATTAAGATGTACTTGATTAGAGCGTCGCAAGACTTCTGAAAAAGTATGACATTGCTCACATTGCTTCCAATGTTTGCCAGCCTAGCGCAACTATGCTGGCTTTTTTATTTTAAAGTGATTTTAAATCCGATGTTTTGATAACTAATTGATCGTCAATAACCATTTTCCATTGACCGTCCTCAAAATAAGGAGGCGTACTTACTTTAAATAAAGAATTTAAACCTAAAATCCCTACTTTAAAATCATCACCAATAAATTCTTGTATCGGTCCTTTAATGGTTGTCGTCACCCCATCTTTTTTATAATTGTAATTAACTCTGGCGTCTTTAGCTATACTTATCACCATATATTCACCTTGCCATGTGCCAATATAGTTACTTTTTTCGGGTGGAATTGCATCAAGTTCGTTACATGCAGTAATAAAGATGGCAAGTATTAGAAGTAGATAAACATGTTTTATTTTCTTTAATAATTTCAAGTTGTTATTCCCTATGTGTTTAACATTTATTTTTAGTTATTAATTGTATCAAATAAAATAAGTAATGCTGCACTGCCGCCAAATTCTTTCGGTGCTTGATGAAAACAAATGATATTAGGATGCTGGGCTAACCACATTGGCGTCTGTTTTTTTAAGATGTTTTTACCATGTCCATACATGATACAAGCACAATGTGCGTTTTCGCTTAAGCAAGCAGTAATAAGCGATGCTATTTCTTTTTTCGCTTCTTGCTGTGTTAATCCATGTAGATCTAAAAAAAATTCAGGTTCATAAAATCCACGACGTAATTTTTTAATCTCATAAGGATCGGCGTTGTCATGACTATAACGAATGGGATCGTCTTGTAAGAGTGGTTGATAATCATCCGAAAAATAAAACTCAGCATGATTTTTTTCGTGTTGTCGTTTTTCAATCGCAATGGCTTTTTGAGACCGTTTTAAGGGTTTATGAACAACGGTATCTTGTGCAAGTTTTTGGGTATTGCCAATGCTACTTTTGAATAAGTTTATCTCTTCTTGAGTTAATTTAAATTTTTCAGTCATTGATAATTACTCTGGGTAAACTTTTTGTTTGAATTCACATAAATCTTCAATCACACAAGCCCCGCATCGAGGTTTTCTGGCGATACAAGTATAACGTCCATGCAAAATTAACCAGTGGTGACAATTTATTTTGTACTCTTTGGGTACCACTTTCAATAATTTTTCTTCCACTGCCTCAACGGTTTTTCCGGGTGCAAAGCCTGTGCGATTGCTGACACGAAAAATATGAGTATCAACCGCAATCGTTGGCCAACCAAAAGCCGTATTTAGCACTACATTCGCTGTTTTTCTGCCTACACCGGGTAATGCGATTAATGCATCAAAATTTTCTGGCACTTGACCTTGATATTTCTCAACTAAAATCTGACAGGTTTTGATAATATTATCTGCTTTACTATTGTATAAGCCAATGGTACGGATATAACTTTTGAGCTTATCAACCCCAAGCGCTAAGATTTGTTCCGCTGTATTAGCAATTGCAAATAAAGGTTTGGTTGCTTTGTTTACACTCACATCGGTTGCTTGTGCAGAAAGAACAACAGCAATGAGCAATTCGAAAGGGGTTTGATAAACAAGTTCAGTTGTTGGATCTTTAATGTGATCTTTTAATCTTTCTAAAATTTGAATACGAGTTGATTGTTTCACAGAGTATGATAAATATAAATAACATGCCTGATATTATATACTTTATTTGTATAAATATTGTAGGTTAAATTTAATTTTTAGCTAAAAGTCACTTTATGCGACAATAATTAAAATTACGGCAAAATAACAATCTCAATGACCTATCTGAAAAATTTTAGCGTGACGGATTGTCAGCTTAGTTATATTCATTCATCGCCTGCTTTTTAGCATGTGGTTTTTATGATAAGCTACTCCACTATTTTTTAATTTCATCAACAAGGTTTTTTAGAAATATGTCCTTACCAATGATTGTCACCTTTGCTATATACATTTTAGGAATGATTGCGATCGGTTTTTTTGCCTTTCGATCAACGCAAAACTTTGGTGATTATATTTTGGGGGGGCGCCGTATTGGTAGTGTTGTCACTGCGCTTTCGGCTGGCGCTTCGGACATGAGTGGTTGGCTATTAATGGGGCTGCCAGGGGCTGTTTTTTTATTCGGTATTTCGCAAAGTTGGATTGCAATTGGTTTGATAATTGGGGCTTACTTAAACTGGTTACTGATTGCCGGTCGGTTACGTGTTTTTACTGAAATTAATCATAATTCCTTGACCTTACCCGACTATTTTGCTCGCCGATTTGATGATAAAAGCGCTTTGCTGCGTATTATTTCAGCGGTAATCATTCTTATCTTTTTTACGATTTATTGTGCATCAGGCGTTGTTGCGGGTGCAAAACTTTTTGAAAGTACCTTTGGAATGAGTTATGGTTGGGCAATGTTAGCTGGTGCTGGCGCAACAATCGCTTATACTTTTATAGGTGGTTTTTTAGCGGTCAGTTGGACGGATACTATTCAAGCGAGTTTGATGATGTTTGCACTTATCTTAACTCCCGTTATGGTTATGGTGAACGCAGGTGGTTTTACCGATGCCTTAGCAAATATTGAATCGCTCAATCCTGATTATACCAACATCTTTGCTCACATGGATTTTATCGCTATTATTTCATTGCTTGGCTGGGGGCTTGGCTATTTTGGGCAACCGCATATTTTAGCTCGCTTTATGGCGGCTGACTCACATGATGTGATGAAAAATGCCCGTCGAATTAGTATGACTTGGATGATTTTATGTTTAGGTGGTGCAATAACGGTAGGATTTTTTGGTATTGCTTTCTTTGCTAATCATCCAGAGTTTTCAGATCTCATTAATAACGGTAAACATGAACGTATTTTTATCGAGTTATCCAAATTACTGTTTAATCCATGGGTTGCTGGTGTTTTATTAGCGGCGATTTTGGCTGCGGTGATGAGCACGTTAAGTTGTCAGTTACTCGTCTGTTCAAGCGCATTAACGGAAGATTTTTATCGAGCCTTTTTTAGACCGAAAGCAAAACAACGTGAACTTGTTTGGGTTGGACGAATTATGGTTTTACTGGTATCGGTCATTGCCATTTTGTTAGCAATTAACCCTAATAATAGTGTCTTAGATTTAGTTAGTCATGCATGGGCAGGATTTGGTGCTGCCTTTGGCCCCATTATTGTGTTTTCAGTATTTTGGTCACGCATGACACGCAATGGCGCTCTAGCAGGTATGATTACAGGAGCGGCAACAGTATTGCTTTGGATTAATTTTAATTGGTTTAATCTTTATTCACTTATTCCGGGTTTCTTATTTGCGTCTTTAGCGATAGTAATCTTTAGTTTATGTGATAAAAAACCGAATGAAATAGTGGAAGATCATTTTAAACAAGCGTATAAACGTTATCATAATAAAGTAGAATAGATTTCAATAAAAATAGAGTTATCCAAAGTCAAATTTCAACGTAATAAAATTTTTATAGGTAAAATAACATGACAAAAAATGTGATCAAACAACTGCAAGAGCGAGGATTGATTGCTCAACTGACAGATGAAAAAGCACTCATGGAACTAATTGAACAAAATCCCATAGCGCTTTATTGTGGTTTTGATCCCACGGCTGATAGTTTGCATCTAGGTCATTTGGTACCATTACTTTGTTTAAAACGCTTTCAGTTAGCCGGTCATAAACCGATTGCGCTTGTTGGCGGCGCAACAGGTTTAATTGGTGACCCGAGTTTTAAAGCCGTTGAACGTAAATTAAATACTCAAGAGACTGTTGTTGAGTGGAGCGAAAAAATTAAACAACAAGTTTCTCCATTCTTAGATTTTAATTGTGGTGCAAATGCAGCGATTGTCGCTAATAACTATGATTGGTTTGGTGGCATGAATGTATTAACTTTTTTACGTGACATTGGTAAATATTTTTCAGTTAACGCCATGATTAACAAAGAATCAGTCAAACAACGTATTGATCGTGATGAAGCTGGGATTTCATTTACTGAGTTTTCTTACAGTTTATTACAATCTTATGATTTTGCTTGTTTAAATAAAGATCATAATGTGGTGTTACAAATTGGGGGATCAGATCAATGGGGTAATATTACTGCCGGTATTGATTTAACTCGTCGATTACATCAAAAACAAGTTTATGGTTTAACGGTTCCTTTAATTACCAAATCTGACGGTACAAAATTTGGTAAAACGGAAAGCGGTGCGGTTTGGCTTGACCCTAAAAAGACCAGTCCATATAAATTCTATCAATTCTGGATTAATACCGCTGATGCTGATGTTTATCGTTTCTTAAAATTCTTTACTTTCATGTCATTAAATGAAATTGATGCACTTGAAGAAGAAGATAAAAATAGCGGTGTGGCACCAAGAGCACAATATGTTCTTGCTGAAGAGGTCACACGCTTAGTCCATGGTGAAGAAGGCTTAATGGCAGCCAAACGGATCACTGAAAGTTTATTCTCAGGAAAATTAGCCGATCTATCTCAAGCCGATTTTGAACAATTGGCGCAAGACGGTATGCCAACGATTACGGTTGAGGGCGATATTGATTTGCAACAAGCGATCGTTAATGCACAGTTTGCACCGTCAAGAGGCCAAGCCAGAACAATGATTGAATCTAATGCGATTTCAGTTAATGGTGAACGTAACGCGACAACAGATTATCATTTTTCACAAGAAGATAAGCTTTTTGGACGTTATACATTACTTCGTCGAGGTAAGAAATATTACTGCTTACTAATTTGGAGTTAATTTATGAAAAATATACTATCTATTCAGTCACATGTTGTATTTGGTCATGCAGGTAATAGTGCTGCTGTATTCCCTATGCGTCGTGTGGGAGTAAATGTATGGCCTTTAAATACTGTGCAATTTTCAAATCATACGCAATATCGTCAATGGACAGGCACGGTAATGCCAGCATCACATTTAACTGATATCGCCGATGGCATTAATGCCATCGGTGAACTTAAACGATGTGACGCAGTATTAAGTGGTTATATGGGATCCCCTGAACAAGGTAGTGCCATAACCGAAATAGTAAAAAAAGTAAAAGCTGTAAATCCCAATGCAATTTATCTTTGTGATCCTGTTATGGGGCATCCTGAAAAAGGTTGTTTTGTTGCGCCTGGCGTATCTGAATTTTTGTGTAATACTGCATTACCGATAGCAGATATGATGGCGCCTAATATTTTGGAGCTAGAAGAGTTAAATGGAAAACAGCCAATTAATAACGTTGAAGAAGCGGTATTTGCATGTAAAGCACTTTGTAAAAAAGGGCCTAAAGCGATTTTAGTTAAACATTTAAGTCGTGCGGGATATCGTAAAGATCGTTTTGAAATGTTACTCGTCACAGAACATGAAGCATGGCACATTGAGCGCCCTTTAGTTGACTTTGGCGTGAGACAGCCTGTTGGTGTAGGCGATATGACGAGTGGATTGTTTTTAGCGAATATTTTGCTTGGTAAATCGCTGGTTGAGGCGTTAGAACATACCACTTCTGCGGTTTATGCTGTTATGCTTGAAACCTTGAAACTCAATGAATATGAGCTTCAATTAGTTGCCGCTCAAGATGAAATAGCAAAACCTTCACAATGGTTTAATGCGAAAAGAATTGATTAATTTTAAAAATATGTAAAAATGGATCCAATTTAATTTATTTTTAATTCTTAACAAAAATGAGGGGATGATGGAAGACAATATTTCTTTGGGTAAGATGCTTTCCAATTTACGTAATAATATGGGATTAACTCAAGAAGATATTGCCAATAAGATCCATGTTCGAAAGGCAGTGGTCGAAGAAATTGAAAACGATCAGCGAGTTCATGCCCCTCTTGTCTTTGTTAAAGGTTATATTCGTTCTTATGCTGAAATTGTTGGTTTATCTGAGGACGAGTATCAACCTTATCTAGAAAAAATGTCAAAGCAAAATGCATCCGAAACAAAAATAAAGCAACTCATTCCTGCCCTTGAACCTAGAAAAAGAGGAAAGCGGATTTTATTTTTTAGCTTATTTGTAGTGGTTTGTATAGTTGGTGTAACTATTTATTATTTTAATAAAGAAAGTAAAAATAATTATGTAGAAGTGAGTCATTACATTTCGCCATCATCATCGAATCACGTTAACAGTTAGCAAATTTTCTTACTCGTATACAGACATTTGATGCAAATCTTGTTAAGATCACAAGCTAGTTATTTTGTTATATCATTAGGCGTGTTATGAGTCATCAGGATTCACCGATAATCAGACGAGAATCTACCCGAATTTATGTCGGCAGTGTACCTATTGGTGGTGGTGCGCCCATTGCCGTTCAATCCATGACGAATACCCGTACGACGGATGTTGAAAAAACTGTTGCTCAGATTCAAGCACTTGAGCGAGTAGGTGTCGACATTGTTCGTGTGTCGATTCCAACAATGGATGCGGCAGAAGCGTTTAAATTGATTAAACAACAAGCGAAAGTGCCACTTATTGCAGATATTCACTTTGATTATCGTATTGCTTTGAAAGTAGCAGAATATGGCGTGGATTGTTTAAGAATTAATCCGGGAAATATCGGTAATGAATCAAGAATTCGAGCAGTTGTTGATTGTGCTAAAGATAAAAATATTCCAATAAGAATTGGGGTTAATTCCGGATCACTTGAAAAAGATATTCAAGAAAAATATGGCGAACCTACGCCACAAGCAATTGTAGAATCAGCGATGCGTCATGTTGACATTTTGGATAGGCTTAATTTCGACCAATTTAAAGTGAGTGTGAAAGCGTCAGATGTATTTACGGCGGTGGATGCCTATCGACTTTTAGCTAAACAGATAAAACAACCTCTACATTTGGGGATTACTGAAGCTGGTGGCGTTCGCAGTGGTGCAATTAAGTCGGCAATAGGTTTAGGTTTGTTATTATCTGAAGGTATTGGTGATACATTGCGTGTCTCTTTAGCCGCTGATCCCACTGAAGAAGTTAAAGTCGGTTTTGATATATTAAAATCATTGAGAATTCGATCTCGTGGTATCAACTTTATTGCTTGTCCGACCTGTTCAAGACAAGAGTTTGATGTCATTAATACAGTCAATACGTTAGAACAACGTTTAGAAGATATCATTACACCAATGGATGTATCGATTATTGGTTGTGTTGTTAATGGGCCAGGTGAAGCTTTGGCTTCAACGATGGGTGTTGCTGGCGGTCATAATAAAAGTGGCTTTTATGAAGATGGTGTACGTATTGGTCGTATTGATAACGAACAGATGATCGATGAACTGGAAGCAAAAATTCGAGCTAAAGCATCAATACTAAAAAACAGAATTGCAGCAACTGAACTATAATTTTATTAGATAGCGAATACATAAATGACAGAGAAAAAAATCCAATCTATACGGGGAATGAATGACTTACTCCCAACAGATAGTGCGAGTTGGCAACAAATTGAAAAAATTGTTAAAGGTGTTCTAAATAGCTATGGCTATAATGAGATAAGAACCCCCATTGTTGAAGATACTGCGCTATTTAAAAGAGCCGTCGGTGAAGTGACGGATATTGTCGAAAAAGAGATGTATACTTTTAATGACCGTAATGATGAAAGTATCACTTTACGTCCCGAAATTACTGCGGGTTGTGTTCGTGCGGGCATTGAGCATGGGCTTTTTTATAATCAAGAACAACGTCTATGGTATTTAGGGCCTGCATTTCGTTACGAAAAACCGCAAAAAGGTCGCTATCGCCAATTTCATCAATTTGGGGTTGAAGTTTTTGGGCTTGAAGGACCTAATATTGATGCTGAACTGATTTTATTAACCGCAAGATTCTGGAAAGCACTTGGTATACAGGATCACACTTCGTTAGAATTAAATTCAATTGGCTCTCTTGAAGCTAGAGCGAACTATCGTCAAGCACTCGTTGATTTTCTTGAACAACATAAAGATAAATTGGATGAAGACTGCTTACGTAGAATGTATACTAATCCATTACGTGTACTCGATTCGAAAAATCCAGTCGTACAAGAATTACTTAATCAAGCGCCAAAACTATTTGATTATTTGGATGCGGAATCGAAAGAACATTTTGAAGGCCTGTGTCGTTTACTGGATAAAGCAGGAATAAAATACAATATTAATCAAAGATTAGTAAGAGGATTAGACTATTACAATCGTACAGTATTTGAATGGGTAACAAGTAGCTTAGGTGCTCAAGGTACTGTTTGTGGTGGGGGGCGTTATGATGGATTAGTGAGCCAGTTAGGTGGTCAATCAACGCCAGCTGTTGGTTTTGCAATGGGACTTGAACGATTAGTTTTACTTGTTCAAGCTGTCAATCCTTCATTAAATCGAGATAATTCGATTGATATTTATATGATCTCCTCGGGAGATGAAAACACGATTTCAGTAGCACAATGTGTTGCTGAATTATTACGTGACGGTTTACCTGATAAACGAATTGTGACTAATTATGGAACGTCTAATTTTAAGAAACAATTTGCCAAAGCAGATAAATTAGGTGCTAAAATAGCGGTTATTGTTGGTGAAAACGAGTTAGCGAACCAAACGGTAACTATCAAAAATTTACAAACAGGTGAACAAACTGAAGTCGCGCAAAGCGATATTGTTCAAACTTGTTTGGCAATGATATAAATCTAAAGGAAATAGGAGATAAGCGTGAGTTATCAATCGTCAAGTGAAGAACAAATGTGGGCTTTAAAAGAGTTTCTTGCGAAAACGTGGAAAATTATTGTTGCCGTTATTGTCATCGGATTATTGGCTTATTATGGTTGGAATTACTATCAATCAAATCAAGTTAAAAAATTGGAACAAATGTCAGATCGTTATGAGCAACTTGTAAAACAGTTAGATCAGACAAAACCGGAATCCGTAAATGATTTAGTTGCTTTTGCAAAAGAGGGGGATAGCGTTTATAACGTTTTTGCTGATCTTTTTGCGGCTAAATTTTATATCGAAGTAACAAAAGATTATGCAGGTGCTCAAGCATTATTGACTGATGCTTTATCTAAAACAAAAGCGGAACCGGTAAAATCCGTTATTAATATTCGTATTGCACGTGTGCAGTATCAACAAAACCAATACCAAGAAAGTTTAGCAACGTTAGATAAAGTTAACAATGAAGCTTGGGAACCAGTGATTAACGAAATACGGGGCGATATATTAACCAAAATGTCTCGTTATGCTGAGGCGATAGATGCCTATAAAATTGCGCTAAAATCAGCGGCAATGATAAGTTCAGAGCCAAATATTAAAATTAAACTAAATCAAGCTGAATATTTACAAGCTAAACAAACAGTTGAACAAGATAAACAAACTGCTGAAGAAAAAGCAGAGCAAGAGGATCAGTCAAAGACTGAAACGGAAGAAAATAAAAATTAATTTATCCTGCTATAAGGGTCTATACAATGAAGTTATCTAAATGTTTTTTAACCAGTGTTTTTATGTTTTCACTTGCTGGATGCTCGATATTTGGAGGAGAAGAAGAAGTTATTCAAGTTTCACCTTCTCCTATAGTCAGTAACCAATTTACTATTCACCAATTATGGCGTAACAGTACTGCAGGAAATACTCGTATTTATTCATTATTAGGTCCTGCTAGTTATGATAATGTTATTTATGCAGCGAGCCGAAGTGGAGAGGTAAAAGCAGTTGATTTAACGACGGGTAACACATTGTGGAATGTCGATTTATCTAAAAGTACACTTTTCAGTAGTAAAACAGCGCTCTTTTCTGGTGGTGTAAGTGCCGATGAAAATTATGTTTATGTTGGCAGTGAACGTGCTGTTGTTTATGCTTTAGATCGTCAAAACGGAAAAGTCGTCTGGGAAAAATCAGTTAAAGGAGAAGTCCTTGCTCGCCCGGTATCATCTGATGATAAATTAGTGGTTCATACCGCTAATGGTATATTACAAGGGCTTAATCGTGAAACTGGTGACGAACTTTGGGAAGTGACTTTTGAAGTTCCGGCATTATCATTAAGAGGTAACTCAACACCAGTCATTGCCCATGGTGCAGCTATCTTTGGTGATGATAATGGTCGAGTAAATGCTTACTACATTAATGATGGTCAATTAATTTGGCAACAACGTATTTCACAACCGACTGGTTCAACAGAAATTGCAAAATTAAATGATGTTGATTCAACCCCTGTAGTTGAAGGAAATACTGTCTATTCTGTTGGATTTAATGGTTATGTTGCTGCACTGGATTTAAGTAATGGTGAAGTCATATGGCGTAAAAAAATAGGTTCAACACACAGTTTTGCGGTTGATAAAAATCGATTATACGTAGTAGATCAAGATGATAATATTCAATCATTATCAAAAACGGAAGGTGGCGTACTTTGGACGCAATCAAGTTTTACACACCGCCAATTGACTGATCCAGTCATTTATCAAGATTATGTCGTATTTGGTGATTTTGAAGGTTACCTGTATTGGTTAAATGCTGAAACAGGTGAACTTGTAAATAAAATAGAAGTAAGTAGTAGCGGAATAATCGCTAAACCATTGGTGGTTGACAATAAACTGATTGTTCAAGTCAAAAATGGTGATATTTACGCTTTCACAAAAAATTTAAGTAATTAGAGAATAAACATGGTACCTGTTGTAGCACTAGTTGGTCGTCCAAATGTTGGAAAATCAACTTTATTTAATCGGTTAACAAGAACACGTGATGCGTTAGTCGCAGATTTTCCTGGATTAACCCGTGATCGTAAGTATGGACGAGCTGAAATCAAGGGCCATGAATATATTGTAATTGATACGGGTGGAATTGATGGCACTGAAGAAGGGGTTGAAAGCTTTATGGCTGACCAATCCTTACAAGCTATCGAAGAAGCCGATATCGTTCTGTTTTTAGTCGATGCAAGAGCGGGTGCTATGCCGGCAGATCATGCGATCGCTAAACACTTGCGTTCTCGTCAAAAGGCCACTTTTTTAGTTGCCAATAAAATTGATGGTATTGATGCTGATACGGCTATCTCAGATTTTTACTCATTAGGTTTAGGCGATATCCACCCCATAGCGGCAAGTCATGGGCGTGGTGTCAGTTCTTTGATTGAAACGGCGTTGGAACCTATTTTTCAATTTAAAGATCACGATGAAGATGACTTTAATGAAGACCAATTGCCACCAGATTTATCAGAATCTTATGACGATGTTGACGAAGATGATGTTGAATCACTGATTAATCAACCGATTAAAGTGGCTATTGTCGGGCGTCCAAATGTAGGTAAGTCAACACTAACTAACCGAATTTTAGGTGAAGAACGGGTTGTGGTTTATGATATGCCAGGTACAACTCGAGATAGTATCTATATACCAATGACTCGTGACGAACGAGAATATGTTTTAATTGATACGGCAGGGGTGCGTAAACGTGGTAAGGTAACGCAAACTGTCGAAAAGTTTTCAGTGATTAAAACATTACAAGCGATTGAAGATGCAAATGTTGTCATATTGGTGATTGATGCCAGAGAAGGTATCTCAGATCAGGATTTATCATTACTCGGCTTTATCATCAATAGTGGGCGTTCACTTGTTATTGCTGTCAATAAATGGGATGGGTTATCACAAGACATCAAAGAGCAAGTTAAAGCAACACTAGATGACCGACTTGATTTTATTGATTTTGCCCGTTTGCATTTTATTTCGGCTTTACATGGTAGTGGTGTGGGTAATTTATTTGATTCAATTCAAGAAGCTTATGAATGTGCAACCCGTCGGGTAAATACTGCATTATTAACCAAAATTATGCAAATGGCACAAGACGATCACCAACCACCTCTCGTTCGTGGACGTCGAGTAAAACTCAAATATGCCCATGCCGGAGGCTACAATCCACCTATTGTGGTTGTTCACGGAAATCAAGTTGAAGATCTTCCTGATTCTTATAAACGATATTTAATGAACTATTTTAGACGCTCATTAAAAATTATGGGAACGCCGATTCGAATTCAATTTAAAGAAGGGGAGAATCCTTTTGAAGGTCGAAAAAATAGTTTAACGGCATCACAACAACGTAAACGACGTCGATTGATGAAACACGTTAGAGGTCGTAAATAGTTTATGTCAAAAAAAAATATAGCAGGGCAAAGTCAAGAAGGCTTGTGCCCTAAATGTCATCATAAAATGGATGTTATGTCTGCCCAGCATTACGTTTGTGCTCACTGTAAACAACATTTTGTCGAACACTATATATGCCCCACTTGTCATCAACCTGCTCAAATGATCAAAGGCTGTGGTGCCATAAATTATATTTGTCCAACTGATGGATTAATCTCCAGCAGTAAAGTGATATTTCAATATTTACCAGAATAGAAAATCTATCTATATAAAAACCATAAGAGGTTATTTCATGCGTATTATTTTATTAGGTGCACCAGGTGCGGGAAAAGGAACTCAAGCACAATTCATTATGAAAAAATATGGTATTCCTCAAATTTCAACTGGCGATATGTTACGTGCAGCAGTGAAAGCTGGTACGCCACTTGGTCAACAGGCTAAAGAATTAATGGATGCCGGTAAACTTGTTACTGATGAACTCGTGATTGCATTAGTGAAAGAACGTATTGCACAAGATGATTGTGCAAATGGGTTTTTATTAGACGGATTCCCTCGAACTGTACCCCAAGCTGATGCTATGAAATCAGCAGGTATTAATGTTGACTATATACTTGAATTTGATGTGCCTGATTCTGTTATCATTGATCGAATGAGTGGACGCCGAATTCATGCGCCATCGGGACGAGTTTATCATGTCCGTCATAATCCACCAAAAGTAGAAAATGTTGACGATATTACGGGTGAACCTTTAACAACTCGCAAAGATGATGATGAAGAGATTGTCCGTAAACGCCTTGTTGAATATCATCAATTAACTAAACCTTTAATTGATTACTACCAACATGAAGCGAAAGAAGGTCGTGCAAAATACTACCGCATTGATGGTACCCAATCTGTATCTGATGTGACAAACGAACTTGTTAAAATCTTAGATTAATTAATCGATTGCTAAAAAAGCCAGTTATACATTTGTTATCTGGCTTTTTAATTTTGATTATAGTGTCGCTTTTAATGCCTGTGCTAAATCAGAAATAATATCATCAATATGTTCTATCCCAATAGACAAACGAATCATTTCTTGACTTACTCCTGCCTTTTTCAGTTCTTCATTATTAAGTTGTCTATGCGTAGTTGATGCAGGATGACAAGCTAATGAGCGTGTATCGCCTATATTGACCAGACGAATAATTAATTTTAGTGCATCAATAAATTTAGCGCCTGCAGGTTTTCCACCTTTAATACCAAACGATAAAATGCCAGCAGGTAAATGATTATCCATCTGTTTTACCACTAAATCATGTTCAGGATGATTGCTAAGACCAGCATAGTTAACCCATTCAACTTGTGGGTGTGAGATTAGATATTTTGCAACGTTGAGTGCATTTTGACAGTGGCGTTCCATGCGCAAAGAAAGGGTTTCAAGCCCTTGTAGTATCAAAAAAGTATTAAATGGCGATAGTGCAGCGCCCATATTGCGTAAAGGGATTACTCGACAACGTGCAATGTAAGCCGCATCACCAAAGGTATCCGTATAAGAGACACCATGATAAGATGGATCTGGTTGATTAAGCATTGGATATCTATCCGCATATTTTTTCCATGGAAACCGTCCTGAATCAACGATGATTCCTCCAAGACTATTACCATGCCCACCAATATATTTAGTTAATGAATGCACGACAATATCAGCACCAAATTCAAATGGTCGACAAAGTGCAGGACTGGCAACGGTATTGTCGACGATTAACGGAATACCATGCCGATGTGCGATGTCGGCAAGTTGGCTTAAATCAACAATATTACCTGCAGGATTGCCAATACTTTCGCAATATATGGCCTTGGTTTTGTCATCAATTTGCTGTTCAATAGCCACTAAATCATTATGAGGTGCAAATTTGGTTGTAATACCAAAATTAGGTAAAGTATGGGCAAACAAATTATAAGTGCCGCCATATAATTGCGAAACAGAAACAATATTTTCGCCAGCAAAGGTAATTGCTTGAATAGCATAAGTGATAGCCGCCATGCCTGATGCAACAGCTAAAGCACCAATACCACCTTCAAGCGCAGCGACTCGAGCTTCGAGTACGGCGTTAGTTGGGTTGGTAATACGGGTATAAATATTGCCAGCGACTTTTAAATCAAATAAATCTGCGCCATGCTGTGTATCATCAAAAGCATAAGAGGTTGTTTGATAAATGGGAACAGCAACAGCATGAGTAGTGGGTTCAGGGGTATAACCTGTGTGAAGTGCAATGGTTTCTGGTTTCATGATCGAGCCTCGTCGGAATAACAAGGCTCTATTTTGTACAAAAATTGATGAAAAAGTAAAGTGTTATAAAACCATTCTTACAATATCTATTTCACCTAATTCTTTATATAAATTTTCAATCTGATCAATGTGTGTTGCATTAATAGTAATCGACACAGAATGATAATTCCCTTTACTGCTAGGTTTGATTGACGGACTGTAATCACCCGGTGCGTGACGTTGGATAACGGACACGACTTTATCAACCAGTTCTGGTTTAGCTTCTCCCATGACTTTATAAGTAAAAGAACAAGGAAAATCTAATAATTCTTTTAAATTTGTTTTCTGTTGCATAATTTTATGTTTCTCACGTAATCGGTATGTTTGGGGTATTACTACCAGGAATAACAGTCATATATAGGCGCTTTGATGTTCTTCAAGTGATCAAGCATAAACTTCGCTTCTTAAAGTATTCAAATTGATCTATGATAGATTAATTTTATCACAGCTTAGTTAGCATTATCCTATAAATTATAAAAAAGGTTGAAAAATATGTTAGCACACTCCGATGATAGAGAACCTTTTGGTACATTGTTAGGTTATGCCCCAGGTGGCGTTGCCATTTACTCTTCTGATTATGAAACATTAGACCCAACTCAATACCCTGATGATGCCTCTTTTCGAAGTTATTCCGGGCATGAATATATGGGATATAAATGGCAATGCGTTGAATTTGCAAGGCGTTTTTTATTTCTTAATTATGGTATTGTGTTTACTGATGTCGGCATGGCTCATGAAATTTTTTCACTTCGTGTCTTAAGACAAGTCATCAATGAAGCGATATTGCCTTTACAAGCTTTTGCTAATGGTGGTAAGAAAAACCCCGAAGCTGGCGCATTACTTATTTGGGATGATGGTGGTGTTTTCGATAGAACGGGTCATGTTGCTATTATTACCGAAGTCTTTGAAGATAAAGTTCGGATAGCTGAACAAAATGTTATTCATACCCGATTACCAATTGGTCAACATTGGACTCGTGAATTAAGGATGACGGTCACCGACAATGGTTATTTGTTACATGATACGTTTGACGATACCACCATATTAGGTTGGATGATACAAACCGAAAATACACAATATAGTCTACCACAACCAACCGTACCGGCGCCTTTACTGGCTATTCATAGTCAACATATTGAAAATCAAGGTCAATTTGATATTAACTGGCTTAATGAGCAAGATAGTTTAGAAAATGCTTATATCCAAGCGGCAGGGCATGCAATTAGTCATGATGATCACTACCGATATTTCACTATTTCTGAAAGTGCCGAGCAAGAACTTATTCGAGCGACCAATGAGTTACATCTTATGTATTTACATGCAACCGATAGAGTACTAAAAGATGATAACTTGCTGATGAATTTTAATATCCCCGAAATTTTATGGCCTCGTTTGCGACTGTCATGGCAACAACGACGTTATCAAATGATAACCGGTCGGCTAGACTTTTGCATGGATGAACGAGGCTTTAAAGTTTATGAATATAATGCTGATTCGGCATCGTGTCATACTGAAGCTGGACAGATACTACAAAATTGGGCAATACAAGCTGGGCTAAATGTTGGCGTAAACCCTAGTGCTGGGTTGCTTAACGCATTAGCGAGTTGTTGGAAGCATAGCGATGCACAAGCTTTTATCCATATTATGCAAGATAATGATAATGAAGAAAATTATCATGCTTTATTTATGCAAAAAGCCCTGACACAAGCAGGATTTAAGAGCAAAATTTTACGAGGTTTGAGCGGCTTAAAATGGGATAAACGCGGTCGGTTAGTTGATGATGAAGATCGTCAAGTAACCTGTGTCTGGAAAACATGGGCATGGGAAACCGTATTAGAACAACTTCGTCAAGAAAGTGAAGCCCAAATAGCCGGATTACCAATACGGACTTGGCATCCAGAAAATGCGGTAAGGTTGATAGACGTTCTTTTACGTCCCGAAGTCACTGTATTTGAACCTTTATGGACAGTTATTCCAAGCAATAAAGCGATTTTACCGGTGCTGTGGTCTTTATTTCCTAATCATCGTTATTTATTAGAGTCTACATTCGAACTTAATAAAAGTTTAGAGAAAAAGGGGTATGCCGTTAAGCCGATTGCAGGGCGGCGGGGGAGTGATATTCAATTAGTCAGCAGCAAAGAAACCATTTTGGGGAAAACTGTCGGTAAATTTGCTAAACAAGAAAACATCTATCAAGAATTGTGGTGTTTACCGAAAGTCGATGATCGTTATTTGCAAATCTGTACTTTCACTGTCGGCGGACATTATGGGGGAACGTGTTTACGTTCTGATCCATCCTTAGTCATTCGGGGAGATAGTGATATGCAACCATTACGAGTATTGACTGATGATATGTTTTTAAAATGACTATTATGGTAAGGTAATTTTGCAGTATGTAAAAAATAAAGTAAAAAAATCTTAACTTATCCTATAGATACCAATTACAACAGCTGGATTTTTCTGTTAGAATTAAAAGATTACAAAAATATCATATGATAATGGAATGGAAAGGTCAGTATGGCAAATACACTACTTAGAACTGGTGATATTAAAGATTTTAAAATGCTTGGGCATGACGGTAAAGCTGCTTACCTAGTGGCAACCCAAATTCGTGAAATGTTCAGAGTAAAAATAGGTAAACAATATGCCGACTATTTAGCCATTCCACAACGTAATGATCAAGGAAATAGGGTTGATTGGTATATTCCTTTTGATTCGGCTCAATATGATATTGTGCCTTGGTCATCTGCCAGCGAATCAGAACAGCAATCAGCGCTTCAATTGTTGGCAGCATTTGAACAAAAGGTAGTTGAGCTAGGCAAACAATTAGCTAATAATCCAAACCTTGAAGGCGATCAATTGCTATTTAGCCGCCTAATTTATGATCCTAATCACCGTGAGGACAGCCAAGAACCAAATCTTATGGCGATTCGGTTTCCAAGCAATGAATATATTTATATCGTTAATGGCAAGCCTGTTATTACTTTTTGGGGATTTATTAATCCACAAACTCAACTAACCCAATCACCTTTCAAATGTTTAGAACAATCAGAAAGCACAGCACCTTATGTTACTGAACAAATTGACCCCCCGATAACGTCTAAACGTCCTTGGTGGAAACGTTGGTGGATGTGGTTATTAATGCTGTTGCCACTATTATTGTTATTATTACTACTGTTTTTATTACGAGGGTGCTTTTATCACCCTGAATCATCAATTACACCGCCATTGTCAGTCGATAATGCGGTGAATGTACCGGTTGAGACTGATCGGGACAAAAAACCAGAAGATAAAAAAGGTGAGAATCCTATCCGTGATGTGAATGTTATTCATAGACCGGTGGGTACTAACATAAATCATGATTCGGTGTTAAATACTGACAATCGTAATGACGTAGTTGGTACAACTGTTACAGAAGGTAACATTGATGTGACTGATACGCTCAACACGCCTACCACATTACCTGTCGATAGTCATGGTGCAGGTGATGATAATCCGCCAATTCATGACATAACGCCTGATAATGCAGGTACGACTTCTGATGTTGATAACACTAATCAAAATGAAAACCAGAATCAAAACACAGCAGCTATGGATACCAATAACGCTACACAATCCCAAAATTTAAGTGTACCACCAGATGCAATTAAGCAAGGTTCTATGGATTTTCTTAATGGACAATGGACAGTAGGTGGTGGAATCCAAGATAAATCAACGGGTAAACCATTACGTTTAAACTACAGTTTTGATCAAGGAAATGGTGAAGTTACGGTAATACGTAGTGATGGTGTGAAATGTGTTGGTAAAGTTGGTAGTGGTTTTCAAAACTCAAATTTAAGTATAAAGAGTAATACTGAAGCGCTTTGTAGCGATAATACAAAATATCAATTACCGAAAATAGAGTGCTCAACAAACAGTAACAATCAAACTGATTGTAAGGGAAATTATAATAATGGTACATCGTTCCCGTTAACGATGAAAAAACAATAGGGTAGTATATGCTTCCAGAATTACGCAATTATGGTCAAGAAGTGACTCTTATCATGAACAGTGGTATTCAGTTTCTTGATTTTGCACTTAAAATAGATTGGAAAGACAGCCAATGGCGCAATAAAGCGAATGGGTGCTTTATTGATCCGTCCGAAAGTGGTGCATTGATTCGATTACTAGAAGATGTCGAAAATGGTCAATTTTTTAGTCCTGACAACCCCACTTTTGCGGTTACCCCCACACAAGAAATTAGTGTCGATCAATCCCTAAAATTGTATGACGGTGTTTGGTTACCGATTCCTGTTTTACGGTCGATTCCTCCAGAACGATTTGATAAAGGTCCTCATAACTGGAGCAGAGTAAGAATTGTCAGTATTCCTCAAGGTGAAGATCCCGATGGTAATACGCATCGTATAACATTTGCGTTTGACACTAAAATCTTTGCTAATTTGGATGATGTTGCTTATCTTGCTCCAACTGAAAATGACGTAATGACAGGTGCGATTTTTAGTCTGGCGCACCGCTCTGATCATGTGTCATGGTTTTTAGAACTCAAATGGATTTCTAGTTGGTTAATCGATCTGTTTGAAGAATTAGCGCAGCAACCTGAACGCTTAAAGATGCATAAGGATGATATCCAGCAAGAAATGAATAATAAGGCTTATTATGGGCACTATCTTAATATCATTAATTTGCTCGGTGAAACATTAAATCTACCAACCATTAAAATTGTTTCTAACAATAAAAATGATATTGTGAAATCGATTCCTGTCGATATGATTTTAGATGTGGGTAATTCACGAACTTGTGGCATTTTGATTGAAGATCATGTTCAAGATAAAGACAGTCTTAATCATCGCTATGAATTGGAGATACGCGATCTAACCAGACCGGAATATATCTATAACGAACCATTTGAAAGTCGAGTTGAATTTGCACAAACCTTTTTTGGTAAAGAACACTTTTCGCTACAGAGTGGTCGACGAGATACCTTCCGTTGGCCTAGTATTGTTCGTGTCGGTAAAGAAGCAAGCCGCTTAGCTAGTCGCCGTGAAGGCAACGAAGGTGCAACCGGGCTTTCAAGTCCAAAACGTTATTTATGGGATCAAGATAAGTACGAACAAGGTTGGCGTTTTAACTCTTATTATGTAAAAAGCGATCATGAACCTTTTGCAACGGCAGAGCCCTTTTCAAATTTAATTAATGAATATGGTGAAGCCCTACATATTCTTAATAACAATATTCAAGAAGAATATGATCGTAAAATACCGGTATTCCACCCTAAATATTCACGTAGTTCGCTCATGACGTTTATGTTATGCGAAGTATTGATGCATGCTTTAATGCAGATTAATAGCGTTGCGCAACGTAATAAACTTGAACATGCTAAAACGCCACGTAATTTACGTTCAATTATCTTAACGATTCCGCCCGCTATGCCAAAACCCGAACAAGCGATATTTAAAAGTTGTGTGTATCAAGCTATTGGACTTGTTTGGAAAAGTTTAGGTTGGGATAATTCGGATGATAATATTGATTTTACTCATCCGGAAGAACTTAAACATATTTGGCCAAACATACCGGAAGTTTATATTCAATGGGATGAAGCAACCTGTGGTCAAGTAGTTTATCTTTTCAATGAAACACAAAATAATTTTAACGGACGTAGTGAAGAATTTATTGCTTCAATTGTTCGACCTGACAAAACCAATAAGCAAAAAGTTACCATTGCGACGGTGGATATCGGTGGGGGTACAACCGATTTAGTCATCAACGATTACCATTTAGATTATGGTGCAAACGGGCAACAAAACAGTAGTAATGCCTATATTGTTCCAAGTCAGCGTTTTCGTGATGGTTTTAAAGTAGCGGGTGATGATATTTTACTTGATATTATTCAAGATATTGTTTTAACCTCGTTAACCAACGGCTTAAAGCAGGCAGGACTTGCTGATCCAAGCCCAATCTTGTCAACGATTATTGGTTCACAACAACTTTCTATTCAAGATGCGGTTTTACGTCAACAACTGACATTACAACTGTTTACGCCGATAGGTTTGCGAATCTTGAAAGAGTATGAAATTTACGATCCTTTACATAGTGAACAGCAGGTATTTAGCGCAAGTTTTAAAGAATTATTAGAGCATCATGTTATGACTGATAGTGTGCTGAATTTTATTAATGAGCCAATCAAGCGTGCATTAAATAATCCTGACTTTTCAGTGCTTAATTTGAATATTGAGATTAATCTCAAACGAATTCATTACCTGTTTATACGTGGTGATTATTACAATATTTGTAAAACGTTTGACGCATTGTCCGAAATCATCAGTTGTTATCAATGTGATGTGCTGTTATTAACTGGACGCCCTTCACGCTTACCGGGTATTCAAAGTTATTTTCGATCTCGTTTGTCTATCCCTGCAGGGCGAATCTTGCCACTCCATGGTTATTATACGGGCGGATGGTATCCATTCCATAAACAAGAACGCATTGATGATCCTAAAACCACCGCTGCTGTAGGCGCTATGCTTTGCTTCTTAAGTAAGAATTTAAGGCTACCTAATTTCTATTTTAGATCAACAAATATGGATCTTTATTCAACAGTCAAATACATTGGATTGTTGGATAATTTAAACATGATTAAAAATGAAAATGTCTATTACCGAGATATAAATTTAGATGATCCTGATTATGATTTTCCTGATCTATCTTTTGAAATACGAGGTACAACACGGCTAGGTTTTAAACAACTTGAAGTTGATCGCTGGCCGGCTTCTCCGATCTATATTTTGACCATTGAAAACGGCGATGTTGCTCGGCGTTTAAGTGCTCAAGGCGTGGTACTTGAAGTGACCTTAGGTATTAAAAATAGGCAAAAAATGGTCGAGAATTTTTATATTAAAGACATAAAAGCATCTGATGGACGAGCTTGCAATAAAAACCAAGATGTTAAACTGAGTTTAAATACAATGGTTAACTCCGGTTTAATCAGTACCCAATATTGGCTTGATAGTGGAATGATAAAACGATGAATAACATAAATGAACAACTGCCTAAATCTTGGGAACACGTTTACCATGCATCAGCAGAAGCAATTGAATGGGTTAATCAAACACGTCATTCATCCAAACGTTTAAATAGTGAAGCAGATAATTTAATTCTTGATTTACGCCGTTTGCGTAATAGCGCTAAACGATTAGGTGAGGTCTCTACCAAATCGGTTGCGGTCGGTTTTTTTGGACTTTCTCAAGCAGGAAAATCATACCTGATTTCGGCACTTGCCGCAGGGGATAATGGCAAACTTGAAACGGTTGTCGATAACCAAATTTTAGATTTTATCGATCATGTCAATCCGGTAGGAAGTGGTAAAGAAGCGACAGGTTTAGTCACGCGTTTTAGTCGAACCGCTAAAGGTGGAATTGCCAACTATCCGTTAGAGTTAAAATTGTTTAGAGAGATAGAAATTGTCAAAATATTAATTAATGCTTTTTTTAAAGATTTTGACCAGCAAAAAGTCTCTAATAAAATTGAATTTTCACAATTAAATCAGTTAATCCAACGGTTGGAAAATAAAAAACAAACCAGTTATGTCGGCGGTATATCGGAAGATGATATCGTTGAACTTTACGATTATTTGTCTGAAAATTTCGGCAACGCTTTAGAAGGTTTAAAAGGGGGATATTGGGAAAAAGCAGTACATTTACTTCCTTATCTATCTGTTTCTGAACGAGGCGAGCTGTTTGCGGTATTATGGGGTGGAATTGCAGAGCTAACAACAATCTATATTCAGCTTGCTAATACGTTATCTCGTTTACATCATGCTGAAACTGTGTATGCGCCGTTAACTGTTTTGATTAAAGAGCAAAATGGTACTAAATCGCAAATTGACAGTATTATGAATGTAGACATCTTAGAGCGATTAAACACCGATAAAGATTCATCGGTTACGATAACGCCTATTAACGGTAAACCAACGGATTTATCTTTGGCGCAACTGGCTTTTTTAACAGCGGAATTAATCTTTCCATTAGTAAACAAAACGCGAGTTTCAACATTTGAAAAAGTTGATTTGCTTGATTTTCCGGGATATCGAGGACGCTTGAATTTAATCTCGATTTCAGATGTTAAAGAAGGTAATCCCATTTCTCAACTATTATTACGGGGTAAAGTTGCCTACTTATTTGAAAAGTATACCGATAGCCAAGAGATGAATGTATTAGTGGTTTGTACACCTTCTGATAAGCAATCTGATGTGAATGATGTTGGGCCGGTGCTTGAACGGTGGATCGGTAAAACACAAGGTGAAACACCTGAAAAGCGAGCAACCAAAGAAGTTGGCTTGTTGTGGGCGATTACCATGTTTGATAAACGGATATGTACATCGTTGACCTTGTCGGAAGATAATCTTAAAAATAGTTGGGGTAAAGGTGGATTATTACAACAAACTATTTTAGAACGTTTTGGAAGTTATGATTGGCTAATGAATTGGTCAAATAATCAGAAATTCAACAATGTTTATTTGGTTCGTAAACCTGGTTTTGATGTACCGTTTTTAAATGTCGATCCTTCTTCACGCCAAGAACTGTCTCATAATGAGAATTATCAGACTAAAATGGACGTATTAAAAAAGACTTTTATCGACAATGTTGATGTTCAAGAATATGTATCTCAACCAAAAGAAGCGTGGGATGCCATGCTTAAACTTAACGATGGCGGTATAGGTCGAATTAGTCAATATTTAGAAAAAGTAGCGATTACTGAAGTAAAACAACAACGTATTGTTGAGCAATTAAATGAAAAAATTGATTACATCACAAATATGCGTTTTGATACGTGGTACCAAGCTGGTAGTGATGAAGAACTTGGTAAGAAAAAACACGTTATCGCAGATGTGGTGAAAGAGTTGCAGGGTAAAGCATTGTTATTAGGTGAATTACTCAAAACTTTAGAATTGCCGGATCAAACAATTCGAGCTTTGTATCATTCCAACCATGTAGAAAACCAGATAGCTAAAGATAATGATGATAATTTAGTCGGCAATTTATCCAATGATTTTGGCTTTAATACTGAATTTGACCTTTTTTCGGACATGAATAGCAATTTAACCAGTAAGCCAGCAGTGACTTTGCCGACTGAATCTAAATTTGCTAAGAGTGTTTTTACAACTTGGTTAGAGCACTTAAGAAATATCGTGCTGGATCAGCATATTTTACAGTTTTTTGGTTTAAGCCAAAAATCATTATCTTTTATTGTTGAAGAGCTTATTACAGGAGCCAATCGTTTGAAGATTGAACAAAATTTAACTGAAAAAATCTTAAATAACGAAAATACTGGCAGTAAACGTGATGATCTTGAATCAAGACAGATAAGTACAATTCATACTCAATTATCTGATTATATTGCGTGGTTAGGTTTTATTGAAGGTCAGGTGGATAACATTCCAATGAGTCGTGTTAATCATGGCAAGCGTATATTTGCATCACCGTTAAATGAGTTTGTTATGCAATCATCTCACCAGTTGCCAAAATTGGATAATAATACTAAAAATTATTCTCAATTTGCGATATTTGATTGGTTTATAGCTTTTGCTACGCTTGCACAAGAAAATGTCGGACATCATGCCGGACGGGAAATAAGTCAGGAACAAAATAGTCGTCTGGGTGAGATTTTGGCATGTTTTAAACAATCACAAATTAAATTGGATGATTTCTTGTAAATTAATGCAATAACAAAGTGAAGTGACAGGATAGAGGACATTATGGCATTAAGAATCGAATTAAATGGTTATAAACCGGGTATAGCTAAATTTTTGGCATATAAATGGAATGGTAGTGCTGATATTGAAATATTGATTCAACGTAATCAGGATAGTTATTATTTGTCTGGATTAAATCAATGGAGTCCAGAAAAAAGTTGGCATACGTTGGCTGATATGACTGTCGAACATGAACAATTAACCGGGCTTGTTGGTGAATGGCTGGTTGATTCGTTATTAACTCAAGAAAGTACTGCACGATTTTTGGTACAGATTCGTGATAAGCAAAACGAAAATTACAGTGACCGAGGCGTCATTAACATAGCTGATGGTGTGATGACGTCAGCTGCATTAAACACGGTTACTACTATGTCTGATACGCATCTTGAACCTGAGGAGTGTGTAGATGTAATCCCCGATGACGAAAAAATGGATGGCGAAACACAAACCATTTACGAGCCTGAAATCGAAGAACAAATTATCGAAGAACCTGTTGAACCCGTCGTTGAGGAAGTCGTTACATCCGTACCCACATCTGAAACTGTAACGGATGAGACGTTGACACAACCGATTAAACAAAAAAGAAAATCAGGTTTAATATTCGGCTTGATCATTGCTATTTTACTGTTAATTGTTATGGGTATCGCAATTTGGTATTTTCTATTCTTCCAAAATCAACAAGCTAAAGACGCTGAACCGGCTATGTTAGGTCAATGTAGTTTAAGTCAAGTAGGTGATGATGATCTCACTTTTATTCAAAAATGTTTGCAAACTAAACCACTAACTCCAATGATTATTCAGTTGATCAATGATGCTAAAAAAGCAAAAAAATGTAATATTGCTCAGCGGTTGTATGCTAATCAATCACAAGTAAATTCAACCATTGCCATTTTGTATGCCAAAGAATATGACGAAAAGTATTATCAAGCTAATAGCTGTTTTGAAGCTGATAAAGAAACGGCTATTTATTGGTACGAAACCGCATTGAATAATGATCCCGATAATAAAGACGTAAAAGCACGGTTAGCTGAGCTACAAAAGTAGGTAGGAACAAAAATGGAAAATTTAGCTATCTCAAAAATTATGTTTGTATTGAGCTTAACTTGTTTACCCTTGATAAGTTTTGCCAATGAACCGCTTAAACAGCAAGGTAAAACAACACTGTATCAACGCGTACTAAGTACGCCAACGTGTGAGTTAAAAAAAGATATTAGCGAGGTTACAGGACAGCAAGTTCCTGCATTTTCTCGCTATTATGTTTATGAACGAAAAAATCAAAATAACCAAGAATGGTTAAGTGTTGGGCCTGATTCCTATGGAAAAACGGTAGGTTGGATTAATGGCTCATGCGCAATTGAATGGAATATGCAAATGACCTTGGTTTTTACTAATCCGGTTGAACGTGATCCTTTGCTATTTTTTAAAGATAAAGATTCACTCACGGCAATTGTTGATTCTGAACATCCAGAAACATTATTAAAACCCATTCGTGAGGCATTAAACGTTAACCAAACTTCGCCAAAAGTTATCGCTCAAGAGCCGGCGGAATTTGTTGATTTTAAAAATAACTTCTATTTATTACCTATTTTACAAGGTGAAGAGGTCATGAATGGACAAGGGTTTTATGAGCGTATATTAGAAGTCGCCTCTGTCAGTAAACAAGATAAATTAGTGGCAACAACTCAGAACGTTAAGTCATCCACTACCACTCAAAAAACAGATGATAATACTAATCAAGTCGCTCCTTTTAAAGCTGCAATTGTGTTTGTGATAGACTCAACGATTTCCATGGATCCGTATATTTCAAGAACCAAAGAGGCCGTTGAACGCGTTTATCAGCATATTGAAAAAGAGAAGTTACAAGATCAAGTTAAATTTGGCTTGGTGTCATTTCGATCAAGTTTAACCGCATCCGATAAACTTGAATTTGTCACAAAAGTTTTTGCCGATCCAAACCAAGTAAAAAATCGTGAAGATTTTAAAAAACTCAGTGCATCACTTAAACAAGCCTCGGTATCAACGGCTTATTTTGCCGAAGATTCATTTGCGGGGGTTGCACAAGCGTTGAATGATATTAATTGGAACAGTTTTGGTGCGCGTTATATGATTCTTATTACGGATGCAAGTGCAATTCCGGGGGATGATAAACTTTCAAGCACCGGTATGGATGCTGCGCAATTAAGGCTTGAAGCACAGCATAAAGGGGTTGCGATTTATGCATTACATTTAAAAACGTCAAGTGGCGAAAAAGATCACCAAATTGCTGCGACGCAGTATTCTGATTTAACGTACAATGATTTTATTCATAAATCACTTTACTACCCTGTTAATGCCGGTAATGTGAATGAGTTTGGTCAAAAAGTTGACTCTTTAGCCAAAGCCTTAGCCGAGCAAGTGAAACTTGCTTATAAAGGTGAAGCGTCAATAGGTAATGCGATTAATGCTAAAGATAGTAATGCCGATATGTTAAATGATGCATTATTACTGGGTAAAGCTATGCAGTTGGCTTATTTAGGTGAAACTAATGGGTCTAAAGCGCCTTCGGTCTTCAAAGCGTGGATTGCTGATAAAGATTTTATTAAACCCACTATTCCAACAGCTGAACCTCGAATCTTATTAACTAAATCTCAATTAAGTGATTTAAGCGATATTGTTAGTAAAATCGCCAATGCAGCAAATGATGGATTAATTTCTGCCGATGATATGTTTTCGCAGCTACGATCGGTTGCTGCTGCTATGGGGCAAGACCCAAGTAAATTAAAATCGAACGCAGTCACAAAAATTGCCGATTTGGGGTTACTTGGGGAATATTTGGATAATATCCCTTATAAAAGCGATGTAACTGGGTTGGATCAAGAGACGTGGAAAAGTATGAGTGGTCTTGAGCAAGAAAAATTTATTCGTAATTTAAATAGTAAAATTCGTTATTATCAGAAATGTAATGCGGATGTTGATCGTTGGATTTCATTAGCGGAAGGTAGTGATCCTCGTGAAAATGTTTATCCTATTCCTTTAGAGATGTTACCGTAAACAGATGCTAACGATAAAAAAACTTGCAATCACGCGCTCAACTGGTAAATCTTTTTTTAGTGTTAACCTTTCTGCGCTGACCGTTAAAGCGGGTGAGGTGGTTATTATTCGAGGTGATAGCGGTTCGGGTAAAAGCACATTACTTGAAATGATAGGTATGATTCTAAAGCCTGACCATATTGGTTGCTACAATCTTACTATGGATAATGGTGACGTTGATATTGCTCAACTAATCCAACACGATAAACTGGATAAGTTAGCGGATATGCGCGCAAATTATTTGGGCTTTATGTTGCAAACAGGCGGATTACTCCCTTTTTTAACGGTGCATGATAATATTTTGCTTTCAGTAAATGTGTTACAAAAAAAGGTGGATAAACAACGATTTGATTATTTAGTACAAAAGTTGAGTATTTCACACTTGTTAAGTAAATATCCTAAACAACTCTCGATTGGTGAAAGACAGCGAGCTTCTTTTATTCGTTCAATTATCCATAAACCTGCACTATTACTGGCTGATGAACCGACTTCAGCGCTTGATCCTTATAATGCCAATTTATTATTTGATTTAATAATTGAGCAAGCTCAACAGGATAATATTGCTGCCTTGATTGTGACCCATGATTGGCAACGTATTGCTGATAAAGGATTATTTACTTTAACGTCTCAAATTACCTCTTCCCATTCATCCGAATTTTTACCCTTACAAGATGAGGTATAAGCGATGATCACATTATTATCGAAATGGCGGCTTATTACTTGGTTATCTTTGTCGGATTTATGGTACGACAAGAAGGTTTCATTTTGTATTATTGCATCGGTGATCTCGGTAATTACCCCACTGTTGCTACTCTTTAGCTTAAAATATGGTGTTGTTTCACAGCTTCGCCAGCAGTTACTTAATGATCCGCAAAATATAGAAGTTAAAATTGTGGGTAATTTACAGTTAGATCATTCAATGTTTGAATGGATTGCCCAACAACCTGAAACAGCGTTTGTGGTTCCGTTGACACGTTCTCTTAATACTCAAGCTGATTTAATGAAAGATAATCGTCATTTTGTTAATAATGCTGAAATTATTCCGACAGCTAAAGGTGATCCTATAACCCAAAGTTTACCGCTCTTGCATCATGAACAACAGATTTTAATATCCGCTTTAGCCGCAGAAAAAATGCAGGCAAAGGTTGGTGATAAAGTAAAAATGGTTGTGACAAGGCAACTCGATGGCAAACTGGAAAAAGGTATAGTCGAGTTAGAGATCATCGGAGTGATTCCCGAAATTTATTATAGTCGGGCTGCCGCATTTGTGTCTTTAGCGCTTTTAATTGATATGGAACATTTTTATGATGGTTATCAAATAAATATTTTTCAATCAACCACAGGGCTTGTTAATCCGCCAGAACATAACTCATTTGCCAGAGCACGTATTTATGCAAGGTCACTTGATGATGTAGCGCCTTTGTCTTATAAACTACGTCAACAAAATATTGAAACACGTACTCAAGCTAATGCGATAGAAAATATGCAAGCGATAGATCGGGTTCTCAATTTTATATTTAGTGTCATTGCAATAACGGCTGTATTAGGGTGTATTTTATCTTTTACAGGATCATTTCTATCTAATATTGAACGTAAACGCAAAGATATCGCTTTGATGCGATTACTTGGATTTAAATCAAAAGGGATTATGCTTTATTTAATGACTCAAGCCATGATGCTAAGTTGTTTGGCATTTATCATTTCTTGCCTACTTTTTTTATTTGGCAACTATGCCTTTAATTTTGTGTTAGGTAAAAATTTAGTTTCACATCCAGTAGTTAGCCAATTACAATTTTATCATTTTATTATCGCATTTTTACTTACTTTATTGATATCAGCTATTGTAGTAACGGTAGGAGGTCGACGTGCTGTTAAGATTCAGCCAGCAGAAAGCTTGCGCGAAGTATAATCATAAAAAATGGCATTATTGGGGACTAATCTTAAGTTTTATCCCTTTATGCAGTTATGCTGAGCCTTGGGAGAGTAAGTTTTATAATCCTAAACCTGCCAGTGATGATGTGATTTTGCCGATGCCTTGTGATGGGCGTTTGGTGATGAAAAGGGTATTTACGCCTACCAATAAACCACTTGATGATGTAAAAGTAATTTTAGGCAGTAATCAAAAAGAGTTAGGTTTTGCTGAATACGCAACACCTAATTATATTTCTGGTAGCTTTTCTAATGAAAACGAAGAAAGGTATTATTTAATCGGTAAATATGAAATTACAGCACTACAATATCAAGCGGTGATGAATGATACTTGTCCAACGGCTAAAGTGAGTTTGATTTTCCCTATGACTAATATTAGTTGGTTTGATGCTATTGCATTTAGTAATAAATATAACCAATGGTTACTGGAAAACCAATCTCAATTAAAAGCGTTGCCAAAAGGCTATGTACGTTTGCCAACGAATACCGAATGGGAGTACGCTGCACGGGGTGGCATGAAAGTCACTGAATCTGAATTTCGCGAGACAGTTTTTCCTATTACGAGTGGTTTGGAAAACTATGCATGGTTTTCAGGGGCAAAGTCAGCCAATGGAAAATTACAACTTATTGGTCGGTTAGCTCCTAATCCACTGGATCTTTATGATATTTTAGGTAATGCCAGTGAAATGATGTTTGATTCATTTAGAATGAATAAATTAGATCGTTATCATGGACAACCAGGAGGCATGATTATTCGGGGCGGTAGTTATTTGACTCCTGAATCTTCAATAACAACTGCCTTTCGTAGTGAAAAGCCTTACTATGATAATAAAGGTGCTTATCAAAGCAAAGATGTTGGATTTCGTTTAGTGTATACCACTGAAGTTATGCACTCTAAAGTTTCGATTAAAGAATTAGAAAAACAGTGGAACGAACTTGGTAATGAAGTCGAATCGTCAAATGATAACAATGTGGTGAATGAACTGGAAAAAATTACTAAACAAGTTGAAGATGAAAAAACTAAAAAAGAGTTAAATCAACTTAATCTACTTTTACGAAGTGCGAACCAGTCACGGGATGAGCAGCGAGATCGTTCCATTCAATCTGCCTTACAATTGGGGGCTTTTTTATGTGCGAATGTCTCTGATCTTAATGATAAATATGAATATAATAATAATTTATATAATACAATGATTAATGAAATTTGTGATGCAAGTGACTCAAGTGAGCTAGAGAGTACAGATATGTGTTCTAAAACAAAGTTAAATAATTTAAATCAAGTTGTCATTGATTCAAGAAATGCACGCAATTTTATATTAAAATATTATGCTGATACTATTGTTAGCACTGCATCAAATTACGAAAAAAACACAATTAATGAACAAGCTAAAGCAACACAATTTATTTTACAAAGTAGTGGAAAGGCAAATATGAGCGATTATTTAAAGCTCTATTTAAAACATATCAATCAATACATTGTATCGGGTAAAATAGAACAATCAGTTTGGTTACAAACCTGCAATGAAATTAAAGGAAGGAAATAATGAAAAAAATAGTTGTCATAATAACATTATGTTTATCTGTTGTCTTAACTGGATGTCAATCATCAGGGTGGAGAACTAAAGACGTTGATCCTGCATTAACCAATAGTAATACATCTCAATTTTTTAGTAAATCAGCCTGGCAATCGTGTGTCGTTGGTGCAGGATTTTCTGGTCTTAGCTGTATTTTAGTTGGCGGAAAACCGGGTGTTTGTCTGGCTACAGCAGCGGTAGGGTGTGGTGTATTAATGGGCGCTAATTATTATCTTGATTCTAAGCGTGCTGAGTATGCAGATGAAGAAATGCGCATTGATGCTTATATTTATGACATTCAGCAAAATAATATGGAAGTACAAGCTGTTACTCAAAATGCACAAGCCGTATTGGATAAAAATTTAGCAACTTTGAAAGTGTTAAATAGTCAGATTGAAAATAAAACGTTGAGTAAAAGACAGATTAAAAATGAGTTGAAGCAAATCGATGCAAATATTGCTTACTTAACTGACAAATTAGATCGTATGAAAGGCATTGAAAGTGATTGGGTTATGCTTTCAGCAAGGGAAAAACAATCAGGGATTAATATGTCAAAATTAGATAAACAAATTAATCAGCTTCATAAACAGATAGCATTACTTGAAAAACAAATTAATGTGGTAAGTCAACAACGTTCAGCAGTACAGGTGAGCTAATGATGAAAAAAAGATACCTTATATTATTCAGCCCTATTTTGTTGTTAATGGGCTGTTCAACCACAACCGAACAGTGTGATCCAACGAATACGAATATCGGTTTTTTTGATAAGATAAGTTGTCATTATTCTGGCAACTATCAAGCCCGAATTGATAAAAAACAGCAAATTTTAGAAGATGAAAAAAAGGCAAATCAACAATTTAAAGCGATCTATGCCAATATCGAACGACAGAAAAATGACACTGCCTTAAGTATTAAGCAAAAGCAAGCACAACAACAAAAATTGAAAGATGATTTAACGAGTTTAACCAACGAAATTAAAGAAAAAGCGAAAGATCGCGCAGACTTGCAAGCACAAGTCGATGATATTGAAAAACAACTTAAGCAAGTGAATAATTCAAATTCTTCAGAAATTGAAAAGAAAGTTGAGTTAGATAAATTAAATAAAAAACTTCAACAATTACAGAAAGCTTTGAATATCTAAATTTGCGTATTCATTATACCAATAGTTAGTAAAAGCGATGTTTAACATAAGGAAACAAATTAGCAATGCAACGTATAACCAGAATGTTATTTGATCCAAATGATTTAGATAAAATCACGTTATTTGATCAATATAATTCAGTTTTACAATTGTTAAAGCCTAATGTTAGCGAACGTAGTTTTTCGATTTTAGCAATACCGAGATTGATTGAAGGCGATCATTATCTCGGTTGGTATACGCATCTTGAAGGTCAACCCGTTGCCATTGAAGATATTATTAATGAAGCAGATAAAAAGCAGATTGAAAAAACACTTCAAACACGTTTAAATGATATTGAAAATACTATTAAAATCAAATCATTAACGGAAGATCAACAAACGCTGATTTCGGCTTGGTTACCGAGAATGAGAAGTTTAGGTAATGTGATTTATGTCATTAATAATGAACCTGTGATTGTTCATCATTTTGATGAGCCAATCCTGACTAATGAAGTGGCTCCAGCCTTTCCTGTCAAGACAACAAAATCATTTTGGCGTAGGTGGTGGTTTTTGACCTTAGCACTTGCTTTTGTCGGGTTACTTGGATATCTATATTATTTATATATAAAAGATAAAGCACCCGTACCTATTGCTGAACTATTACCACCAACGACCTCAAACAATCCCACTTCTGAAGTAATTAGCTGTATTTCACAGGAAGAAATCCAAAAAAACGAGCAAACCTCTAAAATGGTGATGATATTTGATAACTCCGCTTCGATGTATTTAACGCTTACTGAACCTCAAGCAGAAATTGAAAAATATTTGTCAAATGGGATTGATCATCTTACTTTCGAAGAAGCCAAACAATACGAAGAAAGAATGACCCGATTACCGAATCGACTATCGAGTAGTAAGCAAGTTGCGTTATCCAGTATTGATAAAATACAACCTAATATCAATATTGCTCTTGTCACGTTAAATAGTTGTCCTGTCGCAAAGGCATCGGCATTTTATCATTTTGAAAATAGAGAAAAATTGAAGAATGAAATTAATCGTTTAACGCCATTAGAATACGATAGTGCTACTCCGTTATATAGTGGTGTAAAGCAAGCCAGTTCAATGCTTGATGGCGTAAATCATGATGATTATATTTTAATTATCAGTGATGGTGACGATAATTGTTCGGAAGATAATATTTGTACCTTAGCCAATGTAATTGCCAACCAACAACCACGTTTAAAAATAAATATAGTGGACATTGTGGGACAGCATAAGATTGATTGTTTAGCGGATAAAACGGGTGGAAAGGTTTATATAGCTAACAATGTCCCCGAGCTTGTTGAACAGATGAATAATGCGGTTTCTGATATGAATATCAGTAAACCTTTGTGTGAATAAGTAGCATTCGAATAGGATATTATTCAGTGATGATCTTTAATATTTGGATGTTCATGTTGAAGCTGAGGTAAAATTAGAATGATCTGTAAGGAAGTTAATTTATCATGCAGCGAATAACACGGCATTGTTTTGATAGCAGTGATTCACAAAAAATCAATTTATTAGAACAATATAATTCATTACTATCGTTATTAAAATCACATCTGACTGAGCGGACTTTTTCTGTCTTCGCCATTCCAAAATTGATAGAAGATGATCATTACATTGCATGGTCTACCAATCTGGAAGGACAACCCATATTATTAAGCGATATTAATAATGAACTATATCGACAAACGGTAACGACAACGTTACAAACACGTATTATAGATATTGAAAATACCGTTAAATTGATGTCGTTAACCCCTGAACAACAAACACTGATTTCATCTTGGATACCAAGAATTAAAAGTTTAGGTAATTCGATTTTTGTCATTAATGATGAACCTGTTATTGTTCATACGTTTGAAGATCCTGTTTTACCGCCTAAAGTATCCGAACCCAAGCTTCCAACCAAATCGGCTTGGCGTTGGTGGTCTATATTCCTTTTAGCATTGCTAATATTGGCATTAATTGGTGGGCTTTGGTATGTCTTTTATCCATTTAATAAAGATAGTGTGGCTGAAACGAGTCATGTTTCAGCACCAGTAATAATACCTGCTGATGAAGAGAAAAAACCTCAATTAGAGCCAGTTGATGTTCCTATCCAACCTGATCCAGAAGTTAAGCCGGATCCCCAACCTGTTGAGCACACAGAAACAGTGGTTGAAGAGAAAAAACCGGAACCTGAAGAAAAGCCTAAACCAAAAGTTAAAAATCCTGCTAATTGTATTACCAAAGAAGAATTGGTCAGTAATCCCAATCCTTCTAAAATGGTGATGGTATTTGATAATTCGTTGTCGATGATAGTGACATTAGCAGAGTCACCCGCTGAGGTTGAACAGTATTTTCAGTATTTGGGTTATGGTTTTCCACGCTATATGTCGGAACAAGACAAGCTAAACTACGAAAAACGTATGACTCGATTACCAAGCCGTTTATCAAGTAGCAAAAAGGTTGCTTTAACTAGCATTGATAAAATACAACAAAATATCAATATTTCACTAGTGACCCTAACGGGCTGTCCATCGGCCGAGGTTTCACCTTTTTATAGTTATAAAAATCGTGGAACATTGAAAAATAAAATTAATAAACTGACGCCAACCGCTGCTGGTGGTGGGGGAACACCACTTTATAATGGATTAGAAAAAGCCAGTAATATGCTTGATGGGGTAAAACGAGATGATTATATTTTAATTATCAGTGACGGTGAAGATACCTGTACTCATAAAAATATCTGTACATTAGCTCATCATATTTCAGTCTCAAAACCTCGTTTAAAAATCAATATTGTCGATATTGCTGGTGAACATAAGATTGATTGTGTTGCAAATGCGACAGGGGGCAAGGTATATATAGCTCAGACACCAAAAGATATGATTAAACAGATGAATAAAGCCGTTTCAGATATGAAAATTAATCGCCCTGTATGCCAATAAAGAATATGACAGATGAATATTCATCGTAGGCTATTTTAGCGGTGAGTATTAATAAAAAAACCAGACTATTTTGAGTCTGGTTTTTGATTCCAATTTGAGCTAATTAAAAATCTAAGTTAGCTGCTTTAAGAGCATTTTCTTCGATAAATAATCGACGAGGTTCAACTTCATCCCCCATTAGTGTGGTAAATAGTTGATCCGCTTCAATAGCATCTTTAATGGTCACTTGTAACATTCGACGACTGGTTGGATCCATTGTGGTTTCCCATAATTGTTCTGGATTCATTTCACCCAACCCTTTATAACGTTGGATAGTCAGACCACGGCGTGATTCTTTAATTAACCAATCAACGGCTTCTTCAAAAGAACTAACCGGTTGTTTTCGTTCTCCTCTTTGGATATAAGCACTCTCTTCTAAGAGTTCTCTTAACTGTTTACCCAAATGACAAATGTTACGATACTCATTACTGTGAATAAATACCTGATCTAATGCATAGTTATTATCTACTCCATGCGTTCTCACTTTGATGACAGGTACATAAAGTTGTGTTTTTTCATTATATTCAGCTGAATAACGGTAACTACTACCATGTTGTTCTTTATTCGATAAATTGTCGACAATGGTTTTTGCCCAATTTTCGACTAATTGCTTATCTTTAAGTATATTTTCATCTAATACATCATGGTAAACCAGCTCAGACAGTAATGCTTTAGGATAACGGCGTTCCATTTTCGCGATGAGCTTTTCAACTTTTTGATACTCAGCAATCAATCTTTCTAAGGCTTCGCCAGCCAGTGCAGGCGCATGATCGTTAACATGCAATGAAGCATCTTCAAGCGCTAATGCTATTTGGAATTGCGTCATCGCTTCATCATCTTTGATGTATTGTTCTTGTTTCCCTTTTTTCACTTTATAGAGTGGTGGTTGCGCAATATAAACATAACCACGTTCGATAATTTCGGGCATTTGACGATAGAAAAAGGTTAATAGCAATGTTCGAATATGTGAGCCGTCGACGTCAGCATCGGTCATGATAATAATGCTGTGATATCGCATTTTATCTGGGTTGTATTCATCACGACCAATTCCACAACCCAATGCTGTAATCAATGTAGCAACTTCTTGTGAAGAAAGCATTTTATCAAAGCGAGCTTTTTCGACATTCAAGATTTTACCTTTGAGCGGTAAAATGGCTTGGTTTTTGCGGTTTCGTCCCTGTTTTGCAGAACCGCCCGCAGAGTCCCCTTCCACTAAGTAAAGTTCAGATAGAGCAGGGTCTTTTTCTTGGCAATCAGCCAGTTTACCCGGCAAGCCACCTAAATCTAATGCACCTTTACGCCGTGTCATTTCACGCGCTTTACGAGCGGCTTCACGTGCTCTTGCTGCATCAATAATTTTACCTACCACGATTTTTGCATCAGATGGGTTTTCAAGCAGATATTCCGCTAATTTTTCACCCATTACCGATTCAACAGCCGATTTTACTTCTGACGAAACTAGCTTATCTTTAGTTTGAGATGAGAATTTTGGATCAGGTACTTTGACCGATACAACCGCGATGAGTCCTTCACGAGCATCATCACCGGTCGCACTAATTTTCGCTTTTTTGCTGTATCCTTCCGCTTCCATATAATTGTTTAGGGTGCGGGTCATTGCTCCACGAAAACCGGCTAAATGGGTACCGCCGTCTCGTTGAGGAATATTATTGGTGAAACAATAAATATTTTCTTGGTAACCGTCATTCCACTGTAAAGCGATTTCAACACCTATACCGTCTTTTTCCGTACTGAAGTAAAAGATTTTTGGATGAATCGGGTTTTTATTTTTATTCAAGTATTCAACAAAAGCTTGTATCCCACCTTCGTAGTGGTAATGTTCGCTTTTACCGGTACGTTCATCAAGCAATCTGATTGAAACACCTGAATTTAAGAATGATAGCTCACGTAAGCGTTTAGCTAAAACTTCATAAACAAATTCAATATTAGTAAAAGTTTCTGGGCTTGGCCAAAAACGCACATAAGTACCCGACTCACTAGTCTCGCCAATGATTTTTAACGGCTCTTGAGGGACACCTAAATGGTAAACTTGTTGGTGAATTTTTCCTTCACGATAAATGACCAATTCTAATTTATCAGATAGGGCATTAACGACGGAAACACCCACACCATGTAAACCACCAGATACTTTATATGAATTATCATCAAATTTTCCGCCAGCATGTAATACCGTCATAATGACTTCAGCTGCTGAAACTCCTTCTTCTTCATGGATACCGGTTGGAATACCACGACCATCATCTCGTACTGAGACTGAATTATCAGGGTGAATGGTCACTTCAATGTGATGACAATAGCCAGCTAATGCTTCGTCAATGGCATTATCAACAACTTCAAAAACCATATGGTGAAGTCCTGTTCCATCATCAGTGTCACCAATATACATACCTGGACGTTTTCGGACAGCATCAAGTCCTTTAAGTACTTTAATGCTAGAAGAATCATAAGAATTTGACATGGATCTCTCGACTTGTTTGATTTATTTATATCATTCTGTATATTTAGGAAATTATACCAGATTTTATGTGAAAAATCTTATCATTTTCGTCAATCATATGGGTTACTTGGTCTTGGCTAACCGCTGTGATAAACACTTGTGAATTCGCCATTTTTAACCGTTTTGCTAATAATGCTCGTTTATGATGATCTAATTCTGACGCAAAATCATCAATTAAATAGACACAAGGTTGTGCGCTTTGTTTTGAATAATATTCACCTTGCGCAAGACGTAGTGCACACATCAATAATTTTAATTGTCCCCGTGATAAGAAATCTTCAACAGGTATATTGTCGATACGCAAACGGATATCGGCTTTATGTGGGCCTAATGAAGTATAGTTGAGTAATCTATCTCGTTCATACTGTTTGTGTAATGTGTCGCTATAATTAATGTTTTGTTCCCACCCTTGATAATATTGACAATTAAGCAGATATTCAGGCAAAAAGTCATGGCAGGTTTGTATGATTTCGGGGAAAATATGCTGTGAATACTCCGAGCGAATTTGACTTATTTTTTCAGCAATGGGAGCCAGCTCTTTATCCCAAGGTAACAGTTGATTATAACTCGTGGATTGTTTTAATAAGGCATTACGTTGCTTAAATAACCGCTTTAAATTGTTCCATAAATGGATAAATTCAGGATAATGATGAAAACACCCCCAATCAATAAAAGCTCGTCGATATTTTGGTCCACCAATAAGTAAATCAAATCCTTCTGGTGTAATTAATTGAATGGGTAAGAGTTTAGCAAGATCGGTTAATCGAAATCCCTCATCACCATCAATTTTAATTCTATTATCATTATTACGTGCTTTGACTAACCCAATGGTTCGGGTTTGTTGATTAGATGATTCAATTTGGCTAAATAACGTTAATTCAGATTGTTCATGCTGAATAATACGATTGGATTGAATATGTCTAAATGCTCGTCCATGACCAAGCATATAGATAGCCTCAAGTAAGCTAGTTTTACCACTACCATTATCGCCAACAATAAAGTTGAAATGGGGGGATAAACACAGCTCGGTATAAGATATATTACGAAAATGATGGATTTTGATCTGTGAAAGAATCATATAAGCTAAGTTATTCCGGCCTAAGCCGGAAAGGTTAAATTTGATTATAAGCGCATTGGCATCACAACATAAATGGCTGACTGATCATTAATGTCTTCAATTTGTACACTTGATGTGGCATCAGTTAAAAGTAGTTGTACACTATCGCACTTCAACGTATTTAATATATCTAATAAATAGGTCACATTAAAGCCAATTTCAAGTTCTGCTGAAGAGTATTTTACATCAACCACTTCTTCTGCTTCTTCTTGTTCTGGGTTATTTGCTGTAATTTTTAATTGGTTGTTGTGAACATGAAGTCGGATACCGCGAAATTTTTCATTGGATAAAATGGCGACACGTGATAACGAATTTCTAAACTCTTCGCACGAAACTTCTAACGGTTTATCGGGATTACGTGGCAATACTCGTTTGTAGTCAGGGAATCTGCCGTCAATCAGTTTTGAGGTGAAGGTAAAATCACCGAGATTAACTCGTAAATTATTATTACCAATTTGTATATTGATAATATCATCATTATCACTCACCAATTTTGCCAGTTCAATAACACCTTTTCTTGGTAAAATTACAGAACAAGACGTTGCAATATTTTGACCAATCGGTTGCGAACAAAGAGCAAGTCGATGTCCATCGGTTGCAACAGATTTTAAAAGTCCATCTTCGATTTCAAATAACATACCATTAAGGTAGTATCTTACATCTTGGTTAGCCATCGAAAACTGGACGGCATCGATAAGACGTTTGATTGTTTTTTGTGGTACAGAAAGTTCGACATCGCTTTGCCAATTTTCTAAGTTAGGAAAATCACTGGCAGGTAGTGTAGATAAGGAAAATTTACTTCGACCAGATTGAATCATCAATCGATTGTCATCAACAGTTATTGAAATCTGAGCATTGTTGGGTAAATTTCGACAAATATCAAGAAACTTTCTCGCTGGGACTGTGGTTGCACCGGGTTCGTTTGCTTCCGTAAGCGGGATATGAGCAATCATCTCTATTTCAAGATCGGTTCCCGTCATGGATAGTGTACTATCACTTACTTGTAACAATAAATTGCCTAAAATTGGTAGCGTCGGGCGACTGCTTAAAGGCGCACTAACAAGTTGCAATGGTTTGATAAGTTTTTCTCGATCAATAATAAATTTCATAATGTTGATTCTTTTATTAAGTTGATAATGTTCGAATTAAATTGGAATAATCCTCTTTAATATCATTGCTTTCTTCTTTTAATTCAGCGATCTTTCTGCATGCATGTAATACAGTCGTATGATCTCTTCCGCCAAAGCCATCACCAATTTCAGGAAGGCTTTTATTTGTTAATTCTTTTGCTAATGCCATGGCAACTTGCCGCGGTCTTGCAACAGAACGGGAACGACGTTTGGAAAGTAGATCTGAGACTTTAATTTTATAATACTCTGCAACCGTTTTTTGGATATTATCAATAGTAATTAATTTTTCTTGTAAGGCAAGTAAATCTTTCAGAGCATCTTTAACAAAATCAATCGTAATGGATTTACCCGTGAAATTTGCATTGGCAATTACCCGATTTAATGCGCCTTCTAGTTCTCGCACATTAGAACGTAATCGTTTAGCAATAAAAAAAGCGACCTCTTCAGGTAATTTTATATTATTTTCTTCGGCTTTTTTCATCAAAATTGCGACTCGTGTTTCAAGTTCTGGTGGTTCAATCGCAATCGTTAAGCCCCAGCCAAAACGTGATTTTAAGCGATCTTCAACGCCATCAATTTCTTTGGGATAACGGTCTGAAGTTAAAATAATTTGTTGGTTACCTTCTAATAATGAATTAAAGGTATGGAAGAATTCTTCTTGTGATCGCTCTTTATTGGCAAAGAATTGGATATCATCAATCAGTAATGCATCAACAGAACGATAGTAAATTTTGAACTCTTCTATCGCATTATTTTGTAGTGCCTTTACCATATCTTGAACAAATCGTTCCGAATGCATATAGACCACTTTGGCATTACTTTTGACTTCCATGATTTGATTGCCTACAGCATGTAATAAATGGGTCTTACCTAAACCTGTTGAACCGTATAAAAATAGTGGGTTATAAGCTTTTCCTGGATTTTGAGCAACCTGTTTGGCAGCAGCTACTGCGAGTTGGTTGGATTTACCTTCAACAAAGCTATTAAATGTATGTTTATGGTTTATTCCCGAGTGATAGGTATGATTATTATTACTTTCTTTGGTTGTTTTCCAAGCCGGCATTACGTCCGTTTTAGGCTGATTATTTTTAGTTTTTTTTTCCATTGACAATGTTGATCCCACCTCAAGGTATAGCTTTAGGGAATCATCATTGAAAAGTGTATTGATCAATTGAGATATGTTGTTAAGGTATTTATTTTTTACCCAATCTAATACAAATCTGTTTGGTGCATAAATATAGAGTTTGTTATCAATCATTTCCGCTTGCAATGGGCGAATCCATAAATTGAATTCCGTTGTAGGAAGTTCTTCTTGTAGTTGAGAAAGACATTCTTGCCAGATAGCGGTAGGCACAAATCACTCCTTTAATTTTTATTATTAACAGCACATCGTTAATTATAAACTTTTTTGTGGATAATTTATAGAGTTTTAATGTTTATTCACTAACTTATTAGCAATAAAAAACCCGGATTAACCGGGTTTTTATTGTTTTGGAAATCGAAAATTAGTGAGTTGTTTCTCTAACTTGTTGAAGGTTAGTTGCTTTCACTTCGATTTGTACACGACGATCTGGTGCTAAACATGCTTTTAATGTAGCGCCACGTTTGCCATTACATTCGCTGCCAGTTACTGGTTGAGATTTACCTACACCACGAGCACTGATGATCTCAGATGGAACACCTTTAGATACTAAGTATTTCATCACAGATTGAGCGCGTTGTTCTGAAAGTTTTTGGTTATAGTTTTCTGAACCGATACGGTCAGTATGACCAATTACTACGATCGCAGTTTGAGTAGGGCTAAGTTTGATAAGATCTTGTAATAATCTATCTAACTCTTCACGACCTTTTTCTTTTAAGTCAGCTTTTGCATAGGCAAATAGAACGTCAGCGTTTAAATCGTAAACTCGTTCAGAAGTTTTAACAACAACTGGAGCTTCAACAGCTGGAGAACCTAAACGGTAAGTGATACCTAAGCTTAAAGTTCCTGCATCTGGAGATGCGTCAGTTTTAGTATGGATGTGGTTAACATATTGATACTCTAAACGAGTAGAGAAGTCTTCTGCAAAACGGTAGTCTAAACCTAATGCATAAACTGGAGAAACGTCAGTTTTTGTTCCGCCTTTGCCATAACTTTCTTTAACGTATCCACCGTTTTTCCATTTAGCGATAGTGATCATTGCACCTGCACGACCATAAACATCTAAATCATCAGAGATGAAAGATAATGGATAGCTTAATTTACCAGTTAAAGAAACACCTTGAGCAGAAACTTTACTATGACCTACGTCATAAGTTTTACCTGCATTGTGGTAAGATCTTTTATATTTAGCAGAACCTAACCAATCATAACCTAATTCGAATGCTAAATATGGGTTAGCTTGGAAGCCAAGGAATGCACCACCAGCAACATTACTTTTGTCAGTTGTGCTGATTTTAACATCACGACTAAATGCACGTACTTTATTTTGATCTAAACTATAAAGTTCTGACCAGCCTAATTTACCACCAACGTAAAAAGTGTTGTCTTCATATGCTGCATTTGCCGCAGTAGCTGTTAAGCTCGCAACTGCGATTGCTAGAGCTAATGTTGTTTTTTTCATTTTGTTGCCTCAACTTGAATGTTGTTATAGACGTTGTTTGCTTTCCTTTTAATTAAATTTTACTTTAAATAAAGGATCGATTACTTATTGTTTTTAATTATGATGCACATAATTTGATTTCAATTATAGCATATATTATACGCAGATCTATAATTAATGACACTTTATGTAAAAAAAGTTTACACAATCTTTTAAGTAATTTTATTGATGACGATATAAAAGTCATTGATTGTTGTTGATAATAAGTTCGCCATGATGAAAAAATCGGCTTCTAATTTTTTATCAAATTCATCAGCGCCAATATCCTCATTCTCATCTAAAACACTCGAATCAAATTTTATTCGCTTCAATGTTAAATCATTATTGACGATAAAATTCACACCTCTTTCGTCGATAATTTTCACTTTTGTTATCCATTTTCCCGAATCAAAATGTATCATCATTTCATCACTGGTGATATCTTGATTTTTGCAGCTAATAATCCCGTTTCCTTCAAGTGGATCTTTTAATTCGGCTTGATCACCTAATATAAAAGGTGCAAAGTTCAGTTTTTCTTTGACCCAAGTTGTCATGATTTGCTCAACTGGTTTTTCAATGGAGAGCGGTGTTAATGCAAGAACTCCCAATTCCTTACGTAGAATAGCCAAAATATCTTCTGCTTGCTTAAAACTGCTGGTATCAAGAATAATACGTTTATTTATGGTGTCTATCCATAACCAGTAATGATTGTATTTACTAAATGCTCTAGGCATAAGGTCGATCATGACTTCATCTTTTAACGTTGCCTTTTCATTTTTAGTTAACTTTCTACTCAGTGCTTGTTCTTGTTTATCAATTTTTTCAAGTAGAGCTTGTTTGATAACAGGAGCCGGTAAAAGTTTTGTTTCTTTTTTTATACGTAATAAAAGGTGACCTTGCATATCAACAATAAAATCATCGTGATAATTATCATTATAAGGTGAAACCCAACCCATTTTCATGGTATCTATATTTCCACATGGGGTAAAAGGTACCGATTTGATAGCTTTTTCAATAGCGTTTTTGTCAAGTAAAGTGTCATTATTAAGTTGGTAAATAATGGCATTTTTAAACCAAAGCATAATTTTGATTTCCTAAATTTATTTTAATGATATCCAAACTGTATCAGGATTAATTTGATTAAATCGTTTATCTATATTGTATGGGGTAAATAAAAAGTATTGAAATTAAAATTTATAAGAGACTCCCATATAAAATGAGGTTACAGTGCTTTTGTTAACCATTGGGCTATTAGCTGCATCACCGGTTAATTTGTCGACATGCATGCCACCGAACAGATTAAGATGTTCGGTTAATGCATATTGTGCACCTATTTCGATATAGGGTGTGAAAGATCCGTTAGCATGATAATAGCGTAAACCAGAACGAGAAGATTCTTTATGTGATATCCCATAGTAATAATTATTGTGTTTGTTATTTGCCCAGTTGATACCTATTGTTGGAACAATAATTAAATTACCTAGCATAAATGGTACGCTGTAATCGGCATTGACTAAGATGCTATTACTTTTATTTAGCATGTCTGCTCCAATGCTGCTTGAAAAACTGCCCCAATTGGTATCAATAGAGTACTCAAATTCTGCTAATAATGTTGCATGACGGCTATCAAGCCGTTTTAATTGGCGATTATTTGAGTCGTGTGGTTTGAATTCATTATCAAGATAACGAGCACCGATAGATAAACTTTGATTATCGTTATTAAAAACATACACACCAGCCGATAGATCATCGATAAAAAATGTATCATTATCGTAATCGATATGGGGAACTGGATAATAACTGGAACTATAACCTTTGTAAGGTGAATTTGACCAACCGCCACCAACACCGATAAAAGTAGGATCTGCTAATGCGGTTTCACCAAATCCTAATGCAGATAACGCTAAAATAGGAATTATGCAGTGTGATTTTTTCATAGGGTTTATATCCATTTGGGTAACAATGCTATCCTCTAGCAGAAAATTATTTCGCTGAGTTTGATACTATCGTCACACAATCTATACAGTAATTGTACATTGTAACAAACAATTTTCTTGAATAATAATGCCACATTTTATCGTGTTTGAATATGGATTAGTGAGATAATTATGAGTAAACCAACTTTAGAAATGATTAATAGTCGTCCTGACGATGCAACATTATTAGCTGATGAAGCTAAATATTGCTCTTTTGGTGATACTGTTCATTATGTTGAACCACCAAAGATTTTTGATGGTTGCGAAGGTAGCTACATGTATGATAAAGAAGGTAAAGCTTTCCTTGATTTACAAATGTGGTATTCAGCATGTAATTTTGGCTATGCTAATGAGCGATTAAACAACGTACTTAAAAAGCAAATTGATACTTTACCACAATGTGCTAGCCAATATTTGCATCCAACCAAAATTGAATTAGCTAAAACCATTGCACAAGGTATGGAACAGCGTTTTGGTTACCAAGGACGAGTTCATTTTAACGTTGGTGGATCACAATGTATTGAAGATTCTTTAAAAGTAGTACGTAATGCTACTGGTGGTAAATCATTAATGTTTGCGTTCCAAGGTGGTTATCATGGTCGTACACTTGGCGCATCTTCAATTACTTCTAGTTATCGTTACCGTCGTCGTTATGGTCATTTCGGTGATCGTGCTATGTTTGTTCCTTTCCCATATCCGTTCCGTCGTCCAAAAGGCATGACCGCAGAAGAGTATGGTGAACACTTAGTTGCTGAGTTTGCACGTCTATTTGAAACAGAATACCACGGTGTATGGGATCCAAAAGTAGGACAAGCTGAATATGCTGCATTTTATGCAGAACCATTACAAGCTACAGGTGGTTATATTGTTCCACCTCGTAACTACTTTAAAGGTTTGAAAAAAGTATTAGATCAATATGGAATTTTATTGGTTGTTGATGAAATCCAAATGGGCTTTTATCGTACTGGTAAACTTTGGTCAATTGAGCATTTTGATGTTAAACCTGATGTGGTTGTTTTTGCCAAAGCGTTAACCAATGGTCTTAATCCACTAGGTGGTTTATGGGCACGTGAAGAGTTGATTAACCCTGAGGTGTTCCCTGTCGGCTCAACGCATTCAACGTTTGCTTCTAATCCATTAGGTACAGCAGTTGGTCTTGAAGTGTTAAAAATGACGTCAGAAACTGATTACGAAACCATGGTTATGGAAAGTGGTGCTTACTTCCTTGAAGGTTTAAAAACACTTGAGAAGAAACATAAAGAGATTGGTGAAGTTGATGGTTTAGGTCTTGCGCTTCGTGCCGAAATCTGTACCGAAGATGGTTTTACCGCTAACAAAGCGTTAGTAGATAAAATGGTGGATATCGGTATGTCAGGTGATCTTGATTGGAAAGGTAATAAAATGGGCTTGGTGCTTGATATCGGTGGTTATTATAAAAACGTGATCACTTTTGCTCCATCGCTACATATTACTCGTCAAGAGATTGATCAAGGTATCGAACTACTTGATCAGTTAATTACCCGAGCGAAAAAAGAACTTTAATTGTTAATTTCTAACCTTCCCGTCAACTCATGTTGGCGGGACTGCACATGATAGCCAATCGTTTAAATATATTTATGAAATACATCAATCAGCTAGAACCAAATGAATTAGTCGACAATTTTTTGACTTATCCACCGCAAGATTTTACGGCGTGGCTGAGTGAAAATGGTGTGCCTGCTTTTGCTGCAAAGTTTGATTTATTAACTACTGCTGATGATGATTTTAAGCATAAGATCCAAAAACTCCCTTTTTTTAAAAAATGGCGACATTGGTTACAGCCGAAAACTTGTTTTATAGGAACAACCGTTTCTGAATATGCTCTATTGACCGATCTGGTAGAAGCAGAACAGTTAGCGGATAACATTAAAACCTCATATACAAAAAAGTCTCCTTTTGTTATTGTCAAAGATTTGCCTTTATCCTCGCCTTTACTTAGCGAACAAGACAATCATTATTCAAACCAGCTTATTTCGGCATTAAAAACAAGAGGATTTATTGAAGTTGAAGGACAAGCATTAGCTTGGTTACCGATTGATTTTAGTGATTTAAATGATGTGTTTTCACGATTTTCGTCCAGCCGTCGCAAGAATTTTAGACGTAAATTAAAAGCTCGCGAAAAATTAGAGATTAAGGTTTTGCATAGTGGTGATGAGTGCTTTTTTGATGATGAGGTGTTAGATCATTATTACCAACTTTACCTCAATGTTTATCAACAGAGCGAGGTTCATTTTGATCTACTGACCAAACCGTTTTTTATTCAATTGCTGCAAAGTAAATCTATCCAAGCACGCATTTTTACCTATTATCACGATAATGAACTTATTGGCTACAATATCTGTTTTGTCGTAAATAATATGTTGGTCGATAAATATATTGGCCTGGTTTATCCTCAAGCTCGTGACTTTAATCTTTATTTTGTTAGTTGGTTTTTTAATCTGGAATATGCTATTGAGCAAGGATTTAGTCACTATATTGCGGGTTGGACAGATCCTGAGGTTAAACGATCGTTAGGTGCGCAATTTACTTTAACCAAACATTTGGTTTACATCCGTAACCCATTATTAAGATTTATTTTAAGCAAATTGATTGGTCATTTTGAAAGTGACAAGGAGAAAGTAGCATGACATATCCTATTATACTCAATTTCGATCAGAGTGTAGGCGAGATTAATAATGCTAAAATAATTAATGTAACTCAGTGGCAAGATACGATTCGCTTTGGTTGCTCTGAAAAAAAATTCTGCCAATTTAAAGCTGAATTGCAACAATCCTTACCTGAACATTATGGTACAGTCTTTATGGGAAGTGGTGATTATCACCATATTTCATTGTTGCTTATTGAACGGTTGGCTAAACACTATTCCGCCGATAATCCAATCCAAGTAATTGTGTTTGATAATCATCCTGATAATATGCGCTATTTATTTGGTATTCATTGTGGTTCATGGGTTAGCTATGTGGCAAGTTTACCTTTTGTCAGTCATGTTCATGTGTTAGGTATCACATCTCATGATATTGGACTTTCCCATTTTTGGGAAAATAGATGGAACCCCCTTTTTCAGAAAAAACTGACGTATTGGAGTTTGGATGTCAATGTGTCGTGGGCAAAAAAAATAGGTTTGGGGCAAGCTTTTCGCCATTTTTCTACTCCAGATGATCTGATTGCTAGTTTCTTATCCGAACAATACCATAGCGCCGAACCTGTGTATTTATCGATAGATAAAGATGTATTAAGTGAAAAGGTCATTCACACTAATTGGGATCAAGGTCAATTACAAACTTATCATCTGCTTGATACCATTACTTCGTTAAAGCAACGTATTGTGGCAAGTGATATCACTGGTGAATTGTCAATATGGCAACCCTCTAATTGGTTCAAACGGTTGCTGAGTTCATTAGATAAACAACCCACAATTGATGCAGACAACTTACACAATTGGCAACAAGCACAACATCAGCTTAATTTAACATTATTAAAAGCTTTATCAGTATAACGACAAGTTTAGAAGCTGTAGCTGATTATTTAAGAAATCAACTACAGTTTGAATTAACTTTTATTGATGATTATCAGCGTTTTGCTTAGCCAATTGGCTTTCCGCTAAAGCTAAAAACAAGATACCTGATACAATAAGAATGGTGCCAATTAACTTATATAATGTGATTGGTTCATGAAACAGCCATATCGAAGCTATCATGACCGTGACAACTTCAAAGTGAGAGGCAGCAAAAGCTGGCCCAACAGGGGCTTTTTTTAATAAAGTCATCCAAGTAAAAAAAGTTAAAACATAACCAGCGATAGAGATGTATATCCATGGATTAGTAAATACCCTGACTAACCAATCAACACTCATTGCTAGTGGTTCGGCATGGATGGCAGTTAATTTAAAGCTACATTGTGCAATAGTATCGAAAAAAAGTAATACCGTAAAACCGATTAAATAGAATCTAGCCATATTAAGACATCCCTACAAAGATTACGCCAGCAGTAATGAGTAACATACCAATGAGTCGGTAAACAGTTAATAGTTCTTTGAAAAGCACTCGACCAACTAACATAATGGTGATGATATTAAATGATGCCAGCAACACCCCTTGAGAAAGCGGAACCAATGTTAAAAATGCTAACCATAATAAAAATTCTGCAACGTAAGAAATTATACCAATCCAGATCCAATGATTTTTAGCCAAATCAACCCAGTAATACCAGCCATCTCGATTATTAGGGGCGGTTGCTGCGTATTTAAAAGCAACTTGCCCTAATGTATCAAAGCAGATATTACTAACCCAAAGTATAATCACTACTAGCGACATTATGAATTGGTTCCTTCTGCTATTTCATTGAAGAATGATGCGCACTCTTTAATGACTTCACGACGTTGGCTATCAATTGTAATTAAATGATAACTATCATTAAGTACCACTAATTTTTTTGATCCCGAAACGTGTTTCTCAACTAATTTAGCGTTGGTTTCAATATCAGCTATGTCATCATGACCGGAATGCATAATCAAACACGGTGAAGTCACCTTAGGTAGTACTTGGCGAACGTGTTTAGCTAACAATTGCATTTCGGCCAGTGCAGGAAAAGGATTTCCAGCAAGTCCGGCAGATGCCGCATCACCACTCAGCATACTTTCCGATACAACGGCTCGGATCCGCTCATCTTTAAGCCCATAAGGTGGCTTTTCGATGAAAGAAACCTTTTGGAAAAGCCCCAGTTTTTTCAAATACACCAGCAAGAAAAAGAATTTTTTAGCCCAAAATGGCATGCTCCAACCATCATAATAAAAAGTTGGTGCTAAAACACCCACACCTTTAATTTGCTCTGGTCTATCTGATGCAAGTTTAAGCGCAAGGAGTGCGCCCATGGATAAACCGGCAACAAAAACATTATCAACATGTTTTGCTAAAAAATCAGCACCATCTTTTACACTTTGATACCAATCTTGCCAAGTGGTTTTACAAAGATCCTCTTCCGTACCACAGTGACCCGCTAATTGTATAGCATAGACGGTAAATCCGGCTTTATGTAAACCATTAGCTAAAATACGCATTTCGTTGGGTGTACCTGTTAAGCCATGTATCAAAAGTACACCATTTTTGTTACCCGGTAAAAAATAAGATAAATCTTCAATTGTACTCATTATTATTCCTAATTATTTTACCATCATGACAGGGATAAGAGCATCTTGAGTCTTTTTCAGTGCTGTCGTGACATCGGCAAAACGTTGAATAGCACAGTGTTCAATCTTGTTGGTTTCACAATATTGAATCAATTTGTCTTTTGCAAATACAAAATCCACATTATGAGATACACAATAATCGGATGTGCCATCACCTACATACAGTATTTGTGGAAAGAATTGTTGTTTTTTAACATGATTACATTTGCAATTTCCACTTTGTTTAATACAGTTTTTATTCGCATAAGGAAATTCAAGACGCCAACTACGCCCATTATCATGCATTAATTTATTGGCATATATCGGGATATGTGTTATACCGTGTCGTTTTAAAACAAATTGAATTGCGTAATCTAACCCATCACTCACAATATGAACTGGGATATTATTCTGTTCAGTATAATCAATGAATGATTTAAACGTTGAATCAATTTCGATTTGTGATAAAACGTGATTGAGTTCATCTAAACTGGCATCCATTAAGGCAATTTGTTTACTCATGCACTCTTGGGAGCCAATTTTACCGTTAACCCATAACTCTTCAAGCTCATCACAACCATCTTGACCAAAATGACTCAGCAATGTATCTGTCACATCTTTGACACTTATGGTGCCATCGAAGTCACACAAAACAATAGGAGTTTGATGTTGTGTATAAGATGGTGTATATAGATGACTAGTAATTGATGAAAAAGTACTCATATTTGAAATAAAAATAGTCTATTTATATATTGGCGCAAATTTTCTCACAGAGACGCTTTGAACATTGTAGGCTCTTTGTATATATTTTGTAACGAAGTTAAAATTGCCTGTATAATAAAGATTCTTTTAGCACAAGTTACGGTAATGAGAACCTAAGATGAGTGAACGTATTTTAATCATTGAAGATGATCAAAGGTTAGCTAATTTAATAAAAGTTTATCTGGTTCGCCAGGGATATCTTGTTGATTGGCATAATAGTGGTGAAGGTGCAGAAGAAAAAATTCAAGAAATAAATCCCGATTTGGTTATTTTAGATGTGATGCTTCCCGAAAAATCTGGTTTTGATATCTGTCGAGATATACGGACATGGTTTACAAACTATATTCTTATCATGACGGCGAGTGAAGATAATATTGACGAAATTGTCGGTTTGGAATTGGGAGCAGATGACTATCTGGCAAAACCAGTCGAGCCAAGGTTATTATTGGCACGCATTCGAGCTTTATTAAGACGAAAGCAAATTGAATTCGATAAAGAAGTAAATAAAGATCCCGTCACGGCAACGAATAATAAAACGTTGATTTTTGATAATCTGATTATCGATGATGAAAATCGAAAAGTATTACTCGAAGGTCAAGAAATCGATCTCACCACAGCAGAGTTCGATCTGCTTTGGTTGTTGGCAAATAATGCAGGTAAAATTTTATCTCGTGATGATATTTTTTCTCAAGTTCGTGGTATAGATTTTGATGGAACGGATCGTTCTATCGATGCTCGTATTTCTCGATTACGACGCAAGTTACTTGATGATCCTGATAACCCTTCACGTATTAAAACGGTTCGTGGGAAAGGTTATCTATTTATGAGAGAAGGGGATAATCATTGAGACAATTATTAGCAAAACCGCTGTTTTTTAATCGTCGGATTGTTTTTTATCTGGTTATCTTACTTTCACTACAATGTATTATTGCCTATGGTGCACTACTCGTTTTTGATTCTTTGCCTTCTTCATTAACGGATATTCCTGATGACCACATTGTCTTTCGTGAATCACAACGAGGTACGGTCAATCTGATTCGAATGCAAATTAATGAGAATAAAGATCGTCCTCTGCAAGAAGTGGTAGATGAACTGCAACCCTATTTTGGGTATCCGATTAAAGTTTTACCGAGTCATACTTCGTTACCCCATTCCATCAATAAAGAGCTAGCAGAACTTGGATTTGCCTATGATGGTGACAAAGAAGTGGTCTATATTGATTTAAAAGAGGGGCATCTTCTTCAGTTAGGCCCTATTATGATGCGGGATATTCTAGAATCAAACACGATGTCTTTAAGTGTTTTTCTCGTTATTTGGGCGCTTTTTAGTGCAATTGTCTTTTTTATTTTAATCTATTTTGCGTTTAGTGCTGTTTGGAAGGATTTGGTTAGCATTAGACAGACAGCCGAACAGCTTGGTCAAGGAAACCTTAAAGCGCGCACTGAAAATGTTAAAGGCTGGTTATTTAAACCGTTAGCAAATGTGTTAAATAATATGGGAACACACATTGAGCATTTAGTTAGCACTAATCAAACCATTTCGCATGCAATGGCGCATGAACTTCGTACGCCACTGGCTCGTATGCGTTTTGAGCTCAGTATGCTTGAAGAATGTGATGATGTACAAGAAAAGTTATTGCTGCAAAAAGGAATGAGCGATGATATTAATGAACTTGAAACGCTCATTAATGCCAGTTTAAGTTACTTTAAAATGCAGCAAAGTAATATTGAGTTAAATTTAACGTCGGTATCACTCAAGCAGTGGGCGGAAAAAGTTTGTCAATCACTCGAATTATTCAAACCTAAAGGATTTGAGTTAGTTTGTCACAGTCAAGACGTAAAAGCGCTTATTGATACTAATCTGGTTGAAACCATTGTTAAGAATTTATTACTTAATGCGTTCAAATATGCAACGCATAAAGCGGTTTTAAATATTACAAAACAGAACAATCGAGTTATTATAGAGATTGATGACGATGGTCCCGGTATCCCGTTTGATGCACGTGAAAAAATTTTTATGCCTTTTGCAAGGCTTGATACCAGTCGAACTCGTTCAACAGGTGGATATGGTCTTGGATTAGCTTATGTAAAATTAATGGCAGAGTTTCATAATGGGAAAGCATTTGTTGTCACTAGCCCTTTAGGCGGTGCAAGATTTGTTGTTTCAATAAAGTCTGGTGAAGAATAATTTTATTGGGAATTCGTTTTTAGAAAACAGAAAAGCATATCAATTCAAATCATGCTGTTTTTTCATTTCAGAAAAACAAAAAATTTGTTATATTCTCAAGTCAAATGAGATAAGTAACCAAACTAATAGTTAAAATTTTGTATTAGTTAACAACAATCAGAGGTTTTTATGAGCGGTTCACTACCGACCGAGACAGAGACACGTCCAACTAACTTTATACGTCAAATTATCGATGCAGATCTTGCAGCAGGAAAATATAAAACGACGCATACACGTTTTCCTCCAGAACCAAATGGTTATTTGCATATTGGTCATGCCAAATCAATTTGCTTAAATTTTGGGATTGCTCAGGATTATCGAGGTAAATGTAATTTACGTTTTGATGATACTAATCCTGTTAAAGAAGATGTCGAATATGTTGAATCGATAAAAGAAGATGTTCGTTGGTTAGGGTTTGAGTGGGATGGTGAAATTTGTTACTCATCTGATTATTTTGACCGATTATATGAATATGCGATTGAGTTAATCAATAAAGGATTAGCCTATGTTGATGAGCTTTCGCCTGATGAAATTCGTGAATATCGTGGCACGTTGAAAGAACCGGGTAAAAATAGTCCTTATCGTGATCGTAGCATTGATGAAAATTTAGCATTATTTATTCAAATGAAAGAAGGTAAATTTGCTGAAGGTAAAGCATGTTTAAGAGCAAAAATTGATATGGCTTCACCTTTCATTGTTATGCGTGACCCGGTGTTATATCGTATTAAATTTGCAGAACATCACCAAACAGGCAATAAATGGTGTATTTATCCAATGTACGATTTTACCCACTGTATATCTGATGCGATTGAAAATATTACTCACTCACTCTGTACGCTTGAATTTCAAGACAATCGTCGTTTATATGACTGGGTATTAGATAACATAACGATTGAAGCTCGCCCACATCAATATGAGTTTTCTCGATTAAATTTAGAGTATGCTATTACCTCTAAACGGAAATTAAATTTACTCGTATCAGAAAAAATTGTTGATGGTTGGAATGATCCTCGTATGCCAACTATTTCGGGTCTCCGTCGTCGAGGTTATACGCCTGCTTCAATTCGAGAGTTTTGCCGTCGAATTGGTGTGACGAAACAAGAAAACACGGTAGAGATGAGTACGCTTGAATTTTGTATCCGTGAAGATCTTAACGAAAACGCGCCGCGAGCGATGGCTGTTCTTGATCCTGTTAAAGTGGTAATTGAAAACTATTCTGAAACAATTGATGAAGTTCTCAACGTGCCTAATCACCCAAATCGTCCTGAACTTGGTCATCGTGAAGTGCCATTCACTCGTGAGCTCTATATCGATCGTGCTGATTTTAGAGAAGAAGCTAACAAAAATTACAAACGCTTAGTATTGGGTAAAGAAGTACGCTTACGAAATGCTTATGTCATTCGTGCTGATCGGGTTGAAAAGGATTCACAAGGCAATATTCAAACGATTTATTGTAGTTATAACCCTGCCACTTTAAATAAAAATCCGGAAGATGGACGTAAAATTAAAGGCGTTATTCATTGGGTTTCAGCCAAATTTGCTAAACCAGCAGAAATTCGTCTTTATGATCGTTTATTTAATACCCCTAATCCTGGGGCAGCAGACGATTTTTTATCAACCATTAACCCAAGCTCTTTAATCGTTAAACAGGGTTTTGTTGAGCCAAGTTTACAAAATGCTGAAGTTGGACATGCTTATCAATTTGAACGTGAAGGATACTTCTGTTTAGATAGTAAATATGCAACCGATGACAATTTAGTATTCAACCGAACGGTTGGGTTAAGAGATAGTTGGAACGAAGCTTAAATTAACCAGATTTGCCGACATCATGTCGGCAAATCACTTTTTAAATGAATTACTCCCCAGTTTTGAATAATTTTGTTTGTTGATCTAAATAACTGAGGATATCTGGCATTCGGTATTTACCTGCCATTGATTGTATATTTTTAGCAGCACTCGTTAGCGTTACCCCAACTGAGGTTACATAAAGCGGATGTTTACTATGACCTCGGACAACTTCCATTAAATATTCACTATTTCCAGCAAAAGGTTTTTTAGCCACGCCGATAATAGGTACTTTTTTATTTAAAGCATTATATAAATGCCCACCCAAACCTATTTTACCCCCATTTAAATGCACATAACCATCAATGACAATTGTTGAAATTTTATTAAGATCAACTTTATTGAGCAGGGATAAAATGCAAGGTAATTCACGTTCATAAAATTGACCAGATTGATAAGGAGCAACATTATCTTGATAGTCAGTGATTATATTTTGAATGTCAGATTTTGAATCGCACCAATGATTAAATAACACCCCCACTGTTTTTGCTCGAGTATCGATATAATAAACATCAATTGCAAGTATCATATTAAATTCCGTTTCGATAAAACTTATTGATCATTAAATCAATATACTGAGATTAATTTAGTAAAACAAGTCAGTATTTTTAATAATTGGAGTGATTAAATTGATTAAATTTTGTTTTTTTAACATTATAAATAACTTAATTTTTATACTTCATTTTATATTCATAATGAGAAATAGCTATGTAAATAGAAATAATAATCTAACATATAGGGTTAGTTAACCCTATGTTAAATATGTAATTTACTATTTATTAGCCTCATTATTTTTAACCTTTATTTTTGGCGGTAATGGTGCTAAATAACCGATGATTAGCATCAGTATTGCTATAGCAATAAATGCAAATGCTTTCAATAATCCCTCAAGTTCAACGCTATCAATCAAAATTAACTTGATTACGACAATAGTTTGGAGTGTTACTCCTGTAAACCATGTAATACGTTGTTGATAACGATGACCAATAGTGACTAAGACAACGGCAACAAGCGTCCATAAAAGTGAAATTGTTGCTTGAATGATTTTGGAATTCCATAATTGATAAAACGACCAAGGTATATCAAGCCATTGACTTAAGCATCTCAAAATCATACTGTTAGTCCATAAACAAGCCATGACAATTAATAGTATGGTAGCAAAATTAGGCAATTTTTGTTTAATGTTAGACAGACTAATTTTCTGATCATCAAATTGTATGAAATAAGCGCTGAATTTTATCCAAATTCGAATCATGAGTAAGGCAAAAATTGCACTCAATTCAAGCGGATTGAATATTGGTATATAAGGCCAATTGATTATTTGACCACTATAAAAGATAAATGTGAATAATTTCACAAATAAAGAAATTATGATAGGGGCTAAACCTATTAACCAATAAGTTTTACTAATCGCAAAATGAGTTAATAATCTTTTTTTAACAAGAAGATAAAATAATAATACAATACCGCTATCCAGGAAGAATAATGTACCGTATTCAATAGTCTCTAAGCCTAGTGGTAATAAACTTAAACAATTCTTAATTTCAAAGAATAACCAATCTAAAGTCATCAAAAACAAACTAATATGCAGGATTAAATAAAAATAATTTTTAGCCTTAATTAATCTGTCTTTGATGATATACAAATAAAAATAGCAACTCAAAAAGGCGACTGCCCAAACCATGTTCCAGTTAGTCGTCAATAAATTCGTATTAAACAAGAACGTTTCATTGATTAATAGTAAAAATAACATGATCGGCCAGAGCAGTAAAACAGCAAATTTGAGCATAGTCCATTTTAGTTTTTGACCGATGTAATACCAGACCCATGTAGCAATTAGGAAAGCTAAGAGTAAAATTGGTAGTTTATGTGTTATTTGGTCAATTCTTATAATACTATATAGAATCCAGATTACCCAAGCGTGGCTAGCCAATACAAAAAAAACGATTTTGAAAATGTTACCCAAATTATTTTGATTACAGTAATAGTGCCAAATAAGAGCATTAATCAGTAAAATCAGGCTAATCAATCCTAAAAAGAGTATATTTTCTGTGACGGTAAAGACTAAATTAGGCAAATTATTACAGAAGTATAGCAAACTAAATGCATTAATGAATGCCCCTAGCATGGCAAATTTGAACTGTCTGTTATTGAGCATTACCCAACTTAATGCAGTGCCTTCAAAAAACCAAATTAATACTGTCCATTCAAGATTAAACCAAAGAGCAATCGCTAATGTAATAAAAGAGAGTCCTATTGCAATACCAAACAATGAACTTGTTCTTGATGTAAATCGATTATAATGTAACGTGATAAAAAATATTGTTAAATAAAATATTCCAAATCCTAACGAAGAAAATGTCGGTCCAAGCGACCATTGTCGCGTAATAGCATATTGCAACATAAAGGCAGTTATAGGGGTGCCAAAAAATAAAATAATATCAATAATATGTGGATGATTTTTTTTATTAGTTTTAGGACCAGCTAATGAGGTAGCTAAAATGCCATAGATTATCATGTTAACGATGATAAAAAACTGGCATTCAGTATAAAACTCGGGGCGAAAATTAATTATTCCCCATAATGAGGTAATTACAAAAGTAAATACAAATCCTATTAAGTTAAGTATTCGCCATGATTGCCAAATACTAATTACTAAAATTGCACTCGAAATGACGGAATAATAACTGAATAATGTAATGTGATTATCTGAATTTGTTGATAACAATATCGGGGCTAGATAGCCACCAATACTGGCAATAATTGCCAAACTCATTGCGCGTTGTAAAACAGCGAATAAAACGCTCACTGAACAGAGGGTGATTAATAAAATAATAGCAACTAAGAATGGAATAAGTGCATAAAGTCTACAGGCTGCAAATATAGTTAAATATAAAATACCTACAGAACCGCCTTGTAATATTAGGGCATATATCCGTTTTTTTGTGCGTAAATACCAACCAAACACAAATAATACTAAACCTAAGATCAGTGCACCAACGATACGAACATTAGGTAAGATTAATTGATTTTCAATACTATACTTAAATAAATATGAAAGACCAAAAAATAGGATAATAATGCCAACTTTAGCTATCAGATTGCCTTGAAAAAGCCAGGTAAAAAACGAATTGAAAACATTGGGGTTTTTGCCTTGTTTGGTTGATTGATTTCTTGATGGCAAGCTTTCCCATTGTTGAGGTTGTGATGTTTGGATTGACGTTACAGGTTGAATATTCGTTAGTTGTAGTTGCGAATCATTGGTGTTTTCTGATTGCTCAACATATTCAGGTTTTTTTTCAGCGATTTTTACATCCTGTTCAATAGTGGCTTTGAGGTTGGAATGAACAAGATCAGATTCTAACGACTTAGTATTGTTTTCTGTTAATTCATAACGTTGAATTTTTTTTTTAGCTCATTAATTTGAGATTGTAAATTTTCTAAGGTTGAATTTAAACACAAACTGATTATTATCACTATTGAGATCAGTACAATGAAAATCAATAGTATTGTAAATGTGGTTATCATATTTCTTATATTTCCGAAATATTATTTTATTAGTTACGGTATATTATATGTAATCGATAACAAATAACAAGGTGAATTACAACACAATAAATGTTTTAAAGATAGCCACATTGTTTACTTTCTTTTATACTATTACTCTATTTTTTACCTATTTTTGGCTTAAAAAGAGTAATTAGCATGAAAATTTTAGCTGGTTCTTCTGCTGTATCTGCATTTCGTATTCATAAACTTCTCTCCGCTTGTTCTGAACAATCTATCCCTATTATGAGTGTTGAAGCACAATATTTGCATTTTATTGATTTGAAAGGTGAATTATCTTCTGCTCAGCAGCTAACACTCGAGAAATTATTACAATACGGCCCTAAATCGGCTCAAATCACTGTTTCGAACAAATCAAACAAAACGCTTTTTTTAGTTATACCAAGAATAGGGACAATTTCACCATGGTCATCAAAAGCCACCGATATAGCGCATAATTGTGGTTTACGACAAATTCAACGCATTGAGCGAGGCATTGCTTATTATATTCAAACGAGTTCACCGTTGACTGATATACAAAAAAATGATTTTTTGGCATTCATTCATGATCGAATGATGGAAACAGTTTTGACTTGTCTGGAACAAGCAGAACAGTTATTTAAAGTCGAACAACCTGTTCCTGTAACTACTATTGATTTGTTAGGTCAGGGGCGTAAGGCATTAGAAGCGGCAAATATTAAATTAGGCTTAGCGTTAGCGTCAGATGAAATGGATTATTTAGTTGAAAACTTCCAAAAACTCAATCGTAATCCAACGGATGTCGAGCTTTATATGTTTGCCCAAGCAAATTCAGAACATTGTCGACACAAAATTTTTAATGCCGATTGGGTTATAGATGGTGAAAAACAGCCTAAATCGCTGTTTAAAATGATTAAAAATACTTATGAAAAGACACCCGATTATGTTTCTTCTGCATATAAAGATAATGCGGCGGTAATGGATGGCTCTCAAGTTGGACGTTTTTTTGCTGATAGTAGTAATCAAACCTACAGTTATCATCAGGAATATGCCGATATTTTGATGAAGGTTGAAACACATAATCATCCCACAGCGATATCACCTTGGCCAGGCGCAGCAACGGGTAGTGGGGGGGAAATTCGTGATGAAGGCGCAACCGGACGAGGCGCAAAACCGAAAGCGGGTTTAGTCGGATTTTCGGTTTCCAATTTGCGTATCCCCCATTTTGAGCAACCGTGGGAACACGATTTTGGTAAACCTGACCGAATTGTCAGTGCGTTAGATATTATGCTCGATGGCCCATTAGGTGGTGCTGCATTTAATAATGAATTTGGTCGCCCTGCGCTATTGGGGTATTTTCGTACCTATGAAGAATACGTTAATAGCCACAATGGTTATGAGCTTCGTGGTTATCATAAACCAATAATGCTTGCTGGAGGCATGGGCAATATTCGTCGAGAACATATTCAAAAAGGTGAGTTTCCTGCTGGTTCTAAGTTAATTGTATTAGGTGGGCCGGCAATGAATATTGGTTTAGGAGGAGGTGCGGCATCATCAATGGCATCGGGACAATCTGATGCAGATTTAGATTTTGCGTCAGTGCAGCGTGATAATCCCGAAATGGAACGTCGTTGTCAGGAAGTCATCGATCGGTGTTGGCAACTTGGCAAAAATAATCCTATTTTATTTATTCACGATGTTGGGGCTGGTGGTCTCTCAAATGCGATGCCAGAGCTGGTCAGTGATGGTGGCTGTGGTGGTCAATTTGAATTACGGAAAATTTTAAGCGATGAACCCGGAATGTCACCGCTAGAGATTTGGTGTAATGAATCACAAGAACGTTATGTTCTCGCCATTCACCCAGATAGTCTTGATGTATTTGATGAACTTTGTCAACGTGAACGCGCACCGTATGCGGTAATTGGTGAAGCTACGTTTGATAAAACGGTGACACTACATGATGAGTATTTTAATAATAATCCGATCGATTTACCTTTAGATGTTTTATTGGGTAAAACACCTAAAATGTTAAGAGAAGTCAAAACACAACAAGCACATGGCGATAATTTTTCAACGACTGATATCAATTTATATGATGCGGTTAAACGGGTTTTACATTTACCGACCGTTGCTGAAAAAACGTTTTTAATTACTATCGGTGATCGCACTGTTACCGGTATGGTTGCACGAGACCAAATGATTGGGCCATGGCAAGTACCGGTCGCTGATTGTGCTGTGACAACGGCGAGTTTAGATAGTTATTATGGTGAAGCCATGTCAATGGGGGAACGGGCACCGGTTGCTTTACTTAACTTTGCTGCCTCGGCAAGACTTGCCGTGGGTGAAGCCATTACCAATATAGCGGCAACTAACATTGGCGATATCAAGCGAATTAAGCTTTCAGCTAACTGGATGGCTGCAGCAGGCCACCCAGGTGAAGATGCTGGACTTTATCATGCCGTAAAAGCAATTGGTGAAGAATTATGCCCAATATTAGGGTTGGCCATTCCAGTTGGTAAAGACTCCATGTCGATGAAAACCACATGGCAACAAAATGGTGAACAACAATCGGTAACCTCACCATTATCGTTAGTCATTTCGGCTTTTGCTCGTGTTGAAGATGTCCGTAAAACAGTAACTCCCCAATTACGAGTTGATGTTGATAATACTTTATTACTTGTTGATCTTTCCAAAGGTCATCAAGCACTGGGTGCGACTGCATTGGCACAGGTTTATCGTCACTTAGGGCAAAAAACAGCTGATGTACATGATGCTAAAGAGCTTTTAGCTTTTTATCAGGCTATCCAAACGCTTATCAATCAAGATGCGTTACTTGCTTACCATGATCGCTCAGATGGCGGATTAATTATCACATTAGCTGAAATGGCTTTTGCCGGTCATTGTGGGATTGATGTTGATATTGCAGCATTAGGTCACGATATGATTGCCACCCTGTTTAATGAAGAACTGGGTGCCGTCATTCAGGTGGCTAACGAGCATCTGGAAAGTGTCATGGCTTGTTTTAATCAATATGGATTGTCACATACCGTTCATATGCTTGGTGAAGCAAAGACGGGGCAACAATTTATTATTCGCAACAACTCAGCTGTAGTTTACAGTGAATCACGTACCACGTTACGAACATGGTGGGCTGAAACCACCTGGCAGATGCAACGTCTACGTGATAATCCACAATGTGCAGATCAAGAACATCAAGCGAAACAAAACGAAAGCGATCCTGGTTTAAATGTAAAACTTACCTTTGATCCTCAGAATGATATTGCTGCTCCTTATATAGTTAAAGGCGTTAAACCAAAAGTCGCCATTTTACGTGAACAGGGTGTTAATTCCCATGTTGAGATGGCTGCTGCATTTGACAGAGCGGGGTTTGATGCCATTGATGTACATATGACGGATTTATTAAAAGGTCGTGTATCATTGAGTCAATTTAGTACATTGGTTGCTTGTGGTGGCTTCTCTTATGGTGATGTTTTAGGTGCAGGTGAAGGTTGGGCGAAATCAATATTGTTTAACGAAAAAGTTCGACAAGAGTTTGAAACATTCTTTCAACGTGATAACACTTTATCATTAGGCGTCTGTAATGGTTGTCAAATGATGTCAAATTTGAAGGATTTGATTCCTGGTGCAGAATTATGGCCTCGTTTTGTTCGTAATGTATCGGAACGTTTTGAAGCTCGCTTTAGCTTGGTACAAATTCAACAAAGCCCTTCTTTACTATTAAGTGATATGGCAGGTTCGCATATGCCAATCGCAGTTTCACATGGTGAAGGACAAGTTGAAACGCGTGATCAAGCGCATCTAAATGCGTTAGAAGCATCAGGTTTAATTGCTGTTCGTTATATCGATCATTTTGGACAAGTGACCGAGCAATATCCGGCTAATCCTAACGGTTCACCAAATGGAATAACTGCTGTCACATCACAAGATGGTCGAGCAACGATTATGATGCCTCACCCTGAACGAGTGTTTCGAACGGTAACCAATTCATGGCATCCCGAAAATTGGGGAGAAGATAGTCCTTGGATGCGTATTTTCCGTAATGCACGTAAGCAACTAGGCTAAAAAAATCGCCGGCAAATTGTCGGCGATAGCATTTTATCTAAACTAACATGATTATGATTGTGGTGTCTGTTTTTGTCGATTAAGTAATGGTTTTCCTAACAGGGTATTCATTTTTCGTAACAGCTTATCGGTTGTTTCCCAATTAATACAAGCATCCGTCACCGATACACCATATTTAAAGTTTTCTTTTGGTTGCTCGGAAGATTGATTGCCTTCGTTTAAATTACTTTCAATCATCACACCAATAATAGCATTATTACCTTGTTCAATTTGGTCAATGATTGAGTTCGCAACAATGGGTTGATTTCGATAATCTTTATTAGAATTAGCATGGCTGCAATCAATCATAAGATTAGGTAGTAAGCCTGCTTTTTGCATTTGGATCTCACAGAGTGCAACATTTTCAGCATCAAAATTAGGTGCTTTACCACCTCGTAAAATGACATGTCCATTTGGATTGCCCAGTGTTTGAAGTACGGTAACTTGTCCTTGCTGATTAATCCCGACAAAACGGTGTGCCATTGAAGCCGATTTCATCGCATTTATAGCGACATCTAAGCTACCATCAGTCCCATTTTTAAAACCAACAGGCATTGAAAGACCCGATGCCATTTCACGATGAGTTTGTGATTCTGTTGTTCTTGCCCCAATTGCAGCCCAACTAATTAAATCACCAATATATTGCGGTGTGTTGGGATCGAGAGCTTCGGTCGCGATTGGTAACCCAATTTTGACAATATCAAGTAATAATTTACGTGCTTTTTTTAGACCAAATTCAATATCAAACGAACTATCCATATGCGGATCATTGATCATACCTTTCCAACCAACAGTGGTTCGCGGTTTTTCAAAATAGACACGCATAACAATAAATAGATTATCTTTAACTTCGTCAGCTAGTTTTTTTAACTTATGTGCATATTCAATGGCAGCATCAGTATCATGAATAGAGCAAGGGCCGCATACAATTAATAAGCGGTGATCTCGGCGTTCTAAAATATCAACTATGGTTTGACGTGATGATGCAATTTGCGTTTCTAACTCAGGTGATAAAGGGTAAAGCGCTTTTATTTCTTCAGGGGTAATTAACATGTGCTCATCTCGAATTCGGACATTATTGAGTGTATCTTTTAACATTTTGCATTCCTTATGAGAGTCATTTAAATATTTTATATGTAAAATATTTATTACATAAACGGACAATATGTAAACACAAAAATACAATGTAGTAAACTAAATTTTTTAAATCTTAAATAATAAAGATTGTTTTATGTGTTGTATCTATAAATTATCTGTTTTTTATAGATTACAATGAATAGATGGATAATGTTATTTTAACTGTAATTAATTTTTTACAACCTATATAGATTAATCGATATAGGTGTAATGACACAGGCTTTAAAACCTGCTGTTAATGTTTTGAATAATTGCAGGAGGGGAGTGATATTTCATTTATATTAATAAATTTTAAGGAGGAAACATATTCCGCAATAAATCTCATGTTTATACATAAACGCTAATAAAACCTGATAGTGACTTAACCACTTAATATTATTCGTGCATGGATTAATAACGATAAAAACGTTGCTATTAGTTAATTAGTTCAATTTATGTTCGCGTTATCGATTGTATGACTACATTTTTATCAATTCCATCAATCACTTCAGCATGACCAATCTGGGTTGGAATCACTAATCTCAGTTTGCCTGATAAGACTTTTTTGTCACGGAGCATGTGTGGTATATAAGATTCAATCGACATTTGTGTTGGTCTAACAACGGGTAGTTTGGCTTTTATAAGTAAATTTTTAATGCGATCGACTTCCGTCACTGAAAGTTTACCCAATATGGATGCAGTATGCGCAGCCATGACCATTCCCACACTGACTGCTTCACCATGTAGCCAATTGCCATAGCCAAGTTCGGCTTCGATCGCATGTCCATAAGTATGACCAAGGTTAAGTATTGCTCGCATATCTTGCTCGGTTTCATCTGCGGCTACCACTTGGGCTTTAAGCTCACAGCAACGATAAATACAGTAACTTAGCGCATTTACATCTAAATTGAGTAAATCATTAATATGCAGCTCTAACCAATTAAAAAAATCACTATCTAAAATAATGCCATACTTAATCACTTCTGCTAAACCTGCCGAAAGTTCACGCTGTGGTAGCGTTTTTAGACAATGAAGATCAATGACAACTGCTTGCGGCTGATAAAATGCGCCAATCATATTTTTGCCCAATGGGTGATTAATCGCGGTTTTACCCCCTACCGATGAATCAACTTGGGAAAGTAACGTCGTGGGTACTTGGATGAATTTAATACCACGTTGATAAGCTGAAGCTGCAAATCCTGCTACATCACCAATTACGCCACCACCTAATGCAATCAGGATTGAATTACGGGTATGGTTATTGGCAAGTAACGCCGTTAACATCTTGTTCCATGTTTCCATCGTTTTGTACTGTTCACCGTCAGGAACAATAACACAATCCGTTTCAATGCCATGCGTCTCAAGCATGTCAATTAGATTTTGCAAATAAAGTGGTGCAATGGTTTCATTTGTTGCAATCATTACCCGTTGACCTGCTTGAAGTTTAAAATGTTCAAATTCATTAAGAAGGTTTTCACCAATAGTGATGGGATAGCTACGTTTTGCTAGTGCCACATTTAGAATTTTTTGCATAATTATTTCCAAACAAGTTCAAGTCGAGTTAATGTTGCATGTTAGCGATAAAAATGTGGCAGTGCAACATAGAATCATTTAAACTTATCGGCAATTTTGTTTTATGAAATTAAATTTTATATGGCTATATCTATTGTTTTAGCACAAAAAAATTGGCGTGTGGGTGATATAGAAGGCAATACTGAGCAGATTATTGAACTGATCAAGCGCCATTCATGCTACGACCTGATTATATTCTCTGAACTGGCTTTATGTGGTTATCCACCAGAGGATCTTATTTTCCGCTCCGATTTTAAAGCTCGTTGCCAAAAAGCGTTATTGTCTATTCAAGATGCAAGCAAGCAGTGTGCTGTTATAGTCGGTCATCCATCTTGGCAAAATGGAGAAATCTATAATTCACTTTCATTTTTTTCTGAAGGAAAACAGTTGGCTTGTTATCATAAGCAACTATTGCCAAACTATGATGTCTTTGATGAAAAGCGCTATTTTACAGCCGGAAATCAAAGCGGTGTTGTCTCTTTCAAAGGAAAGAAAATAGGTTTATTGATTTGCGAAGATCTTTGGCAAAATGATCCTATCGATCAGCTTAGTGAACAAAAAGTTGATTTGGTGATCACAATAAATGCTTCTCCTTATGATTATCAAAAACAGAAAAATCGTCAAGCATTGATCCAAGATCATGCTACACGAACACAACTACCGATTGTTTATGTTAATCAAATTGGAGGGCAAGATGAGTTAATCTTTGACGGCGGTTCGTTTGTTTGCAATGAAAAAGGTGAGATTGTTTGTCAACTTAATCATTTTGAAGAACAAATTACTCATTTTGAATTTGGTCTCGATCATCCAGCATTGGAAATTCGTCAGAATCATGATTTAGCTTCTGTTTATGATGCGTTAGTGCTTGCGACACGTGATTATATTACGAAAAATGGTTTTCAAGGCGCAGTATTAGGGCTTTCAGGAGGGATTGATTCTGCTTTAACACTCGCCATTGCGGTTGATGCGCTAGGTAAAGATAAAGTACAAGCGGTAATGATGCCGTTTCGATATACCGCTGATATCAGTATCGCTGACGCTAAAGAAGAAGCCGAAATTTTAGGTGTAGAATTTGATATTGTATCAATAGAACCAATGTTTGATGCATTTATGTCGTCTTTAAGTCCAATGTTTGCCGGTACACAAAAAGATACTACTGAAGAGAATTTACAAGCCCGTTGTCGGGGTGTCATTTTAATGGCACTTTCTAATAAACGTCGCAGACTGGTGTTAACAACGGGTAATAAAAGTGAAATGTCGGTCGGTTATGCCACGCTTTATGGGGACATGGCAGGCGGATTTGATGTACTTAAAGATGTACCTAAAACCTTGGTTTTTGCATTATCCAAATATCGAAATACACGATCTTATGTTATTCCAGAACGCGTCATTACGCGTCCGCCTTCTGCCGAACTTGCACCTGATCAGAAAGATGAAGATAGTTTACCTCCTTATGATATTTTAGACGGTATTTTAAAAGGCTATGTTGAGCAGGATCTTTCCGTTGCAGAACTGGTTGAGCAAGGCTATGATGAATCAACAGTAAGACGAGTCATAAAATTAGTTGATATTAATGAATATAAACGACGCCAATCAGCAGTAGGACCTAAAATTACGGCACGTAACTTTGGTAAAGGCAGACGCTATCCGATTACTTCTGCTTTTGGATTTAAGAATTGGTAATATCGAATAAAAGGCAAATAGAGATGAAAAAAATTGAAGCGATTATCAAACCCTTTAAATTAGATGACATTCGAGAGGCGCTTGCTGATCAAGGTATTACTGGTATGACGGTGACCGAAGTTAAAGGTTTTGGTCGCCAAAAAGGACATACCGAGCTTTATCGTGGTGCTGAATATATGGTGGATTTTTTACCCAAAGTAAAAATTGAACTGATAGTTCCTGATGATATTTTGGAAATGTGTATTGAAACAATTATGAAAACCGCACAAACAGGAAAAATTGGGGATGGTAAGATTTTTGTGTATAACGTTGAACAAGTAATACGTATTCGAACGGGTGAAATGGACGAGTTAGCAATTTAATTCATCAAATGTTACTGGATATCAGGGCGTTCTCGCCTAAGCAGTTCAGATGTGACGGCGCCTTGAATCGAACACATAAGTAAAGTCATACTGCCGTTTTTCTCAAGTAATAGCAATTTTTCAATCGTATTTGGTGCAGGAATCGTTTTCACACCAACAACAGTACCTGTATTAGTATGCCAAACTTGATTATCATCATTGAGGCTCCGAATTTTAGGATTGGCAATATAAAGCTGGTTATCTTCCATGTTTTTCCAGTTGAGATAATTTAATGTATTTTTGATCTGATTAATATCATTATCAATGATGAACCCCCAAAAATAATATTTGCCAATTTTACCTAAATCCATTGCACTGTCATAGTAACCTTTTATGGTTAAATTTTTGTATTTGATAGGCAGCGAAAAATACATAAAATTTTTACCCGTATCAAATCGATTAGTGACAGGAATATAAGCCAGATTACCGTCAAAAATTTGGACATTGGTAAAACGTTTTAACTCATCTTTATTGCTATAAACAGTATTGAAAAAATTTGGATTACACAGGACGAACGAATCTATTAGTGGTTGTCGATCAGCAGATGCCACAAACGAAAAAAATAGAGAAAATAAACCAAAAATTTTTTTAATCATGATAATGGATAAAGACAAAATGAATTTAATAAAATCTACTGGAACAGATTGTATAATTATTAAGTCAGAATAACAATCTTTAAGCTACTTTTCTTTTGGAATTCTGGGGCGAAATACACCTAAAATTTACAATTGCAACACTTTTTTTGATATTTGTCAGTAATAACAATAAATCTTTCGATAATTAATAACTTTTGTCTAATTATGGAAGACAGATCGCAATATTGATTAATGGATACGAAAATTAGTTGGAGTATTGAGTAAAATACGATAGTTTTGATTTGATAATTAAGTTGGTTAAGTGATTTAGTACAGAATTAAGTAAAAAAATAGAAATAAAATATGAGTTCAACCTTTGCAAATCAAATATTAACAAAATTCTCTGGCTTTAGTGGCATTTCAATTAAAACCTTTTTTGGTGGGTTCAGCATTAGTAGCGATACAACAATGTTTGGATGGATAAGTCAAACGGATTTTTATTTAAGAGGACATACATCATACCGTTCATTCTTTATTGAACAAGGTATGCAACCGCTAACGTTATCATCAGGTGTTTTAACCAAATTACTTGATTATTATAAAGTTAAGGATGAGTGGCTCAATGATCTGCCAAAACTACATTCATTGGCTAAAATGGCAATTGAATATGCTAAACAAGAAAAACATGAAAAAAACGAAATAAAAACGAATCGAATAAAAGAGCTACCCAATATGACATTGTCATTAGAACGATTATTGTGTAGTGTTGGAATTAAAGATGTCGAGACTTATCGTAAAATAGGTTATTTAGAAACCTATCATAAAATTAAGTCTAAAAAAGCTGAAATCTCTAAAAATATTCTTTTTGTCTTATATGGTTCATTGCATCGATGCCATGTTGCATCATTATCAAAAACGACTAAAAATGCAATAGAGACTGCATATCAAGCTTTTTTAAAGCAACGAAAAAAAGACTAACATTTCAATCGTCATTTTTGGGTGTTAATTGCACAAATAAAATAATCACTATAGTTATCTAAAAAGCATTACTGTTTAATGATAATTTTAGATAACTATATTTATGATGATCAAAAGATCAGTTATGACGATGATCTTCTTCTGGGTGGACGTCTAAACGCTTTTGGCGCTGGTAAGTCCGTCAACAAGGCCGAAGGATCATATTGACTAACAGGGATTGCATGCGCAATGGCTTTTTCAATGGCTGGCAAATTTTGTGAGTATCGTTCACAAGCTAAAGAAATTGAATTACCTTCAGCGCCTGCTCGTCCAGTACGACCGATTCGGTGACGGTAATCATCGCAATCATCAGGGAGATCATAGTTAAAAACATGTGTTACATTCGGGATATGTAATCCCCGTGCTGCAACATCTGTTGCAACGAGAATATCAATATCACCTCGCGTGAATTGTTCCAAAATAGATAAACGTTTTTTCTGAGCAATATCACCCGTTAATAACCCAACTCGATGACCATCAGCAACTAAATGACGCCAGATTTTTTCACATGCAATTTTAGTATTCGCAAATATGATACAACGCTCAGGCCATTCTTCTTCAATAAGTGTTTGCAATAAAGCTAATTTATCTTCATTGGAAGGGAAAAATAGTTCTTCTTTAATACGATGTCCGATTTTCTGTTCTGGTTCTACTTCAACATATTGAGGATTATTCATATGCTCAAAAGCAAGTTCACGCACATTGTGTGTCAACGTTGCAGAAAATAACATCGTTAAGCGTTTTTCAGGTGGTGTCATATGTTTAAAAATCCAACGTACATCTCGAATAAAACCGAGATCAAACATACGATCTGCTTCGTCTAGAACCACAACTTGAATTGATTCTAAATTGATATATTTTTGTTTAGCATAATCAATTAAGCGACCTGTTGTTGCAATTAAAATATCTACACCTGCGGATAACATTTTTAATTGTTTATCATAGCCATCACCACCATAGGCTAATCCTAATTTTAGCCCGGTTTCTTTAGATAATAACTCTGCATCATGATAAATTTGCACAACTAATTCACGCGTTGGGGCAATAATGATAGCCCTAGGTTGATTCGCTTTATGATCTGGCAAGGGTTGATGATTCAACAAGTAGTTAAATGTTGATGCCAAAAACGCCATTGTTTTGCCTGTTCCAGTTTGTCCTTGACCGGCGATATCAATTCCTTTTGTTGTAAAGGGTAAAGCTTGTTCTTGAATTGGAGTACAATAAACAAACCCTTTTTTCTCAAGTGCTTTAATCACTAATGGATGAAGCGGAAATTGATTAAATGTTGTTTTTGTTAGATAAGATTGAATCATTGTGGTTTTAAGTTTAATTATCGGAATAGTGGGATTATAACATATTAAACTTACGGTCATCACTAATAATTATACCCTATTATAATAATTACTAGCGAAGAAAACGAAAATATCCTAATATAAAACCATGTAATTCTATATTTGGAGAAAATAAATGAGCAATAATATTGTTTCTCTTTCTGAAACTACTTTTGATAATACAATCAAAGAAGCAACAAAACCTGTATTGGTTGATTTTTGGGCTGAATGGTGTGGGCCGTGTAAAATGTTAGCCCCAATTTTAGAAGAAGTTGCCCAAGAATATAGTGATAAAATTGTGATTGCAAAATTAGATGTGCAAGAAAACCCAAATATTGCACCGAAATTTGGTATTAGAGGCATCCCAACACTATTGATTTTTAAAAATGGTCAAGTGGTTGCAACTCAAGTTGGTGTATTGTCTAAAGCTCAACTTAAAAGTTTCATTGATGAACAACTTTAATGTTGTTTTAGATTTTTCGAATAAATTAATTTTAGTACCTAAAGCATAAAAAGAGTAATTAAATTGCGTATTACTCTTTTACTCTTTTACTCATTTACTTATTGTAATAATAATATTTACAAATTTATTAAAACAAACTGAATTTATTATAGACATATTACTGTTTTTAGTGTAAATTGCTAGCTCTTACGAAGACCCCTTTCTACAATTCATTGTTTTTCTTGATAAAGTGGTGAAAATTCTATATTCAGATATTAAATTATCATTAAAAGCTTCATAACAGATTGAATTTGTGTATTGTCAGAGAGAGAATTTTTTTTATAAGTAAATGAAACGAATATACAAAAATAACATTAATTGCAAACATATCAATTTTATCCTCAAGAATTTTTAAAATTATGAATTTAACTGAATTAAAAAACACATCTGTTTCCGAGCTAGTAGCGCTTGGTGAAAAAACAATGGGGCTAGAAAATCTTGCCCGTCTTAGAAAACAAGACATTATCTTTGCAATCCTTAAACAACATGCCAAAAGCGGTGAAGATATTTTTGGTGATGGTGTGCTTGAAATTTTGCAAGATGGATTCGGATTTTTACGCTCAGCTGATAGCTCTTATTTAGCTGGACCTGATGATATATATGTCTCACCAAGTCAAATTAGACGATTCAATTTAAGGACTGGTGATACCATAGCAGGTAAAATCAGACCGCCTAAGGAAGGCGAGCGTTATTTTGCTTTGTTAAAAGTGAATGAAGTCAATCACGACAAGCCTGAAGATGCCCGCAATAAAATTCTTTTCGAAAACTTAACTCCACTTCATCCTAATTCTCGTTTACGTATGGAACGTGGGAATGGATCAACTGAAGATATCACCGCCAGAGTACTTGATTTAGCTTCGCCAATTGGTAAAGGTCAACGTGGTTTAATCGTTGCTCCGCCGAAAGCGGGTAAAACAATGTTGTTGCAAAATATTGCTCAAAGTTTAGCGGTTAATCATCCTGAATGTGAACTGGTCGTATTGATGATTGATGAACGTCCAGAAGAAGTTACCGAAATGCAACGTTTAGTTAAAGGTGAAGTGGTAGCATCAACCTTTGACGAACCAGCAGCAAGACATGTTCAAGTTGCTGAAATGGTTATTGAGCGAGCAAAACGCTTAGTTGAACATAAAAAAGATGTCATTATTTTGTTAGACTCTATTACGCGTTTAGCTCGAGCTTATAACACAGTGGTTCCGTCATCGGGTAAAGTATTAACCGGTGGTGTAGATGCCAATGCGTTACATCGTCCAAAACGCTTTTTTGGTGCTGCTCGTAATGTCGAAGAGGGTGGGAGTTTAACGATTATTGCAACGGCGTTGATTGACACGGGGTCAAAAATGGACGAAGTCATTTACGAAGAGTTTAAAGGTACGGGTAATATGGAAGTGCATTTATCTCGTAAAATTGCTGAGCGTCGTGTATTCCCGGCTATTGATTTTAACCGTTCAGGTACGCGTAAAGAAGATTTAATGACTTCACCAGATGAACTACAAAAAATGTGGATCTTACGCAAGATTCTTAACCCTATGGGTGAAATCGATGCAATGGAGTTTTTAATTGATAAACTTGCCATGACTAAAACGAATGACGAGTTTTTTGAAATGATGAAACGCTCATGATTTTTAGGGTAGAGATGTTAAATCAGTAAAGTTATAAAAATGCCGTATTCTATGCTGATACGGCATTTTTTGTGGCAAATATAGCATAATTTTATTTTATAAAACTTATTTAAAGTTTTGGATGTTGTTAAAAACCTTATTAGAAAGGTTGTATAAGATTAAATAAAGGAGCCAAATCATGTCTAAACAACAAATCGGTGTTATTGGAATGGCGGTCATGGGGCGTAACCTTGCGCTCAATATTGAAAGTCGTGGGTTTTCTGTTGCTATTTACAACCGTTCTAAAGATAAAACAGAGCAAGTTGTCGCTGAGCATTCCGATAAACAATTGGTTCCTTACTTTACGATTGAAGATTTTGTTAATTCTTTGGAAAAACCACGTCGTATATTAATTATGGTTCAAGCTGGTAAAGGAACTGATGCGGTGATTGATGAGTTACGTCCTTTACTCGATAAAGGCGATATAATCATTGATGGTGGTAATGCTTATTTTGAAGATACGATTCGCCGTAATAAAACACTCTTTGAAGAAGGATTTAACTTTATTGGTGCAGGTGTTTCCGGTGGTGAAGAAGGTGCACTAAAAGGCCCTTCGATTATGCCAGGCGGTCAAAAAGAAGCATACGAATTAGTTGCCCCAATCTTGGAAAAAATTGCCGCTAAAGTAAATGGCGAGCCTTGTGTCACCTATATCGGACCAGATGGGGCAGGTCATTACGTCAAAATGGCTCATAACGGTATTGAATATGGCGACATGCAATTAATTGCTGAAAGTTATTCTTTATTAAAACACGCAGTAGGTTTAAATAATGACGAGCTTGCTCAAGTTTTTACTGAATGGAACAAAGGTGAATTAGATAGTTATCTCATCGAAATTACGGCTGATATCTTTAAACATAAAGATAAAGACGGTAATTATTTAGTGGATGTGATTCTTGATGCAGCGGGTAATAAAGGAACGGGTAAATGGACTAGTCAAAGTGCTTTAGATTTAGGTGAACCCTTATCATTAATTACTGAGTCAGTATTTGCACGCTACCTTTCAGCAATTAAAGAGCAACGTGTTGTGGCATCTAAAGTTTTAAGCGGACCGAAGCAGGTTGCTTATTCGGGAGATAAACAAGCGTTAATTGAAAAAATCCGTAAAGCACTTTATATGGGTAAAATTATCTCTTATGCTCAAGGTTTCGCTCAATTAAAAGCCGCTTCTCATCAATATCAATGGAACTTGAATTATGGTGAAATTGCGAAAATCTTTAGAGCAGGTTGTATTATTCGTGCTCAGTTCTTACAAAAAATCACTGATGCCTATGCGGCGAATAACGAAATTGATAATTTATTACTCGCTCCATACTTCACGCAAACCGTCGAAGCTTACCAACAATCACTGCGTGATGTTGTGTCTTTAGCTATACAACAAGGTATTGCTGTACCGACATTATCTGCCGCTATTGCATATTATGATAGCTATCGTTCAGCGGTATTACCGGCTAATCTCATTCAAGCACAACGTGATTATTTTGGTGCTCATACTTATAAGCGTATCGACAAAGAAGGTGTTTTCCACACTGATTGGTTGAATAATGAGTCATAAAATATAAAAAATCACTCCAGTTTGACAAAATAAAGTGCAAGTGAGTCTTGCACTTTTTCTTTGCGCTTGAAATTTCTTTGCAAAACAACCTTTCTTATCTTTAGGCTTTACATATCAAAAGACTTGTCGTACTTGGCTTGAAGCGTGTCAAGTAATTTAATTTAGTAAATTATCTAGAAAAACACAATATATGGTGTATAATCTCAATATATCTACTATATATAGTATTATTTAAGCTATGTGAAAATCTCTGTCTATCTCAAAAAACACTTAATATTCTTACGAGAAACGAATAATTCTTAATAATTACAATGAATATTAATATGTGAACTAAACCTTGCCCCAGCGCTAATTATTAATGAATATTGAGGAGTATATATGCCTGTAGTTATCAAACGCGATGGTTGTCAAACTGCATTCAATGAGACTCGAATTAAAGATGCTATAGTTAAAGCTGCGGTTGCAGCGAATGTTAATGACCCGGATTATTGTGCTGACGTTGCTCGTATGGTGACCAACCAGATGAGCGAACGCGAAAGCGTTGATATCAACGAAATTCAAAATGCTGTTGAAAATCAATTAATGTCAGGTCCTTATAAAAAATTAGCGAGAACTTATATCGAATATCGTCACGACCGTGATCGTGCTCGGGAAGAACGTAGTCGTTTAAATCAAGATATTCGTGGGCTAATTGAACAAAGTAATGTGGCTATTTTGAACGAAAATGCCAATAAAGATAGTAAAGTGATTCCAACTCAGCGTGATTTACTGGCAGGCATTGTGGCAAAGCATTATGCCAAACAGTATTTGTTACCAAAAGATGTTTCTCGTGCTCATGATATTGGTGAAATCCATTATCATGATTTAGATTATGCGCCTTTCTTTCCAATGTTTAACTGCATGTTAATTGATTTAGATGGAATGTTAACCAATGGTTTTAAAATGGGTAACGCTGAAATTGAACCACCAAAATCTATTGCAACTGCAACTGCGGTCACCGCACAAATAATTGCTCAAGTTGCAAGTCATATCTATGGTGGAACAACAATCAATCGCATTGATGAAATATTAGCGAAATTTGTAACCATCAGTTATCAAAAACATAAACAGATTGCTGAAGAATGGCATATTCCTAATCCTGAAGCTTATGCAGAAAGTCGAACACAAAAAGAGTGTTATGATGCGTTTCAATCGCTTGAATATGAAGTCAACACCTTACACACCGCTAATGGTCAAACCCCTTTTGTAACGTTTGGCTTTGGTTTAGGTACCAGTTGGGAATCACGTTTAATTCAAGAATCCATTTTAAAAGTACGAATTAAAGGTTTAGGTAAAAATCACAAAACCGCTGTTTTCCCTAAACTTGTTTTTGCTATTAAAGATGGCATTAATCGTCAGCCTGAAGACAAAAATTACGATATTAAACAACTTGCATTAGAGTGTGCAAGTAAACGCATGTACCCTGATATTTTAAACTACGATAAAGTTGTTGAAGTGACTGGTTCATTCAAAACACCTATGGGATGTCGAAGCTTTTTAGGGGTTTATGAAGAAGACGGTGAACAACTTCATGACGGACGTAATAATTTAGGAGTGATTAGTTTAAACTTGCCACGTATTGCCATTGAAGCAAAAGGTAATGAAGCAAGCTTTTGGGAACTTTTAGATAAGCGTTTAACGCTTTGTAAAAAAGCCCTGATGACACGTATTGCCCGTCTGGATGGTGTTAAAGCACGTGTTGCGCCAATTTTATATATGGAAGGGGCATGTGGCGTAAGGCTAAAAGAAGACGATAGTGTATCTGAAATTTTCAAAAATGGTCGAGCTTCAATTTCGCTTGGTTATATTGGACTTCATGAAACTTTAAATGCGTTATATGGCAATCAAACACATCCTTTTGATAGCGAAATTTTACGAGAAAAAGGCGTAGCTATTGTTGAACATTTACGTAAAGCGGTTGAGCAATGGAAAGAGGAAACTGGTTACGGATTTAGTTTGTACAGTACACCAAGTGAAAACTTATGTGACCGTTTTTGCCGTCTTGATACAGCTGAATTTGGTGTTATACCAGGAGTGACAGATAAAGGTTACTATACCAATAGTTTCCATTTAGACGTTGAAAAAAAGGTCAATCCGTACGAAAAAATTGAGTTTGAAAAAGCATATCCTGCGGTGGCAAATGGTGGGTTTATCTGTTACGGTGAATATCCAAATATGATTAACAATGTTAAAGCGTTAGAAGATGTTTGGGATTATAGCTATTCTCGAGTACCTTACTATGGTACTAATACGCCTATTGATGAATGCTATGAATGTGGTTATACCGGTGAATTTTCATGTACCAGCAAAGGGTTTGTTTGCCCAAGTTGTGGTAATCATGATTCGGCTAAAGTCTCAGTAACTCGCCGTGTTTGTGGGTATTTAGGTAGTCCCGATGCACGTCCATTCAATGCAGGTAAACAAGAAGAAGTTAAACGTCGTGTTAAACATTTGGATAATGGGCAAATTGGTTAAAAAATTATTACCTATTTATGAACTATCATCGTTACTATCCTGTTGATGTTGTAAATGGTGAAGGTACTCGATGTACGCTTTTTGTTGCTGGCTGCGTTCATCAATGTCGTGGCTGCTACAATAAAAGTACATGGTCATTAGATTCGGGTTTACCATTTACACAGTCAATAGAAGATCAAATCATCAAAGATTTACAAGATACAGAAATAAAACGTCAAGGATTATCGCTTTCTGGCGGTGATCCTTTGCATCCTCAAAATGTGCCTACAATTTTAAAATTGGTCAAACGTGTAAAAACAGAATGTGATAACAAAGATATTTGGCTTTGGACAGGCTATAAACTTGATGAGTTAACACCCGAACAACAGGCTGTTATCCCGTATATTGATGTCTTAATTGATGGCAAATTTGTTCAAGAACAAGCCGATCCAAAGTTATTATGGCGAGGGAGCAGTAATCAAATTATCTACCGCTTCAAATAAATTTTAGCCAATAATTATTGATCTTTGTGTAAATTTAAAAGATAAGAAATCGCTTCCCGATAATTAATCTCAAGATTTTCGCTACTTGATGAAGTAATATGCAAATCGGTAATCTTACCATTATCAATGCCATACACCCAACCATGCAAATTGACTTTTTGACCGCGTTGCCATGCTGACTGAATAATGGTTGAATGACCTAAATTATAAACCTGTTCAATAACATTTAATTCGCATAATATATCCATGCGAAGTTCTGGCGCAAATTTACCAAGTAGTGAACTATTTCGAAACCATAGGTCACGAATATGTAACAACCAATTATTGATTAAACCGAGATCTGGATTTTCGACTGCAGCTCGAATGCCCCCACAGTCTAAATGACCACAAACGATAATATCTTCAATTTTTAGCACATCAACAGCATATTGCACGACCGATAAACAGTTAAGATCTGTGTGGATTACTTGATTACCGACATTTCTATGGACAAACATCTCTCCTGGTTTGAGTTTGATCAGTTTTTCTGCTGGAACACGGCTATCCGAACAGCCGATCCATAAAAATTTAGGGTTTTGTTTAACTGCAAGTTGTTTAAAAAATTCAGGGTCTTCCTGCTCAATCTTTTCTGACCATTCGTGATTAAAACGAATTAAATCGTTTACGTCAAACATAATAATTATTTCCTAATTTATTTCATCGATATGATTAAACTAATTTATTATTTAATTAACAGTATGCAGTCTAATATAATTTATTCCATATTTATATGCTGAATTTTACTTTTCATGATTAATTTACGCCAAAAAGGGGTAGTTAATATTTTGGCTTTGACTATTTTACTGTATAGCTTTAATCGTAACGGCAAAGTTTTAAAATAATATCGTTTATTTGGATCGGGATCAGTGCTATTTAAGATCTTACTTAAAATCTCGGCGCTATCAAGCGCATAACTAATGCCCTCTAAAGAACTGGCACTAATAAATCCTGCTGCTTCACCGATTAAAAAAATGTTCTCGTTTCCTGTATAAAAATCACGAAAGCGGTTTGGATAAATCACTAAGCATTTTTCTGTCTTATGGGGTTCTCCGAAAATAAATCCTTGCTGAGTTAATTTTTTTTTCAGATTTTCAAAATGTTGATTGGCTGTTTTTTTAGGAAATGCGCCACCAAAAATAAATGACCCGTCTTTTGAAATGCTCCAAGCATAACAATTGGTTGATTGATTATCAAAAATACAAGAATAAAAAGGATGGGGATGCTTTTCTGCAAACCATTGTTGTATAGCAACATACTGTCTTATTGAATGGGAAGGATAGCGCATTCGTCTGACTAGTGAATTTGCGCCATCTGCGCCAACAACATAACGAGTTGTGATTTTTTGCTCTATGTTATTTTCATCAATATAAGTAATTTGATAACCTTCTATAATACGCATTATTTCTTTGCATAATGTATTGTGATGCACTTCAACAGAGGGTGGAATCAGTGATTTCAACCATAAATCGAATTTATGCCGATCGAAACTAACATAAGTACGTTGATAATTACGAATAAGATTAGTCTGTAGATCATAAGTTTTTACGCTGAAAATTTGCGGATCAGACAAAATATCAGTAGGCAAATTCAGTTTTTGCCGAATAAATGATTTTTGTGCATCATTAGCGAGTAATCCACCACAAGGTTTATGAAAACCTGTATCACCGGATTGATGTTTTTTATCAAATGCAATAATTTTAAATGATGGGCTAAGTAAACGTGCTAAGGTACTGCCTGCAGGTCCAAGACCTACAATTGCGATATCATAATCCATACTATTAAGTCAGTTATCCTATAAATAATAAATTGGGTCTATGTTATCATATTTGGATTTAATATTACTATTATGTATGCGGTTTAGGATATGTGATTTGTCTTCAAATGATCGGTAAATAGACCTTTTTGTAAAAAAGCTAGTTCAGTTCAGCTAATCTAAAAATTTATGTTGAAAGCAAGTTATATTTTTTTGCTTTGATTAGAGGGAACAAATGAATTAAAAAAGTCTCCGATTAATTGAAAAAATGGATTTTTATTACATAAAAGTCAATAAAATTTAACCGTTATTAAATGGCAATACAGAAGAGTGAATACCATATAATTTTTTAATAACGGAATAAATTGATATAATAACCTATTGAATGCAAGTTAACGATTATATTTCCATGGTTTTTAAAAATGCCTGATTCAACTCGTCAAAAGGTAAGGGGCGACTGATAACGATTAACTTCGACACTTTCTCTTGTTCATTTTGCCAAGGCGAACCATAATCAAATCCGACTACTTTATGAACGCCTTGCACTATTAAACGTTGAGCATTCCCTTTGATAGCCAATACACCTTTATAACGCAACATGTCATTACCATATTGCTCAACAAGTTGTTCCATAAATGAACCTATCTTTTTTAAATTAAGTTGTTTTGCTTCGAAAAGATAGGAACAGATTTCATCATTTTTAAGTGAATGAGATTTTTTTAACGGAATGAGTTTAAAGCCTGATTGGTGTTTTGGGCTTGTGTCAATGACAAACAAGCCTCGATTAATGGTGAGTTCATCACTCAAATCGAATGCGTGAATATCTAGCCATGCTGATTTTGGAAGTTGACCATTAACCGCTTCAATTATCATTGCCTTATGATTAATATGGTGAAGTCGGTTTATAACGTGATTTTTTTGTTCTTCATCAACACAATCTGTTTTTGTTAAAATAATGCGATCTGCAAAACCGATCTGTGAAAGGGCGACTCGATGCTCATCAAGATGTGTTAGTATGTGTTTAGCATCGACTAAAGTGACTATTGCATCTAATTGAATCGTTTCCCGAATCAATTCATCAATAAAAAATGTTTGTATGATTGGCGCAGGATCAGCAAGGCCTGTCGTTTCAATAATAATACGATCGAACTGTAATTCACCTGCGATGCGTTTAGCGTGCAGTTGATGTAGTGCCTCAGTTAGTTCGCCTTGAATGGTACAACAAATACAACCATTAGTAATTTCGACAATTTGAATATCCGTGCTGACATTAAGCAAATTACTGTCAATATTTACCGGTCCGTATTCATTTTCGATAATAATTGTTTTTTCGTTGCGGTTATTTTCTAATAAATAATTAATTAGTGTTGTTTTTCCTGCACCAAGAAAACCTGTTAATATCGTGACAGGAAGTAAAGAAGAATTAATTTGCTCAGTCATGACATATTCTTAATTGTTAACAACATTTAAACCCACCTTTGCCTGAATAACGTGCTTCTTGGCGCTCTTTAAAAAACTCTTCATAAGTCATTGGCGTTTGTTCTGGATGGGTCAACTTCATATGTTGAACATAAGTATCATAATCGGGAATACCAACCATTAACTTAGCGGCTTGTCCAAGGTACTTACCAGCTTTTGCGAGTGAATCAAACATGTGTTTTCTCTTAAATAAAATTGTTTTTTGTTAAGTAATAATATCACGCTAAACATGACAAATTTAATGGTGATTACTCTAAATAACAGTACTTAACTATAAGGTGCTTGTTTATTTGAGTCAATCATTGTTTAGCAGGGATTTTATCAATTCATAAACAATATGGGAAAGTTTTTAACAAATCCCTTTTGAAAATAATGATAAGGTTGGTTTTTTTGGATATCTTATAAAATTCATTTATCTATTAGCAAATAACTTTTATAATATTTGCCAATTTATCAAACATAAGAGTTAACAATGGAAAAGTTTCACGTTACAGGTCCAACCTCACTTAATGGCGAAGTCGTTATTTCTGGCGCTAAAAATGCAGCGCTTCCAATTTTATTTGCAGCGATTTTAGCTGAAAAACCAGTTGAACTTCAAAATGTGCCTAAATTGAAAGATATTGATACGACTTTAGAATTATTAAGTCAGTTAGGTGTCAAATGTCAACGTAATGGTTCGATTCATCTTGATGCGCGTCATCTCGATAACTATTGTGCTCCTTATGAACTTGTTAAAACAATGCGTGCATCAATTTGGGCTTTAGGACCGTTGGTTGCGCGCTTTGGACAAGGGCAAGTTTCGTTACCGGGTGGTTGTGCTATTGGCGCCAGACCTGTTGATTTACATATCACTGGCCTACAACAATTAGGCGCAACAATTACCTTAGATGAGGGCTACGTTAAGGCTTCGGTTGAAGGACGATTAAAAGGTGCTCATATTGTAATGGATAAAGTAAGTGTTGGTGCTACCGTCACTATTATGTCTGCTGCCACCTTAGCAGAGGGTAAAACGATTATTGAAAATGCAGCTTGTGAACCAGAAATAGTTGATACAGCCAAATTTTTAAATATGTTAGGGGCAAAAATTACGGGTGCAGGAACTGTTCGTATCGAGATTGAAGGTGTTGAGCGTTTAGGCGGTGGCGTACACGAGATTGTTTCAGACCGAATTGAAACTGGTACTTTCCTTGTTGCAGCGGCAATATCCAAAGGTAAAATTACATGTCGTAAAACCGATCCAACGCTACTTGATGCCGTCATTGCTAAGTTGAAAGAAGCTGGTGCAAAAATTGAAACCGGCAAAGATTGGATATGTTTGGATATGGAAGGTAAACGTGCTAAGGCGGTCAATATACATACCGCACCACATCCTGGCTTTCCAACAGATATGCAAGCTCAATTTTCTCTATTAAATATGGTTGCACAAGGAACGGGAATTATTAAAGAAACGATTTTCGAAAATCGATTTATGCATGTACCTGAGCTTGTGCGTATGGGTGCCAGAGCTGAAATTGAAGGTAATACATTAATTACGCACGGTGTTGAAAAACTAAGTGGAACGCAAGTCATGGCAACTGATTTACGCGCTTCAGCAAGTTTAGTTCTTGCGGGCTGTATCGCTGAAGGTTCAACTATTGTTGATCGTATTTACCATATCGACCGTGGTTATGATAATATAGAAGATAAATTGAGAAAATTAGGCGCTAAAATTGAAAGGATTAAAGTAAATTAATCCTATCAAGTCTTTGTGATAACGGTTGATATGTTAAAAGGAGAACAATAATGACTAAACAAGCATTAGTATTCTTATCTGAAGGTTGTGAAGAAACTGAGGCCGTTACCACTATTGACTTATTGACCCGTGCAGGTATAAAAGTTATTACTGCAAGTATTTCTCATTCACGTGAAGTTGCGTGTTCTCGTGGGGTAACTATCCTTGCACAAAAAGTATTTTCCGAAATTAAACACACTGATTTTGATGTGGTTATCTTGCCGGGTGGTTTAAAAGGTGCGGAAAATTTTCGTGATTGTCCTGAATTAATCGAAAAATTAAAACAAACACATCAATCAGGTAATATTGTTGCGGCCATTTGTGCATCTCCTGCAATGGTTTTACAATATCATCATTTATTCCCTCATGCTTATATGACTGGTTATCCAACAACTAAAGATGCATTTAAACATTGGAAAGCCGAAAGAGTATACTTTGACGAACAATATAAAATCATTACTAGCCAAGGTCCTGCGACTTCAATTGATTTTGCTTTAAAAATTATTGATGCTTTATTAGGTAAAAAGAAAGCGGCTGAAGTTGCTGAACAGTTAGTACTACCATTAGGAATTGAATCCTATCAATAAATAGGTATCAAATGTCAAATTCACATTTGTACGAAAAATTAGTTAAAAAAGCGACATTAAGTGCCGTCTTAATTTCTATTTTTTTAATTACTATCAAATTAATTACGTGTTGGTTTACGGGGTCAATTAGTTTATTTGCTTCACTGCTTGATTCAAGTATAGATTTAATCGCATCCGGTCTAAATTTCTTTCTTGTGAGATATGCATTAAAACCTGCTGATGATGATCATACTTTTGGTCATGGTAAAGCAGAATCACTTGCTGCTTTAGCACAAAGTACGTTTATTATTGGATCAGCGACAATTTTGCTTCTTTCCAGCATTAAATCAATCGTTCATCCTACAGCACTTGAGGTTCCATTATTTGGTATCATAGTGTCTGTCATTTCGACAGTCATTACTTGTGTCTTAGTGTTATATCAACGATATGTGATAAAAATTACGCAAAGCAAAGCAGTGAAAGCAGACATGCTACATTACTCTTCGGATATGTTTATGAATGTCGCAGTAGTAATCGCACTCTGTTTAAGTTGGTATGGCATTACTTATGCAGATGCTGTATTTGCTTTTTTTATCGCTTTATTCATTTGCTATAATGCTTATCATATTGCCTACAACGCTATTCAAGATCTGCTTGATCGCGCATTGCCTGATAGTGACAACCAAAAAATAGCAGAAATTGTGGCATCATTTCCACAAGTACATGGTTTTCATGATTTAAAAACCAGACAAGCTGGACCTGTAAAATTTATTCAATTACACATTGAACTTGATGATAACATGCCATTAGTAAAAGCGCATGCCATAACCGATGCGGTTGAAAAACATCTTGCTAATGAATTTGCGCCTGCCACAGTCATTATTCATCAAGATCCTATATCGGTTGTTCCTGCTGAAAAAATGAGTGATAAATTATAACCAAAAATAGCTTTTATATTCTATTGTTAGATATCTGTTAAAACTCTATAATAGTTAAAAGTTAATTATTATTTGGAGTTATGTTGTATGATAAAAAAAATTGGTATCTTAACCAGTGGTGGTGATGCACCAGGGATGAATGCTGCGATTCGTGGTGTGGTTAGAACGGCATTAACGGAAGGATTGGATGTTTTTGGTATTCATGATGGTTATTTAGGGCTTTGTGAAGATCGAATTACTCAATTAGATCGTGCTAGTGTGTCAGATATTATTACACGAGGCGGTACATTTTTAGGTTCAGCGAGATTTCCTGAATTTAAAGATAAAGAGGTGAGAAAAAAAGCAATAGCGAATCTGCAAAAACACCAAATCGATGCATTAGTAGTCATTGGCGGTGACGGTTCTTATATGGGAGCAATGCGATTAACTGAAGAAGGATTCCCTTGTATTGGTTTACCCGGCACAATTGATAATGACATTCGTGGCACGGATTATACAATTGGCTATTTTACTGCACTTAGCACCGCCGTCGAAGCTATCGATAGATTGCGTGATACTTGTTCTTCTCATCATCGTATTTCAGTGATTGAGATTATGGGACGTGATTGTGGTGATTTAACTTTAAATGCAGCTGTGGCTGGCGGTTGTGAATTCATGATTATCCCTGAAGTTTCTTATACTAAAGAAGACTTAATTGAAGAAATTAAACTCGGTTTTGCTAAGGGTAAAAAACATGCTATTGTAACTGTTACTGAGCATATGTGTGATGTTAATCAGCTTGCAGCTGATATTGAAGCTGCTGTACATCATGAAACTCGAGCTACTGTGCTTGGTCATGTTCAACGAGGTGGTTCACCGGTTCCTTACGATCGTATTTTAGGTTCTCGTATGGGGGCTTTCGCTGTCGAGTTGTTGCTACAAGGTCATGCTGGACGCTGTGTAGGTGTACAAAATGGTAAATTAGTTCATCACGACATCATAGAAGCAATTAATACAATGAAACGTCCGTTTGATATGGAATTATATAATGTTGCTAAACGTCTATTTTAGAATGTACAGTAATCTTTAAAAATATCAACAAATGGTAAATCAAATGAAGGTGAATAATTGAATATAATGGGAATATTACGTTTATATCAAAAGTTCACCTATGAAATATAAAATGATGTGTTAATGGATCATGTTAATACCGTTCTACTTTTTAAATTTATGAGATTAAAAAATTCAATATAACTTCTACAAAGTTAATATTATCCATAAATAATCGATAAAAATCATGTTAACGAAGGGGCGTTAACTCCAAAAAGAATAACTGCAAAATATAAATAAAATTCCTTAATATAAATAAGTTGGTAACATCATAAACAAATAATTTTACACTCTATACTTATTATCCCAAATGTAAGGAGAAGCGTATGTCACTTATCTATAAAGAAGACCCAGAAAGATTTTATATTCTTGATAATGATAAAGAAATAGCAGAAATGACATTTTCTCGTATTGGTCAAGACAAAGCGACAATTAATCACACTTTTGTGGATTCAAGTTATCGTGGTCATGGTTTGGCTGATAAATTACTCGATCTTACTGTCAAAAAATTAACTGAAGAACATCGAGAAATCATTCCTATCTGTTCGTTTGCTGCAAAGAAATTAAATAGAGAACATTAATACAATCTAACATTTCTTTGATAACTGTTTATCTTCGTTTTTATAAATACTTATTATTGTCGTTTAATTATATGATACAGTATAGAGAATTATATATTTTCTATCATTACTATTAAAAATGACAACTGTAAAAGCTCAAAAAATTCACTCCATCCACGTATTACGTGGCGTTGCAATTATGATGATTGTCTTCAGTCATTGCTTAGGTGTATTTATCAATAATAAAACCTTAATTGAAAATAGTTATCTTTACTCGTTTTTAAATTTATTTGCGTTTAATTTCACAACTTTTTTTGTGTTAATTGCAGGATTTCTGTTTCAACATTTAACTTACAAATATAATACAAAAACATATTATTTATCCAAATTTAAAACGGTTGTCTGTCCTTATATCTCTGTATCTATATTTTGTTTTCTTTTTTTTCATTATCAACAATTATCACAATTGCCGTTTTTTTCTGTTACGCAAACGAGTGTTATGAGTCAGATTTCTATCATGATGCTAACCGGTTCGCAGTTATTACCGCTCTGGTTCATCCCAATGATTATCATTATTTATATCATGGCGCCTCTGTTTTATAAGTTATCACAAAAGAATTTGATTGTTGCCGGTCTGATATGTATGTTTTGGGTTGTTATGTTCACAAAACCTGACTTTACTAAACCCCTACTAAATTTATTACATTATGGTCCTGTCTATTTAATCGGAATGATGACTAGACAACATTATGAAATAATCATCAAAGCAATTAAAAATAACTTATATCTGATTATGGCTTTTTTAGGGTTGTGCTTTTTTGTCACTTTTGTTGGGCGTTATGTTGATAATCTTGGTGTCGAAAAACTTTGGCTTGATACGTTGCAAAAAATTATCCTATTTATGTTAGCACTCTATTTTTTAGATAGATTGAATCATAAAACGAATGACGGGATGGTTTATAAATTTTTCTCATTTATGGCTAATATAAGTTTTCCAATTTATTTTATTCATCAAATAATCATTATTGAGCTTTTAAAATTAATTCAAGTTTCACAACTGGGCAGTATTCTTAAAACAGAAAATGGTGAATTAGCTGCAATTGTTGCAGTTTGTTTATTAATATTCACATTGGCGTTCAGTGTGCTGGTTGCTTGTATAATAAAATTTATATTAAAAGATAAATCAGTTTATGTCATAGGTAGTATTCGCTAACGTTAACTTTAATTAAGCTTGCATACAAAAATTATGGGTATAAAAAAATAAAAATGATTACCACAACAGTTTTTTTAAATAATAAGCATTAAGTAAAGTAATTATTGTTGCTATGGTAAGATGAATGAATAGAAATGTAATGATAATTATCTAGCAAATTGTTTTTGCAAGACCTTATCAGTTTGGTTTGTTTTATGTCAAAAATTTATCGTTAATAGCTTTGAATAAATATGAAACAAACGCACAAAAATTTGAAATAATTGCTTGCATGATTTTTTTAAGGCTCTATAATGCGCATCCACTGACACGGCGTCAGCGAAAGCAGGCGGTAAAAGAGGTTAGTGAGCAGGATCAAAAATTTTGAAAAAAGATCTTGACGAATAAAAAGGTGTAGCGTAGTATACGCAGCCCTTGAGACAGTAAAAGCGAAAGCAAAAAAATACTGTCAGCTCTTTAAAAAAAAGAAACAGACAATCTGTGTGGGCACTTGCGAGACGAAAGAATAAAGTCTACGGACTCAAAAATTAAGTCTTGATAAGTGACACTGAAGATTCATTTGAATATGTCAGAGACAGTTATTGAGCATCAAACTTTAAATTGAAGAGTTTGATCATGGCTCAGATTGAACGCTGGCGGCAGGCTTAACAC